>CALODJ010000009.1:0-259092 GCA_942492025.1 uncultured Gammaproteobacteria bacterium | reverse complement strand
GGTGATTGCGAAGAAAGCAGGGTGTGCGTACCATATATTGGATCGTTTGTTGCAAGCGGCTCAATATACAATCAAGGGATGGGCCGTGACGATGTGCAACTCGAATTGGTTGGGGGTGGTGCTTCTCTCGATGAGATGAAGAACTTTGAGACAGAACAGTGTATTTTGGAATGCGTGCCTTTTACCGGTCCTGTCCCGGACCAGGAGACGTTGGAAATGCTGAATACTGCAGAAGTGTGTGAATCTTGATATTGCTAACGAGATGAATGATAAACCAGCCATGAATAAGAATCTGGCTCACATGGCTGTGGGTAAACCAATCGTACAAAACGACTTGACTAAGGGTAGGTATTCAGCTCAGGAGGCATCTTTGTACGCTGAAAGAAACAATATCAAAGATCTTGCAGCTAAAATATAGATTTGTTGGATGATCCTGATAAAAGAAAAGCCATGGGTGAGGACGGTCGAAACTGCTTTGTCAATGAGCCGTCATGGGAGAACAAAAAGCTCAAGTTGCTTCAGGCATATGATGTGATATACAGCATTTAATCATCTATATATAGGTTATGAACAGGCAAAATATTGAGTGCTGGTATTTATCCAAGGGATTATGGGCTGTTTTGGTGGTTTTTGTCGTACTCATTGCATATCCGTTTATGGATACAATAGTCGACATGGAACGACGCTGGAGTGGTCAGGAAGAGTATGGTTATGGTTATATCATACCTTTTATAACGCTATTCTTGATCTGGCAACGCAAGGATCAACTCATGGATGCCAGATTTGATCCGAGTTTACTGGCAATACCATTATTGTTGGTCGGTGGTCTCATCTATTTTGTTGGTGTGGCCTCTACCACGCTTGCACAATACGCGCTTATTTGGACAATTCTAGCGCTCGCTTACGGTGTTCTCGGGTGGAGAAAATTCAGAATCGTAGCAATACCACTTGCATTGCTTTTCTTCATGGTGCCATTGCCACTTTTCATCTATCACAATTTGTCCGGAAAACTGCAATTAATTTCATCTGAGATAGGCGTTGCTGTAATCAGATGGTTTGGTATCAGTGTTTACCTGGAAGGCAATGTTATCGATCTTGGCTCGTACAAACTCCAGGTGGTCGAGGCCTGCAGCGGCCTGCGCTACCTGTTCCCATTGATGAGCCTGTCTTTCATAGCGGCGTACCTGTACAACGTCGAGACATGGAAGCGGGTCGTTGTCTTTCTGTCAAGCATACCAATTACTGTGCTGATGAACAGCTTCAGAATTGGTGTGATCGGTGTTCTTGGTCGAATATTACGGAATCGAGCAGGCAGAAGGTTTCCTCCATGATTTTGAAGGCTGGGTCATTTTTATGGCCTGTATGGGGATTCTATTCATTGAAATGGCGATACTGGCAAAGGTTGGCAAGAACAAGAGAAAACTGAGTGATGTATTTATCATCGAGTTACCAGGACCGACTGATAAAAGCTGCATCAAGCATGAGAATAAGGTCACAACGGTACATTATGCACTGATTGCAACGTTGGCACTGTTTAGTGTTGCAGCTCTGTATATCCAGGAGAGAGAGGATATTCTACTCACTAGAAGCGAGTTCTTAGAATTTCCCGACAGAATAGGAGACTGGTCTGGCCGCAAGGAGAAACTGGAACCGGTGATCCTTCAGTCGCTCAAAGCGGATGATTATATCATGTCTAACTACGACAACGGAAATGGGGATATTGTAAATTTATATATCGCCTATTATGCTGATCAGCAGGCGGGTTCCGCAGCACATTCACCGCGAGGCTGCATACCCGGTGGAGGATGGCAGATCAAGGACTTGGAGACTGTCGCGATTCCGGAGTTGCAAATGGCGGGACAGCCATTGTCTACGAACAGACTTGTCATCCAGAAAGGCGACTACAGGCAATTGGTTTATTACTGGTTCCAGCAAAGGGAGAGGATAATTACCAATGAGTATCTGGTTAAGTGGTATCTTTTCTGGGATTCTCTGACCAGAAATCGTACTGATGGTGCACTAGTGCGATTAACTACACCCATAAAACCGGGAGAGGATCATGAGCTGGCGGATCAGCGATTAATTGCCTTTGCCAGGCATGTCCAGCCGTTGATGGATAAGTACATACCAAGATAACGTTTTCATAGCGAAACTAACAATGATGGGTTCCAGCAATCTAGGCATGTTTCTTCTTATCGCCATGGTTTCCATGGCGATAAGTATGGCGATTATTCCGCTGATGATGCGTTATGCCTCTCGGTTAGGAATGATGGACAAGCCGGATCCGCGCAAGGTCCATGCTGTGCCGATACCCAGAGTAGGTGGCGTGGGTATTGTCATCGGTGCGCTGGTCGCTATGCTAATCTGGTTGCCGAGCACGCCATTTGTTAATTCATTTATCTTTGGGTGTGTGGTTTTACTCATATTTGGTGTCTGGGACGACTGTAAAGAGCTGGGGCACTACGTCAAGTTTATCGGCCAGTTCATTGCAGTAATTGTAGTCGTTTATTACGGTGATCTGTACGTAGCACATTTCCCCTACATGGGACTGGAAACGCTGCCCGAGAGCATTGGCAAGCCATTTACGGTCATCGCATTGGTTGGTGTGATCAATGCACTCAACCACTCCGACGGCCTGGATGGCCTTGCCGGGGGTGAATCTCTGCTCAGTTTTGGTGCTGTCGCCTATCTAGCCTACCTCTATGACGGTCTATTCGTTATGGTCATCGCCTGTGCCATGATCGGTGGCATTTTCGGTTTTTTGCGCTTCAATTCACATCCGGCCCGGGTTTTTATGGGAGATGGCGGCAGT
Source organism: uncultured Gammaproteobacteria bacterium (assembly GCA_942492025.1). Classification (GTDB taxonomy): domain Bacteria; phylum Pseudomonadota; class Gammaproteobacteria; order SZUA-229; family SZUA-229; genus JABDQW01. The sequence goes on along the minus strand of CALODJ010000009.1, from coordinate 256,280 downwards.
CAGGTCCTCGGCTTTTCCTTGGGCGTTGTTGTAGTACTGCTCACGCAGGAAGTCAATCCGGTAATGAGCTCTGCAATACCGCTGCTGCTGATCGGCTTGCCGATCATCGATATACTGGCGGTGTTTTTCCTGCGTGCCAAAGGCGGCATGAATTTGTTCAGAGCGACGAAAAACCACATACACCATCGCTTGCTCGAGTTGGGTTTTTATCATTACGAGTCCGTGATGGTAATATATTCAATACAGGCGTTTTTTGTTTTCTGTGCCATATTACTTCGTTATGAGAGTGACTTCCTGATAACGGCAGTGTATTTGCTGGCATCTGCGGCCGTGTTCGCTGCGCTGACGATCGCCGAACGACGTGGTTCTCATTTTTATCGAAATAATCTACTTGATCAGAAGAGTAAAATACTATCCAGAATACTCTCAGGCAAGCTGGTTCTCGCAATATCTATGCAAGTGTTGCAGGCGGGTGTATCAATATTCCTAGTCGGCGCAGCATTGACTTCCGTTGAAGTGCCCCAGGATATTGCTGTTTCTGCCGTTCTACTGCTTGTTATACTGATCATGCTAGTGCTGGTGCCGCCGCTGGCCAATCTGTTTCTGTTCAGACTCGTGGCCTTCGTGTCCATTGGTTTCGCCGTCTATCTGTCAACCAGTTACCCACCCGTCTGGCTTTCGAATCAACACTATTTGGTTCTGGTTTTTTTTGCTGTGCTTCTTGTTGCTGGATTTCTTGCTGTGCGAATGTCTTCGGAAACCAGTTTCCAGATTACGCCGCTCGATTACCTGGTTGTGATCATCGCTGTGATCATCTCGATTGTTTCTGAGGGTCGTGGAGGCTCCGAACTGACCTGGATGGCGCTACAGATGATTGCATTGTTTTATGCTAGTGAACTTATCTTGCAGCGAGTTAAGTCGATGAGGAACCGGGTTTCGGGGGCGTTGATCGCGATGCTGTCGCTGGTTGCTGCTCGCGGTTTACTTTGAGCTGGGTGAACTGATTATATGATGCTATAATGAAAAGCTGTACTTAATTTAATTTATTAGGTATATATAATATCTTGCTGAAATATATAGTGAAATGAGCTATAGTTGTGTTTTCTTTGGTTTTTTGTGTAATGCGTTTGCTTATTGTAGTATTCGTCTTGCACTTTGAAGCTACATTAAATGGATATTCAAGGTGCGCATGGCGCACCCTACTTGTCTTAGTTGATCGTTTGTGGTGCGTACGGCGTACTCTACTTGTGGCTTCTAATTACCGACTTTGTTAACGGTGGCGTCCCTGATTCTCACTATACCAATCATCACATTTAAGGATATCAAGTCAATGTTTGCTCGTCTGAGAACTGTATTCATTTCTGCTTTCTTTGCATTATCGTGCTTAACTGTCGCATGCGCGCCAGTTAAGGATGCCGGACCATCGGATCCTGCGACACCGGCTGAATCTTCGCAGTATAAGCCTGCGACGCCGGCTGTATCGCCGGGGTATAAGATAGGCCCAGGCGATGTGTTAAGAATCTCTGTATGGAAGGAAGAGGGTATGGAGCAGGAGATTCTGGTCAAGCCAGGCGGTGGCATCACATTCCCACTGGCCGGCGATATTCAGGCCAGCGGTTTGACAACGCAGGAGCTGGCAGCAGTACTCAAGAGCAAGTTAAAACGTTACATACCGAATCCGGTAGTTACGGTCAGCGTGTTACAGGCAGTCAGCAATAAGATCTATGTTGTCGGCAAAGTCAACCAACCCGGTGAATTTAAGGCAACGCATTATATGGATGTGCTGCAGGCCCTTTCCCTGGCGGGGGGGCTGACGCCGTATGCCGATTCTGACGACATCAAAATCATCCGGCGACGTGATGGCAAAAAGCAAGTGTTTGAGTTCGACTACGATAAAGTGATCAGCGGCAGGAAGCTCGAGATGAACATTTTGCTGGAAGCCGGAGATACCATCGCAGTACCATAGGCTCTGTCGATAGACCATTCAAGCGATCATCTCGTGAATTCCACGGTGTGTACTCCCCTCAACAGGCTGCTAGTCGCTGTCTGTTTATGTTTCGTTTATATATCCTCCGCAAAAGCAGTCCAGTATGCCATTGAATCGGATGTGACCGCTCGTGCAGAGTACGATGACAATATCTTTATTACCACTCTGCCACATGATAGCGTTTACGGCTTGACCGTGATTCCCCAGGCAAGACTGGTTGCCAGGGAAGCCAACTGGGAAACCTTTCTCAATGGAAGGTTGCGTAGCAACAATTATTCAGATTCTAATCTCGACAGCAATGATATCTACCTGGATGCATCGGGTAGTTTTACTCAACAACGCAATGTCTTCTCATTGGCCGGTCAGTATAATTTGGATTCCAATTTGAACACGCTGTCCTCGGATTTCGGTATTAGCGGGCAACGCATCAATCGCGAGTTGTGGAGCATTACGCCGGAGTATCAGCGTTTGCTGACCGAACGAACAGTTCTGGCGCTAAGTTACAGTCATATCGATGTGGACTATCTCGATGCAGAAGGTACTGATTTTCGACCTTACGAGTTGGATATTGGAAGTGGCTCTATCGCCTATCAACTCACGGAAAGAGACAAACTCAGCTTCATTTTACAGGCGACCGATTACCGGAGTAAGGATGAAATCTTGGAGTACCAGTTGTTCATTGCACGGGTGGGTATTGAACATGAGTTTACCGAGCGGTGGTCGGCTGACTTTGCCATCGGCGGCAGCCGCACAGATTCGACCATCCGGATTACCCAGACCGTTGATTTTCTTGGCGAGCCGCTTACCTTGACCGAGGAGCAGGATTTCAGCGACAACGGTTATGTGCTGGATGCGGGATTTACCCGACAACTGGAAACCGGAGAATTTTCCGGTAGAATCAGCCGGGAGAATGTGCCCAACGCCACTGGCGGCTTGGATGAGGTCGATAGGCTCATTTTCAGACTCGCGCAGAGAATGACAGCGCGCTGGCGCTATGCAATCGGCGTCCGATATGAGGATATCGATGGCATCGCTGATCTGACACGTAGCACAGACCGGGAGATACTGTTTTTTGAACCGAAGGTTTTTTATGAGATCAATCGCCAGTGGACGGCAAGCGCTTCTTACCGTTATATTCAGCGCCAATTTAAAGACGATATCAGTGAAAGCACCCCCCATTCGAATCGGATTTTTATTGGTATGACCTATAATTTCCCCGATATATCAACATTTTAAATTAATCAGAGCTATATTTTTTCATCATCAGTACGTGGTTTAGAAATGGTCGAAGAACAAACGAAAGAATTACAGGATTACCTCATCGCGATCAGGAAGCGTAAGATCGGTATTCTGACGATAGCAATGACGGTGTTGGTCATCAGTGCGGCGCTCGCATTTCTGCTGCCACCGGTGTACCAGTCCAGTGCGAAGATCCTGATCGAGCAGCAGGATATCCCCCAAGAGTTGGTGATGTCGACTGTGACCAGCTATGCGGCCGAACGTATCCAGGAAATCGAGGCCCGGGTGATGACCCGAGCCAATCTGATGGAGATCGTGGAAAAGCATAATCTCTATGAAGATGAGCGCAAGGTGGAAACGACGGAAGAGATTCTCGCGCGCATGGAGGAAGATGTCACTCTGGAGATCCTGAATGCCCAAATACTCGATCCGCGCACCGGTAGACCCTCGGAGGCGACGATCGCATTCTCCTTGTCCTACGGAGGTGAAAATCCGCAGAAAGTCCAACGCGTTGCCAATGAGATCGCTTCCTTGTATCTGAAAGAGAACTTGATAAGCCGTACCCGCCAGGCAGAAGATGCCTCGCTCTTCTTCCAGCAGGAAACCAGGCGCCTGGGCAATCTGATGGCCGAACTCGGACAGAAACTGGCAGTATTCAAGACGGAGAATGCCAGTATGCTGCCAGAAATACAAGAACTGAACCTGCAGATGCTGCAGCGCAAGGAGTCCGAGATCTCCAATCTCGAAGCACGGCTAAACACGCTGGAAGAGAAACGGTTCTACTTGACTGGGCAGCTTGGACAGATCGACCCGAGCAATCCAGCCGTGCAAAGTGCTGGGCAACGGCTCCAGTTGGCGGAAGCCGAATACGCATCTGCTCGCGCAAGATATTCTGCCGATCATCCCGATGTGCAGAAACTGAAGCGCGAAGTCGATGTCCTCAGACGTGAAGTGGGAGGGGCCGATAGCTCGGGGGCAATCGCGGAACAGATGGCTGCCCTGCGCGTTGAACTGGCTCAGGCCAGACAGAAATATACACCCGAGCATCCTGATGTTATCCGGCTCGAGACAAAGATCGCGTCGCTGAACGACGAACTCAGCTACATGCAGACCCGCTCGGAACAGGATTACTACCGCAGCCAACCGGATAATCCGGCCTATATCACCTTACAGGCTCAGCGCGCCGGCGTTGAAAGCGAGATAAAATCGGCAATGCAGCAGCGCGAAAGATTGATCGCGGGTATCCAGGAGCTGGAAGCGAGCATGCTCAAAGCACCGCAGGTCGAGCGAGAATATCGCGCGTTGACGCGTGAGTACGACAATGCGGTTTCACAGTACCAGGAAACTCGCGAAAAACTGTCGCGCGCCGATGTGGCCAGGCAGCTGGAATCGGAGAGCAAGGGTGAGCGTTTTACCCTGCTCGAGCCACCGGCGCTGCCAGAAGAACCGGTGAGCCCAAATCGCCCTGCGATACTGGCGCTTGGCTTTGTGTTGTCGCTGGGCAGCGGGCTGGGATTTGCATTTGTCGCCGATGCGATCAGCGGTGCGGTTCGCGGGGCCAGGAATGTGCAGCGAATGCTGGGCGCTGCACCACTGGCGGTGATCCCCTATGAAACGATCATGACCGATGAGCACAAACGCAAAAGATTTCAAAAGCGTAGTGTGCTGGTTGGCCTTCTCGCGATCATTGCGGCACTTTTGTTGATGCATTTCTTCGTCACTCCGCTGGACGTGCTCTGGTTTAGCTTCTTGCGTAAATTTGAGCTTCTCCCCAGTTAACTCCCCAGGTAAACCTTTATGGAAAAAATAAAACAGGCGCTGGACAAGGCCCGGCAGGAACGGCAGCAGGCAGGACCTCACGCAGCAAAATCAGCAGTGAAGGCGTTCACTGATGTCTCCTCAATCCAGTACACGCAGACACAGTCAGTCGAAGGTTCTCAGCAGAAGATGCGGGAGAGCCGTCTGCTCAGCTCGATGGGGCACAGCGAGTATACCGATGCGATGAAGATACTCAGCACCCAGGTGCTGCAACGGATGAAGGAAAACCACTGGGGTTCGATTGCGGTTACCAGCGCGCGTAAGGCAGAAGGCAAAACCACAATCGCACTTAATCTGGGTATCAGTATTGCCCGCGAGGTTGAATATACCGTGCTGGTCGTTGATGCCAACATGAGGCATCCCAATGTGCATCAGTATTTTGGGATAAATCCACAGCATGGCTTGAGTGATTATTTGACCAACGATGATATAGAGCTTTCTGAGCTATTGATCAATCCGAAAGGGCTGGATCATTTCGTTATACTGCCTGCTGGAAATCCGCATCACTCATCGTCGGAGTTACTGAGTTCACCGAAAATGTGTTCGCTGGTTAAGGAGTTAACAACCAGATACCCCAAACGAATCGTCATTTTTGACTTACCGCCGGTACTGGAAACGGCCGATGCGCTGGCGTTTGTTCCCTGTATTGATACCGCGCTGGTTGTGGTTGAAGATGACGTGACCAAGGAAAGTGATCTCCAAGAGGCGATTGACATGTTGTGTGTGACGGACATCATTGGTACGGTGCTGAACAAATCGATGTATTGAGCCGTGTCACCGTCGAGGCGTGTGTTAGGTAGGCTATTCAGGAGGCGTAGGACTGCCGCGCGTTGCTCGCGACACGTAATCTCATTCGCGGCTGAAGCCGCTCCTACGGTAGGGTGCGCCGTGCGCACCATTGAGCAGTAATCGGCTACGTTGGTGTGACCAATCGGTGCGCACGGCGCACCCTACCACGAGCTTTTTATTCTCTCGGCTATCATTGCGATTGTCTGGTAGATCATCGCGGCTGAAGCTGTTGCCGCTTCGACGGTTGAAATACGGCGTATCGCATACTTACAATAGGGGCTGATTTGCATGTTCCGAATTGATCGGACTCATTGTTCATTGAATCCAGGCGTCAGTTGCAACAGAAATTGTCATCTCGAACGCCAGTGAGAGATCTCCACCAGCTTAAGTAGATAACTAGATATAAGGAAAACAGGTTATGGACCACTTGATAAAACCCTACCAGGGTGAACTGGTAAATCTCGTTCTCGAAGAAAAACAGGCCGAGCAACTCAAGATCGAATCCGAGGCTTTTGCAGCGATTACGCTGTCACAGCGCCAGCAATGCGATCTGGAAATGCTGTTAAATGGCGGCTTGTCGCCGATGAACGGATTTATGACTGAAGCGGTATATGATTCAGTCATCGATGAAACGCGCCTGCCAGGCGGGGCGTTGTGGCCGATTCCGTATTATCTCGACGTGGACAGGGAATTTGCCGATAAGCTGGCGCCAGGTGATCGTATTGCACTTCGGGACACGGAAGGTTTTATGCCGGCCGTGCTCACCGTTGAGAGTATCTGGCAGCCCGACAAGCAAAGGGAGGCTGAGATCATCTACGGCACCGGTGATCCAGGCCATCCCGGTGTTGAGTACTTGTTCAATGCCGTGAAGGATGTCTATATCGGCGGTTCGGTACAGGGTGTGCAGCTACCGTTCCACTACGATTTTGAAACCCTGCGCGACACCCCGGAAGAGCTCAGGCAGTTCTTTGAAAAACAGGGCTGGCGTAATGTCGTTGCCTTTCATACCAGCAAACCCATGCACCGCGTCCATCAGGAAATAACGATGCGTGCGGCAAAGGCGGCCAATGCGCATATTCTGCTGCACCCGGTGGTCGGTATGTCGAAACCGGGCGATCTTCACTACTACGCCCGGGTGCACTGCTACCAGGCCATCAAGAAGCATTATCCGAAAAACCTGGTGGCGCTGTCGTTGCTGCCAATGGCCATGCGGATGGCCGGGCCGCGCGAAGCCTTGATGAATGCGATCATCCGGCAGAACTACGGCTGTTCACATTATATTGTGGGTGCCGAGCATTCGGCGCCACCCAATGTACGTGACGATGCCGCTCGCTTTTATCCATCCGGTGCCGCCCAGGACTATGTTCGTGGCTTTCAGGATGAACTCGACGTCCAAATGGTGCCGGTCGACGAGCTTTGTTATGACGAAAACAGCGGAAAATATATACCCGTTGACCGCAGCGAGGGCGGTCACTGCAGCAGTCTGACCTATTCCAATAGAAAAATTGTGAATGCCATTGCCAATGATGAGGCCGTGCCCCCGTGGGTGACGTATCCCGATGTGCTGGCAGAAATGCACAAGGTCTGCCCACCGCGTAAAGAACAGGGCTTGACCCTGTTTTTCACCGGACTCTCCGGCTCCGGTAAATCCACACTGGCAAAAATCATCTACGCCAAGTTCATCGAAGAAGGCAAACGCCCGGTGACGCTGCTGGATGGAGATATTGTGCGCCAGAATCTGTCGAGTGAACTGGGCTTTTCGCGCAGAGACCGTTTCATCAACGTCAATCGCATCGGCTACGTCGCCAGTGAGATTACCAAGAACCGCGGTATCGCGCTCTGTGCACCGATTGCACCCTATACCGAAATGCGACGCAATGTGCGGGCAAATATCGAGCAATACGGTTCTTTTATTGAAATTTATGTGGCGACGCCGCTCGAGGTCTGTGAACAACGTGACCGAAAGGGTCTCTACGCCAAGGCACGCAAGGGCATCATACCCGAGTTCACCGGTATCAGTGATCCCTATGAAGAACCCGAGCATCCGGAAATCCGCATCAACACGGCCAATATGACACCCATGCAGGCGGCGCAGGATATTTATCTCTATCTGGTTCGTGAAGGCTATATAAGCCATGACGAGCCACGAATTGTATGATATCTGTTACCACTTGGCCTATAATTCCCAAAATTCGAAATTCGCCGATGGATACGTTAAATACAGAAGATTAATCGTGATTCGTTAAAGAGCTCAAACATGAGAAATATGAAAACACTATTCGCACTATCTCTGGCATTCATCGTAATAGCCTGCGGTGGTGCAGAAGAACGCAAAGCGGCCTACATGGCAAAAGCGGAACAGTCGTTGAATGCGGGTGATCTCGACAAGGCAAGGATCAATCTGAAAAATGTATTGCAGATCGATCCCAAGGACGCCGCCGCCTGGTTCAAGCTGGGTAATATTCTCGAGCGCAAGAAGGAATTCAAGAAAGCATTTAGCAATTACAGAAAAGCTGTCGAGCTCGATCCGGAAAACAATGCATACCAGGCGAAATTGGGCCGCTTCTATCTGATACTCGGGAATGATATCGATATGGCGACCGAAAAGATGGATCTGGTTCTGTCCCGTGACAAGACACATGTTGAGGGTTTGTTGTTGAAGGCGGGCATTTTGCTGAAGCAAAAAAATGCAGCTGATGCCAAGGAGATAGCCCGCAACATTTTCGAGGACCATCCAGAACATATAGAAAACGCGGTCTTCCTGTCGTCTTTGTATTCGCAAGACAAAGAATACACCGAGGCCATTACTGTGCTGGATACCGCGCTCGAGTCGAATCCGGATAACCAGAGTCTTCTGAGCATGCTCGGAAATACGCTGTACCTGAACAAGGACTACGAACGATCGGAGCAGGTTTGGCAAAAGATATTGGACGCGCATCCCGGGACATTCCAAAACCATCTAACGCTGGCGCTTTTCTATCAACGCACGGATCAGACAGCGAAGGCCGAACAGGTACTGCGCTCGGCAATCGCGGCAGACGATAAAGATGTTAAGAGAAAGCTCGCGTTGATTGAGTTCATCCGGCAGGCAATCAGCAAACAACAGGCAATTGCCGAACTTCAAAAAATGATCCAGAGCGATCGTAGCGATGGCAATTTGCGTCTTGCGTTGGCACAGTTGCAAATGGCCAACGAAGATGTTGATGGCGCTGTTGCCACATACCAATTAGCGGCTAAGGATTTCTCCGAAGATGAGACCGGCATCACCTCACGTGTCCAGCTAGCCAGGATTTATATGACAAAAGAGGATGTCGATTCAGCAACGGCAATTATCGATGAGGCCGCCGAAATTGCGCCCAATGATTCTGAAGTCAATCTGATAAAGGCCAAAATCGCTCTGTACAAGAACAACATCGAACAGGCGATCATTTCACTGCGTACCGTTATCAAGGATGATCCTGCCAATGTCGAGGCGTATTTCCTGCTTGCTGGTGCGCACAAGGCCAATAACGATATAAGACAGGCGGAGGACATCATCGCCCGTGCCTACGAAAACAACCGTGACAACATCAAGGTGCTCATGCCGCTGGCAAGATATCACATACAGAACAAAAACGTAGCAAAAGCCGAGAAGGTGATTGATAATTATTTACGGCTGGATGCGAATAATTACGAAGCCTTATCGATTAAAAGCAGTATCCTCAATGGCAAAAAAGAGTTTACACCTGCGTATCAACTGGCAGAAAAAATGATCCGCCTGTATCCGGAAAAGGAAAACGGTTATCTCCAGTCTGTGCCGGCATTGCTATCTCAGCGGGAATTTGACAAGGCAATAGACTTGTTACGCACCGGTTATGAGAAAACGGGCGATCTGCAGGTTCTCAGGATGGGCGCTATGGTGCAGGTTTCTGCCGGTAAAGCGTCAGAAGCAGTTGCGTGGCTGCAATCCGTTGGCGAGAAAGATAACAGCGAAAAAGTTCAGTTGTTGCTTGCCGATGCACATCATGCAAACAAGGACAATGAAGCAGCCAGCCAGGTTTTACGTGATTCAATCGTGCAGGATATAACACGGACCGACTCCTATATTGCACTGGCCGGTGTCTATAGTAATGCGAATGACAGCGAGCAGGCCGTTTCGGTGCTCGAAGATGGTGTCAAGGCAAACCCGGATGATACCAAGCTGGCTATTACCCTTGCCGGGTACTACGAGATGACGGGTAAAATAGATAGCGCCATCGAGCAGTACGAAATAATACTGGCAAACAAGCCTGACAACCTGATTGCGAATAACAATCTTGCGTCATTGCTTTCGGATCATAGAACCGATGAACTCAGTCTGAAACGGGCCAAAGACATTGCCGATAAGCTCAAAAACGTCAATCGGGCCGTGATCCTCGACACCGTTGGCTGGGTGTATGTCAAGACAGGCAATTACACTGATGCTATTGCCGTGCTTGAAAAGGTCATTGAAGCACAGCCTGATACCCAAATATTCAATTATCACCTTGGCATGGCACATCACAAAGCGGGGAATGATGCTGAAGCCAGGAAGTATCTTGAGGTGGCGCTCGCCTCCGATAGCGATTTTAAGGGCAGGGACGTGGCTGAGGCGACACTGAAAAGCCTGAAGTGAATTTGTTCCTAACAGTTTTTAATGTGCTGCACTACCAGCCCGCATCTCTCACCATCTGGTGAGGGATGCGGGCTGGTGTGTTGCCCGTTTTCGCTTCGTATACCCAGATACAATGGCCATTGAGACCATAAGCTATACAGTCAGTGCCTTTGTCTATCTGGTCTTTTTTGCTGTTCTACTGACGGACAAACACCGGGGCCGTACCAAGCAGTTATTAATGGCATCTGCGTTGGCCAGTGCCGTCTGGTCGGTCTCCGTTTCAGCTCAGTCGCTGATGGACAATTATTTTGCCGGTTCACAGATTTTTGAGGTGCTCAGGAATCTGACCTGGCTGTTGTTTATCCTCAGCATGCTTGCAGCGGCCTATTCACAGGGTGCTTCGCTGGCACAAAGCGGAAAAGGTCTGCTCAGAACGGGGCTGATTGTGGCTGCTGTTCTGACTATCATGCTCTACGGCTTCCTGCAGATAGGTTTGCGGACTCAAAACGAGGCCGGGCTGATCATCGTACTTCAACTCTTGCTGGCAGTCACAGGCATCGTTCTGGTCGAGCAACTCTACAGAAACCTGCCTTCGGAGCAACGCTGGGCGATCAAGTATCTCTGTCTCGGTTTGATGGGTTCATATATCTATAATTTCTACATGTATTCTGATGCTTTGCTGTATCAGAGAATCGACCCGGTGTTATGGCAAACACGGGGTTTTGTCGAGGCAATGCTGGTGCCTCTGATCGCCGTGTCCGTCTCGAAAGACCCTCTCTGGGCACCGGAGTTCTTTATATCACGTCGAGTGGTCTTCCACACGACAACACTGCTGGCCAGCGCTGTGTATTTGCTGATCATGGGGATAGCCGGCTATTACGTCAAGGAATACGGGGGTAGTTGGGGACCAGTAGTACAGGCCTTTCTGCTGTTTTTCACTTTCATGGTTCTCGTACTGGTTCTTGCATCACGCCGAATTCGCGCGCGACTAAAGGTGTTTGTCAACAAGCATTTTTATCCTTACAAATACGATTATCGCGAGGAGTGGCTGCGCTTCATACGTACCATTTCATTTGGCGATGAACACCTGTATCGCAAGACCATCAGGTCGATTGCGCAGATCATCGAAAGTCCGGGCGGTATGTTATGGCTGCGTCGGGAAAATGGTTTTTTTGAATGTGTTGATGCCTGGCGTATGCCTTTGCTCAAAATCAGAGAGCCCGCTGCCGGGTCCATGACCCGGTTTATTGAGGAGTACGAATTTGTTATCAGTGTGGATGAATTGAACAGGGAACCGGAAGTCTACAACCGCCTCGGCAGGCTCGAGCTGCCAACATGGATCAACGAAATCTCGCCCTGGTTGATTGTGCCCTTGATTCATATCAACAAGCTGATCGGTTTCATTGTGCTTGAACACTCGGTCGCAAGGCGGCGGAACTTCAACTGGGAGGACAGCGATTTGTTGAAAACGGCTGCAAGACAGGTGGCTTCATATCTGGAACAACAGCAAACGTCTGTGGCACTGGCGGAAGCCAGGCAGTTTGAAAATTTCAACAAGATCTCGACGTATATAGTGCACGACATCAAGAACCTGGTGGCTCAGCTGTCATTGATCATGACAAATGCCGAGAAGCACAAGCATAATCCCTTGTTCCTGGAGGATGTCATTCATACCATCGGCAATACCGTCAATAAAATGAATAAAATGCTGGAGATCGTCAGCAGCAAGACCGGTTCAACCAGCTCGAGTCGGGTCGACATCATCCCGCTGCTCGAAGAGCTGGTCAAAATGCGGCAGCAAACGCAGTACAAGCCTGTGCCTGTCCTTTCCTGTGAAACCGACAGTTGCCTGGTTAAGGCGGATAAATACCAGCTTTTATCGATTTTTGGCCATCTTGTTCAGAATGCGCAGGATGCAACACCGGACGACGGTCGTATCAGTATTATCCAGTCTGTTGATGACGCCCACGTGGCCCTGGAGTTCAGCGATACCGGGCATGGGATGGACCAGGCATTCATCCAGAACCAGTTGTTCAAGCCGTTCAACAGTACGAAAGGCAAGGGCATGGGTATCGGGGTATATGAAACCAAGGAAATCATTCTGTCACTTGGCGGTAGTATCGATGTTGAAAGTACGCCCGGAAAGGGAACCAGTTTCCGAATTAAATTGCCAATCGCCTGACTGTATTGGATTTTTTGTAAAATATTTCGACATGTGGCTGCTTATGTGCTAAATAACATACATAAAATAATAATTACTAAATATCTATAAATGGCTAAGAACAATAAATTACTGATTGTTGAAGATGACCCTGGTTTGCAGAGTCAGATTAAATGGTGTTTTGAAAACTACGATGTGATTCTTGCAGGCGATCGCGAGAGCGCGGTTGAACAAGTTAAAAAGCACAAACCAGCCGTCGTTACACTGGATCTGGGTTTACCACCCCACCCAGATGATCCATCCGAGGGGCTGGCGACTCTCGAGGAAATTCTCAAAATTGAACCGGAAACCAAGGTTATTGTGGTTACCGGCCAGGATGAGAAAGAGAATGCGGTCAAGGCGATTGGATTGGGTGCGTATGACTTTTATACCAAACCATTTGAACCGGAAATTATTGGATTGATCGTGAATCGTGCCTATCGATTGATGGAGCTCGAGTTAGAAAATCAGCGGTTATTGCAGGGGAGCATACAGGAGCCATTTGACGGTGTTGTCGCGTGCAGCCCGCAAATGCAATCAGTGTCCAAGGCCATCGAGAAGGTCGCACCCTCGGATGCGACCGTATTGTTGCTCGGTGAAAGCGGTACCGGCAAGGAACTGTGCGCGCGGGCATTACACAATCTGGGCCAGAACAAGGCGGGCAGGTTCATTGCGATCAATTGTGCGGCGATCCCGGACACCTTGCTTGAAAGCGAGCTTTTCGGTTACGAAAAAGGTGCGTTCACGGGTGCCAACAAACAGACCAAGGGCAAGATCGAGCATGCGCATAACGGTACCCTGTTTCTGGATGAAATGGGTGATTTGCCGCTTTCACTGCAGGCCAAGTTACTGCGGTTTCTGCAGGAACGTGTTATCGAACGTGTCGGTGGTCATGAACCGATAGCGGTCAATACCCGGGTGGTGTGTGCAACGCATCAGAACCTGCGGGAAAGAATCGAAAACGGTGAATTCAGAGAAGACCTTTTCTATCGCATCAGTGAAATCCCGCTAGAAATCCCGCCACTGAGAGAAAGAGAAGGCGATATTATCGTGCTCGCGCGCTTTTTCTTCGAAAAGTTCAACGAAGATCACGGCCGAAAACTTCGCGGCTTCACTAAGGAGGCGCTGGCTGCGATGGAAAGCTACGCCTGGCCGGGCAATGTGCGCGAGCTGCAGAACCGAATCAAGCGTGCAGTAATCATGGCCGATGGCAAGCAGTTAACCGCTGCCGACCTTGAACTTGATAGAACGTCCGTTGAAAACATGAATTTCAATTTGCGCGAGCTCAGGGAAAAAGTCGAGAGACAGGCCATCATGCGCGCGCTGTCGCATGTTGATGGCAAGGTAGCACCGGCTGCGGAGCTTCTTGGGGTGAGCCGGCCGACCTTGTATGATTTAATTAAGAAACTGAATATTACGGTCTGATAGATGACCAAGGGTGATTACAACGTGAATTCGATCGGATTCTGTTGTGCAAGCCGGACGACCACTACCAGGCAGCTCGTCTTGAATACGGTGAGTCTGTCCTAAACATACAGGTGCAGAGCCCAATGGCACTTACTTGAGCTGGAAATCCACAGTTTACAGTAGATACGTCATTGCGAGGTACGAAGCATGAATTTTTCCCGGAGAAAAATTAACGCACAAAGTGCGGCTCCGAAGAGGCAAATTACAAGGATGTAATTTGTAATCTCTGGCTGACGTGGGAACAGACGCCAATCGATTGCCGCGCTATCGCTCGCAATGACCTGAAATACGGCTAAAGTAAGTGTCATTCGGTGCAGAGCCGAGCAATGTTACAACAGTACCAGTCCCGTTTGTATGAATGCCCGGATCGTGAGCCACGATGTTGCAACTTCCTTTGTAGCAACTGCTATGAAAAAAAAAGACCTATTCAACTTGATCCGTGCCGTCGAATTTGCAGTGAATAAGAATATCTTTCGGGCTATGTTAATTGAGTCGACACGTCACCAACAATTTTAGTATTTAGTCGATATTCTTTACATAGCTGGTGACGCTTGAACGTGAAGTTTTGGTTGCTAAATGTATGCTGTTGAAAACTATAAGTTAAATTATCTGGCATAAGTTATGCAGAGAAGTACGAATTAAAGGGCTAATTTTCAATAAATGATAAAGATTTGGACATATGGCGTCAGATGACAATAAGAATAAAACTCCTGAGCGGCGTGTTAGTGAACGCAGAAAAATGAAAGACCGGCGCGTTTCAGTTCGATTTGGGGATGCATTAGGTAGGCGTTCCGGGATTGAGCGAAGGCTGGGCTGGAAGCCGCATTAGTTGTTTTTGGGCTAATTAGTTTTCTCGGGAGGTTGTTGGTATTCTGAGTCACTCATACCCCCAGGGTATGAGTGCGTAGGCGCCTGCACGCTTGTATTTCGTAGTTGTTAATCTCTCTCGATGCCTGAAGTCTCGGTTGCGCGCAAGCATGGCCCATTGGCCCGTGGTTTATGCCGGGCTTTCTCGATAGAACGATCACTTATCGCGCTTGAGCCTGGGTTGACAGGCTGTCATGCTGAGTGAAATGCGCAGTTAGCTGTTTCAGCGCTGATGTCTTTCGCCTTTGGGTAAGCACCGTGGTTGCGAACGTGATACTGTCAAATGTAGTCCGGATGGCAGCGGCCAACTCAGGATTCTTCCTCAGTCGTTTCCGTGTTTTTGACGGGCATGGCCATGACAAGTATCCCCACCATGGGGTGGTCGAGGTAATGCAGTTCCTTGCTGCGCATGCGCCTGTGAAAGTTGATCGGAAACTCCTTGTACTGTTGTGTTTCCGCGCCGTTCCACGCCGGCGTCGTATCTGGCCGTGGTTGTCGGTAAATCATATCGGTGTAGATGTGCAGATATCTTGCCAGCACGATCTTGACACTACCATGGATGCTGTTGCCCGTTTTCGCCGTTGGCGCTGTGCTGGTGCCCGTCGGGCGGCTATCGATCGCTATGTCAATAGCGTCTTTCCGCGACAAGCCGGGCTGTCGCCAGGCCTTATGGACCAGCACGTTATAGCGCTTGTTTGATTTAAGTTTTCTAGCATATTTAGCAAGCCCGATACCCTTTATCTCGCGGATCTTTGACTCGGCATCGCTGCTGAAGGTGCCGGTGTCGCTCGAGGAACCCGCTGCTTCTGCCGCTGATGTTGAAGTGCCTGACTGAAGCAGTTCATGTTGCCATTGTTCACTGTTGGCATATCGACCGGATCTGTCTTCGAATATGATGAGTTCGAAGTCGTATTCTTTGGCAGCCGCCGTAGCATGGGTCATACACAACCACAAGCCAAGCAGAGCTAGCAGGGTGTTCAGGTTCTTCATCCAGGCAATTATACAGGTTTTTGGACCGCTCTCGGCGACTTTGTCATGCATGAACATCAACACAGAGTTAGATTGACTTGTCTGTATATCACCCGGTAACAGCGTGCAAGCATGCGTGTCAGGTGTGGCAGAACACGCCGCGGCAACGATGCGTTGCCATACTGCTGCGCGAGTAAATCGATCTTCATCTCTGCATGGTTGTTCATCGAATGCGGCACAGCTTGAACGCTGTGTCCTCGGTAGAATTCTTCATTTTCTGTTCCTTCGCAAAGCCTCATCATTGGCGCATTTTGTCAATTAAATGCAGGCTGCTATCGGTAACATTTGAAGCCTACGATTACGAGGGCATGCTATGTTTCGAGCCAGTGCTTGTTTAGTGTTCATTGTATTTATTTTTCCGTTTGCGGGGACCGTGGCGTATCTGATCGTCCAAACAACAGGTTTGAGCGGTTTACCGGGCTGGTTACTGGGGCTCGCCATTTTTGCACTGATACTGACGGGTTCGATAATGATCGTGTCAACGATAAATGATCGGATCAATGGCTTGAGTGGTCTGATTAATGACATGCACCACAGAACACGGCGCCATGGCAGCAAGGGTCGCTAATCCTCATATCGCATCAAGGCGCAGCGGGAGCAGTATTGCCTCTATTCTTGCCTGACGGTGCGCACGGCGCACCCTACGGCGCACACGCACGTCTTTGCGAGCGAAGCGACGCATGAATTGTGCTCGGAGCAAAATTAACGCACACAGCGTGGCCCCATTGGGGCAACACATGGAGGCGTTATAAGCACCCGAACACTGCAAATATTTCCATGCTGCTGGATCGGTGCAATAGGCAGGGGTTGCCACGTCGCTGTCGCTTCTCGTAACGATGTTAATTTAGGGAAGCTCTGAATAATTCATCCGTGAATTATCAGAGCACGGGAAGCATAAAATGCGATTTTCTGTTTCCCTTCATTTTCAATCGCTTAAGGCGATTGAAAATGGCGGCGCATCCGTGCGCCGCGGAAACTCTGAATTAATCAGAGTTTCCTTAGAAGGGCTAATGAACTAGAAACGATTTTTTAGTTATATCGATGTCGCTTAGGCTGCCTTTTGTTCACTCAGATTCTCCAGTACACCCGCTATTTCATGGATACGTGTCGCGTCTGCTGGCAGCTCTTTGGAAATGTTGAGTACATCAGCGCCGTTGAATCGGTATTGCTGCGGTGATGCTTGTATGAGTTCGATCAATTTGCCCGGGTTGATGTTGGGTCTTTCATTGAACAGCAGTCGGGCACCGCTGTCGTTGGCATCGATTTTTTCCAGGCCGACCTGTTCTGCCAGCAGTCTGAGCTCAGTGATCTGGAACAGATTTTTGGTGGCTTCCGGCAGCAGGCCGAAGCGGTCGATGAATTCGACCTTGAGCTCATCCAGTTCAGCGGATGATTTGGCACTGGCGATGCGTTTGTACAGGATCAGGCGCAGATGCACATCGTACACATAGTCATCCGGGATCACAGCCGGAATACCCAGGTCGATTTCGATACCGGAATCCAGCGGCGCATCAGGATTGGGTACTTCACCTGCCTTGAGTGAATTGACGGCTTTCTCCAGGATTTCGGTATACAGGCTGAACCCGATCTCGGATATCTGACCGCTCTGGTGTTCGCCGAGCAGCTCGCCGGCACCGCGGATTTCGAGGTCGTGCGTTGCCAGGGTAAAGCCGACACCGAGGTCTTCCAGCGATTCGATCGCATCCAGTCGCTTCTTTGCATCTTCGGTCAATACAGAGGCCGGCGGCGTGATCATGTAGGCGTAGGCACGGTGGTGCGAACGGCCGACGCGGCCGCGGATCTGGTGCAGCTGCGCCAGTCCGAGCTTGTCGGCGCGGTTGATGAGGATCGTGTTCGCGGTGGGTACATCGATACCGCTCTCGATGATGGTGGTGCACACCAGTATATTGAATCGCTGGTGATAGAAATCCAGCATTACCTGCTCCAGCTGTTTCTCCGGCATCTGCCCATGCGCCACCTCGACCCTGGCGTCGGGAACAAGCTGCCTGATGTCATCGGCAATTTTTTCGATAGTCTTGACTTCGTTGTGCAGGAAGTAGATCTGGCCACCGCGTTTGATTTCACGCAGACAGGCTTCAACAATGAGCGGGTCATTCCACTCGGTCACGAAGGTATTGATCGAATGCCGTTGCAATGGCGGTGTGGCGATGATCGACAGGTCGCGCACACCGGCCAGTGACATGTTCAGTGTGCGTGGAATCGGTGTCGCGGTCAGGGTAAGAATATCAACCGCGGCGCGCAGCGATTTCAGTTTTTCCTTGTGGCGCACGCCAAAGCGGTGTTCTTCATCGACGATGATCAGGCCGAGGTCGCTGAATTTGATACTGCTCTGCAACAGTTTATGGGTCCCGATGACCACATCGACCTTGCCGCTCTTGAGCTGCTCGACGATGGCGTCCTGCTTCTTCTTGCTGTTGAAGCGTGACAGGCATTCAACACGAATTGGCCAGTCGGCAAAACGGTCCTTGAAGTTCTGGTAGTGCTGTTGAGCCAGCAGCGTGGTCGGTACCAATATCGCCACCTGCTTGCCGCTGTTGGCCACGATGAAAGCTGCGCGCATGGCCACCTCGGTTTTGCCGAAGCCAACGTCACCGCAAACCACACGGTCCATTGGATGGGGTGTCGACAAATCGCCAATAACACTGTTGATGGCGGTTTCCTGATCGGGTGTTTCCTCGAACGGAAACGCCGATACGAAGCTGGTGTACTCATCCTGTGTCACGTTATAGCTGTGACCGCTGGTGGCGGCGCGCCGCGCGTGTACGTCGAGCAGTTCGGCGGCGACGTCTGCCGCTTTTATGGCGGCTTTCTTTTTGGCGCGTTGCCACTGATCGCTGCCAAGGCGGTGAAGCGGCGCACTCTCTTCAGAAGCGCCGGTATAGCGGCTGATTAAATGCAGCGAAGTCACCGGTACATACAGCTTGTCGCCGCCGGCGTATTCGATGGTCAGGTACTCGGCCTGCATGTCATTGCTGCCTTCGAGCTGCTGCAGACCGAGATAACGTCCGATACCGTAATCGATATGCACCACCGGTGAACCGATATGCAAATCGGTCAGGTTGCGAATCACCGCGTCGGCGTCCAGTGTGGCCCGTTTCCGTCTGCGCTGCTGCGATACCCGCTGGCCGAAGATCTGCGGCTCGGTGATGACGCTGATCGCGGGACGCTGTAACAACAGGCCATGGCCAATTTCAGCCACGGTGATGCAAAGCTGCTCGGTGCTTAGCAGGAAATCCCGCCATGTGTTGCAGGCCTGAGCGTGCAGGTGATTGTCGCGCAGCAACTCGTTCAGGGCTTCGCGACGACCGGCGGTTTCTGCAACCAGCAGGATCCGACCCGAATAGTGATTGAGGTAGTCGATAAAGGTCTTGGCCGGTTGCTGCGATTGCGTCTGCAACAGCAACTCGGGTGGGGCCGTGACCTCGAGGTTGTGCGCTGCATCCGTGCTCTTGCGGGTCGAGCTAACGACGCTGGTGAGCTGGTCGATACGCTGTGTGACAGCATCCGCACGCAAAAACAGTCTGTCTGGCGGCAGCAGCGGGCGTTCGATGTCATGTCGTCTTTGTTCGTAACGTTCCTCAAGATTGAGCCAGATTGCATCGATGTCAGCCTGGAGCTGTTCTGGCAGGATGAACAGAGCTTTTACCGGCAGGTAATCGAAGATGGTCTCCAGCCGGTCAAAAAATAGCGGTAAATAATACTCAATGCCGGCGGGTATCAGGCCGTCACTGACATTGTTGTAGATCAGGCTGGCCAGCGGGTCGCCGGCGATCTGTTCACGATAGCGCTCGCGGAAGCGTTTGATCGCGTCTTTGTCGGTGGGAAATTCCCGTGCGGGTAACAGTTCGATGCGGTCGGTCTTTTCCAGCGTGCGCTGGTCGGATGGATTGAAGCTGCGGATAGACTCGATCTCATCGTCGAGCAGGTCGATGCGATAGGGCAGGTTGCTGCCGGCAGGGTAGAGGTCAATGATCGAACCCCTGACCGCGAATTCGCCATGCTCCATCACCTGGGAGACGTTGGAATACCCACTGGCTTCGAGATTGCGCCTGAATGAGTCAATGTTCAGCGTGTCGCCGAGCCGCAACAGCAGTACGTGCTGATCGATATAGTGCCGTGGTGTGAGTTTCTGCAGTAGCGCATTCACCGGCAGTATCAGGATGTTGCCGGGCTGAATATTTGGCAGTGCGTGCAGTGTTTTCAGGCGCTCGGAGATGATGTCCTGGTGCGGCGAGAACACGTCGTAGGGCAGGGTTTCCCAGTCGGGCAGATGCAGGATCGGGTGCTGATTGCTGCTGTAGAAGTCGATTTCAGCGTGCAACTGGCTGGCGTGGGCGAGGTCGTCCACCACCAGCACCACCGGGCCCTGGGTGTGTTTCTGCGCCGCCTCGACGGTGGCCAGCGCCAGCGAGCTGCCGTACAGGCGGCACCAGCGTGCGGATTGGGCAGATGTTCTTGGCAGAGGTAGCTTAAGCAGATCGGACACGGAAGCTGTTAACAGTAAATAGTGAATAAATGTTTCAGTAGATGCGAACCGTTGATTTTACATGTTCGCGGCTAAAGCCGCTGCAACAAATAAACATTGAGTAAAAACGTGGATCGTGTCGACATGCGATAGCATCATCGATGACTCGGTCTGAATAAGGAGAGGCGCCACCCCATGATGACTCACACGATCGAAGTCCCCGGATGACTGTTTCTTACATTGCTGTCAGGAATGATAATCGCGAAGCTAGCTAACACAACCTTACAACGCAGCTTTATTCCTGTTTCAACGACATTTGGACTTGAATATATACACTGTTAAACACCGTCATTCCGGCATGTTTTTAGCCGGATGAAATCTGCTTGGAGCAGATTTACATGGATGTATTCTGTAGGCATCCAGTGATTAAAACAGTGGATGCCCGCTTCCCCGGGTGTCAAAGATTTGTTACATACAGCCGCGTATGCGTGCAGGTATGTCGCAATTACGAATTCTGGGGACAGTATACTTATTTACAATTGCTGATAACGCGCGCTTTGGCTTAGGTATGCTGTCCCCTGATATCCTAAGGGGGCATCCACTTACGGGCGATATACTATAATGTGGCTATGACGGGTGTTTGCTCAGCTGACCTAGGCTGCGTCTGCACATCTTGCGATGCTTAACGGGAGCAAAGATGACCTACTGGAGTCTGCGTAAACGTAAAGAAATATGGACGCTCACTTGGCAAGGTTGGCTGCTCGTGTTGGCGATAATGGGCGCTTCGCTTCTTTACCTCAGTCGGCAAATTTATCCCTTCTTAGCCACGAGTTCTCCCACGCACGGTGAGATTCTGGTTGTGGAAGGGTGGATGCCGGATTACGCAGTGAGTCAGGCAATCCCCTTGTTCAATGAACACGACTATCAACTTATCGTTACTACCGGTATTCCACTGCAAAAAGGCTCTCACTTATCAGAGTTTTCAACCCAGGCCGAAGTGGCCGCAGCGACATTACGGGAACTTGGAATTAAGCAGGACAAAATAGTATCGGTCCCCACACCAGTGGTGCGTACAGACAGAACATTCGCGTCTGCCCTGGCGCTTAAATCTTGGTTATCGCAATCGAACATGGCGATCAATTCGCTAGATGTGGTTTCTCTTGGGCCCCATGCCCGTCGGACACAGTGGCTATTTCAGATCGCAGTCGGAGACAAAATCAAGGTTGGTGTAATCGCCGCGACCCCTGAAGACTATGATGCAGATGACTGGTGGACCTGGAGTAGCGGGGTGCGTGCGGTCGTTAGTGAGGCGGTTGCTTACCTTTATGCGCGTTTTGTCTTTACCCCGCGCGATGAGGAGATATCACAACTTTCGCCAGCGGCTTAGCCTACTGGTAAGGCATTGGTTTTTTGGAGTGAAGCTCGGATGATCAAAAACACCGTGTGTTATTCAAGCCTGCCTATCACGGTTCAGGCTGGTCTTGGTTTGCATGAGATCGTAGGGTGCGCCGTGCGCACCGTGAATCTTCAGTGTGCTGGGCTGTTTCGGTGCGCACGGCGCACCCTACGGTCGCTTCGCCCAAGCTATTGCTACGCTTTTCGCTCCAGAGCGGCGCTTACGAACACGAATCCTGCGCCTGCTCCCGTGATCCTGGTGAGAAATGCGGACTAACTGCTGTTCATGGGATTCGGAAGAACGGCAAATACGGGTCAGCAATTCTGTCACTGGCGTGATGGTATATATACGCGTGGTGATCTACCAGGGTTGAAATACGGTCGTAGCCAATAGCATAGGACGACTTATACAGAGCTGTCATTTAATTATAAATAACATTAATACTTCGTTATAAGTATTTGTAATTATTTATTAATCTTGTCAGATTCGAGTAGTTTTTTTATCATGTCTTCCATACGGTCACCGTCGCTGGGCTTGAATCCCTTGTGTTTATGTATCAGGTTGCCTTCCTGGTCGATCAGGTAGGAGCTGGGCATGACCTTGAGCTTGTACAGGTCGGCGACGGTGCCTTCCGGGTCATAGGCGATTTCGAAAGATGCAGGGATCAGCTTCAGAAATTTCTGCGCCATGGCTTTATCTTTGTCGAGGTTGATGGCGATGATTTTGAAGCCATCTTCACCATAGCGCGCCTGCATCTCATTCAGCCAGGGAAAGGCATGCCGACAGGGAACGCACCAGGAGGCCCAGAAGTCTACGTACACGACCTGTTTACGGTACTGCTCCAGTGAGAACTGACCCGAGTCGCTGGGCAGTTCAAAAGGCGGTGCTTTGGATGCCAGTGCCACCGGATTGATAAAAACGGTGAGTAGCATGATGGACAGGATTCTGGTGAATACTGCAATGCTGGTTTGATTCATGAGTTGCATGGGCTGTTCGGTGTTTTCCGGGTTGTCAGATGCTATCGTATATTATCCGCTTGTTATGTGAATAAAAACACCAGCAGCGCGGCAGTGCAGGCGTGACCGTTTGGGCGTTATGCCGGTTGTTCCATGGGACCCTGTGGCCTGTTACGGACAGTATTCATTGCGCATAATGTATATTATGTTAAATCGCGTATGTTAAAAGCAAGAGGCCTGGCGCCCTGTTCGCGTCAGCCTGTTCTCCGGAGCTCAGTCGCATATATATAAGGTCATCCTCCATTCATGTGTAGCCCGCAGATTTGATCTGTCAGCTATTGTCCGATCTCGCATGGCCACAACGGATGAGAGTCTATGGTTGACCGTGAGTTTCTCGCAAATGCGCTGGCCGCCAAATAATCGTTTTAAGAAATCGATCGTTTCAATTCTTTTTCTTTGCACACCTTACGTCTATGCGAGAGTCTTTGACCTGTATCGTGCGGCTGAATGTAACCAGGTCTGGTCTGGCCTTACCGACAGCGAGTCAGTCCGATTTTGTCTTTCGGGTTCAATCCAGACCACTGCAATTTATGTATCTCGTCCGCTATTCTGGATCTTGGTATCACGTTTGCTGAATGATTCGGTTGGTATTTGCTTCCTTGATGGGACGCCGGACATCACTACCGTTAGTGTTCTGATATCGCTAGTAAACTGTGCGCCTGTTCGCCTGGCCTGATTGACTGTCGGATAGTTGCCGAATATTGACGCAGTCTTCAAGTAAGCTGTCGATGGCCAAGCCTATATCAGTATATAAGTAGAGCTTAATATAATAAGAATACTTGTCATTTACACTTGTAATCAAGGCACTTTACTATTACGATACGCGCGTTTGCTTTGCGGCAATTTTTGTGTAGTTTCACTCAGTTTGATCATGTTTTGACTAAGTCAATACACCTAAGTCCCTGGCAAATATACAAAAAATACAAATGAAAAAATATACTTATTCAGGAGTTAACATGAGAGCAGCAACCCGTGTTGCCGGATTTCTGGTTCTAATGCTGGTGAGTGGTCTGGCGGCCGCGGATCTCCAGCTGAACATGAAACCCGGCGTGACCTCTTTCAGCCAGGGTGCCTATGAAATCCACACGATGGTGATGTGGATTTGCGTTGTCATTGGCATTGTCGTTTTTGGTGCGATGATATACTCGATAGTCAAACATCGTAAATCCAAGGGTGCTGTTCCCGCCTCGTTCCACGAAAACACCACGGTCGAAGTGGTCTGGACGGTCATCCCGTTTCTGATTCTTATTGCCATGGCCATTCCCGCTACCAAGGTTCTATTGGCTATGGAAGATACTTCGAATTCCGACATGTCGATCAAGGTCACCGGTTATCAATGGAAATGGCACTACGACTACCTGGGCGAAGATGTCAGCTTTTTCAGTAACCTGACCACGCCGATCGAACAGATCAAAGGTGAGGCAGAAAAAACTGACAACTACCTGCTCGAAGTGGACAACAAACTGGTTATTCCAACCAATAAAAAGGTGCGGTTGCTGTTCACCTCGAATGACGTGATCCACGCCTGGTGGGTGCCCGCCTTTGGCGTCAAGAAAGACTCGATCCCGGGTTTCATCAATGAGAGCTGGGTGGAAGTTTCCGAGCCTGGTATATACCGTGGCAAATGCGCCGAGCTGTGTGGCCAGAACCACGGCTTCATGCCGGTCGTCGTTGAGGTCAAGTCTGAAGAGGATTATGTCGCCTGGCTCAACACCAAGAAGGCACTGGCTGCAGAAGAAGCGGCCAGCGCTGATAAAACCTATACCCAGGCGGAACTGATGGCTCAGGGTGAAAAAGTCTACAAGACGGCCTGTGCAGCGTGTCATCAGGTTAACGGCGAAGGCCTGCCCCCCATGTTCCCTGGTCTGAAAGGCAGTGCAGTTGCTATGGGCGACATTGCCAAACATATCGACATTATCATCAACGGTGTTTCCGGCACAGCGATGCAGGCCTTCGGTGCGCAATTGAATGACGCCGACATTGCAGCGGTTGTGACGTATGAACGTAACGCCTGGGGCAATGATACCGGTGATGTGACACAGCCAGCCGACATCAAGGCTGCACGTTAAACACTTTTACAGATAACGAACAGATACGAAGGGGCAAATATGAGCGCTGTTATCGAAGAAACGCATGAACATCATGATCACAAGCCAACCGGTTTAGGCCGCTGGTTATTCAGTACCAACCATAAAGACATCGGAACCATGTACCTGTGGTTCAGTTTCATTATGTTTTTTATCGGGGGTTCGCTCGCACTGGTTATTCGTGCCGAGCTGTTCCAACCCGGGTTGCAGCTGATCGAGCCGGAGTTTTTCAACCAGATGACCACACTGCACGGCCTGATCATGGTCTTTGGCGTCATCATGCCGGCATTTGTTGGCCTGGCCAACTGGATGGTACCGATGATGATCGGCGCTCCAGATATGGCATTGCCACGCATGAACAACTGGAGTTTCTGGCTGCTGCCTGGCGCTTTTGGCCTGCTGATCGCCAGCCTGGTGATGAGCCTCATGGGTATGGGCTCTGCGCCCAACTTTGGCTGGACATTCTATGCCCCCTTGTCCACCACCTACGGCCCCAGCAGCACTGACTTCTTTATCTTCTCGGTCCACATGATGGGTATCTCTTCGATCATGGGTGCGATCAACATCATCGCCACCATCATGAACATGCGCGCGCCGGGCATGACTTACATGAAGATGCCGATCTTTGTCTGGACCTGGTTCATTACCGCCTACCTGCTGATCGCGGTCATGCCAGTACTCGCCGGAGTCGTCACCATGATGTTAACTGACCGTCACTTCGGCACCAGCTTCTTCAATGCTGCCGGCGGCGGTGACCCGGTGCTGTTCCAGCACGTCTTCTGGTTCTTCGGTCATCCCGAGGTCTACATCATGATCCTGCCGTCGTTCGGCATTATCTCCCAGATCGTACCGACCTTTGCCCGCAAGAGAATCTTCGGTTACAGCTCAATGGTGTATGCAACCGCATCGATCGCTTTCCTGTCATTTATCGTCTGGGCGCATCACATGTTCACCACGGGTATGCCCGTCGCTGGTGAACTGTTCTTCATGTACGCCACCATGTTGATCGCAATCCCGACCGGGGTAAAAGTGTTCAACTGGGTCAGCACCATGTGGAAAGGTTCAATGACGTTTGAAACGCCGATGCTGTTCGCCATTGCCTTTATTTTTCTGTTCACCATCGGTGGTTTCACCGGACTGATGCTGTGTATCGCACCGGCTGACTTCCAGTATCACGATACCTACTTCGTCGTGGCTCACTTCCACTACGTTCTGGTCACCGGTGCGGCCTTCGGTATCATGGCCGGTGTTTACTACTGGATTCCCAAGTGGACCGGTAATATGTACGATGAAAAACTGGGTAAATGGCACTTCTGGCTGACCGCCGTTTCCGCCAACGTGCTGTTCTTCCCGATGCACTTCGTCGGTCTGGCCGGCATGCCGCGCCGTATTCCGGATTACAGCCTGCAGTTCGCTGAATTCAATGCCATGGCTACTGTCGGTGCCTTCGTCTTTGGCTTCTCACAGCTGATCTTCCTCTACAACGTACTGAAGACTCAGCGTGGCGGCGTTAAAGCGACCTCACAGGTTTGGGAAGGTGCTGAAGGTCTCGAATGGACACTGCCTTCGCCGGCTCCATTCCACAGCTTTACAACACCGCCGCAGGTGAAGTAAGCGTCAGAACGAAGAAAGCGCTAAGCCAAGGTATTGAAGTGACATCGCACCCGAACCCTGTCGGCGGACAAAACAGGAACTCGAATACTCGAGTGATTGCCCGCTTGATGATTGTCGTCGTCGGTATGTTCGGCTTCGGGTTCGCGATGGTCCCTTTGTACGATGTCTTTTGTGACATCACCGGTATCAACGGCAAGACCGGCGATCAGATCACGCTTGCAGAAGGCCTGCAAGTGGATACTTCAAGAGAGATCGAGGTCGAGTTCATCGCCAGCCTGAATGACAGTATGCCATGGGAGTTCAAGCCGATGCAGCATTCGGTCAAAGTCCATCCAGGCCAGCCGACCCGCATTACGTATGTCGCAGTCAACAACACGGATCGGGCCATCACCGGTCAGGCTGTTCCCAGTGTGGCTCCCGGGCTGGCCGCCGAGTACTTTCAGAAAACGGAATGTTTCTGTTTTACCGAGCAGAGGCTGGAACCGGGTGAAGAAAAACAGATGCCCGTTATCTTTGTCGTTGATCCA
Source organism: uncultured Gammaproteobacteria bacterium (assembly GCA_942492025.1). Classification (GTDB taxonomy): domain Bacteria; phylum Pseudomonadota; class Gammaproteobacteria; order SZUA-229; family SZUA-229; genus JABDQW01. Next base: position 229,146 of record CALODJ010000009.1, on the reverse strand, counting down.
AACCTGCCTGAAGATATATCACAACTGGCGCTATCGTATACCTTTTTTATAAAACCATCAGGGACGCAAGAAATAGCAGCATCTCTGAAACATAAATCAAACCAGGAACTATAAAAATGTCTACAACAAATCATGGTGAATACTTTATTCCGGAGCCGAGTAAATGGCCGATTGTCGGTACCATCGCACTGACAACAACGGTGATTGGTGCCGTTAACACGATTCATTCGGGGGAATTAAGCCTTATTTTACCGGTTGGCCTTCTACTGATTGCCTATCTGTTTTTCGGCTGGTTCGGTGCAGTCATTGACGAATCAATGGCGGGCAACTACAACGATCAGGTCGATCGTTCATTCCGTATCGGCATGTTGTGGTTCATCTTCTCCGAAGTGATGTTCTTTGCGGCCTTCTTCGGGGCTCTGTTCTACGTACGTGTCTTTATCATGGACTGGCTTGCTGGCGGCAGTAACAATGTGATGACGCACGAGTTGCTGTGGCCAGGCTTTGAAGCGGCATGGCCATTGCTGACAAATCCGGATAATGCGGCGGTAACGGGTCCGGAAAAAGCCATGGGGCCAGCGGGTCTACCTGCGATCAATACCGCGATCTTGTTGCTGTCCAGTGTGACCGTGACGATTGCCCATCATGCCCTGCGACAGGATCACCGCAAGCCGCTAATCATCTGGCTGGCTGCGACGGTTGCTCTGGGCGCAACCTTCCTGTTCTTCCAGGTCGAAGAATACGTTCATGCTTACAAGGAATTGGGCTTGACAATGGATTCGGGTATTTACGGAAGCACGTTCTTCATTTTAACGGGCTTTCACGGCATGCATGTCACCATTGGTACGACCATGCTGCTGGTATTGCTGGTTCGAGCGATCAAGGGTCACTTCACCTCAGACAACCACTTCGCGTTTGAAGCCGTTGCCTGGTACTGGCACTTCGTGGATGTGGTCTGGTTGGGCCTGTTTATCTTCGTATACTGGCTATAAATAAGCAGTAAAATGTGAAAAATGCATAGTGAATAATGCTTGAATTCTGAATAGCGTTAATCAGACAATAGCATTATTCATTAGGTATATATTCAGTAATAACTACAGGCCGTGCGGTTGAATGAGACCCACGGCCTGTCCTATTAAGAGCAGGATAAATATAAATACAGACAGCCCTATACGCCACGTCAGGGATTTGAGCATCCGGTCCGAGTTGCTTTCGTCTTTGATTAAATAGTAAAGCGCCTGACCCAGGCTGAAAACAACGACAAGCAGTAACACAACGATAATAGTTTTAAATATCACTCAACTCTCCAAACATTAGTTAGTCCCCAACCGTGAAATCCTTACTTCAGGCAAGAATATTCAAGCTCAATATTGGTCCCTATACGTTTAGTCCGGGACTATTCCCGACTATCGTGACCGTATTATTGCTGTATGTGATGGTGTCTCTAGGACAATGGCAATTGAGCCGCGCTGAATATAAGGACAATTTGCACCAGAAAGTCATGGAACGCAAGAATCTTGAACCGGTCAGCATGCAGGAGCTACCATACGATCTCGAAGACCGCGTATTCATGCCGGTTATTGTCGAAGGCGTCTACGACACCGCACATCATTTTCTGCTCGACAATCGTATTCACAATGGTGTTGCTGGCTATGATGTATATACCCCGTTAATAATGAATGATGGCAGCGCCATACTGGTGAATCGAGGCTGGCTCAGTCAGGGGCGTACACGCCAGGATCTACCGCAATTCGAAACGCCAGGATCTGTCGTCAGCTCCAAAGGGCTTGTCGATAAACCACCTGCAAAAGGTGTGATTCTTGCGGACAATGTGCATGATAATCTGGGTTGGCCGATGGTGCTGCAGTATCTGGATCCCACAGAACTGGAGCGGTTAGTGGGCTACCAGTTGATGCCAATGATACTGTGGCTCGATGCGGCTGACGAGCATGGCTTTCATCGTGAGATACCCGCGCTCAAGCTCGATAGTGCGAAAAACACCGGGTATGCTTTCCAGTGGTTTGCTATGTCTGCTGCCTTGTTGATTATTTATCTTGCGGTTAATGTGAAACGAATAAAAAGCTGAAATGGAACGCGTTATGTCTGAAACAGAAAATCTGGCCCAACAAAGCCAGCTGCCTAAAAAGAATCCCTACACGCTCTGGTTTGTTGTGGCCGCCTTCGTCCTGCCTGTCATTGCCGCCTATACCCTGTTTTTTACCGGGTATACCCCATCGGGTTTTACCAACAAGGGCGATTTGATACTACCGGTGATCGACATCGAGACGCTGGCACTCGTCAATGAAAAAAATGAACCGGTAACGCGCGATGACATTACCTTACGCAAATGGAACATGATTTATTTTGCCAGGGCCCAGTGTGATCAGGCGTGCAATGATGCGCTGTTCAAAATCAAGCAGGTGAATACGGCCGTCGGCAAGAATGCTTATCGTCTGCGTAGACTGATCATACATCTGGAAAAACCCGATGCTGCTTTCCAGGCGTTGATCGAGAACGACTATCCGGATGCCAGACATCTGTATGCCGAGCAGCAGCAGGTGCAGACGGCAATACAGTCAATCAATCCCGAATTCGATCCTCATCAGATCTATCTGATGGATCCCATTGGCAATATAATGATGCGCTTCACCCACGATATGCCAGGCAAGTGGTTGATTCATGATTTGAACAAATTATTCAAGGTGTCACAAATTGGATAAGACATCGCTCAGTTACACGATAAGTCTATTTGGCTGTGTGTTTGCCGCGATTGTGGTACTGCTTGGGGCCTATACTCCGCTGGTCGACGCCGGCCTGGGTTGTCCGGACTGGCCTGGTTGCTACGGATTCATCGGCGTGCCTGATTCGCCGGAGGAAATACAAATCGCCGAACAAGCCTATCCATACGCTGTGGCGGCATTGCTGTTGTTATCGCTGGTTACACTGGTACACAACCTTGGGCAACAAAAAACTTTAGCATGACTGATTCGGCCCTAGAAACTGCCAGCTGGCGTGACTACTATGATTTATGCAAACCCAAGGTTGTTGCCTTATTGTTGCTGACTTCCATCGTCGGTGTCGTACTTGCCAGTCCAGCGTGGGGAATTTCCTTATTCACCCTTGTCGTTTCTACACTGGGGATTGGTCTTGCTGCAGCTGCTGGCGCTGTGATTAACCAGGTGGTCGAACGCGAGAATGACGCCAGGATGGCACGAACCGAAAATCGTCCCCTACCTCAGGGAAGAGTCAGTCAACAGAATGCCTTCATTTTTGCAGTGATGCTGGCGGCAGCTTCGGTGTTTATTCTGACGGCATGGGTCAACGTACTCACGGCCGTACTGACCTTCGCCAGCATGATTGGTTATGCGGTGGTGTACACCATGTACCTGAAAAAAGCGACGCCGCAGAATATTGTAATTGGGGGTCTTGCGGGTGCGACACCGCCTTTACTCGGATGGACCTCCGTAACGAACAGCATAGACCCTCACGGTCTTTTACTCGTGCTGATAATCTACACCTGGACACCACCCCACTTCTGGGCGCTGGCGATCCATCGCCGTGATGATTATGCAAAGGTGAATCTGCCCATGCTGCCAGTCACGCATGGCATCGAGTTCACCAAGTATTCCATTCTGGGTTACACCATACTGATGATTCTGGTCACTCTGCTGCCCTATCTGGCCTATATGCGCGGCTTGGTCTATTTATGTGCAGCGCTAATACTCGGCCTTTATTTCCTCTACATGGTTTTGCAGTTGATGTTCACTGACCGCCACAATATTGCGATCAAGACTTTTGTCTACTCAATCAACTATCTGATGATGTTGTTCCTATCGATGGTGGTGGACCATTACCTCCCCTATTATCCGGGTTACTGACATGTTATCCCGAGTATCCGTGCTGAAGAAACTGGCTGTGGTACTGATTGCAGTCATGGCCATGGCCGCCGGATTCTGGATGGCAACTCAGCTGACACAGCCCGCAAGCGTGAACCTTCCACAGATTCAGGGCTCCGTCGTCAATCCTGCACGCCAGATAGTGGTGCCAGACTTGATCAAGCATGACGGTGAAGCCTTTATGAATGAAGATCTGAACAACCAGTGGACCTTGATATTCTTCGGTTATACCCACTGTCCAGACATCTGTCCGATAACAATGAACGTGCTGGCCGAGGCAAAGAAAAAAGCCACTGGTGATTTTCCACAGGTTGTGTTCATTTCAGTCGACCCGCAGCGTGATACGGTGGACTTGCTGGGTGACTATGTGCACTACTTCGACCCGGCGTTCATCGGTGTGACTGGTGATGAGAAGATGATACAGGCGCTGACGCTACAAACGAGTGTCGTTTACATGAAAGTACCGGGCGCATCAGGTAGTGAAAACGATTATCTGGTTGACCACAGCTCCGCTGTGTTGCTGATAAATCCCAAAGGACAGCTTGCCGCTTTTCTGCAAGCGCCGCATACACCGTCGAGTATTCTCGACAGTGTGGCGAAAATTAAAGCTGTTTATTAACCACAAAAGTTGTTTGATTCACCACAGAGGCACAGAGAACACGGAGTATTTGAAGGTTCGGATACGCGACTGAAGTCGCTCTTACAATACAAAAACCTCTGTGTGCTCTGTGCCTCTGTGGTGAAAAATATCCAATCAAGGCCGGTCGTCAACGACTTCTTCTTTGGCGACGACCAGGAAGTCCTGTTTGTGTATCTTCATCACCATCAAGGTGCTGCTGGCAACGTAGACGGATGAGTAGGTTCCTATCAGTACACCGACGATCAGGGCAAACGCGAAGCTGTGAATGACTTCACCACCGAATACAAACAGTGCAGTCAGAACCAGCAGGGTTGTCAGCGAGGTTATTAATGTACGTGACAGTGTCTGGTTGATTGACAGGTTCAGGATCTCTTCAGGTGTGCGCTTGCGAACGTTACGGAAAGTTTCACGAATACGGTCGAGGACGACCACGGTATCGTTCAATGAGTAACCGATCACGGCCAGCAGGGCTGCGAGCACACTCAGATCAAAGTCCATTTGCGTGATTGCAAAAACACCAATGGTGATGATCACATCGTGTATCAGTGCCAGGATGGCGCCGACGGCAGATTTGAACTGGAAGCGAAAACTGACATACAGCAGAATCCCGCCGAGCGCGACCAGCATGGCCAGACCACCCTGGTCGCGTAACTCTTCGCCGACCTGCGGACCGACGAATTCGACGCGGCGCATGGTGACTTTTTGAGTGGCATTGTTCTCCAGAATAGACAGGATCTGGTCACTCAAGCCGGCTCTGTTGATATCTTCACGCGGTGCAATGCGAACCAGGATGTCTTTAGCGGTGCCAAAGTTCTGTACCGTAGCATCGTCGAAACCATTGCCTGCGAGCGCAGCACGTATGGGTCCGATATCCACGTCGGTTTCATAACCGGCTTCGATCAGGTACCCCCCGGTGAAATCAATGCCGAAGTTGAGGCCTTTGGCGAACAGGCTGCCAATCGATGCGACGATGAGCAGGAGCGATAGAACAAGCGCAATACGGCGTTTGCTCATAAAGTCAATGGTTGATTTACCTTGTAGTAATTGCATGATTTGATTCCTGTTATATCGCCAGCTTTTTAATGTTGCGACCACCATAGAGCAGATTGACGATGGCGCGTGTACCTACAATTGCGGTAAACATAGAGGTCATGATGCCGATGCTGAGCGTGACCGCAAAACCCTTGACCGGCCCCGTGCCCAGGCTGAAGAGGACGATTGCGGCCAGTAATGTTGTGATATTGGCATCGGTGATGGTGCTGAAAGCCTTTTCATAACCGGCGTGAATACTCGCCTGGGGTGAATTGCCATTGCGAAGCTCCTCTCGAATACGCTCAAAGATCAGTACATTGGCGTCTACAGCCATACCGACGGTCAATACGATGCCTGCAATACCCGGCAAAGTCAGTGTCGCTTGCAGCAGCGACAGTATCGCGACGATGAATACCAGGTTTGCGGTCAGGGCAATATCGGCGATCAGGCCAAATGATTTGTAGTAAATGGCCATGAACACCAGTACCAGTACGAACCCGATCATCACGGACATGAAGCCCTGATCGATATTGTCTTTACCCAGGCTGGGGCCGACCGTACGTTCTTCGATAATCTCAACGGGTGCGCGCAGCGAACCCGCTCTGAGTAGCAAGGCAAGATCGCGAGCTTCCTCTGAACCCAACCCGGTGATCTGGAAGCGAGCACTGAATTGTTCCTGAATCGTTGAAACGTTGATGACTTCTTTCACCGTGGTGCGTTTTTTTACCACTTCGTCACCCACCTGCTTGCTTTCAACCTTGTTTTCAATGAACACCACAGCCATCGGCTTTTTAACATTTTCACGCGTGGTCTCGCCCATTTTTTTAGCCCCTTTGCCATCGAGACGAACAGACACCGCCGGTACGCCTTTCTGCTGATCGATGGTGGATGCTGCGTCTATGATCTGATCACCGGTGACGATAATACGACGTTTGAGCAGTACCGGGCTGCCGTCACGTTCGTGATAGAGCAAGGCGTTGAGGGGGATGCGGCCGGTTTTCTCCGCATCCTCCCAGTCGGTGCGCGTGCCTTCGGTGAGTCTGAACTCGAGTGTTGCCGTCGCACCAAGAATTTTCTTGGCGCCTGCCGTATCCTGTATACCTGGCAACTGAACGACAATGCGCGAGTCACCCTGTTGCTGAATCACGGGTTCAGCAACACCGAGTTCGTTGACGCGGTTGCGCAGCGTGATAATGTTCTGTTGCAGGGCCGCTCTTTTTTCATCGCGTATGGCGACCTCAGTCAGCTTGGCGTTGATCACCAGGTCTTTTTCATCGAGGTTGAAGGCGAGTTCGCGAAACTGATCTTCCAGGCTGTCCAGGGCCTGGTATATACCGTCAGCATTGCGAAAGCGAATATGCAGACCATTCTCATCGCGTGTGACGCCCCGGTAGCGAATCTTTTCGCTTCTCATGTGGCTGCGGATATCGGATAACAGATTTTCTTCAAGACGCTTGATCGCTGCGGCCATGTCGACCTCCATCAGGAAGTGAACACCGCCGCGCAGATCCAGACCAAGATACATCGGTGCTGCATTCAGCGCGCGTAACCATCCCGGGGTCGCCGGTGCAAGGTTGAGTGCGACCAGGTATTGCTTGTTGAGCGATGACGTCAGTATATCGGCCGCTTGTAGCTGGACATTCTCGTCATCGAGCCTGACCAATGCCCGGCCTTCATTCAGTTCCGATGATTTGATCGTGACTTTGTTGTCACCCAGCGTCTGTTCGATCAGCAGCAGGTCTTCCTGGGTAAGAGATTTTGTGCGGTGAGAGACCTGTACCGAGGGATCTTCGCCAAACAGATTGGGTAAGGCATAAAGTGTGCCAAGCACGAGTGCTAAAATGAGCACAATATATTTCCACAGTGGATACTGATTCAGCATTGCCGAGACCTTATGATTAAGAGATTATGACGTTGAGTCCGGAGATCACTCCTTGTCGCCGGACTGCTCCTTGAGCGTTCCTTTGGGCATGACTGCCTGAACCGAGTTTTTCTGGACATGGATTGACACATCCTTGCTGATTTCAAGTGTAATGAAGTTTTCGCCGACTTTGGTGATCTTTCCGAGCAAACCACCGGTTGTTACCACTTCTTCACCTTTCTGCAGTGCAGCGACCATTTCTTTGTGCTGTTTGTGGCGCTTGCTTTGCGGGCGGATGAGGAAGAAATAAAACAGCACAATTAGACCAATGGGTAGAATCATGGAAGCGAGTGGATCTCCCATTGGCGAAGCTGCAGGTGCCCCATCGGTAGCCCACGCATCTGATATAAAGAGACTCAGTAACCCGAGCCCATAGAGTTTCTTACTAGAGTATATTACGTTACGCAAAGGTTTTCTCCTGGTTGAACCGTTCGCCCTGCAGCCTAACTGGCTGTGCCGAATGACCGCCGCTGGACGAACCGACTATCTTTAGTGGGCGCTATTATGCCAGAAGGCATCGCCGGGAGCGAGGGACGGCCAAACCCAGATTTTCCCCTTGGCAGGGTAGTAACTACAGCCTCGGCCTATCAACTGCAGGCTTTTGGCCAAAGGCTGCTGCTGAACCGCGACTAGTCAGCTCTCTGCGCATAGAAATCATCGGCGAAGGCATCGAACCGGTTGGTCTCGATCGCAGTACGGATCTCGCGCATCAGGTCCTGATAATAGTGCAGATTATGAATGGTGTTCAGTCTTGATCCCAGAATCTCGCCACATTTGTCCAGATGGCGCAAATATGAGCGGGTGTAGTGACGACAGGTATAACAGTTGCAGTTTTCATCAATGGGGCGCGTGTCGTCCTTATATTGGCTGTTTCGAATTCTGATGATGCCACTGCGCGTATATAGAAAACCAGTGCGGGCATTACGGGTCGGAATGACGCAATCGAACATGTCCACACCACGCCGGACTGCTTCAACGATATCTTCTGGCTTACCTACACCCATCAGATAACGTGGCTTATTTTCTGGCAGCTGCGGCAGGGTGCACTCGAGAATCGTGTTGCGTTCGTCCTCCGGTTCGCCGACAGAGAGGCCTCCGATCGCGTAGCCATCAAATCCCATCGCGATCAGGCGTGTTGCGGAAAGTTCTCTGAGGTCGGGGTACATACCGCCCTGTACTATGCCAAACAGTGCCGAGGTGTTCGCTGCGTGTACCTGCTTGCTGCGCTGCGCCCATCGTAAGGATAATTGCATCGATGATTCAGCCTCGTCTCGGCTGGCGGGATAGGGTGTACATTCATCGAAGATCATGACGATGTCAGAGCCAAGTTCACGCTGGACTTGCATTGATAGCTCGGGCGTAAGTTCGATCGTGGCACCATCAACCGGTGACTGAAATACCACGCCGCGCTCGGTTATCTTTCGCATCTTGGCCAGGCTGAACACCTGGAAACCCCCGGAGTCGGTCAGAATCGGCCCCTGCCAGTGCATGAAATCGTGCAGGTCTCCGTGCCGCTTGATGATATCTGTACCCGGCCTCAGCATGAGATGGAAGGTATTACCTAAGATGATTTGCGCGCCTAGCTCAGTCAGCTCTTCCGGTGTCATTGCCTTGACAGTGCCGTAGGTGCCGACCGGCATGAATGCCGGTGTTTCGACAATACCCCTGTCAAACGTCAGCCGACCACGACGTGAGCGTTTATCTGTGATGATTAAATCAAATACCATCAAGAATGAAACACACTAACGTTATGCGAGATATCTGATTTCTACGCGCAGGATTATTCATAATGCGTGCCCCTATTCGATGAACATCGCATCGCCGTAACTGAAGAAGCGGTACTCTTGCGCGACGGCATGTTCATAGGCGCGCATTGTAGTGTCAAAACCAGCGAACGCACAAACCAGCATTAACAATGTGGACTCCGGCAAGTGGAAATTGGTCAAAAGTGCGTCGACGCTTTTGAATTGATATCCTGGGTATAGGAAGATGCTGGTTTCACCTCGATAGGGTTTCAGCTCACCATCGGCAGCCGCGGTTTCGAGGCTACGTACGGCGGTCGTACCAATGGCGATGATGCGCCCCCCCCGCTCGCGTGCCTGATGACACTGAGTCACGGTTTCTGCCGGGACGACGAGGTATTCTGAGTGCATGATGTGGTCTTCGATGTCATCGCAGCGGACCGGCTGAAAGGTGCCGGCAGCGACGTGCAGGGTCACAAACGCACTGCTCACGCCCTTCTTTTGTATCCTGTCGAGAATGTCATGATCAAAATGAAGCCCGGCAGTCGGTGCTGCAACGGCTCCTGGATTTGATGCATATACGGTCTGGTAACGGTCGAGATCCTGCTTGTCATCCAGACGATCGATATACGGTGGCAGAGGCATATGACCGTATTGATTGAGAATTTCACTGATGGCTGCATCGGTATCGATGGAAAGTTCAAACAAATCATCATGGCGGTCTTTGAGGCTGAAGCTGATCTCCCGCCCGGAGCCGTCCTCGTCGATGATAATCTTAGATCCAGTTTTCGGCGTCTTGCTAGCACGCAGATGAGCTAATGCAGTGTGATCGGATGTAATCCGCTCGATCAGAATTTCGACCTTACCGCCTGTTGGTTTGTGAGCGAACAGCCTTGCTGGAATAACCCGGGTATTATTGAACACGAGCACGTCATTGGCCCGCAGGAGGTCTGGAAAATCGGTGAATCGTCGATCTTCAATAAGATGTTGACTTCTCTCAACGCGCAGCATGCGGCTGTCGGTGCGCTTTGTAACCGGGTACTGGGCAATCAGGCGTGTCGGCAAGTCATAGTAAAAATCGTGGGTCTTCATCGCGCGGATGATACAGCTACCGGGTCTCGGGTACCAGAGAGACAGCCTGTAATACTCACCGGCGGGCGAAAAGCCCGCAATGCTCGTTAGTAAAAAAATGTTGGCTGCAACACACGCAAATACGTTTAACCCGTTTTACTCATCAGAGAACGATATGACCTCGCAGGGATTTGCATTTACAACGGATTTTATGCGTGCATGGCCGACGCGGTACGATGCGGGGCTCGCCCGGCTTCAATCTTCGGGGTGCATTCTGCCCACAGCGCAGCTGACGAAGGATTTGGCTTTAGCTGTGGCAGCGGCTATACCTTCTGCCGTACCAGTCTCCGGATATCCCAATTTGAGCAGTTTGGCAGTCACGGCTTCACGGGTACTGCCAGCAGCGTTGACATCGACAATGCCCTGCTCGATAACAACATCAACTTTATCAACACCTTCCAACGCTTCCAGTTTAGAGCGTATCGTTGAGGCGCAGCCGCCGCATTTGATGTTTTCCACTTGGATCTGGTAAGCCATGACTACTCTCCCGTTCAACCCTGTTTTAACCCGCACCTGAGATTACCGGGTACAGCTTCAGCTATTTTCTTAGGCGGATCAAGGTCCAGAGAGTTCATCAAATCAACAAAATCGCTTTTTGGCCGGTTGTTGCCCAGGCGTGGATTGTGAGCCTTCTCCTCGCCTATCGTTGAGTTGCTGAAGCCACGGTAGTCATGCCCAGGATACACGCTCGTACTGTCAGGGAGTGAGAACAATTTAGTGTGAATCGAGTCGTACAGAACGGCCGCATCACCCGATTGGAAATCGGTTCGGCCGCAGCCACGAATCAACAAGGTATCACCTGTGAATACCATGCCATCGACATGGTAGCTAACACAGGTGTCCGTGTGACCCGGTGTTTCAAGGACGTGAATTTCCTGATCTCCAAGCCGGATCGCATCGCCGTCCGACAGCAGCAGATCGGCACATTCAGACTGACTGTTTCTGTGCACGACCGCCTCGGTTCCCAGTTTTTCCCTGATCTTCCCCGATCCGGTAATATGGTCCGCGTGGATATGGGTTTCCAGTGTGTACTTGAGATCAAGCCCCAACTCCTCGACGAGTTTTAAATCACGTTCTACCTGTGTATCGACTGAATCGATTAAAGCCGCTTCACCGGTTTGTTCGTCCCACAGCAGGTAGCTGTAGGTACTGGTTTCAGCGTCGAATAACTGGCGGACCTGCATGCTCAACAATGCGCCAGCTGACTTATGCCACCGAGGTTGTAGACATAGTTAAATCCGAGCGATTCCAGGAAGCGCTTGACCACATTCGCACGCATGCCTGAAACACAGTACAACATTACGGGTTTGTTTCTATCGATGGTCTCGGCAAAATGGGGAACCGACTCCACTGGCATGTTAATGGCATGTTTCAATGCGCCCTGAATGAATTCCTGGTTGGAGCGGACATCGATCAACTGGCCACCGTTTTCCACGAGTTCGCGAATTTCATCGCATCTGATGTCATGTGTCATGTAGTTACCTCGCAACGACTTCAAAACAATATTAGAATTCTATTATACACGGACCTCCTGGTCAATCTTGGCGCGCGCCAATTTAGAAAATGTCTTAACTAAATACAATATGTTACTGTATTAATTGATTAATTCGTAATACTGATTTTCAGTCAAATGTAAGACGAGCGTATTAATAAAAAATTCCACTCGCCTCTTTGTCATAAGCGCTGGACAGAATTTAAGATGGGTTGCAGGCGTTGATATTGTGTTTCAGAAGGCCACGGAGAGGCCAGCATTGGCTTCAAACTGCATAAAGAGGCTACCGTTGAATTTAGCGATACAGGCACCGTTAGCGCATAGTATGCTGCCAGTGCCATCGGCAACTGTACCGTAACCGCGTACTTCCAGACGCATTCCGATGTTCCGGGTTATTGGAAATTTGAGTCCTCCACCAATTGATAATGAAAATCGGGTTTCCGAGGAAAAAATATCGTTTGCGGGTGATATGTGCGTTGCGCCCAGGCCGCCCGTTACAAAAGGATTGAACTGATCGTGATCATAAAAGACTGTGCCACCAATGTGGTAATAGTCAAACCGCAGTGACGTGGTATTTGCCGGATATGTGGCCGACTCGAATTCAGTGTTTTGCCGAGAGAACAGAAAATCGTAATTGGTCCCCGGTTTTTGCTGCATCGACACAATAATGCCGTAACTCCGAGTTTCCTTCAGATCAATGGTCTGGCCGGTTGCCTCCTCTTCGAGTGTGCTGCTGGTGCGCCATCCGATATAGGGTGTGATTTCAAATTCCTGTGCATGAATCAGGGTTGTATGAGTGTGTAAAAATGCTGCAAAGAATAAAAGAAAGCGTGGCATGTAATTGCTTGTTGAGGCTCCTATTCATGGCAAGCATATCACATGATGATATCTGTTCATTCCTCAAGTATCGGTGGTATTATCGCTCTCCTCTTCGGCCCCCTCTTCTTCTGCAGCCTTCAACATTTCTTCAATAATGGAAGCCTCTTGCGGATACTCTTGTGCAAGTTCTTTCACGTCTTCATGTTCACCAACGAATATTCTTACCGTCATATCACTCACCTCAAAACAACAAAATCCTTTTTTATTAGTAATTGTTAATATGCTGAATATATCAACTTTTTCAATGGCTTGTTGTTAACAAATGTAAAATTATCCTGCCAATTTGGCACAGGTGAGAATTATGAATTCAGGTCATTTTTCAGTTGCAAAGCGATTTCGTTGGGAAATCAGTGACTTGTCGGATGTGTGTTGCTAGCCCGCATTTCTCACCAGGCGGCGTGGAATACTGGTAAGGCATTGGTTTTTTGGAGTCAAGCTCGGATGATCAAAAATACAGTGTGTTATTCATACAGGCCTATCATGGTTCAGGCGGGTCTTCGTTTGCATGAGATCGTAGGGTGCGCTGTGCGCACCGTGAATCTTCAGTGTGCTGGGCTGTTTCGGTGCGCACGGCGCACCCTACGGCCACTTCGCCCAAGTGTTGCTACGCTTTTCGCTCCAGGGCGGCGCTTACGAACACGAATCCTGCGCCTGCTCCCGTGATCCTGGTGGGAAATGCGAGCTAGCAACACGATAAGTAAAAAAATGTCAGCCGCATAACACGCAAAACGCCCGGTTGTGTTTATTTAAAATGAGGGTTCGAGGAAAAATTCATTTTGTATGAATTCTCCTCGACCCTCGACCCTCGTTCCCTGATTGCTAAGCTGCCAGTTTGTGTATGACAGTGCCCAGCGCATGTTCAAATGTAGAATGATCGGCAATAAATTTTGAACATTTGTTTTCCAGTTCATCAGCAAATACACCAGCGTCTTTCTCTATAACCTTGACACCGTGGCAATCGACAAAAATGAGTTTGGCTACTTCTGTGAGAACAACTGACAGTTTCAAACGACGTACAGGCTTGTCTTCGCCGTTGAAAATTTCAAACCAGGCGCCCGGATGCAGCGTGCTTGGCAGTCGCGAGATTTTATCCCGGGCAATTTTTGCCTGTTCTTCAATTTTTGCAATCTCCTTATCATGCTCGTCTATTTCGAATTCCTCATTAGCGGCAGTGATGTTTTCTTCTTCAACATACGGTGCTGCATTGGTTGCCTGGCTGGGTGATGTTGTTTCTTCGGCCAGCTCGAAGCCATAGTCATCCAGCATTTTAACAAAGGTTCGTTTTAAGGCTGAAATCTGCGCATCAATTTCTTCCTTGTCCTGTTGGGTTTCATACAACTCGTCATTTACAGCCTCTACTAGCGGCGCATGATTATTTTTTAACAATTGCCATTGCGCTTTACTATTGATTGGCTGTAAACATTTCATCAATAACTTCAGTAACATAATTGACACTAGCCATTCACTACTCTCTTTACCGTGCTGAATATAGCGTTTGCACATCATGGTTGGATAGTGTTTGAGTACGAGTGGTTGTACGTTTTTCGGTAATTTTTTATTTGAGGTTAAAAAGCGCATTTCCGTCAGTACAACATCTCTCGCATGCTGTCTGATTATCTCGCGTTGCTCTGTTCTTTCGTTTTCGGCGGCTATTTCTTTTTCGGTGTTTATCAGAGTATGTAATGCGGCAACTGCACGTTCAAAGCTGGCAATATCGATACTGTATTCCTGTAGAACGCTATTAACAATACTATTTAACTCATTGTATACATGGTTGTTCTTATCAGTAATGCCCTTACCTGCTTCGGATATAAGATCAAGTGTTTCACGAGCAGGATGCTCGTCATTGGAAAACAGACTTTGATCGAGCATTGCGACTTTTATTACCGGAATCTGCAAACGCATAAGCAGATTGGTAATGATGCTGGAGATACTTTCATCCCTGGTTATCGCTCTGAACATCATACCGACAAAATCTATACTTCTTTCATCGAGAATATGGACTCTTTTGGTAACGGCACCTCCGTTGCGGCTCCCCATATCCGCCATAATTGCACGTTTTATCTGTTCTGCACCGATACGGTCGAAGGCTTTTTTACTATTGATAAACTTACTCTGCAATTTTGAAAGCGCATTCATCAGTTCCTTGCGAGAGTAACAATTATTATTGTCCTTGTCTGTCGGTATGATCGAGAAAGATTCCGGAACATCTTCACCTTCTGCGGTCGTGAAGCCATTCATGAACTGACTGATGAAGTAACTAATATCCTCCTTCGAGCGTGGAATGAAATTGTCTGCTTTATTCTTCTGGGGATCATAGTATTTGGCTTGACGTACCGTCATGCCATCATTGTTTTGCTGGCTTTTATCAGTATCAACGCTGGTGTCAGAATCAGGATTTCTGGCTTGATATACAACTTCAGGCATTACACCGGCATCAATGAATACCTGATTGAGTGATTTATACATTTCACCCAGTCGTGAACAAACTTCCATATCAAATAGTTTGAACAGTAGCAATTTTAACTCAAGGGTTAGATCAAGCTGTTTCAGAGCGGTCTGGAATGCCTCGCCGATGTGCCGTGGATCAAGTGCTTGTTTATCAAGTTTTTTGTTGCAAGAAAGCTCAATATACTCGAATCGAGCCTGCAGATTATTTACCTCCTGGCCATAGATATTCATCGCGTTGGAATACATGGATGAGATTGCGACCATCTCTTCCATATCATCCTCATCAACCAGGCTGAGCTCATCATCCTGAGATTTTTCCTTGTTATTAATTTTCTGGTTAATTGCTGTGGATAATGCGTTATCGATGTTGCTGCGTTCGATACGCAGAATCCGCACTAACTCTGAACATTTTGACTGTATATCATCGGACTCTGCATTCTCAGTCAGGGTATTAAGACTGCTATCCGCATTGTTCAGCATCAGGGATACTTTTTGAAGCAACTGTACGTTCAGACGATTAAATACATTCTCTAACAGATCATCATAGTCAGTGCCTATACTCATTGTCTCGTGAGTAACGTGGTCGCCTGTTTTTAGTGTATAAATATCAGCACTCATGCAGCGTCTCCATAAGATGGAAGCCAGTTAAACATTAATACGCTGGATATAAACTGACCATTATATGTCGGGCTTAGTCTAAATAGACGCCACATTATGCATATTATTTATCTGGCCAATTTCAGCGTTTTAACCGATGATATTGCGCATTTTTGAGGTCGAAATCTGTGAGAATCAGCTTTCGGAGAATGTTTAAACTATTTGATATTAAAGAATTAATAAATAAATTATATATTGACTTATAACTCCAGTCATCAATATGCCCATATCATTTGAGGCATGATCAAATATAGAGCGATGTGTAAAATAAATCAACAATGAATGGAAATATTTCCGACAAGCGGTGTAAGAAAATACGAATGGGTGTCGGAAATCAATAATGACTGTCGGTCCGCCAGACGAGCTGAGAAATGCAGTTTAGTGGCTGTTTATTATCAGCTTGCGTTTATGGTAAAAACACGAGCCCGCATATCTCAGCCGATGGACGAGACCTGCTTTGCCGAATCGATCAGCAAGTCAACCATCAATGATGACGCACCCAGGTGTGGTGCGACGACGATCTCAATATCCGGGTGTTGTTTAGATACGACAGCAACGATTTCAGGCACGTCCTCGACGACATGCCGGCCAGAATTCAAAAAATAGGGCAGCACGGTGATCCGGGTGGCGCCATCGCTGATGCATTGTTCGATACCATCGGGAATCGATGGCGTAGCCAGCTCGAGAAATCCGGTACGTACGATAGTGTAATCATCATGACATGAAGCTCGTAATTTATCTGATAGTAAGGAAACTTCATCATTTGATTGTTGAAGTCGGCTGCCGTGTGCAACCAGTAATAATGCATTCACTGATTTCTCCTCATTCTCTGACTGACTTGATATTACATCAAGCAGTCGGCTGTTTTTCCCAATAAAGAATACGGTTGTTTGCTGGCATTGCGTAATCATTTAGCAGGGCCAGACCGGCATGATGCGCGAGCTCGTCCAGATCTTCGAAATTTCTGATGCCGCTATCAGGGTCCCTGCTCTTCAGCCATTCATCAAATCTGGCATTACTGTCACTGGTGAATTTTCCGGCATAGTTAAACGGGCCATAGAGTAAGAAGCGACCGTGTTTAGCCAGAACTGTACCGATTCCAGCAAACATGGCTTCAACATCGGGCCAATGCATAATATGCGCTGTGTTCGCTGAAAAAACAGCGTCGAATTTTCGTCGCGGCCACGTGGATGTAGAGACATTCAGATCGAATGGACCACATGTGTTATCAAGTCGGGCTTCCTGCAACCACATTTTGATACCGGCATGATATTCAGTACAGTCACTCGTATACCACGATAAATGGGGTAACTTCTCCGCAAAGTAGACGGCGTGCTGGCCGGTGCCAGTGCCTATTTCCAGAACTGATGAACAATCAGACAGTAAGGGTTGTATGACGGAAAATATTGGATCTCGATTTTCGTCACAGGAAGCCGAATAGGGTTTCATTGGATACAGTCAAGAGATGTGTGTGTGATTCGAGACTCTATTTAACAATTCTGTAACAGGGCACGTATTCACTGTCCGGCAGCTTCATCCGGCGTTGACTAACGAAGGAAGAAAGCAGTTCGTCTACGGGACCCATTATTTTTGCGTCACCGTTTATTTCGAACAGTCCATGCTGTTCTATGGCGCGAATGCCTTCATCTTTAACATTACCAGCCACTATTCCGGAAAAAACACGGCGCAGGTTGGCCGCTAATTGATGATGATCGAGTTGATTATCAAGTTGCAGATTCCGCATGTTTTCGTGAGTGGGCATAAATGGTTTCTGAAAGGCAGCGTCGATGGTTAACATCCAGTTGAAATAAAACGCATCATCATTGACTCGGCGAAAGTCCCTTACCACCTCGACGCCTTCTTTAATTTTGCGCGCAACGCGAACCGGATCATTGATTATTATGGTGTAAAGTTTTCGTGCCGCTTCTCCCAGGGTGCCAGCCAGGAAGCGGTCGATTTCAGTGAAGTAGCCTGCAGCCGTTTCCGGCCCAGTGAATATCAACGGGAAAGGAATTTCGCTGTTATCGGGGTGCAACATTATACCGAGAATGTACAGTATCTCTTCTGCAGTTCCGACGCCGCCGGGAAATACGACAAATCCATGTCCCGTTCTAACAAACGCTTCAAGGCGTTTTTCTATATCCGGCAGTATGACAAGGTTATTCACAATAGGATTGGGCGATTCGGCAGCAATAATGCCAGGCTCG
The DNA here is from genome assembly GCA_942492025.1 of uncultured Gammaproteobacteria bacterium. GTDB lineage: Bacteria > Pseudomonadota > Gammaproteobacteria > SZUA-229 > SZUA-229 > JABDQW01. The sequence continues at coordinate 211,098 of CALODJ010000009.1, read as the reverse complement.
GTAATACCAAGATATTGGCCTCGGCTGATGCGCTGTTTTGAGTGGCCAATTGTTGCGCCTTTCATTGGGCCTTTCATTGCTCCTGGCCCGCATCCCGTACATATGTCAAGGCCGCGCAAGCCCATCTGATAGCCCACTTCCTTGGTATAATCATACTCCTGCCTTGAAATCGAATGACCGCCCCAGCACACAATCAGGTTAGGCTCGATGTTTGGTCGCAGTATCTCCGCATTACGCAAGATATGAAATACAGCATTGGTTATGCCATCTTCCGATTCCAGGTCAAAGTTCGGGTTGCCAGTAATCTCGTCACTGACATAAATGATATCTCGCAAAACAGCGAACAGGTGCTCATTGATTCCCTTGATCATTTTGCCATCAACAAATGCAATTGCCGGGGCGTTTTTTAATTCAAGCTTGATCCCGCGTTCTTCCTGTAGTACGCGGATATCGAATGATTTGTATCGCTCCAGCAGTTCCTTGCCATCATCCAGATTGCTTCCGCTATTCAATACAGCCAATGAGCAATTTCGGAAGATCGTGTATAGACCACCCTGACTGGTATCGAGCAGCTTGTTTACCTCGGTTCTGGATAAAATATTCAGATGGGTTTTAGGCGAGATAATGGCGTCAATGACGTCGTATTCCATGATAAGTCGTTTTGTGGTTTTGTTTCGTAGCCGCTATTCTCTCACAAATCAAATCTGGAATTCAGCTGACGCTTTGGCCGGTGGGTGATACGCGCAATATTTGCCAGGAGCAAAACATCGCGTTAGCCCCGAAAAACACAAAATACGCGAATCTGTTTGACCTGCTTGCTCACCTGCTGGTGAGAGTCTCGGATTAATGCTTCATCAAGGCCTCGAGCTTGAGGACAATATCGTCACTGTCCCATTCGATCGCTCCGTTGACGCCGTAGGCTATCGTCCCATCCGTGGCAATGACAAAAGTTGCCGGATACACCAGAACATTCCATTTTGCTGTATAGCTGCCATCTTCATCCAGCAGGACTGGAAAGTCGACCTCGACCAGGTTGAGAAACTCACGAATCTGCTGCGGTTTCTCCGCATAATTGATCGATATGAGTTCGAAGGGCTTCTCCTGCATACGTTGCCGTAATCGGTTTAATGCAGGTATTTCCTCAATGCACGGTCCACACCAGGTCGCCCAGAAGTTGACCAGTGTGACCCTGCCAGTAAAGTCATGACGAGTGAACATTTCACCCTTGACATTTTTCAGCTCAATCGCACGCGCTTGCATAGGACTGCTGAAGGGCTCGAGCGTCATGTCAAGGTTGCTCTGCCCGCGCGTGTCACTACCATGCAGTGATAATGCAGCCGTTGGCGTTGGCACGCGCTTCAGCATGGCTAGCACGCGCTCAATCTCTCCAGGCAGTTTCTTGAGCACGGCATGGGTTTCTGCGGCTGTGTCATTGAGATAAAAAACACCGGTTACACCTGGCAGAATCTTCAGGTAGACGGGAGCGCCACCGTTTTGCAGCAGTTCTAATGTTTTATCAAGTTGCCAGCGGTTACCGTGTTGTCCCGCCTGATATAGCATGATCGGGATATTGCTTGCAGATGTGATGGGATCAAAAACGGGTTCGGACCCCAGTGGTGGTATTTCACTGTATAACTCCGGAGAAAACAGGATGGCACCGGTAAGGTAAGCTGTTGTTTCATGCGCTTCATCGGATGAATGTAACTGCCACAGACGAGCGCCACGCAGAACGGGAAGCGCAGCGTAGGAACGTGTCATCAAGGTAATATTTTTACCGGTCTGACGGTGGGCTAACTTGATGAGCCCTGCAACATAACGTCCATCGAGGGCACGCAGAGTGTTCGTTCCCGGCGGCAGGAACAGGCTTTCTGCCAGATCAATGTGCCAGACCTCGATGCCACGCTTACTGATCGCGTATGCAACTTCGTAAGCGCGCTGTAAATCACCGAATCCAGGTGATACCCAGATGATCAGGTGTTCTCCCTGCGCATCAAAACGGCGAAGTGACAGATCGACATCTTCAACCTCAACGGTAATCTCTTCAACGGGTACCGCACCCAACACGATTTCGGCGATCAGTAGCAGACAGCTCCCAACCATCGTTACGAGGATGGAATTTTTGATAGATTCAGGACAGGGCGGATCAGATTGCATGTTGACCAACTGAAAACAATAACATTGAATATTATCATCTGTTTCAGTGTAGCGGACTTTTTCCGTGGTCGTTATGCCGTCTGAGAACCAGTTCAAGAAGGGCGTTAACCCGCATTCTCACCAGCGGTGAGAATGCGGGTTTGCAGAACAGCGCACGAAGGCGCTGAGAAAACCTGTGTTAGCTATGCCTCACCGAAGTGCTAGTGCCTGGGACCATGACTTGTCTGAGTATGGCATTTTTCGTGTGCCGGGTATTCAATATATCAGCATGTTGCCATACCGCATAACCCATTGCTTTCAACTTTGCGGCCAGGTGGTTCTCGACTTCTTTAGCCTGATCGCAATTCACTGGATTCAAGTTTGCATAGTATTCCGGAGCGAGACGTCGTGCATATCTTCTGACATATTCGTGACTCTTGTATCCAACTAGATGATAGTTAAATCGTTTTTTTGGAGTATGCCGTGTTTCACCAACAAAAAGACAGGGCATACCCTCTTTATAGGCGGGATTGGCCATAACGAAATCTTTAAATTGCAGTACTTCCTTGTCGAGTTCAATGACATAAACATTGTGCTGCGATGCTTGCGTGTTTTTTGACATGATAGTCTCCTGCGTATGTGCCTGGTATTACGGTGTTACTCTCATGTGCTTAATAATCGAGCAGGTGTCTCCCGTTGTTTTTAAGCTGATGCAAATCAATGCTGCGATGCAGTAATTCTTCGACGATACGTCTGAGCTCAACCAGGCCGCCGACTTCGCGTTCAATAGCCGCACGTAATCTCTGGTCGTGGCCTGGAAGCCACTTCGTCCTGCCGGTGCCCCCGCAACCGCATGCACAGTAATTAGTCTGTATGTTCAGCGCCATCATGCACCTCATGGTCTGAGTATTATGTGAAATACCTTGTTGACAGGCTTCAGAATAACGTCGCGTCGAATAACGGGCTTGACCTATTGCGCCAATCGTTTGGCCGTATATCAAAGGAGATGGCCAATCAGGCGAGAAAATGCATGCTATATGCGGGCTGTAATTGGGTGGTTGGGCTTGAATGCTTATTCTTTTAATTTGATCAGCAGGTTTCCTTGTCTGACTTCAACGGTTTCAACGCCGTCGGCGAAGGCCTGCCAGAATCCCGGTTCCTGGCCGAATTCCTCTATTAGATCAACATTCTTGATGCCGCCCAGCCAGGCATTCGGCAGCGGCACACCCCAGACACTGACACCCTTCAATTTGACGATCGGTTTACCCGTCGCATAAGCCAGTTCGGCACCGGCTGTCAGCTTGATGGTATTGCCACCCAACAATGGAAAGTCTTCATCGAGATGAACCAGTAATTTGGCACTTGCCAGATTGTCAGAAAGATCAATAGCCAGTCGTGTCGCCAGATCGGTGTTTTTCGCCAGCAGCGCGTTGAGCTCCTTCTCGCTCAGGCGAATCTCCCGGCTGGCGCCCTGCTCCGAGTATGCTTCAGGCTTTAGAGCGCTATCACCTGTATGGCTAAAAGGCCTTGAACGTGCTGCCCTGCGGTCGGTTTGAGACTGCAACCGTTCAAACGTCTCCAGTTTACGGTCCAATAACTGCTGCTCTGCAGCATTCAGCGTGACTGGCTTGAATTCTGACGGAAATAATACCGTGTTCAATAACCAGACGCTGGACAACGTCAGTAATGTCGCCAGTAAAATAAAAGTACTGAGTTGCCAGATATTGAACCGCCTTGAAGATGAAGGTATGGATGTGGTTTGCGCCTGTTTCTCATCCTTAGTCATCAGAATACTTCAGCCTGTTTTACAATGCCGTGAAGAACACTGTGCAAGTATATCATCTGGCCCATACCGGCATCGTGGTGATATCGATGTCGAACACAGCAGTGCCGACAAACCAGGTATGTAATGTAATCAAAAAGATGGCAAGCAGATTAATGATCAGGCCTGTTTTAATCATATCGCGAATGTGCAAGCGGCCGGAAGCAAATACGATGGCATTGGGCGGTGTGGCCACCGGCATCATGAACGCCATCGAGGCCGATAAGGTTACCGGCAGCATCAATAATAGCGGGTTGATTTCGATTTGTTTTGCGACCGAGGCCACAACGGGCAACAGTATCTGCGATGTGGCAGTATTCGAAGTCACTTCCGTCAGAAAAATAACGATGGATGAAATACCAGAAACCAACGCTAAGGGGTCCATGCCCTGCATGCCTATAAACTGCTGGCCGATATATTCAGAGAGGCCACTAGCCGTAAAACCCTTGGCAAGCGCGAACCCACCACCGAACAGCAGCACGATATTCCAGGGCAGTTTGCTTATCGTTTCACTATCGGCAAGACGCAAGTGGTCACGTCTATTTCTGGACGGTATGATGAATAAAAGAATGGCCGCAGCTATAGCAATGGTGCCGTCGTTGATCAGGTTCGCATTGTCGAACAGTTTGGACCAGCCCGGGATGGTGATGGCGCCGATAATAATATCCTGACGGAACATCCAGCAAAACGCGGTCAAAGAGAATACCAGAGCCACAGCCTTCTCTTCAAAACTCATCGGCTTGCGGGATATCTCCTGGAGTTCGCTGGTTGTGAACTGTAAGGCTGCAAAGTTTCTGCCAGTGTAACGATAAGCGATGACAAGCCAGGTAATGATCAACAGGGTGATTGATAGCGGTAAAGCAAACAGCAGCCATTGGGCGAACGTAATGTCAGCAGCGTCGGGAAACGTGATCAGGAAAATGCGCTGCATGGCCAGATTAGGCGGCGTGCCAATCAGAGTGGCCGTCCCGCCGATCGAGCAGGAATAGGCGATACCGAGCATCATTGCGGTTAGCAAATTTTGTTGATCGCGTTCAGTTAACTGCGTTGCTGCACGAGCGTAAACAGCAAGGCCAATGGGCAGAAGCATGGTTGCTGTGGCGGTATTTGAAATCCACATCGACAGAAAAGCGCTGGTTGCCATGAAACCAAGCAGCATGTACATTGCACTGCCGTGAAACCAGCCGATCACGCGCAAGGCAATGCGCGTGTGCAGGTCCCAGCGCTGCATCGACAGCGCCAGTACAAAACCGCCAATGAAAAGGAAAATCGTCGAATTCATGTAGACCTCGGCTACTTCCTTGCCGGAAGTAATGCCGAGTAAAGGGAAAAGAACCAGTGGTACCAGCGCGGTAGCGGCCAGTGGCAGTGCTTCGGTAATCCACCACGTCACCATGAGCCCGGCAACTGCAGCCATATTGGTTACATTTTCTGACGGAAATATCGGGAGTATCTGCAGCAGGGCAAATACGACCAGGCCGAGAATGAAGCCGAAACTGGAAATGTTTATTTTAATTTCGTTGTCTCACCAGAATTACCGCAGTCAGCGTAAGGCTAATCAACACTAACGCGGCTGATAATACGATTAATCCCTCAGCCATGGTTATACCCAGTAGCAGTTCTGGTGTATAACCGCAGGACGTTTCAACACGAAACAGTGTGGGTAACCATTCATCCAGTGCGAACCAGGAGGGTAATCCCGGGTCGAAACCGCAATCGCCAAAGATAAATCCTCTCTCGGTGCCCAGCAACTGATACGAGCGCTCAAGTAGCCCGACGGAACAGATCACAGTGAGTACATGGGCAATGATTGTAAGCCTTCTGCTGCCCGACAACAGGCCGAATGCAGCAACCACGGTAATGGCAGATACCCAGATACGCGCCTGGATGCAAAGCACACAGGGTAACTCTTCGAGTACATACTGGTAATAAAGCGCAACAGCCATGAACAAGACCCCAAGTGTCAGCAGGGCCAACCAGTACCATCGGATGTGTGCAATTTGATTTAATTGATAGCTTGTCAGCATGGCTATTTATTGACTTCTCGTATTATTCCAGCAGCATGTTTACCAGCGATTCCCACTCCTGATCGAAGCTTGAATGTTCTGGAAAAGTGGAGCCTGCTCGACGGTACCAGTACTTTGAATTCCATTCGTCACCCTGCTTGCGATGCAAATAGGCGTGAATACGGGCAGCAATGGCATCATCAATTTGCTGCACAATACCATGTGCGGTATCCCAGTCACCCCTGGCGTCATACCATAATGCCTGCAAACACGGTTGTATTGAGTCCGGACAAAGCGCCAGTTTCAGAGTATCGATGTATTCCTCGTATTTCATTTTCAAATCTTTGATTTTTGACCTATTTTAATACTAGAGTAGAACGTTTAGGTAATTATCTGTCTCGATAATATTATGCTCAGATTTGTCGCAAAATGGCTGTGGTTATTATGGTGCTGGCTGGAGATCTCGGTCTTCACGCTGGTGCTCTATGCCATGTCATGGCTGCCGGCGTCGCTGACCGGACGCTATTATCATGAACTGTCACGCGCATGGTGCCGGTTGTTTGTCGGCGCACTAGGTGTTGATCTGCGCCTGCATCAGAAAAATATCCAGCCGCTACCGGATCATTACATCCTGATATCCAACCACCCTTCCGCTCTTGAGGATTTTGCCATACCAGCTTTGTTCGATATATACCCACTGGCCAAGCGTGGCGTCAGGCGCTGGTATTTTATCGGGCGCATCAGCTACCGCTCGGGTACCATCTTCGTCAAGCGTGATGATCGTGACTCGCGACATGCTGCGCTCGAGGCATTGACGGCAGCGGTAAATAATGGACAAAATATCGCCATTTTTCCCGAGGGTGGTTGTAAGGGTCGTCGGATTTACTCCAGTTTTCAGACTGGGGCCTTCGATATCTCCATCAAGACCGGTGTTCCCGTATTGCCGGTGTTCCTGCATTATGAGGAACAGGACACCTTCGAGTGGCACGACCCACACACCTTGCTGCACAAGTTCTGGCATTTTATGACCGCACAAAACAACAGGGCCAACTACTACGTTTACGATGCGATTAGTCCGGAGGGATTTAGCGACAAGCGTGATTTTGCCGAGCACGTACACCAGCAGTATCTGCGCTGGCAGCAACGTTACCTGGATTAGTGAAAATATTTACCGCAGAGAAGATGTGATCTGATGACGGTGACTTGAAGGAGAGTTATAGGGTGTTAGGCGAATTCAGCCTGTGAAAACGCACGCCTGTCTAAAGATTTCTCCGCGCCTCAGCGTCTCTGCGGCATGAATCCCTGATAAATTATCAATCCAGTTCGGCCTTGGCGCGTTTGCCCTTGCCTTTTGTTCTGGGTGTTGGCGGGTTCTTCATCACAAAACCGTGCTCTTCGACCAGCTTGAGCAGGTCGAATGAGCTGATGATACCAATCAATGCTTTGTTTTCGGTGACTATCAGATGATGGATTTTATGGTTGCGCATGATGCGTGCAGCGACCGAGACATCATCATATGCCGGTACAGTGTATACCTTTTCGGTCATGATCTGAGAGATCGGCATACCCGCTTTTTCTACAACCACGATGTCCGAGGCGGAGACCACACCAACCGGTTCATTCTCGGTTGATACGACTGGAATGCTGTTTAATTTGTGTCTGACCATCTTTTCCTTGATGGCAGCGACAGTCTGGTGCGGCTGTGCGGTGATCACGCTTTTGCTCATCAGGTCATGTACCTTGACTTTCATGGATGGTCTCCGGTTAGTGAGGAAGCTCTGAATAATTCCATCCAGGAATTATCAGAGCACGAAAAATAGAAATGCGATTTTTATTTATCTTAACTTTCAATCACATATGTGATTGAAAATGGCGGCACATCGATCTGCCGCACGGAAACTCTGAATAAAAACAGAATTTCCTAAAATCTTTGATTATCAATAGAATATAGCTGAATCATCTAGCGATCGGGAGCAATCCGCATTCGCGACGAATAGCTGGATGATATCGACAGGCTAACAGCGTCCAGCCAAATCTTTCATCCCTATATGTGAAGTGGAAGGCTTAATCGCCGACGATTTCTTCTCGCTGACGCTGGTATTCCTCATAACCGGTCTTGGTTTCGTCAACACAGTCCTGATACTCTGATTCCGGGTATTCAAGACAGTTGGCACGACGACCCGACTTGAGTCCCTCGTAGGCTTGCTGGCTGGTGCACGCTGCTACTGCAATCGCCAAAAAGGTCAAAACACCGGTTTGTAGCATCATCACTGATCAGTCTACAGGACGTTGTTTATATATTTCATCGAACAAAGCTTCTAGATCCGGGTGAGCACCGCGCACACGATCGATGACTTCTAGCGCCCAGTCGAAATACGCTTGCCGGCGCTGCAGCGACCAGTCAGCGGGCGCATTGTGACATATGTCACGTAGGTTACTGATCTTGTCAGCCAGCTTCACCAGCTTCGCCTTGTCAGAGATAGTCGCAGCTTGGTCAATCTGTGCCTGTTTGCGAGCAGCTTTGGGCAAAGTTTTGTCATCGGTGAGATCCATTACAATGTCGCGAATGATTGTGCCAAATTCGTACTCCAGCTCCTCTGCTGTGGTTTCTGTGTCTTCAATGGTGTCGTGCAGCAATGCCCCGCAGATGGTTTCTATGTCCGTTATATTTCCCTCATTGGATAAAATATCAGCGAGTGAGATGGGGTGATTAATATAGGGTGATTCACGAACGTCCTTGCGGCGTTGATCCTTATGTTTATCCGCCGCAAAGGCGAGTGCCTTCAATAATAATTTCAGGTCGGCCTGATACATGTCTTCGTTGTCTAGCTGTTGGCAGAGCAACATTTATAAACATTCATCCGTGATTTGTCACCATCTGTGGCGCAACTTCCGCTCATGGAGCAATAAAAAGGCCAGTGATTTTCACTGGCCCCTGGAAGTCCGCTTAAGGTACTGAGTTGACGTTCAGCTTTCGAGCATAATTATTAGACTTGATGTTAAAAATCCTGACAATGCTGTCAGCGCCCATTTTATTGCCGAAAAAGCTCTGTTGCTCAGTTTATCCACAGTTTTGAAAGACATGGATATTTCCCCCTTTTGCATTATCTTCAGATCTAAGGACGTGCGTCACAATAGACTATGACGCTATCGATTAAAGCTATGAGCCACAGCCTGTGTCCCTGTGTAGCTCTCACGCAGGTATCTGGCTGACTGTTGCAGGAAGTCTGACTTCACCTGATCATAAAACACTTTTTCTCGGCGGACCTCGCCAGCATGATGATGAGATAATGCATTCAGTGCGTGTAACATGACTTCGTTGTTTATCATAGACATCGCCTCGCTGATCATCTTCGAGCTAAGTAGCCCTTGTGATTTCAGGGTTACAGGTTCTAGAGAGTCCGGATCCTGTAAAACCTGAGTAATTTACTCAGTTATTAGTATATAGATTACGATCATAAATAATAATTGAAAAATTTGATTGCGTGCATAGACTATTACCTATGCTCAATACATTGTCGACCAAGTTGGCCCGTAGAATCAGTTTGCGACAGCTTCAGGTGTTTGAAGCTGTCGCCCGCCAGTTGAGTTATACTCGCGCTGCTGAGGAACTGTTTCTGACACAGCCAACTGTCTCTATGCAGATCAAGAAGCTGGAGACGGATATCGGTCTGCCGCTGACAGAACAGATCGGCAAGCAGATCTCCCTGACAGAGGCCGGTCATGCACTCTACCAGGCATCTCGTGATATTCTCGATACGCTAGGCCGTTTTGAAATGCAGGTCGACGACCAGAAAGGTCTGAAAACCGGTCAGTTGCGCATCGCAGTCGTTACGACGGCCAAATATTTCACGCCACGATTACTCGGAAAATTCTGTCAGTTGTATCCGGGTATCAACGTTTTTCTGGAGGTGGCAAACCGGGAGCAGATTCTCGAACGCTTGAATCGTAATCTTGATGATCTCTATTTGATCGGAAGGCCGCCCGAATCGAGTGATCTGGAATTTCAGCCGTATTTACCCAATCCGATGGTTGTTGTTGCACCTGCAGATCATAAGTTTGCTCACCGCAAATCCATACCTCTGGTCGATGTTGCGGCCGAAAATTTTATTATTCGCGAGCGTGGTTCGGGTACCCGGGTGGCAGTCGAGCATTTATTTGCAGAGGCTGGTCATGAAATCAATGTGCGTATGGAACTCGGCAGTAATGAAGCGATCAAGCAAGGTGTTTCTGCGGGTCTGGGTATAGCAGTACTCTCCAATCACACCATCACCAGCGGTGACCTGAAAGAGCTGACGACGCTCGATGTCGTCGGTTTCCCGCTTTCCTGGCAATGGTATGTTGGTTACCCCAGAGGTAAACGTATTTCAGTCGTGGCCAGGGCCTTTATAGATTTTATGTATCAGGAGGGGTCTTCGTTTTTACCCCAAAATATAAAATAAAAACTGAGGAATTACTGGCGAAATTCATTGTCTTACGCTATTACGTTTGCAAAAGATAGTGCGTGAAATTAGCTAATGAAAATAATAAAAAACAGGTTACAGTAATGAAAGATACATGGAAGGAAGCTGTACACAACCAGAGAATCGCGCTGGCGCAACTATTATCGGAACCACTGGCACATCTCGCCAGTCAGTGTGAGCCGGTCTGGGGTCAACGAGAAGAAATCGACAAAATCCTGTTAGAAGGCATTGCTAGCGTGCCCCACTGCCTGTTCTTGTATGCGCTCGATGTCAATGGCATCCAGATCAGCGATAATGTCAGTAACACCGGTCTTATGCCCGAGCATTTCGGACGTGACCGATCGGGTCGTTCTTATATGCGAGAAGCTGTGCCCTCCTGGGGCTTCCTGTTATCCGATGCCTACCTTAGCTTGCGCACCAATAGACCGTCACTGACGGCATTGCAGGTTGTTAATCGAGGCGAGGAGAAGCTGGGCTATATCGGGGCCGATTTTGACTTGCGTGATTTGCCGGTTACGTCCGAGATTTACGAAGAATCTCATGACTGGCGACAGATCAAAGGGGATCCTGCAATACGCGGCACTGTGTTCGCACAATGCCGTGTCGATAGTCTGCTGGACAATAACATCAAAACCGCGTGTGCCATAATTGAAGAGCTGATCACGGATCGCGGCATGTTCCAGGGTGTTATCCATTTTTCAAGCAGTCGAGCAACCATCTGGTTTGTCGATGATCCCTTTCGCTACCGCATTCTGGATGCCGAGGCGCTGAGTGATCCCGATATCTGCCTGCTCTACCCCGCGCGCGACTATCCACAGGATGCATTGATACCGCAAGACCGTATTTCTCACGTGTTGAGTGCCATGTGCAAGTTGCGCATGGCGGATGATGTACTCTATCTACGCTCGTCGTCCATCAATATCTTCAATGGCATGATCAGCCTGACATTTTCCTGTGATGGTACGCATTACATGTCATGGCAGGAGTTTCTGCAAAAAGACGTAACTTTCTGGACAGGGTGCGCTGCCTGAGGCTAACTGCGCCTGCTCCCGTGATCCTGGCTAATAACCAGGCTTTTATTCAGCAAAGATCTCCTTGAAAAAAGCCTGAGTCTGTTGCCATGAATCCTCGTCGGCTTCAGCATTGTAGGCCAAGGGCAGCTTGAACTTCTTACCGTTGACGTCGGCATCCGGATTGGTGAAGCTGTGCACCGCGCCAGGGTAGTTGACGAACCTATAATCCGCTTCGGCAGCTTCCATCTCCCGCTTGAATGCCGCGATCTGTTCCGCTTTCACGAATGGATCGTCAGCACCATTGAAGACACGGATGCGGGTTTTAATGTCGCCCTTTTTGGCCGGTGTATTTGTTGCAACACTGCCATGGAAACTGACGACACCCGCAATATCGGTGCCCATTCGCGCCATATTCAGCAGAATACCACCGCCAAAACAGTAGCCGACGGCTGCGATCTTGTCTGCCGCTACCGTTGGCTGCTGTTTGAGGGTATCCAGGGCAGCGTCATAACGCGCCTTCGCAAGCGGCAGATTGCCGCCTACGGCACCGGAAAATTTGCCGGCCTCATCAGGATGATCTGCGGTTTTACCGTCGCCGTACATATCGACTGCCATCGCGGTGTAACCCAGTTCAGCCAGCATACGTGCCCGTTTGCGGGCGTAAGCATTATGTCCCCACCATTCGTGTACCACCAGAACACCCGGGCGCTTTCCCTTGATTGAGTCATCATAGGCAATCAGGCCCTTCATGGTTGTGTCGCCCTGTTGGTAGCTGATCTCTTTGCTGACAATGTCGGCGTTTGCCTCGAATACAAGCAATAGGGGTATTATGCTAAAAATGAGTCTGAACTTCATGCGATGTGCCCCGCTGAGGTGAGTCGATTAGAGTAACAAGGATAATAAGAGAAATCGTATAAACAATAAATAACTAATCGTATTTTTGTCATCATGGCGTTGACAAGCGGTACAGGGTTAGCCCGCATTTCTCACCAGGCGGCGCAGCAAACTGATACGGCTTTGGCTATATGGAGTAGAGCCAGGATGACCCAAAATACAGTGTGTTATTCAAACATGCCTATCACGGTTCAGGCTGGTCTTGGTTTGCATGAGATCGTAGGGTGCGCCGTGCGCACCGTGAATCCTCAGTGTGCTGGGCTGTTTCGGTGCGCACGGCGCACCCTACGGCCGCTTCGCCCAAGCCATTGCTACGCTGTTCGCTCCAGAGTGGAGGTTTAAAAAGTCCACCTTTTCCGAGGCGGAATTGTTGACTGGAAAAATGCCGGCTTTCCTGTTGAGGTTAGCGAGCAGTAACGGGCTGTGCAACACAACGGATGTCTAATGGATAATCAGGCCATAACCTGGGCGACTTCAGTTCTCAATGGGCATAGCGCTTCAGGCTGGGCCGATAGGCTTTCACCAGTGCATGTTCTGAGCCCAGTATATTGAATACCTTCAGCATGGCGCTGCGAGCATAGTTATCCTGGTAACCGGAGTCTATTTTCATCAAATTGACCAGTTGCTCCAGTGCCTTATCATGCTGTTGTTTTATCACATATTTTGCAATCAGTTGTTGTTTGGCTTCGAGATTATCGGGTGACAGTTCTACCTGAGTTTTCAGGCTATCAATGTTACGTGAGGTATCTGCATCAAGGTAAAATGTCAGCAGATCATGGAGCTGTTCAATTTCTTTGTGCTTTCGAATAGTGGGCGGCAGGCTGTCAATAAGTGCCATCGCCTCTTTGTATCGTGATTCATGCTTGAGTAATTTACAGAAAGTCAACGGTAAACGCGGGTTCACCGGGTCCTCAACGATCGCGTTGGCAATCGTTTCATAAGCTTCGGTTTTTTTGCCATCTGTGTAAAGCCTGATTGCGCCAGCCAGGGTTAGATCTGAGTCACGCGCCACATACTGTTCCAGAATCTGCAATAGATCCTCTTCAGACTGATAGCCGTACATAGTTTCGACAATCTGCTCATTGCGAAAAAGCTTCAGTGTGGGCAGACTGCTGATACCGTATTCTTTGGTCACTGCGACTTCCTTATCAGCATCGACATTAATCAACAGCAGACGACCGTCATAGTGGTGAACGATCTGGTCCAGAATTGGATACTGTCGCAGACTCGGTCCTGCTTTTTGTGACCAGAAATTTACCAATACGGGCCCCTGTCTGGAATTCTCAATAACCAGCGGCTTGAAATTGCTGGTGGTGGCGGCGATGATGTAAGGCGAGTCGATTGATTCAATCATGATTATTTTCCATAACTACGCATGGCACTATCCATCAATATAGTCGTTAATAGATAGATAATCAGAAATGCAGCAAACTCGTAAGTCAATCCGGTCCAGGTGATCAACTTCAACACCATGTACGCGCAAACGGCACCGGTCAGGCCCGGCAAAAACTTCAAAATCTTCTTCATTCAGTAAAACACCTTTAGATGCCAGATGCCGATTCTCATACGACAGATTTGACCATTAGGGAAGATCTGAATAATTCCGTCCATGAATTATCAGAGCACGAAAAATAAAAATGCGAATTTTATTTTTCTTCATTTTCAATCAAATATGTGATTGAAAATGGCGGCTTCAGATCTCCATTGTCCCTTCCAGGACTGTACTGTTTGTGTGCAGCGATAGACCCGTGTTCCAGACATTACAGCAACTCGAGTAAGCGTACCAGCTTGAGAAGTTTCGAGTCCTCTTCAAGCGCACCCTCCCAGAAAGGGTAACTCACCGCGTTATTGCCTTCACCGATGACCAGTTTCGCCTTGAATGCATCAGCGGCACCCTCGGGCATAGGATGTTCCTCCGGAATACCAAGTTTTTGGATTGCATCGATCAGGTCCTGTTCCTGTTCGGTGGTCAATTTGCCATGGCGCGGCGGATCACTGGTATAGGTACCACTGCTGATTGCATAGTCACCGTTCGTATTTATTTCAATAACATAGGCGTAATCTTCTTCACCGACTACCTGGTATTTTATGGGCTGCATACTATAAACACCTGAGCTGAAAACCATTGAATCCGGGCCTTCATTTAACCGCCTGAAGTTGAAAACTGCAATATGTTCGCTCAGTTAGCAATCAGGACTATGAAAAATGATGTAAAAGTGGCTTAATACCCTAGCTTAACGCCAGCATACAGGGCACTTTCTGCGGAGCGCACATACATCGTGATAGTTCATTGGGTAAGGTATAAAATGATCAAAAATGCGAAAAAGCGATGGTCACGACGAGTGACTGCCACCAGCAATGCGCTGGATCTCGAGGCGGGTGTGTTTACACTGGAAGATCCGAGAGAAATTGCACTGTCGTTGCAGCGTTCCGCCCTTCGAAGCCAACATCGCAGAGTCGATCCTTTCCGCTCAGCCATGTCGATGCTGAATTTTTACATCAACCGTGCAGGCAGAAAACTACCCCTGCAACAGCGAAAAATACTGGAACTGGCCAAGGACGAGCTCCGCGACGTCTTCTGCAAACCTAAAAAGAGCTCGCGTATCAGCCACTAGCCCCGATCAGAAATGCGGTCTAGCTGCATTTCTCACCAGGATCACGGGAGCAGGCGCAGGACGGAGCCCGCATGCCTCACCAGATGGACGAGCCCTCACTTGATCTTTGGATCCACAAAGCATTTTGCTCAGTCGGAAATAGACCAGGTTATTCCACTCCTTCGCGAAATACTTTGTGAATCCTAATCTCCGCGTGATCATCTCGCCCCCTGGTAAGACATGCGGGCTGGCGTTCATAAGCGCCGCTCTGGAGCGAAAAGCGTAGCAATAGCTTGGGCGAAGCGGCCGTAGGGTGCGCCGTGCGCACCGAAACAGCCCAGCACACTGAGGATTCACGGTGCGCACAGCGCACCCTACGATCTCATGCAAAAGAAGACCAGCCTGAGCCGTGATAGGCATGCTCGAATAACACACTGTATGTTTGATCATCCTAGCTTTACTCCAAAAGACCAATGCCTTTTCAGTATCCGACGCCGCCTGGTGAGAAATGCGGGCTAGACGAGCTTCTGCAGATGTTCTTTCGTCAGTGCAGTCAGCTCGTCTTCACTGTGAACACCGATCCCTTGATCACAATTTCGAGTATACAGGGTGACATGTGGTGGTGGCACTGGGTAATCATCAGCTATCAAATCGAGTGATCTAAGTTTGTTGTAGAATAGTTCCATGCCGTCCATGACCACTAGCATGATTATGCTCTCTTGTTCAACATCGAGTGATGGTGCTAATGATCTTTTTCTGACAAGATGTCGCAAATCTGTGGTTTTTTTGTATGACCAGTCTGTGCTCTCGAAAGCCTGCCTGACTGCGCGTTCTTTTTCCGGCTGTTGAGCAAATTGCTGGAGGATTTCAGTGCCGAGGCTGGAACCAAAAACAGTGATATGCGCCTCCTGCTTTGGGACAAACGTCTTGTTCGCAAATTCAACCGGTTTTGATTGAATGTTGAAATCCTGCTTATCAACCTTGATAATCAACGTACCGACAGTGGTGAGGCCAGGCCACATGAGACCTGGCAGAGTTTGCACTTGATTCTTCTCCGCACTCATCTGTCTTCATTTTTGCCGGTAATACCGGCGGTCAGCACAAAACGCATGGCTTCTTCCATACTCATTTTCAGTGGGCGCAACTCACTGCGTGGAACCAGCACTGTGTATCCCCCAACCATGTAGCTCATGGGTAGGTATACCAGCACACTGTCACGATCCCTGAAAGTCTCGGGCAGGCGTTCAGGTGTTTCCTGAGTGACAAATCCAACCAGTTCCATGCCACTGACCGTCACGGCGACAACCTGGCCAAACTGATCTCTCTTGGGTGAGAAAAAATCAAAAAAATCCCGGAAGGCGCGATAAACTGTTTTGATCAACGGCAAATGGTAGAGGACCTGTTCTCCGAGCGCGAACACTTGACGTACGATGTAGGCATTCATCAACAAACCGACGACGAAAACGACGACCAAACCCGTAATCATGCCGAGGCCCGGAAAATAACTGGCATCAGGTAATACAAAACGCAGTAGGTTGCCCATCACTTGCTCTGATGACACTGCGAGCCAGTACAACAGGTAGATTGTCAGGACAATGGGCAACAGGGTAACAAAGCCGGTGATGAGAATTTTACTTATGGATTTGAACATAACCACTCCAGTAATGATTGGTGCAATTTTGCAACAAGCCCTATTCTAGCGCCTCAGAAAAATATCGATATGCAACATCTGATTCAACACGCATTACCCGGGTTAAAATATCAGCAAGTACCCGAGATTTAGTGTCCGTCTTCGTGCAATATGCGGGTTAACTGAAAAATCACGTCTGAATTTGATATGATTCAGGCCTGTTAACGGGTGAATACCATGAAAAAGATCATTTTTGCAATGCTGATTTCAAGCATTTCTGCGCCATTACATGCTTTCTCTGGTGCTGATCTGTTAGGACAGTGTACGAACTTCATCGATATAATTGAGGGCAAAAAGACGGATTTGCAGCATACCCTTGAAGCCGGATTATGCGGGGGGTATGTGCTGGGTGTACAGGAAGGATTTATCGCGTCATCTGAGCTGGCATTCATAGCCAGCGAAGAAAAAGGCATGAAACCGGTGACCGGAAAATATTGGGAGGTCCCTGCGGGAGTGGAAGCAGAAAATATTGTCCGAATCGTCGTCAAGTATCTGAAAATAAACACCGAAATGCAGAGCAAGCCAGCGGTTTTGAGTGTCATCAATGCGTTGATACAGACCTACCCTATTAAGTAGAGGCGCGGACATCACTCGATGTGATCAAACGCTTTTTGATAGCGGTTATATTTCCTGATAAGCCGCCTGGCGGGATCACCGTAGCGCCTGATCCATTGGCCGAGCACAACACTGCTGATATTAACACCTGATTCAAGTTGCTTTTCCAGCCTTTCCAGACCCTCGGCTGATATCCGCTCTGTCCTGGAAACGCCGGGCCCGGGCTTTTTGGTTGTCACGCTGCTTCCAGAGGTGTTACACCACCATGGTCGATCCGCTCATATTCAGCGATGACCTGCGCTCCCAGCAGCAGAATGATCGCGGCGAACTCAAAACTAAGCAATATCACGATCGTTGTCGCAAGCGAACCGTATATGACACTGACGAACGACAGGGTCGAAAAGTACCATATCAGTATGTGTCGGGTGATTTCCCATAAGGCAGTTGCAGCTACACCACCGACCAGTGCATGTGACCAGGCCAGTCGGCCCACGGGCATGACCAGGTACACAGAGGTCAACAGTAAGATCTCACCAAATACACCCACAGCGTACAGAATAGTTGCCGTGGTCTGGGTCATGTTTATCTCAATGCCGAAAAAAGAAGGGGTATCGGCACTGTGTTGATGCAACCAGCCAGACATCAAACTGACCACGAAAAAACCTGCCGCGAGAAGCAATATGTATAGATACGGCATCAGTGCTGACACCATGAAATGTCGCCGATGCTTCAGTTGGCGGTGGAAAAAAATGGTTGACATGGCATTTTCCACAACGGTAAAAGCCAAAGAACTGAAAAATATGAGTAAGAGAATCCCAACCGTACCAATGACCTTCCAGTTGGCGAGGAATGTTTCAAGATGCGTAATTAGCGTATCGGTACGCGTCGGTGTTGCCATCACGAGGAAGGTCGACAGGGTTTCAAGCAGGATCTCTGTCTCGATGAAGTACGAAAGTGCAATCAGTACCAGGGCAGATACCGGGATGATTGACAGCAAGGTGTAATAGGCAACGGCACCGGCAAGTAGCAATCCCTGGTTTTCGCGAAAGCCTCTGAGGACATCGAGCGCGAATTGTCCCGGGTGGCTGATGACATAGTTGAGCGGTGATGGTGCCTTATTCATTATATTAACAACAATCGAACTGTTTCCTTGCGTAGCATTCAAATGGCATATAGTGCTGCTGGGAGAACAAACACGCATGTCTGGACGAACTCAATTTGATATACCCCTGTTGATTATAGGCCTGTTGTTGACAGCAACGTTGACTGCTTTTCTTGCTGGTGTGTTCCCCTACCCGTTTGGTTTATTCATTCTCGGTTTTGCCTTGCTAGGACGTATATTGCAACTTCAGAGCAGAAAATAATTACAGCAAACACGAGCCGCTACTAACAATGACTGTGATACATAATCCGTGCATCCTGTTGATGATGCCAGCAAAACGAATAACAATCAGCTTCTGCAGGCAGGCTTCGATGTTTTCCCACTTCAACAGACGCTAATTCTGATGGTATGGCAACAAATAACTGTGGCATAGATTATTCGACAACAATATGCACCTGATGTCCTGTGACTGCACTGCCGAGGTCACTCTTCAAAGCGTTTGCTTTACGCTTCATCCGAGTCAAGCTCTGCCGAACAGAGCTTCCAGCCTGTCAAATGCCCGGTTGATCGTGTCTTCGCTGACACAATAGGTCATTCTTACGTGATGCTCGCCTGAGGGGCCGAAAGCACTGCCAGGCACCAATGCAACTCTGCTGTTATGTAACAGCTCCATGCAAAAGTCATGCGCATTGCTATGTTCCGCCAGAATTCTGGGGAAGACATAATACGCGCCTTCGGGCTTGACATAGTCAAACACATGCGGTAGCGCGTCCAGCCTTTGGCAGATCAGGCCTCGCCTTTTCGCAAAAGTCACTTCGAATTCTGCCAGATGGTGTGAATCGCCCGTTAAGGCGGCCATGCCCGCTACCTGGGAGATCCGCGTTGTGCAGATCATGTTCAGATCATGTACCTTGATGACTTGCCTCTTCAGGTGCGCAGGCAGAATCATATAACCCAGGCGCCAGCCGCTCATCGCAAAAGCTTTCGAGAAGCTGAACATATAGGCAATACTCTCGAACAGCTCGATTTGTGAAGCCAGATTAAAATACTTTGCACTGTTTTCATAGGTAAAATTACTGTATGGATCGTCGATGATGATCATAAAGCCATGTGACCTGGCTATATTACCGATACGTAATAAATTCTTCCTGCTGAAGATTTTACCGGTCGGATTGGACGGTGAATTGATAACAATGGCTTTCGTTTTCGCGTTGATCAAACCCGGCAAAGCATCAATATCCAGGCTCCAGTTGCTGTCTTCATTCAGAGACCAGTAAACAGGCTTACCGCCACACATGATTACCTGCTGAATATGTGAAGCAAAACAAGGGTCGGTAAGGATGATTTCATCACCCGGATTGGTTATTACCTGCAACAGAGTGTACATGCCCTGCATGTTGCCGGCAGTTATCATTACATGGTCATCAGCATCAACCGCTATGGCGGTATCGGCATGATGTTTGTTGGCGACCAGCCTCCTGAGTTCATGCAGACCATCAGGTAGTGCATATTTACCAATTTCTTCATCCGTATTCAGCTGTTCAATCACAGCGTGGGTTATGTAAGGTGGTGTTGGAAATGACGGTATGCCCCATGCGAGTGATACGGCACCCTCAATCCGGGAGCTCAGCATTGCCATTTCCTTGATACCGGATAGCCACAGGCTGGCGGATTTATCCGAAACAAAGCGTTTGGTGATGGCTGAATCGGGTAATATTGCCGTCATTGTCAGGAACCGGGATTGCTGAACATAGCAGCCCTAAAGGCTTTGAACATAATTCACCATCTCCTTGCGCATGGCCATATCCGGTAAACGACCTTCTGCCGCAGCCATGTTTTGCTGCATATGGTCGACACGGGAGGTTGCGGGAATTGCGCAGGTCACTGCTGGGTGTGAGATGATGAATTTGAGGAAAAACTGAGCCCAGTTATTACAGTCAATATCGGCGGCCCAGGTTGGTAGTGGATAGCGGGAAAACTTGTTAAACAGTCCGCCACGCTGAAATGGTCGGTTGATGATGACCGCAATACCCTTGTCAGCCGCCAGCGGCAACAAAAACTGCTCCGCCTCACGATCGAGCAGGTTATAGGTGAATTGCACGAAATCCACTGGCTGTGAGCGCATGATATCAATCAAATCGCCATGCCGCCGACCGTGCGAGGTGGTTACGCCGACATAGCGTATCTGGCCTTCATCCCTCATGTCGTACAAGTTGGGCAAATGGCTTTGCCAGTCCATCAGATTGTGCACCTGCATCAGATCGAAACGTGGCAGACCCCAGAGAAGGCGAGAATCCTCCATTTGCAGCAAACCCTGACGGTTACCGCGTGTCCACACCTTGGTTGCGGCGAAAAGACCGGTGTGATCGTTGATGCGTTTGAGACTCCGGCCAATAACATCCTGCGCGACGCCGTACATCGGTGAAGAGTCGATAATGCCACCTCCACGCTCCAGGAACGCCCGGATCACGGCCTCTCGCGAGCTTAGCTGCTCATCATTCTCCGGATCTATCGCAAAAACAAGCCAGGAACCCATGCCAATCGCGGGTATAGACTCTGCGCTGGACGGAATGATTCGGCTGTGTCGCGTTGATGACGGAATGGCATTAAGATTGGCGATGACCAGGCTTGCACATGCAGCTGACAGGTACTGGAAGAAGCGGCGGCGACTGCATTTCATGAAGGATTCTCCTCGAATCAGTATGAAAAGTATAATCTGTTCGGATAGGGCTTGTCGAAGGATGCTGTGTGAGGTCGCTGACTGTTTATCTAGGTGCAGCACACTGACGTATTATGAGGTAAATACATGGTTACATACATCTACTGGGCATTTATCGGGGGGCTGATTATTGCTGTAATGGCGCTGATCGGGGGAAAATTGAACCAATGGAAGGTCGCAGCGATCGGCGCCGTGCTGATCCTGGCTATAGGAACAGGGGCCTATTACTTCCATTTTCAGCAAATTTTCGTCAAACGCTATGGTGGTGTTATGACGGTAGCGGTCCCAGATGGTCAACTTCACCTGGCAGCGACCTGGAAAGATGACAATCTATGGATAGAAAACTACGATCCGCAGACAAACACCTGCCATTTTCGCGAGTACTCACGGGGTAACCTGCTGCAGGGACAGGTGACGATAAAAAACTGCAACCCACTCCTGCGCAAATGAGTGTCAACAGATCGGATGTATAACTGAAATTTGGTGATTGTTGAGGTATGAGGTGACTAAATGACGATAGAATTGAATGTACTGGGCACCGAGCTGGAACTATGCTGTCTTGATCCTATGACCGGTTTTAATCGCGATGGTTTCTGCTCAACCGGATCCAGGGATGTTGGCTCGCACACCGTATGCGCCCAGGTTACTGAGGCTTTTCTCGAATACAGCCGTTCTGCCGGCAATGATTTGAGTACGCCCATGCCGGACTATGGCTTTCCAGGACTCAAACCAGGTGATAAGTGGTGCCTGTGCGCTTCTCGTTGGTTGCAGGCCTATCAAGCCGGATGTGCTCCATCAGTCTACATGCGAGCAACGCATGAGCGTGCCTTGCAGGTCATTGATTTAAAGTTACTGAAAAAATTTGCACGCGATTTGAGTTGAGAATTGAATAGTGTTCTGTACCTGTCAAAAGCACGGCAGGAGGCTGAAAATCTGCCTGGGTTGATTATGTTATTGTCAGTTTTTTGCCCTAAGCTATCATCATGAAACTATTCTGCTCGCATTTTCACCGCATCATCATGCTGGTAACGCCCCTGATTACATTGGCGGCTTGCTCCTCGAGCAATGTCATCAATCTGGAAGGCTCAGATTCGACTGAATTCAGGGACTTTCAGACATCATTTCATGTTTCTAGCGAGGATGAGACCCAACGCGTAAAACTGCGACTTTCCGAAACAAAAGGCGAGTTTAGCCAGGACATTGCCGACGGAAAGATCGTCGAATTTGAGGATTTCAATCTGGTTGGACCCGATCAGGTCGAGTCAAAAGCCGATTTGACCATGGCTTCGATCAGTTATGGCCGTATCGACCAGGCACTCAGAGAAAAGTTTTTCCTGTCAGCATTTGCGGGCATTTCCCGTACAAACTTCGAAATTGACATGGAGTCGGCCAGTGGACTAACTACCGGTGTCAGGAACCGGTCATTTGAAGTTTATGTTGATGTGAGTATCTACCGTGAAGTTCTGCCGTACCTGACCGCGGGTCTGGCTGCAGCATTCAGCCGTAATCTGACACTGAGTGGTGTCACAGAATGGGAAGCCTTTCTAGGTTTCATACCGTATAAACACATACATATCATCGGCGGTTACCGCTGGTTTAAATATGATTATTTTACCGAGGACTATGATTCTGGAATCATTATAGAGTTGAATGGGCCATTCATTAAATTATATCTTCCCTTCTAGTCTTCTGTTTTTGCATTGGCTGGCGTTTTCAAACTGATTTCAGCCACGACAGCCTGATGGTCTGATATCAGATCAGGTAAGACCCGATAACTGACAAAAGCCAGTTCGCTGGAAATCAAAATCCAGTCATAGCGGTGTCTCGATTGATAGGTTTGTAAACCAGGAACCAATGGTTTATAAGCAGACATACCTGCATTTTCCGCTAATCGTCTGACAGTTGATTCTTGTGCAAACCAGTTACTATTGAAGTCACCCGCTATTATCAGTGGATTCTCGCGGCTGGAAAGCACTGCTGAAAGCTCGGCAATCTGTTTTTCTCTGACACTGTGTCTGGAAAAATCAAGGTGCACTGAAGCAATATCAATGGCCACTTTTGCGCCATACTCATTGTCGGTAGTCCACTTGACTGTACCGAGTAGAAAACCCTTGTTGAACGTTGGCGGGGATGGTTCAAAAGTATATTGCATGATCTCGTTTACCGGCATGCGGGATAAGATTGCCGTGCCATAACTGAACAGCCAGCTTTCTGCATGATTTGCGCGGTAATACCAGGGATAACCGGCCTCCCGGGCAAGGCGTTCTATGTGATCAAAGTTCCCACTCCAGCTCGATGGCCCATCAGCTTCCTGCAGGGCAACGACGTCTGCATCGACTGTTCTGAGCACACGTGCGATGTTGATGATGTTGCGTTTAATCGCCTCTTCAGTCAGCAGTAGCTGATTGATACTCTGATTACGGCCATGTGCGATATTAAGTGAAAGTATCTTTAACGTGCCTTCATTGGCTGGCTGGTCGTCAGATACCATGGTCTTGTCTGCAGGGAAACTCTCGCCATCTGCAATCCGATGATAATTTCCGCCCTGACTTACACACGCAGATAATAGCAGGGCTGTAAAGCAGTAACAGGTGTGTTTATACAAGGTCATTGACGGGCCTGGCGGTAAGAAATATGACAGCCGACAAACTGCCTTGGTGAGCGTAAACCGTATGGTGATCAATTTTGATAGCGTATTGGCCTGTTCTGTCAGTCTGTATAGCCAGCCTGGTTCATGATTTATTCATTAGTTAACGATGAAATAATAATATATCGACCACGCATTTTCACTTCAATATTTACAGTTTTTATATATACTCCCTTCTTGATAACCACAATTCTGGGGTAACCTGCTATGAATAAGCGGAGTAAGGTTCAGAAGGTAATAATGGGGATCGCCGTCGTCAGTTACATCGCTGCAATCGCATGTGGTGTTGCTGCTGGCTATCTAAGTGATGGCACAGCCAATACAGTTGTCGCCAGCATGATGGCAAGTGTGGTTTTTTTTGCAGGTACGGGTATCGTGTTGCAGGTAATCAGCAGCACCAGCCTGTCAAAGTTGAAGGTTGAGCGCCAAAAAACCTAAATAGCTGCAGCGCTATACAATCGATACAGTATGATGCCAGGCAAGTGCCGGGTATCGTATATTTCAACTCCTTCCTGATCAGCTATCGTCAGGCGATGGATTGCATTACTTAACTGATCGTATCGCCCTACCCTGGAGTCTGTCTGCATTATCTCAACTCAAGCTTAACCGACTTTCTGTCTTGACTTCCCTCATCCGCACTTTCCAGATAGTGAAGCTCGATGCTATCTCCCGGTTTCTTGTTGATTATGGCCAGTTTGAAGTCAGCAAAACTTTCGACGTCTTCATCACCAACACCCACTATCACAGCACCTTTTTCCACGCCGGCATCTCTGACAGCGCTATCATGCGCAAAGCCCTTGATCACGACCCGTTTATTTTCGGTTTCCAGAAGTGCTCCGATCAGGCCGACAGGCTGCAGTGACTGTTCTGTTGATAGCACGAGGAAATCCGCAATATTATTCGATATCGGCAGGTGGTCTTCCGAGACCAGAATTGAAAACTGTTTCACATCGATGCGTCGCTTGATTCGATTAGGAATACCTGAACCGTATGCAATATGCCCGCTGCCAGCCAGGATTAGCATGCGTGTCTCCGGGTTTTGCTGAAGGTATTGTGCAGCACGTTCAGCCATACTCTCATCCCAGGTGAGTTGACCACGAAGAAAATCCTCAAACTTACCGGCATAGTCCGGATGCGCATCGTAGGACCGGCGCAAGCGATCTTCATAAGCCTTGTCCGACCAGTCATAACTGTCAGGTAGTTGTCTCTTGAGTTCATCGGATAAATCATCGAAGCCGGATTTGCTCAGAGCAGAGGTCAGTTCCCGTGAGGCATTCAGTGCAATAATCGGAATCTGATGTTCGCGTGCGTATTGCATGATCGGTCTGTAGAGACGGTAATCATAGCGCCAACGTTCGAAGTAATCGGTCAGGTGAAGCATTTCCTCTTCACTAATTTCACCCGCTATATAAGCGTCCAGATGTCTTTGGTAAGGCTGCTGAAACCATTCCACACCGAGAGCAAGACGCGGTGATGCATGATGAAGCTGTTTGAATATTTCGAGCTGGACGAGGTGATGATCATACCGGGTGTGCGTTTCGCCAACAAGCACGACTCTGACATCATTGAATTGGGCTATTGTTTGCGCCAGAGGATCGGTTTGATCAAGTTTAACGACGGGCAATTCAGTCGCCAGGTTAGTGGCACTATCTTGCACGCGTGAAGCTGCGGATGCCGTATGACTGAGAAGGAGTGCAAGCACCATGGCCATCACGCACAGTGAGCCGCCGATGTCAGCATGGATCGTTCTGGAAGTGCTGTGATGATGATCGACGGCATACAACAAGAATCTATGAGTGGGGCTTATCTCTGATCGGTTCTGCTTCATAGTATTGTCAATGCTCCCGTAGTTTGGCAAAGCCTATCATCGTGCGTGACATACGGTGTCGTGGCCGTTGATTGCCCTGTGAAATACCCCTCTTCATTAGCAGCAACTGATGTTTCATGACTTTCACTGCATACCACTATGCCTGTCGGAAGGGTTGAAACCGATCATATCACTGTATTTTTTCAAGCTGGCCGTTTACCCCCGTATGAAATACACTGACTGTCAGCCAACGTAAAGGTTCAGCGCTGATACAAACTAACGATCGTATCTGGCATAGCGCCGGGCTAGCCCGCATTTCTCACCAGGGGGCGAGATGATCACGTAGAGATTTGGGTTCACAAAGGATTTTGCGAAGAAGTGGAATAACAGTGTCTATTTCCGACTGAGTAAAATGCTATGTGGATTCATAGATCAAGTGAGGGCTCGTCCATCTGGTGAGAAATGCGGGCTTGAGGTCAGGCGCTACCAACAACATCATATGAAGCCTACAGTTTTTCTATTAAGCTGCTTGTTGAACACCTCAACTGCAAGTGCCCAACTCACGGTGAATTGCCAGGGAACGGGGCATCCAGTGTACCTTATCGGTGGTGGGCCTGCGTTCACCACCTGGAATCTGGAGCCGATACAGCAGCGACTACGAGCGAAGTATCAAGTCTGCCGTTGGGACATGCGTGGTGTCGGTGAGAATGCTGGAAAGCGCGTGAAACAGGATGTCCCGGTGTTGACTCAGTGGTTGCAGGATATGGCCAATGTATTACCTGCGCAACCGGTGGTGCTCTGGGGGCATTCCTGGGGTGCTTTGCAGGCCTTGTTGTTTGCAGATCACTATCCTGAACGCGTGCAGGCGCTGATATTGAATAATCCGGTAGATCCGGAATTGCAAAGTCTGAAAAATATCGAAGCAAAGCGTTATGTGCACCCATTTGTGGAATCACATCTCAAGCTCGAAGATATTGATACACCTGCTGAAAAACGCCACCGTTTTCGCAGTAAAATCGCCAGCTATTTTCTGGATGCAAGAAAAGGCTGGGCATATTCCGCGCAATTTGATCATGGTGACAGTAACAACACACTAAACGTGCAGATATGGCAGGAATACCGGCAGATGCCGCTGGAGATTCGGGATCTCGCGCAGCTATCTCCAAAATTATCGAAATTGATATATTGTGAACAGGATGTGCTGATGCCGGAGAGCTTCGATCAGTACTCTGCTGTGATTCCGCCCGAAAAGCACTACACGATTAATAACTGTGCACACTTCCCCTGGGTGGAATCCCCTGTGGAATTTTATCAGATACTCCTCAAGGCTCTGAGCGACGTATACTGACCGGTCTGACGTATTTCTACGCGATTGAGCAGATCAATTGTCAGAACGCCACTAGCCCGCTTTGTCCGCCGGGCAAATGCAACCTGACAAAAACCAGCACAATTAGCAAGTATTTTATATTCAATAACATAGGATACAATGTTCAGGTTTTTTCTAGTGAAGTAGGGTGCGCCGTGCGCACCATTCTGCTGTTGTACTGATTTCGGTGCGCACGGCGCGCCCTACGATGTATACGCCCTATTCCATCAACGAAATAGGTGGTACTCACGATTCCGAGATAAACTTCAAAATACTGTACAAAGCTGCCCAATCAGGTTTTGCCCTTATTGCCTGCGTTCTGGTAATCCTCCATCGCTTCGACCCAGTACGGTTCTGCTTCGCATGAACAGCAATCACACCAGACGGCAACACCGTCGTGCATGCTTTTGCTCATAGTGGATTTGGCCTGATCAATTTTGATTTCGGCGAGTCTGCCCGTTGCCCGCTTTTTTTCATTTTCCACTGATTCAGAATTCAGATTTTTGTCAATCATGGTGGAATACCCCTGCTTGACTAACGATATTGACGAAGATACCACCATTCGAAGGCGCGTTTCATCCAGTGAAAGATGATGGTTTCGGGCAGCATGATATTTCTTTTCTGAGTGCGTGAAACCAGCATACCTTTATCGTTTGAATCAACAATGCAGATCAACTCAACTTTAAAGGTCGCATCAGCAGGTTCCCCGTTGAACTCAGCCATCAGATTTTTTACCGCCGCTTTGGCCTGCAGATCAGCCATGTGTGCCTGTTTTGGCATCCAGTCTGGACCAGGATAGCTACCGGAATCACCCGCGACATAAACATGTGCCATGTTCTCCACCTTGCAGTGTTTATCTGCCTTTATCAGACCACCGTCTGACCGGGGCAGTTTACTGTTATCGAACCAGATATTGCCGGTCATACCTGGCATGAACATTATTAGATCGGCCTCGAATTCACCGCCTTCAGTCATCACTTTGTTTGATTCAAAACCTTTAATTTTGTGACCGAGGTGGGTTTCGATATCGCGCTTGCTCATCTCCTTGAGCAGGCTCTTCACTGCCTTCGGCCCGAGACGATTACCGGGCTGCGCCGCAGGGCTGAAAAACACCAGCTTGAATCGATCGCGCCTATGTTGCTGGCGCAGTAGTGTGTCGGTTCCAAACAGAAACTCGAACATGGGTCCGCCACGCATGGCACTGGGCTCTTTCGGATTGCCTGCAAATCCGATCGCGATGGTGCCGCCATCCATAGCCTTCAAGCGGTCGCGGATGCTTTCTGCTGCGTCGATACCTTCACAAGGTGTAATGGCGTGCTCTATACCCGGTAATTTTTTTATGAATCGGCCACCCGACGCGATAATCAGCCCGTCATTGTGTATTTCACCGTCATCGGTGTATACCGTGCGGCCATCAGCACTCAGTCCTGTGACACTGGCCTGATGATATTTCACGTTCATGCGCTTGAAAAAGTTGTCCAGCCGGATAATCAGATCCTCGCGCTTGCGTAGGCCGCTGGGTATCCAGATGATTCCAGGGTAATAGTGCAGTTCATTACGCGGCGCAACCAGGGTGATTTCCAGATTATTACGGTGTTTGCGCAATTGCCTGATTGAAGTCAGACCGGCAAAACCGGCTCCAATGACTGTGACTCTATGCATCATATTTTCCTAAGTACGCTGACACCTCATTATTGCAAATATTGAAAAGCACAAATACTGTGATAACGAAGGGAATTACAGGATGCCTGAATTGTACGCCCATTTCTTTATTGACCCAAAAGCGCAGGCAGTCAACCAACCCGCATTTCTCATCAGATGGATGAGCCCTCACTTGAGCCGTGAATCTCTACGCGATCATCTCGTTCCGTGGTGAGACATGCGGGCTTAATAAGCCGTTGATTCTTGATGTAACCGATTGAGAAGTCGATCAATAAGCGCCATTTGTCCATCTGTGATAGGGAATATGTGGGCTAACCTAATGAAAAATCGAGAAAAATTCCTATACTTGACTAATGACAGAAAGACCAGGCTATTGCAAGATAAAAATACTGGCGGGATTGCTGATGGGCATTGCCCAGTTGTTTGCTGTGCCTGCAGTGGCTGAAGTCAAACTGAATGGCTTCGCATCGATCGTTGTGGGTAAAGTCATTGAAGGCGAGGAATTTCTCGCTGACTTTCCTAAAACGGGGATCTATGACACCCGCTTATCGCTCGATCCGGACACCTCTTTAGGGCTGCAAGTATCCTCATATTTTACCTCTGATTTTTCCCTGATCGCTCAGGCATCGGTCCATGGAGCTGAAGACTACGATCCGAGAATTGACTGGCTGTATCTGAATTATTACCTCACACCAGAGCTCTCGATCCAGCTGGGACGTAAGGGGCTGCCGCTGTACTACTACTCAGACTATTTCGATGTTGGCTATGCCTACTATTGGATCAGACCGCCGCCCGATGTGTATACCTGGCAAATAACCAACTACAACGGCATCAGCCTGTTATATGAAACGGTATTCGGTCAGTGGGACACCAGCGTCAATCTCTATTTTGGCTCTGAAGAATCTGAGGATAATCAGTTACTCAGCCTGTTGTTTGGTGCCAGTGTTGATGAAACCTGGAAAAATATGATCGGCATCGTGGGTTCAATGGCAAACCAGTGGCTGGAAGTCAGGCTGACCCATATGCAAGGTTTGATTGACAGAACGATTAGCGGCGTCTCCGTGATAAACGACATCAAACAACAATTCCTCGGACTCTCAGTCAATCTGACCATCGATCACTTTTTAGTCCTCTCCGAGTACAACAACTACCGACAGCCTGATAATGATGTCGCATACAACGCCTATTTGCTGTCATTCGGCTACCAGATTGGTGAACTCACGCCCCATATTACCCGGTCAGGATTCAAACAGGCGATCAATGCGCTTGACAATGATGAAAAACATCATACAACAAGCCTTGGTCTACGTTGGGATGTTGTTGATAATATCGCGGTAAAGATCCAGTACGATAAAGTAATCGATGATGGTGTGGTTGTTCCCATCAAGGGCGATTCCAAGTCAATCACGCTTGGCATGGATATTGTGTTTTAGGTAGCGATGTGAAATTTCGTATGCCAGAACATTTTATTCGGATCTGTAAACATTCGCTGTTTGTGTTTACTGTCTTTGTCACAGCTTTCCTGATGACGGCCGTAAACCCATCGTATGCAGAGCACAAGGTCGTGCTAATTGCAGCTAAAGGATCAGGTATAGAGATGCTCAGCAATCGGGATGTCCGACGTATATTTCTCGGATTGAAATCGGCCGATAGTACACTTGTGAACAGACCGGTCATTAATTTGCATAACAGGGAAGTCTATGAACAATTTCTCAAGAACGTGATGCACATGACTGAAGGTGCATACAGAAGGAAGCTGGTTAAACGAATATTCAGGCATGGAAATAGAGCCATAACGGAGCTGGATATGCTCAATGAGCTGAATATGCACCTGACTGAGAATGTCGGTGATATCAGCTTTGTTGACTATACTGAATTAGACAAAATGCAGGATATTGAGATAGTCAAAGTCCTATGGTAGCTGGCGATGTCAAAATAAGGTTTGGTCTGACCAGCCACGTGATGGCGGGTGCGCTGCTTATACATTTGATACTGATCCCCGTGCTATATATCAATATCAACAAGACATTCAGGAACAGCGCCGAGGAGCAATTTATCGGAAATGCCAGGGAAATTGCGGGATTGCTCGGCGATCTTTTTTCAGTCGTAAGTCTGGCCGATAATAACAGCAGCCTTTCCTCATTTATGGATTATGTTCTGCTCAGCGGGGAGATACTGTTTATAGAAATTGAAAATCAACATGGAGATATCATCAGGCCAAACGAAACCACGTCTATTACAACAGATGACTACAAAGAAGATGACTTTATTGGTCACCACGATGATGGTGTGTATTTTATGTCCATGCCGCTTTCTATTAGCGTTAACGGCTCGAGCAACAATGTAATTAGACTGGGATTCGATGAAGCTGTTGTGCTCGACAAGCTCGCCACGGTGAATCAGCGAAGTCTCATCATACTGAGCGTCTACTCTATCAGCATCCTGCTACTCATGGGCTTTTTCACCAAAGTTATCACTCGGCCTTTGAGGCTTTTAAGTCACTGGTCGCGTGATGTTGCCAAGGGTGAAGCCGACTATAAGATAAAGATTTCCACGTATATCAAAGAAGTTGACCAGTTGTCACATGATCTGGAGAAAATGAGGCAGTCTCTTGTGGAGCTCGCTGAACGCATGCACTACAAGGCAATGCACGACGAGTTGACCGGCCTGCCGAACAGAACCCTGAATGATGATCGTCTAAATCTCGCGGTAACCAGGGCGGGCAGAGAAAACGGAGCATTCGCTGTATTACTGCTCGATCTTGACCGTTTTAAGGACATCAACGATACCCTGGGGCATGGCATAGGCGACGAGGTACTCAGGATTGTAGCGAACAGGCTGAATTCAGAAATACGTG
This sequence comes from uncultured Gammaproteobacteria bacterium, assembly GCA_942492025.1. Lineage (GTDB taxonomy): Bacteria > Pseudomonadota > Gammaproteobacteria > SZUA-229 > SZUA-229 > JABDQW01. The sequence continues at coordinate 179,768 of CALODJ010000009.1, read as the reverse complement.
ACTCAGACACAATCTCACGTATTGGTGGTGATGAGTTCTGTGCTGTTATTGATGGTGTTGAGCGCGTTGTGGCAGAGAATATTGCTTTAAAACTGGCCAACGCCATCGAACCACCTTTTCAGGTGAACGGGCATACCTTGCAGGTTGGAACCAGCATTGGCATTGCAGTTTTCCCACAAGACGGGATTACACCAGAACTGTTGATTCAGCATGCGGACGTCGCTATGTATGAGGCCAAATACAAGGGACTCAAAGTTGCGTCCTATCATGTCGATATGGACAGGCATCGTTACGAGGACTTGCAACTTTCTGTTGATATGAAAGATGGGGTAGATTCGGGACAGTTCGAAGCCATTTTCCAGCCTAAAATTGATCTGACGACCAATAGACCCTGTGGCTGCGAGTTGTTAACGCAATGGCGACACCCGCGTTTCGGACTAATCTCTCCGATTAAGTTTATTCCACTAGCAGAGAGAGAAAATCTTATCGGCAAACTGACTTTGCAGGTGTTTGAACGAAGTGCCAAGCAGTTGAAGAGCATCGTCGAAAATTCGAGTGATTTCCAGTTTTCTATCAATGTTTCACCCCTGAATCTGCTGGACGCCACACTACTGGCTGAACTCAGACAGATCATGCACGCGACCGGTTTTCCAGCATCCAGGCTGACAATCGAAGTCACTGAAAACGCGATTATGACTAACCCGTTGAGGTCAGCACGGGTGCTTGAGGAATTTGCAGAGTCCGGCATCCAGATATCTGTTGATGATTTTGGCACCGGCTATTCATCTCTGTCGTACTTACAGAAGTTTCCAATCAATGAATTGAAAATCGATAAGTCTTTTGTTATCGGATTGCATGAGACGTCGAACAACTATCCGATTGTCAATGCGACCATCGCTATGGCGCATGACCTTGGAATGACTGTCGTTGCTGAAGGCGTTGAGGATTTACGGGTATTACAGTTGCTTGAAAAGCTTGGGTGTAATCGGGTACAGGGATACCATTTTTCAAAAGCATTGACATATGACGAGCTTGCCCAATGGCTGCGGGCGTTCGATATGTCAGAGTTCAGATAGGCTGTTGACAATATATGGCTGTAGCGTACGCTGCGCACCCCATCGCGCAGCAGTTTGAGTACTTTATCGTTGCACACGGCGTACCCGTCATAACGTCGAGACGACCGCTTCAGAAGTGGTCATTTGTCTCCGAACATCAAGCGTTAGTCATCATCATCTCCATTGCCGTTGCCGTTGCCATTGCCGTTGCCGTTGCCATTGCCGTTGCCGTTGCCATTGCCGTTGCCATTGCCATTGCCATTGCCGTTGCCATTGCCGTTGCCATTGCCATTGCCATTGCCATTGCCATTGCCATTGCCGTTGCCATTACCGTTGCCATTACCGTTGCCATTACCGTTGCCATTACCTTTGCCATTACCGTTGCCGCCGTCATCGGTAATGCTGTTACTGCCAAAGCGGAAAGTATTCCCTGCCAAGGTCTTTATGACCGTGCTACTAATGTTGATGTTCCGGGTATTCGTGAAGTTGATCGGGTCATCTTTACCCTGCCCCGGATCATCGAGGTCTGTGTCACAGGTAAAGGTAGCAGTGTACTCACCAAACGGTAAATATCCGAACGCGTATGTATACTCGCCGGTTGATGGATCTAGATTTAACAAGGCCCTCATGAACGGTTCAGGGCCATTACCGTCAATATCATCCGGTGTTATATTCATACCTTTGAATAAATACACCGCATTGCCGGTTGCGGGGTCATCATCTGAACAACCGTAGAATGTCAATGTAGCTAATTCGATGGTGCCTTCAATAAATCCCGATTCATCATCATCGACAAGATTCAGGTCTGGTTTCAATTCGAAATCGCCAGAATCCGTCACTTGAACTGATTTACTCAGATCAAAAACGATGGTTTTCGCAGAGGCTGTGTTTGCAATGATCTCAACGCCATCGGCTATTTGAAGCCCGACCACACTATCAGCAGGGACATCCAGTTCGTGCACGCTACCATCATCAAGCCTGATATAGGAGTCCATTACTCCGTCATTGACAGCTGTTATTATTAGTTTCAGCCAATAATAGCTACCTGTGGGGAGTATTTCATTAAAGAGGAGCGCGACGCTATTTTCTTCCTCTGAATCGAGCAGGTTAATACTCATGGGCTGGTCAAACAAGATCAGAATGGACGCTTCTTCAGCTGATTCAGACTCAGGCAAGAGTTCAACACCGTCAATCTGGAGCCAAACTTCAGTGGCATTATCTACGGGTACATCAGTGATACTCAGGGTCAGAAATCCGTATTCGATGCCGCCGCGACCACCACCCGCAAGCGTTGTTTCAGCATCACCACCGCTACTGCATGCTGTCAGACCCAGGATTCCCGTGAAGCACAGAAAGGTGAGAACGAAATTTTTCCTTTTCATACAAAGCACCAGATCCGCTAAGACTCAGCTATAGCGGTGAAAATTTTATAGAGTTAAATTTTGGCGCATTTGCTGTGTTAAGCCACTCGAATAATCAATGACTTAACTGTGTAAATGTTTGTAAAAGTATACCACTGGCAGGGGATGCCAAATATACCGTTTGTCGTTTTGTTACTACCATACAGGCATACTATAAACTACATTAGGTATAATATTTATGTTATTGTTATTTATATTTATATTAAGTCATTCTTTGTTTGATGTTTAGCCTGTATGTTGCATGAGGGATGGATCCTGGTCGCAGCATCAGTCACTCGATTTCGATCTTGTTTCGTAAATTCTTGTCCTTTCCGCGCCTGGTTTTCTGATCCAATTGACGATGCGTTGATATCAAAACGCAGATGAACTGCCGTCGATACCTTATTGACATTTTGACCGCCTGCCACTGAATGCTATTTCATGATCAGGGATCGAAACGTTGGTGGAAATATACAACATTGTTACTCATGCTAATGTTGGGTAATGGCAAAAACTGAAGCATAGTTTGTAACCTGAAAAAGCAGTTGAGGATCCCTGTATGTCAGCTACACACGCAGAATAAACGATCAATTTGAGAATTTCATGGTATTCCGGTCGGATGTGGCTGTGAATTGTCTGCAAAATCGGCTAACTTATCGTTTTTGATGAATAACACGCCACAAGCGGAGTGAGCTAATGAGTGATGCACTGAATTATTTGATCAAGGCACGTCCGGAGGCGATGACGGCCTACTTTGCTTTTCTGAAAAAGTCCGACGCACATCTGGATACACGTACCAGAGACCTGATTTCTGTCATTACCAAAGTTGCGGTTCAGACCGAGCCAGGTTTTCGCCAGTACCTGACCAGGGCATTACGCAATGGGGCCAGCCCCAATGAAATCATCGATGCGCTGATGATGGCTTTTCCGGTGCTCGGGCTCGCCAAGATCGTCTGGGCCACCGAGATCCTGCTCGACATGGACATACCGGAGTTTCGCCCGGAGAATCTTGATGCCGAACCTGGCTGGCACGATATAGGTGCAGAGTCCGATGTGCCACAGCAGGCGGCCGCCTACTTCGAAATCGATGGCCGGCATCTATTCACCTGGCGCAAGGGTGATGATATCAGTGTCTATGATAGCCGTTGCCCTCACCAGGTCACCGATATTCCACACCTGTCACTGCAAGGCAAAACGCTAACCTGCCCCAAGCACGAGTGGGCATTCGATATCGAAACCGGCCAGTGCACAGCCAAGGGCAACAGGCCGTTGAGAAAGTTTGATCACAAGGTTGAGAATGGCCGTTTGCTGGCATACTGGTAACTCGCCCCCCTGGTGAGGAAATGCGGGTAGCAGACCTATTTCATCGGCCGCGATATAAGCGAGGCCAAGCGAAAAAATCGGATCAGGCAGCCGCTCGCGGTTGGCAGATGCGAGCAGCACACGCACACCAATAGGGTCCTACCGTTTTGGTGGTAAAACTATCAGAATACCTTCCATGCCCTTTTTACGATGACTTTTCATAAACAACATCTTATTACCACAGTAAAAAGTATGCCGACCAGCGACCGATGGTGTTAGTTTGACATCCACTGTCTCACCAGCAAGTACATCGATATTGACATTGAGCGCATCATCAGCGCTCTCGATCGTGAAATTATGCGGAATAATTGTATCCGTGTTGACCAGACGCAGTATCATCGGCTGTTCTGCGATGAGCTCGACTTGTTCTGGCATAATATGATAACTGCCCAGCGTGATTTCAACCACTGGGATTTCGTCCTGAGACGCATTAATCCAGGTCGATGGCAGTAACAGCACAACCAGCAGCGCAAGCGGCAATGAATGGGCCATTATTGATCGGCTGATTGCAGTATTTACTGCAGGATGCATGCCATATCCTCCTTGCAAGACAAACCACAGTTAATGCTGTGCATTGCAGTCCGGTGCTGTTTAGGGATCACCGTATCAGTATCTGTTGGGTTTGTGAACATACAACAGTGTAGTATTAATTCTGTCACAGTTGAAGTATTTTAAGACAGTTTTTATCTCGAAACGAGGTGGTGCAGTTGTGTTCTGTGCAGATATAGATGGCTTAGCGCAGATCTGACCCTATCGCTTATCAGTGTCATGACCACCCAACGTCTTGTGCATGATGCAGCACGCGCCAACGCTTGAATCGCCACACAGTATATCGCTTTCTGCTGGCGGAAATATGGTTCTGGATAGTGATTCTATTGACTCACGAGTAGTATTCATCTATTGGATCAGGGCAGTACTCGCGACGTTTACACGTACGGCAATACTCTCCAAGATACAAACGGTCCACCCATGTGACCAGCTTGGCTATTTCTTCAGCATCGTCAAATAAAAATCCTGCTTCGAAGTTTCGTTTGTCTTTGTGTTTACTACCCATGCCAGCACCTGTCAGATTAGGTGAACCAGCAAATGCAAGTTCATTGTCGATAATTACCGCTTTGGTATGCACGCGAGGACAAAGAACACGTTCAAACAATTCATTGTCGACCAGCTGATCATATTGATCAAATTCTTCCCTGAAACGTGGTCCTGGCTCTTTTGCATGGATCAGTCTCACCGCAACACCCCTGGATACAAGATCGGCCAGCAGTTCAAGAAAGGGGGCATACGCTCTGTTGACTTGCACATACATATCTTTGATATCAGCTGTGACAATCCAGATAAAATGCCGCGTTAAGGGTATGCGCTGCTGAACAAGCTCTTCATAGATTTCCTCATTTAATACTAATTTGTACATGAGTGCCCTACTCTATAAAGTAGTGAATACGCTCGGGTATATTCCGCAGTCGGTTCGTCAAGGCGTCTCATACAGCAAGAAAACGTCTTCCAGTATTTTGAGCGGGACCTCAAGCTGATGTTTTTCCCGAATATAGTCGGCAAAGCCCTCGATCGTCGGCGATTGCTCATCCATCTGCACTAATAAACTACGAAGATCTTCCATAACTGCCCATGGATATATTATCCAGCGCCATTGCTGTACGATTTCAGCATAAAAATCAGGTGTATAATCGGACACCGTTTTATGATGGAGTACAGCTGTCTTGAGCTCAGCGGGGTTGCCATTTTTCAGTAAATGATCAATACCTATCTCAAAGCTGTCGCCGGTATCACTGACGTCATCAAGTAAAAGTACTTGTTTGCCTTTGATATCTGCAGACAAGGGATAGCGCAGACGAGCTTGCTTTTGCTGATGTGTTCCATGATAGTGTTCGATCTTGATGACATCGAGATCGAATACATCTAGATAATCACAAATAACACGCGCAGGTATGCAGCCACCTCGACTGATGGCAATCATGATATCAGGATAGAAAGCTGCGTCGTGAATACCTAGTGCCAGCTTGCGCGCAAGTTCATAAAAATGATCCCACGAAATGAGTTCACAACGACCGATTGATGTCACCTGTTCTAATTCCTGTATTGTTCCGCATATTCACTACCTATTATTCGTTAACTTGTCTTTGCCAGATCAATTCGCCATTTCGATAGACTTCTCAGAATAGTCAGCGCACCTTTCTGCCTGATGTTTTCCGGAGTTTGCAGTTCAGTGATTCAATGCATAAGTTTGAAGGTGAAAACGCGAGATTATTCGCAATTTACTATCCCGGACTGACAATTTACTGTTCTTTGCAGACCCTCGCTCATTAACGGCCTCATCGTCGACAGTAAGGATTTAAACAGTAATTTGTTATTCATTTCCTCTTTCGCCAGTAATTTTTTCATGTGCTGGCGCTGTGTCGGCGCAGAAAAACACGCTGGACAGGAATCGGGTATAACCGGCAGTCTGTTGTTCAGTGAGAAATCGTGTGTCAACCGTTCTCTAACGTACACCAATGGGCGAATAACGCGCAAGTCACCCTCATCGTTGACATAATGTGCTTTCATAGTTTTGAGTTTGCCAGCATGAAATGCCGACATCAGGAAACTTTCTGCCAAATCATCCAGGTGCTGCGCCAACGCGATTACGTTAAATCTGTTTTTTCGTGCTGTTCTGTAAATCACACCGCGTTTGATTCGCGAGCAGAAGGCACAATACGACTTGTTGCCCATATGCTCCTTTGCCATATCCATGATCGGCTCACTTATGTAGTGATAGTCGACTTCCAGATCTGCAAGATAAGGAATCATTGGACTCGGATCAAAATCCCCGGCCATTGGATCAACGGTGATCGCCGCCAGTTCGAAACGAACCGGGGCACGTTGTTGAAAGTAATGCAGAATATGCAGTAGAGAGAGCGAATCCTTGCCACCGGAAAGGCCCAGTAGTATACGGTCGCCATGATGAATCATGTCGAAATCGCCAATAGCACGGCCACAAAGTGTTGCTAACGTTCTGGACGGTTTGATAAATTCTGCCATGCATTCAATAATGCCAGAAATAATCTTGTTTGTTAAAACAAATCGCCAGCTTATAGTACTAAGACCGATTCAACATCGGGGTTTTATAGTTTTTTCCTTGCTATATGTGTCACATATCGCGTTGATGAAATAGCGCGTATACATCGTAGGGTGCGCCGTGCGCACCGGCAGGGCAACAAACTTTAAATTCGGCGGTGCGCACGGCGCACCCTACGATCGGTCCATTGAGCTGTCAGTTAACTTCTAAATCGTTTCCACAATCTGCAAGATAAGAATCGTGCCATTACAGATAATACAATGCTTTTCTCTGTGCCTTCTGTGACTCTGTGGTGAAATACATTCTAGTTTTTAACCGTCAATCTATATAGAAATTGGCATTTATAATCGCCAGCCTGTGTTCAATATAGTTTATCGTCTGAGTTGCTATTGAAGTATAGCTTGAGACTTTTTTTCAAGCTCTGTGCTCGTCAGAGCAACTTGTTCATAGTTCTTTTCTTTTACCTGTATATTCAATCGTCCAGCGACGTCGGTGATTTCATGCAGCCCCAGTGTCCCACCCAGACCTTTAAGGTCGTGTGACTTTGATTGTACCATGTCCCAGTTCTGCGTATTAACAGCTTCTGATAGCTCTGCAACCATTTGCGGTAGCTTTTGTTTAAATCGTTCGACGATATCGAGGTAGCTTGGGCTACTATAAAAATCCAAGCTCTTTTCATGTACGTCATCTGTGATATCGGGCGCCCGTTCTGGTATTTCTTTGGCATCCGTAAGGTACTTGTTCAGCGTTTCGTAGAATTTAACCAGGTCGATGGGTTTGATCAGATAGTCATTAGCACCTGCTTCCAGGCATTTTTCCCGGTTTGAGAGCATTGCATTCGCTGTCAGCGAAATAATAGGTTTGTTATAGCCGTTATTTCGCAGCAACTTGATGGCTTCCAGGCCGTCCAGCAACGGCATTTGCATATCCATGAAAATCAGATCATATTCGGTTTTCAACGCTTTATCCACGCCTTCCTGACCATTCTCGGCAATTTCCAGTGTTGCCCCCGTTCTGGCAACATACATGGATATCAACTGCTGATTATCTGAATTATCCTCTACCAGTAAAACATGACCGTCTAATGGTTTGATCTCAAGATCGTGATGAATTATCTCTTGAGTTGTGATTTCGTTCGTGCTGTTTACTAGTGAAATTGTACCCGTATCTTTGTTTGTTATCGTCAGTGTAAAGCGACTACCTTTCCCCTTCTCACTTGTACACGTCAGCTTACCTCCATTGGCAATTGCCAGCTTGCTCGAAATCGACAGGCCTAATCCGGTGCCACCGAATTTACGTGTTGTTGTTGAATCCGCCTGTGTAAATGGATCAAATACATGTTCCACTTCATCATGAGACATACCAATACCACTGTCAGCAACTTCAAAGCTGATATTTCTGCGGGTGTCATCGTAGCTAACATGCACCTGTACAAATCCATCCACGGTAAATTTGATCGCATTACTGATCAGGTTGATAAGAACCTGTTTTAAACTGGTCGGGTCGGTTTGTATCTGATCTGGCAGCGGAAAATGATAGTGGATACCAAAATCCAGCCCTTTTTCCCTGGCACAGGAGCCCAGCATAGAATCTATTTCTCCCAAAATCACGAACAGCGAGGTAGTGACGTTTTCTAGCTCGAGCTGTCCCGCTTCTATTTTGGATAAGTCGAGGATGTCGTCGATAATTTGTTGAAGATGCTTGCCATTGCGAACAATCGCCATGGTCATCTTTTTATGTTGCTCTTTGTTAAAATCATTGGCCACTAATGCTTCAGCGAATCCAACGATAGCTGTCAGTGGTGTACGAATCTCATGGCTCATATTGGACAGGAACTCTGTCTTCGCCTGGCTCGCTGCATCCGCCAGTTCCTTGGCGTTCATCAGTTCGTCTGTACGTTCTTTTACTTTCGATTCAAGCGTTGCATTTAGATGGATTAATTCATCTTCCGCCTGTTCTCGCCGTCTCGCCTCCGAAAAACTATCGAGTGCAAAACTGATGTCTGTGGCCATTTGTAACAGTAATTTTCTTGCCTCAACATCGAAGGCATTACTATCACTGTCATACAGGTTAAAGGTTCCAATCACATTACCGTTTTGGTGTAACGGAATGGCGGCCGAAGCTTTCCAGCCGTATTTTTCGCTGAATACCTGCCACATCCTTGATACTGGATTTTCTTGAGATTCCTCGTACCATACCGCTTTATCTTCCCGAATCGCAGCACAGGTAGGGCCGCATGCTGAAGGATTGCCTGGGTCGACAGAGATCACGTTGTTGTCGAGATATTCAGCACCTTCACCGTAACAGGCAACAGAATTAACGATTAGTCGCTTATCATCGACAAGACCAATCCATGCCATTTTGAAACCACCGTACCTGACAGCGTCCTGACATATCTTGGGGAACAGGTCTTGCTCATCGGTGCTGTGCACAATTGCCTGATCACAGTGACTCAGCGTAGAGTAGAGCCTGGTAAGGCGTTGAACTTTAACTTCAGATAGTTTCCATTCAGTAATGTCGGTCTGCGTTCCAATCATGCGCATGGGTGTTCCGTCTTCGCCACGACTGGTCACCATGCCGCGATCGAGTATCCAGCGCCAGCGTCCGTCCTTATGCAGTAATCGATGTTCATTGATACAAGTAGGTGTGTCGCCTTTCAGATGTGCCTCAATATCAGCATGCGCTTTATGCAGATCATCCGGATGCACGCGCTTTTCCCACTCCGAGAATTTATTTTTTATTTCGTTGTCGTCATATCCAAGCATCTCTTTCCAGCGCCTGGAAAACTTCACCTCGCTGCTCTGGATATTCCAGTCCCATACGCCGTCGCCCGCTCCTTCAAGCGCGAAACGCCAGCGTTCTTCGCTTTCAGCGAGCTCACTGGCCATTCTATTGGTTCGTACCAGTGCATGCGCAAGCATTGTCAACAGGACCGTGAACACAAGACCTGTAATTGCGATAACGATAGGTGTATCGTCATTGAACTGAGCTTCAAAAAGCGGTGTTGATCGAATGACGATGGTCCACGGATGGTCCGAGATTTTTGTACGCAGGATACTGTTAAGTTCGGATTTGTCTCTTTCGGCTGCACCGGTTGCTTCGTGAGAAACATACATTCTTGACTGATCTGAAATTTGATCGCCATCATAAATTTCAAGGCTCAGGTGGGTTGAGGGCTCATCAAAGAGGCCGGACATCAGGTCGCCCATGCGAAATACAGCTGTTACCCAGCCAGCAATGTTTTCTCGGCGTTGTTCAATCGTATCGTGCGGCATATCTTTGCGGTATAGCGGTAAAAAGACCAGAAATCCCGACTGCATCTGCTCTTCAGTCTCCTGTACCAATGTCAGTTTTCCAGTAACAGAGGCAGTGTCTGTATCGCGAGCCTGCACCATGGCAGCATGACGTGTGGTTTCATAAAATGTATCGTAGCCTATCACCGCGCTATTCCGATCAGTTAGAGGCTCGATATACACAACGGGAGTATAATATTCTCGTTTGCCAGCAGGTTTGATGGTATATTCAGTAAATCCCTGCTCACGCATGTCTGCTGTGTGCATCGCCTTTTGTGCGTGTGTTATCAAAGGCGCATGACTTAATCCTTGTATGCCCGGATACTGTTCCTGGAGTCGCAAAGAAGTTATATATGTTGAGAACTGTTCTCGTGTGACGGAGTCGGTACCACTGAATAGCGCGCGTACACCGAACAAAACCTGTATATAGGTATCCATGCGCTGATTGATATAGGCAACAGTTTCGTCTGCATGGAAATCGAATTCCGCCTGCAGGTCATTCCTGGCATTACGCTGGGCGTAATTCCACAATGCAATAGTGGCCAGCAGCGAGGCTATGAAAACCAGTGCAGTAAGAATATTTGGCACACGCGATATTTTCATGGGATGCAGCGGCTGTTTTGGAACGAGTAAGCTACCTCTATCTGTTTAGTCAAGACACTTTTTGCATCAGAAAGCGCAGAGCGATGCCCATCCTCCGCCTAGTATAAAGCCATGATTCTATTCGTGATATCGCTATTTCTGCTGACATTATGTACCTCCCGTACTAGATTTTTCATTTTATCGTTATATATACCTATTGGATTTTAGCTCATGGAGCATAAAACTAAGTATCTAGCCCATTTATTCTCTTCAAGCGACTCGAGACAAAGATTTTCCGCAATGCGGGCAGTCATCTGATTTAATATTTGCTGCCCCTGCCTGTACGGGTCTAGCGCTCGATTCTTCAACCAGTATCTGCAATGCCTCTTCTTCGTCAATACCCATATCCGTTATATAGTGTTGCAATTTTCGGTGCTCGGCGTTATCCAGAAGCCCATCCGCCAGCGCATCACGTAACAGTGTACGATAGGTTTCACGACGCTTGTTTACCTCTCTATTGAAACCTGATGCAATGATGCCTGCAGGTAGAGCAGCCATACCGACACCCAGAATGGTTATAAAAATACCAAGGGCCTTGCCAGCCGCCGTAACAGGCACGACATCGCCATAACCAACGGTGGTCAGTGTGATTGTTGCCCACCACATAGCCCGCGGAATCGTACCAAATGTCCCCGGCTGAACGTCACGCTCGACCAGAAACATGCCGGCGGATGCCAGCACCACAAGCACCAGCATGATGAAAATTGCTGATACAAGTGTCGGCAACTCGGTCCTGATCACGGTCAACAGCACGGACATGGCACTGAAATGGCGGGAAAGTTTGAATATCCGGAATAACCTGAGTACGCGCAATATGCGCGCATCGATATCGAATATCATTCCCAGGTAGAAAGGTAGTACGGCGATCAGGTCTACAATAGCCATTGGTGAGCACAGGTATTTCAGGCGCCCCGAAACAGGCGACTGATAGCGTGGATCCTCCACGCAGGTCCAGGCACGAAACAGATACTCCAATGTAAAAATAGCGATCGACAGTAGTTCAAAGTTATCGAAAAAGCTCTGAAATTCCAGGTATATTTCCCTATCGGAAGCGAGAATGACCGCCAACACGTTGCTCATAATCAGCAGCATCAACAGCACGTTTATTAGCCGTGCCCAAGCGCTCGAATGACTCTGCTCGAGTAAATTGTAAAAAGATCGACGCATGAACGACTTCAGTAACCCCTCCCGATTAAGCCCAAATATTTTTATTAAGTGGGAATCAAGAATAAAATCGGCAAACTAGCGAGGATTCTTTAATTTTTGTCTGAAGAGTGGGGGTGTTTATAACAGGACAATCTATATGCAACTAATTGAGTGGATTATAACTTTATTTGTTTCGGATTGCCTCCCAGGTCCCGCAAGCTTCACCCGGCATAGTCGGAATAGGATATAGTGCGCGCTATGCTGGATCTGGATCCTGTTCAAACGATTATGGTTGCCCTGCTCTTTATCTGGGCAGGTTTCGTGCGTTCTGGACTTGGTTTTGGTGGCGCTGCGCTGGGTTTGCCACTGATGTTGTTTATCGATCCCAACCCACTCACATGGCTGCCGATCATAGGTACCCATTTACTGTTCTTTTCCAGCTTGACCCTGCGAACACGGCTGAACGACGTTGATTGGGCCTATTTAAAGCAATCCGCCCTATTTATCGTACCTGCTGCGTTGGTTGGTGTGGCCGGTCTGATTAGTCTGCCGACGCAGTGGCTGTTGTTATTTATCTACTCGATATCGCTGTTTTACGCTTGCATATGGGTGCTGAACTGGGCAATCACCAGCCACAATCCGATCATCGATAAAATCCTGCTGGTGCTTGGTGGCTATGTGGCCGGCACCTCACTCACCGGTGCACCGTTGATGGTCGCCGTCTATATGCGTAATGTCTCACGGCACCAGCTGCGCAATACGCTGTTTGTGTTATGGTTCACGCTGGTGACGATCAAGATGTCCGCCTTTGCCGCGCTCGGCATCAACCTGCACTTTCTCACTGCCCTGGCCCTGATTCCCGTCGCCGCGATCGGTCATTTGGCGGGGCTGAAAACCCATGATTTGATATTGAAGAACGACCAGGCTTTTAAACGCTGGGTCGGTGCCGGTTTGATGCTGGTCAGTTTACTGGGACTGTGGAAGCTGTATGGCAGCTAGCCCGCATTTCTCACCAGGCGGCGTGGAATACTGGTAAGGCATTGGTTTTTTGGAGTGAAGCTCGGATGATCAAAAATACAGTGTGTAATTCAAGCATGCCTATCACGGTTCAGGCGAATCTTCGCGTCCGTAAGCTTGCTCTTCACTCAAACCGTAGCTATTGCTACGCTTTTCGCTCCAGAGCGGCGCTTACGAACACGAATCCTGCGCCTGCTCCCGTGATCCTGGTGAGAAATGCGGGCTAGCCCTTGTTCCATAGAATTGAGCGGTTAAAGCACATTCAATTCTTTCGCTACCGTCGAAAACGCTGCAACAGCTTTATCGAGGTGCTCCCGGGTGTGTGCGGCCGATATCTGCACTCGAATACGGGCCTGCGCCTTCGGCACCACCGGGTAGGAAAAACCGATCACATAGATGCCCTGTTCGAGTAAATGGCCTGCCATGGTCTTTGCCAGCATGGCATCGTACAGCATAATCGGCACGATCGGATGATCACCGGGTTTGATCGCAAAACCTGCCGCAGTCATGGCACCACGAAAATAGCGGGTATTGGCGTGCAGACGATCACGTAAATCGGTAGATCCGGAAAGCAGTTCAAATGCCTTGACACCTGCGGCCGCGAGTGCCGGCATCATGGTGTTTGAAAACAGGTATGGCCTGGAACGCTGACGCAGCAGCTCGACGATCTCCTGCCGGCTGGCCGTGAAACCGCCCGAGCCGCCGCCCATCGCTTTGCCGAGGGTGGATGTATAAATATCGATACGATCCATCACACCATGATACTCAGCCGAACCACGACCATGGGCACCGATTACGCCTGTCGCATGTGAATCGTCCACCATTACCAGTGCCTGATATTGATCGGCCAGCGCGACAATCGCATCGAGCCGCGCAATATCGCCGTCCATGCTGAAGACGCCATCGGTGGCAATCAGGCGAGTCCGGCAGGACTGTGCCTGCTGTAACTGCTGCTCGAGATCAGGCATGTCGGCATGAGCGTAACGAAACCTTTTGGCCTTGCACAGGCGTACACCATCGATGATCGAAGCATGGTTGAGCGCATCACTGATGATGGCATCGTTTTCATCCAGCAGGGTTTCGAACAGACCGGTATTGGCATCGAAGCACGAGGAATAGAGAATGGCATCGTCTGTACCGAGGAAATCAGCTATCGCACGCTCCAGGTTTTTGTGTAAATCCTGCGTACCACAGATAAAACGTACCGATGCCATACCGAAGCCATGATCCTGTAAAGCCTGAGTCGCCGCATCGACAATAGTCGGATGATTGGCAAGTCCCAGATAGTTATTGGCACAGAAGTTGAGCACCTCGCCTCTTTCCTGGGTCTTGATCTCAACACCCTGGGGTGTGGTAATGACCCGCTCGTCTTTGAATAGCCCCTGTTCACGAATAGTATGTACTTCATCGCGGTAACGCTGACTCAGTTGTTTCATGGCTCAGCCCCCCCCCCAGTCAAGAATTACTTTGCCACATTCACCCGATTGAACCACGTCGAAGGCCTTGTGGTATTCATGTACCGGAAAACGATGGCTAATGATCGTAGAAATATCGAGACCACTGCGCAGCAGCTGTGTCATTTTGTACCAGGTATCGAAAACCTCACGCCCGTACACGCCTTTCAAGTGCAGGCCCTTGAAGATAACGGTATCCCAGTTAATCTCGGTCTGTGGTGGTAGAAAGCCCAGTAGCGCAACATGACCGCCGTGATACATCACATCGAGAAGATCATTGAATGCTGCAGGGCTGCCCGACATTTCCAGGCCGACGTCGAAGCCATTGGACATGTGCAGCGCCAGCATCATATCCGATACACCCTGGCGAGCCGCATTCAACGTGTATTTGATCCCCATCTTCTTCGCCAGTTGCAGACGAAAGGGATTAATATCACTGATCACCACGTGGCGAGCGCCTATAAAGCGACACACCGTCGCAGCCATGATCCCGATCGGGCCGGCGCCGGTAACCAGTACATCTTCACCGGTGACGTCAAACGACAGCGCACAGTGCACGGCATTCCCGAATGGATCCAGAATAGCGGCGATGTCGGATGAAATATCGTCGTGCACTGGCCATAAATTACCCGCCGGCATCACCAGGTACTCGGCAAAAGCACCATCTCGACCGCCGCCAATACCGATGGCCTCGGCACAGAGATGGCGTTTTCCTGCACGGCAATTGCGGCAGCGCCCACAGGTAATGTGGCCTTCAGCAGTCACACGATCGCCTACAGCGTAACCGGTTACACCAGGACCAAGTTCGACGATCTCACCGACAAATTCATGGCCAATAACGCGAGGTGTGTGAATGTTACGCTGTGCCCAGTCGTCCCAATTGTAGATGTGTGTATCAGTGCCGCAAATGCCAGTCTTATGAATCCTGATCAGCACCTCATTGGTACCGGCAGTGGGCACAGGTACACGTTCCAGCCAGATCCCGGGTTCTGCGCGAGATTTCACCAGTGCTTGCATAGTGTCCATAGATAGAAATCCTCTAGTCCGCATTTCTCACCAGGATCACGGGAGCAGGCGCAGGACGGAGCCCGCATGCCTCACCAGATGGACGAGCCCTCACTTGATCTTTGGATCCACAAAGCATTTTGCTCAGTCGGAAATAGACCAGGTTATTCCACTCCTTCGCAAAATACTTTGTGGATCCAAATCTCCGCGTGATCATCTCGCCCCCTGGTAAGACATGCGGGCTGGCGTTCATAAGCGCTGCTCTGGAGCGAAAAGCGTAGCAATAGCCTGGGCGAAGCCGCCGTAGGGTGCGCCGTGCGCACCGAAACAGCCCAGCACACTGAGGATTCACGGTGCGCACAGCGCACCCTACGATCTCATGAAAACGAAGACCAGCCTGAACCGTGATAGGCCTGTTTGAATAACACACTTTATTTTTGATCATCTGGATACTCTTACATGGATTAGTGCCTTATCAGTATTCAACGCCGCCTGGTGAGAAATGCGGGCTAGTTAGCGATTGTTACTTAATGATGAAATGTATCATGCGAAGGAATGTATTACTGGATCAGCATCATCATTTCATCATTTGCTCGTTGATATTGTGTTTTGTGTCATTGACATCGATATCGATACTCCAGTCACAGGCACAGGGGGTGCACCCTGTGCGGCAGCAGTTTGAGCCACGTCGATTATGTTCCGCTATTGACCGAGCCTCTGGTCTTTCTGAAAATCGCACGCTGGTTCGACCATTGCTCAAATCCGTCAAAACCTTCGGGTATCGATTCGTGGCCTCCGATGATCAAAGTACCACCATCGATCAGGTTGGAACGTATATGCTCCAGCATCTCGAGCTGCAAGGTTTCTGTGAAATACGTGAATACCATATTGCGGCAGAACACGACATGAAACGGACCCTCATTATATTTTTTGCGAATATCCTGCTTGATAAAATTCGCCTTGTTGCGCAGCTGTGCTTCGAGACAGTATTCATTCTGTTTTTGCCTGAACGCTGACTTCAGCCATGCTTCAGGCAGTGCCTTGACACTGCTGTATGGATAACAAGCATGTCCGGCACGTTGCAGAAGGTCTTCATCGATATCGGTCCCGAGGACATGGATATCCAGCTGTGGAAAGTCTTTTCTTAGTGCGTTCTCCCAGATCAAAACGATACTGTAGGCTTCTTCACCCATTGCACATCCGGCACTCCACACGCGCAATGAAGTTTCACCCGAGACAATCATCTGTTGCGCCAGTTCAGGCAGTACTTCGTTACGTACATGTTCCAGCACGACCTTGTCTCGATTGAAGCGGGAAACGGTCACCCGGCATAAATGGTCGAGTATCGGCCATTCATCTGCATGGTCTTGCAGGTATCGGCGATAGGCCTCGATATCTGACAGCTTGAGTAGAAGGATGCGACGTTGCAGACGTTTGCATACCTGCCTGCGCATCTTGCGGAAGCCCGGCCAATGCAGTTGCAGCTGAGGCAAAACCCACTGTAGAAACGCTACACAGTGTTCATCCCGCATGAAATCACTTGCCACTTGTCTGTGCGTGAAATGACTGTTCCAACATGTGAGAAAAGCGTAGCCATCCCCTGCCCGCGACTATTCAACGCTCATTGACTCACTACTTTATCCCACAACGTGGTGCTTGCCGACACGCTGAACTGAACTGGCCTGAGGACCTTCGTCGCCCTGTTCCTCATTAAAGCGAACCTCACTGCCGATCTCCAACTGAGCAAATTCATCATTCAGCACGCTGTTCTGGTGAAAATAGATCGAGCGGCCGTCCGTTGTTTCTATCCGACCGTAACCTTCCTCAGCAAAAAGCTCTGAGACACGTCCATGCGGCGGCACTTCGTGCGCTTTCACTTTCTGATGGGATATGCGGTGGTGATCCTGCAGCTGCCTGCGCGCAGCGTCAAAGGAGTCACGAATCGCCACATAAACATCTTCATGAGAGTGATCCACACCGTGGTCACGGCTGACGACGATCTCGGTACCCGGAGCGGTCAGGTCGATTAAAACCTGGTAGAGCGTACCCTTGTGTGAATGTTTGTTGATCATTTGAACAACAACATGGCAACTCATGATATCTGCGAACTGATTCAGCTTTTCTGCCTTTTCGCGTACGGCTTTTTCAATCGCATCTGACTGCTCCATGTCCCGAAAGGTGATCTGTAATGGTATTTGCATCGACGTCTTCTCCACCTGTTTATTCATTCAAATTCAACATGTTAACCATACCACGTTGTTTTATCAGAATGACTTGACGTAAAGCAATTATTTAGGCCCTATCCGAATGGCATTTACTTAACCACCAACAAGCGCAAAACCAAGTCATCGTGAGCGCTAGCGCGGCAATCTTTTGCACATTTGCGTCACCCTATAAGCGATTGCTTCGTTCCTCGCAATGACGGCAGAGTCCATATTTCGCTTAACTAAGTGCCATTCGGCCCTGTCCGTTTTATATCATTTGGTGCCCCATTATTTCGACGCAGGCACAGTTAGTACGCATTGCTCACCTGACGGACGTGCCCTCAGTAGATCCTTGAATCCACGAGGGATTTTATCTAGTCGGACACGCACACTGCTATTTCAGCAATCCAAATTGCTGCGCAATCATCTCGCCCCCTTGTCAGACATGCGGTCGAGTATATTGACTAACCTGGATATCGGATGAAGGATGTGGGTTTCAGGCTTACATGCACATCGACAGGATCCCCCTGTCCCAATCGAATATAATATTTGCTTTGACCTTGAATCTGCCTGATGCTCCGGTGAAAGAAACGATGTCCAGTTTGGCTATCTCTGTTGCTCTCGGTCTGCTGCTGTTGAATGGTTTGATGTATTTCCAGCAAAAGTCCATGATCTTTTACCCCATGGAACAACTGGTACAGACACCGGCGCAGTGGGGCCTGGGCTATGAAGACGTCTTTCTTGATACTGCAGATAATGTTCGACTGCACGGTTGGTTTATCCCCAATCCTCAATCCGATCGAGTACTGCTGTTTTTTCATGGCAATGCAGGCAATATTTCTCACCGTCGCGATTCGATCGAGATCTTTTATCGGCTGGGTTTAAACGTATTCATCATTGATTACCGCGGTTATGGCGAGAGCGACGGCAGTCCCGGCGAACAGGGCATGTACAAAGATGCTGACGCTGCCTGGCGATACCTGACCGAAGACAGGGGCTATGCCCCTGAGCAGATCCTGATCTTTGGTCGGTCCCTCGGTGGTGCGGTCGCTGCAAAGCTGGCATCCGAAGTCCAGGCGCGCGGCCTGATACTGGAATCAACGCTGAGCTCGGCTCGTGACTTTGCCAGAGCCGTATTCACGCTTCTGTCCCGCCTGGTGGTGTTGCGTTACACGTTTGACACGGTAGCCTATGTACAGCGTGTACATGATCCTGTACTGGTACTGCACAGCCCGGAGGATGAAATCATGCCGTTCCATCTGGGCGAGAAGGTGTTCCAGAATGCGAATCAACCCAAGCACTTTATTCGTATGCGCGGCGACCATAATAACGGTTTTATCCTCAGTCAGCCCGAATATGAACAGCAACTCGATGCCTGGCTGCAGGCGTTATAGCAGATCCCGCATGGCTTGACTGTCCGCCGCCGCGCAAGCTTGCGGACACGAAGACCAGTCTGAACCGTGATAGGCAGGCTTGTATAACACACTGTATTTTGTGTCATCCTGGCTTTACTCCGAATAGCCAATGCCCTACCAGTTTTCTACGCCGCCTGGTGAGGCATGCTTGAATAACACACTGTTTTTTTGATCATCCGAGTTTCACTCCACAAAACCAATGCCTTACCAGTATTCCACGCCGCCTGGTGAGAAATGCGGGCTAGATCGATATGATTCAGTGTGTCGGCATGATATGGAATCATCACCGGTGCACCTCGATAACCACGCTGCAACATGCCGCAAGCGCGCCCTGGCACACAGGGTGTGGCCTGTAATTCGTTCATGCGTTATCTTTATGATGGCAGCTTATGCTCATTCATGTGCTTGATGCAATCGCGTAATACTCTGGACTGTTCGCATAACCTCGGCATCATCCAGCGGTGGTGAACAACGTATCCGGTTCCAGCACACCAGCAACTCCATCACCACATCGGCATCGACACCATGCCACAGCAGGTGTCCGCTAAGCGAGGCAACTGCGTTGTTCCTCTCACCTTCGTCGATACCCCGTTTAACCAGTTGCTGCCAATAAGCAATGCTGTGGCCCGGGGTACGGGTTTCATCCTGTAATTGCGCCAGCAACCAGCCGGGCATCTCAGCCAGACGAGCCTTCTCGGGTTCGTGTCCTGATATCCAGCTGTAGGCTTTCCCGCTGCTGTGTATCGAGGGTGGCGCCACGATACAGCCACCATCGCCACGCAGGTCGATGCCTGCTGCCAGTCCAACCCGATTATGGATAACACCGCCGGGATGTCTGAAATAGATATGCCGTCCACCACCGCCCGTTCTGGCTTCAAGGGTATGTGGTAGCGGACCGTGCTCGAGCTCCCACTGGGTGAGACTCTGGTCACCATGATGACGGGGATCGATATCCAGAACCACGAGACCGGAAATCACGCCGGTGACAATACCAACATTGGCCGTTGGCCAACGCTGATACCAGTCGATGATCTCGTCCATGTCCGCTAGCCGTTGCTGGTAGATCTGCCATTTTATCATCGGACGTTTATCACGAATGCGTATCGGGATCACCGACCAGTGGTAAGCGGCGTATCGCACGGCTGCGTCTGCTAGATTTGACTGTTGTCTTTTCATGCTGTCTCGACTGTCCCGCCCTTTCTGTCGAACAGATAAATCGCGTCAGGATCCACATAGAGTTCCATATTCTGACCGGATGCGTGATGCACACATCCGCTTATGCGTGCAATCCATAGCTCATCATCAGTGCCAGTATCCGCTTCAGATACATGAAAATAAATCAGCGACTCGTGTCCCAGGTATTCGACCGACTGAATACCTATCTTGATCGCAATACGCTGATCAGCTTTCGTTAAACTGAATGCTTCGGGGCGGACGCCGATGTATCCCACCTTGTCGTGGCGTGCAATCTGCAGACGTCGTTGTTCAGACATCGGTAAGCGAATGCTTAGATCACCGATACGCACAGCCATTGCATCATTGTGTAGGGTTGCTGTCGAAGGCGCTATGTTCATTCCAGGGCTGCCGATGAATCTGGCAACAAAAATATTGCCCGGCTGCGCATAAAGCTGTGTGGGCGTGCCGACTTGCTGGAGTTCGCCGTGGTCCATTACCGCTACACGATCGCCCAGGGTCATAGCCTCTACCTGATCGTGGGTCACGTAGACCGTGGTTTTTTGCAGGCGCTGCTGTATCCGTGCAATATCTGCACGGATCTGCGCACGCAGTCTGGCATCCAGGTTAGACAGGGGTTCATCCAGTAAAAATACACGGGGATCGCGTACCAGTGCACGCCCCATCGCAACGCGTTGTCTTTGCCCCCCGGATAGCTGTTTGGGTCGTCGGTGCAGCAGTTCCGTCAGGTTCAATATCTGCGCAATTTCATTGACCCTGTCGGCTATTTGCGCTCTGCTCAGGTGAGCCATCCGCAGTGGGAACGCCAGATTGTCGCGCACATTCATGTGAGGATAGAGGGCATAATTCTGAAACACCATGGCAATATTACGCTGTTGCGGTGTCATGTGATTGACAACAACATCATCGATCAATATCTCGCCAGAGGATACCGTTTCCAGTCCGGCCAGCAAGCGTAAGGCCGTCGATTTACCGCATCCAGAGGGTCCGACCAGCACGACGAGTTCACCGGTGTCGACATTCAAACTGAACTGACTCAAGCCAGTCGCACCTTCATCATAGCGTTTGGTGACATTATTGAACCTAAGCTTTGTCATTAACCCTTGAGTCCTGTCGTAGCCACGCCCCTTACGAACCAGCGTTGAAACAGAATAAATACCAGCAATACCGGCACCACCATCATCACGCCAAAGGCAAAAATATCACCCCACTGCAAGGGCGGTAAGGTGTAAAACGCAGCAATGCCCAGAGGTAATGGTCGCACTGCTTCGCTGTGAGTCACCATCAGCGGCCACAGCAATGAACCCCACTGGGTCAAAAAAGTGAGTATCGCCACCGTGGCAAACACAGGCCTGGCATTGGGTACGACGATGGAAAAAAAGATGCGTAAGGGTCCAGCACCATCGATGCGGGCCGCCTCTTCCAGTTCTTTCGGCAAACCAAGAAAAAAGCTGTAGAACAGATAAATGGAAAATGCGTTGGCGATAAACGGCACGATCTGCACCAGGTAGGTATTACGCCATCCCAGCAGCGTCACCTGATAAAATAACGGCACTGCAATTGCTTCCAACGGGATAATCATCAAGGCAATTACAGCAAGCAGCAACCTGTCCCGCCCTGGCCACCGCAGCCGGGCGAACGCATAACCCGCCAGCGAGTTAACCAGTAAGCCACATAGCACAATGGTCGATGTTATCAATGTCGAGTTGAACAGATAACGCATAAACGGAACACGTGTCAAAACATCCTGATAATTCTGTGTACTCATCTGTGTCGGAATAAAACCAGCCACACTACCCGCATCCACAAGTACCCGTGCATCGGGCTTTAAGCTGCCTGACACCATCATCAAGACTGGAAGCAGAAAAATGAACACGATGCTGGCGAGTGCCGTGTAGATCGTCAGCGAAGTCAGCCAGGGCCTTCGCCTCATTCGACCACCCTCTCCTGCTTGAGCAGTTGGCGCTGAAGTAAAGTTAACAGCAGTACGATGACAAAAAACACGACCGTCATGGCGGCCGCTTTGGCCACTTGTTGACTGGCGAAGGCGGCATTGACGGCTTCGTACATGACCGTCGTGGTCGCATGCTGCGGTCCGCCCTGGGTCATGATTTGCACTTGATCAAACAAGCGAAAGGCCAGAATGGTTGTGACCAGCACGACGAAGACAAGCGCATTGCGCAACTGGGGAAGGGTAATGTACAGTAACTGCTGCCGCTTGTTTGCACCGTCAACACTCGCAGCTTCATACAGCTCCTGCGGAACGGACTGTAAGGCGGCGAGTAGTATTACCATCTGAAAACCGACGCCCTGCCAGACCGAAGTCAGCGCGATGGCCGGAAGAGCCCAGGCCGTATCGTGTAAAAAATCCCGTGATTGCCATACGCCGAGACTGAGAAATTCCAGCAAGTTATTAAACAGGCCCTGGGCACCCGGAGCCAACAGCAAGACCCAAATAACAGACACCAGTGACAACGGGAATACCACAGGCATAAAAAACAAGGTGCGGAAAACGACCATACCCCGTAATGGCTGATTGATTAGCAAGGCAAGCGACAACGCCAATCCGGTTTGCAGCGGAACGACGATCAGCGCAAACAGCATATTGTTCGTCAACGCATGTAAAAATGCGGTATCTGTAAAAATACGCCGGTATTGCTCAATACCAATAAACTCAATGGCCAGTGGCGAACCCAGACGCAGATTGGTCAGTGACAGAATCACCGCGAGAGCAAACGGTAACAACACAAAACACAGCAAACCGGCCAATGCCGGCAATACAAAGACACGGGCGACAATACGGTCCTGTCTCTGCAGTTGATTCGTCATGATGAAGTGTTAATGTGCTTGCTGGTAACCCAGGTTGTCCTTGATATCTTGGTCGATTACTCGTGCCGCATTGTTCAACGTTTGTGCAACGTTAGCACCATTGCGGATATGCTGAAAAGCTTTCTGGAACTCCGTCGTGATCACCGGGTAGGCGGGCGTAATGGGCCGCGGAACCGAAACACCCTGTAACAGCTGGTCGGCAAACAGGCGCAATTCCCCGTCAGCACCGTAATATCTGCTACCTTGAACTGCACTGCGCGTACCGGGCACGGCACCATTGGCATTACTCATCAGCAATACCTCATCCGTCTTCAGCAAAAAACTGATGAATTCCGCGGCCGTCCGGGGATGGCGGGATCTGTTACTGATGCCCCAGTTCCATGAGCCCTGCCCGGTTTTGCTGCCCTGACCAAAGTCAGGTAAGGGCAGGATGATCAAATCATCTGGCCATGCCTGTTTGTAGCCCGCATAGGCCCAGTGGCCGACCCAGGACAACGCTACCCGCCCATTGATAAAGGCCGCATCATCCAGGTTGGGATCAACATAGCCAGTTCTAATCCAGTTTTGCACGTGTTGCAGGGCCTCAACCGCATTACTGTGGTTTAACAGGCCCTGGCTGTTTTGATAGTCCTCGCGGTCGATCAAATCTGCACCGGCGGATTGTAATATCGGTGAAAAGCCATAGCTGAACCATTCACCGGTGTAATTCAGTTTCAGATCCAGGACCGCTTGGTCCTCGTCCAACTGTGCAAGCTTTGACAGCACATCATTGAACTCGGCAACGTTCCAGGCATCGGCAGCACGGGTCGGCAGCCGTGCATCGATTGCTTCGAGGGCGCTTTTACGCGCATACAGTCCCAGGCCGGAATCAAACACGGCGACAGAATAAAGGTGCTGGCCATAGCTTCCCTGCGCCACGATCGAGGGTAATAAATCATGGATGACAGACGATGGCAGCAGCTCTTCCAGTGGTAACAGATGGCCTTGCCAGATGTAATTGTAGAGGTAGGGGCCATCAAACTCGAGAATATCGGGCAGGTCGTGCGCCAGCGCAGCAGCCTGGACCTGTGAGTTATAATCACGTTCCGGTATAAACGTTAACTTGACATCAATATCATCGGCTTGCTGATTGAATCGTGCAACCTGGGATTGCAGCACGTCCCTCTCCGCCTGCTGCCCGGCGTGCGCCCACACCTGGAGCGTAATCGTGCTATTTTGATGGGTGTCATCCGTGCTGTTTTGATCACAGCCACCGAGCATCAGGATTGCGGTCAGCAGTAAATGCGCAATGGATGGCCACTTCATTATCATGACCTTGATCTACTCATTGCATGGCATTGAAGATGGTTAGCCATGGCTGACCCGCATTTCTCTTCCACTGATGAGAAATGCGGGCTAGAACCGAGAATTGGATCATTCATCGAAGTTTAGCCGCTCTTTTGCAGCCGGCATTGTACTCTCGCCGCGTTGATAGCTTTTTCGTCGATAATTTCTGGATACAGATGCCAGTGATGCTCGACCGATATCGCCTGAACATTAAGGCTCTTTTCAAGACGTACACGTTCATCGATGCTCAAATGCTGCAGCGTGAGCAAGGCCGGTGCTGTCCAGTCGATATAGTTCGCGGCCAGTGTAGCCTGTTCACTATCAGACCAGTCTTCTGAAAGCAGAAATGCGGGGAAATCGGTTGCGTTAATGTATTCATCACTGTTTTCGACAGTTGCACTGCCATCATCGTGACGAACAACCCAGCGCTTGTGGATATTAAAACCCGCACGCTGTTTCACCTGTGACTCCAGTTCCCGGGTGTCAGGAAACCTGCGTTGACTGGGCACGCCATCCGCACCGATGCAGGCAGACCAGTATCTCGGTTCCGGTGAAGGCCGCTTGCCATCGGCCGTGGCGGATGCCAGCAGCACCAGCGGTTGTTTGTGTTCACTGTCGAACAGCCACAGTTCACGTTTGTCCTGCAATTGAAACGGAAGCTGCTCGAGGCGCTCGCGAATACATTCAATCAATCGCTGACACTTGTGTGTCAGCGGGTCTGTTTCGAGGTGCGGGGCCAGTGGCCGGCTCACCAGGCCATCCTGCAGTGACCACAGACCATAGCGATAATAGGCTTTTCCCTTGATATTTCGATTCAGGCTGCCCCAGCCGCTGCTGCTTCGTTTCGCCAGTACCTCGATATCCCAGACCACACCGTTGGCGCTGATCGCGCGCCCGTCCTCGGTTTCAATGACCTGCAACACACCCAGGAATGGATTGACGCGTCGTATCGCGTAGGCACGTACCGGGTCTGTCTCGGTGGACGATTTATCCCTGACTGACATTTTTGAGCTTTTCGCGTAACATCGCAATCAGCTTCTCGGCATTGTCCTGCATATCTGGCGGGATGACCTCGAACAGATACTCGAGTTCATCAAGAACGGTTTCTATCTCGGTCCTGCTGGTGATTTCATTCATACGCATGGCAATCTGCTGCATGTAAGCATAGGGATCAACACCGTTCATCGCTATTCTCGCGGTAACTCATCATTCGCTGTTTATAACACAACTTTCATGACAGTACCCCTGTTCTTAACAGGGCATCTCCTCTCCTCGCCATCTGTAAGATAGCGCAGGCAATAATACAATGGGATCGGCAACAATGTTGCCCTCTGAGGAGTGATTGTCGATCAAGTCTGCACAATACGCCATGAATACGGTAAATTCAGATCCATTGAGTAACGCCTTATGAACAGACCTTTACCCATCTTGAATACCGTCCTCTCGATGACGATCGGATCAGTGCTTGTAGCCTGTACTAAGGAAGCCTCACAGACATTGATCACGATTGCAGATGCCCGCGACCATCCGGCCCAGATGGTCGATATTGCAGAATCCGGTGACTCGGTGGGTGATATTCTGACATTCGACCAGCCATTGCTGGATGAAGGCATGAATGCCATCGGCAACAACAGTGGCATCTGTATTCGCACGCGCGTCGGGCACAGTTTTCAATGCCAATGGACATTAACTTTTGATAACGGCAGCATCCAGGTTGCCGGCCGCGAGTTTGACCAGGGAGCATCGACGATCAGTATCATCGGCGGCACCGGCGATTATTCAGGTATCGGCGGTGAAATGGAATCGACCAACAACGGCGATGGAACCTTCACGCAAATACTGCGTTACCGGATTCAATAGCTTGAAAACGCTGGGTACGTTGAGCTCAACGTATTTCTTATTCGGTGCACACGGCGCACCCTACCGATCGAATAATCCATACGGCTCCAACGTGGGGTGCGCTGTGCGCACCATCAAATCTATTTGCTCAGGAAAAGATTGGCAGATGTGGGGCCGCTGAAATCGGGAAAGACCGTGCTGACATCGGTACCACCGAGGCGTTTGATCAGCATTTCCGACAGTAGCGTACGAAGATCGGTGGTGATTTTCAGGTCTTCGCCCATTTCAAGGTTGGCAATATCCAGCCCTGGCCAGTCACTGACGATCTGAGCACCGTTGACCCCACCGCCCATCAGATAAGCCACACCCGCAGTACCGTGGTCCGCACCCTGTGATGCATTTTCAGCCACACGACGGCCAAACTCGCTGTGCACCAGCACGGTGATGCGCTGCATGCCCGTGCCCATATCGGTGTAAAACGCGTTCAATGATTTTGCCAGATCATCCAGGGATTGTTGTATGAATTCCGGCAGTCTCTCGTGGTGGTCCCAGTCATCCGAGTCGAGGCAGACGACTTCAACCGGTAGTGTTGATTTGACTAACTGACCGACCTGTTTGAGTTTATTACCCAGTGGCGTATCGGGATAGACTGCGCCATTAGCGGGTGTGATGGCGGACAAATTGGCCCCCTGCAATTCCTTGATCGCCGACAACGCTGCACCGGCTGTACCGAAAAACGGCACCGGGCTGCGGAACAGGTCGGCCAGTACCTCAGGGTAGCCGGAATCAATGATGTCCTGGTCAAAGCCAAACTCGCTCAGGTTACTGATGGCCAACGGTTCGTCGTTGGCGCCGGTCAAGGATACCGGTACATTGCCACTGATCGCAACCAGTCGGAATGCGGAGTTCGAAGCCGGTGTAGTATTCGCCATGTGGCGGCCGAGCCAGCCGGTATCGGGCCCGGCTTTATCAGTCACACCCCGTTCCACCAGTCCCTGGGCCGAAAAGTGCGAGCGTGAGCCGTGTGGCATACCGGTGGCATGTACCAGCGCCAGATCGCCAGCATCGTAAAGCGGTTTTAACGGTGCGAGCGCCGGGTGCAAGCCATAAAAAGTATCCAGTTTTGTCAGACTTGCTTCGGGCACATGAATCGTGGGGCGGTGACTGATGTAGTCACCATCACCAAACGGTACCAGCGCGTTCAGACCATCAGCAGCACCACGCTGAAATATACATACCAGGATGTCGCGATCTGCGGGTAGCGTTAAACTGGCTGCAATCTTCTGTTCGCTGTTTGCCATACTTTTATCCTATCGAAGCTGAAAATACGCAGAACTTGACAATACTGCCGCAACAAGCGCGGATATCTGCTCAGCGACACCGGTTGTCAACGGGATGTCCTTGCCCACGCCCTGCTCTTCAACCAGCCAGTCGAGCACTATGCCTCGGTCGGTTGCCGACAGCGGTCGCATGAGCACTTGGTCTGTTATAGCGTCAACGACACTCGCCAGCGTATTGGCACCGTTCAGCATGGGGGTGTAGTCGACTTGTATAACATCGATCTCCGGTATGAGACCGGCAAAACTCAGAAACGATAAACGCCAGCGGTTCAACATGCCACCGGTACTGGCCCAGTAGCTCTGTTCATCGGGATAACCGTCCGGTGTCGGCCAGTAGAACGGCAGTTGGCCGAGTATGGACTGGGCAAAGAAAAACAGCTGGCCATTGTCCGTAGGATAGCGGGTATCAGGCGCCAGGGCGCGCACCAGACCGGCCAGGTATTCACTCGGCCGGGTAAACTTTTGATCGGCGCTGGTGCGAAAAGCGTCGCTGGCGAACAACGCACGCAGCGTGATTTTGATATCGCCACTGGATTGCGTGAACGCATCGGCAACAGCGTCGATGGTGCCCTGTTCCGGCGCATCGCTGATAAAGCGCCTGCATAATTTTGTGGCAATGAATTGCGCGGTTGACGGGTGCGCGGCAAGAATATCCAGCACCTGCTCGCCATCGAATTGTCCACCGCCCGCGGCTATGGTGTTCTGCAGTACCACCTTGGCATCGTCATCATGTATCGCATCGACATAAACGAAGGTACCGTAGGCGCCCGTGATATCGTCTGGAAAATGCAGAGACCAGCCTGTAAAACAGCGTGCGACTTCTTTGACATCGGTTTCGGTAAAACCGCCATCAACGCCGAGTGTATGCAGCTCCATCAATTCACGCGCATAGTTTTCATTCGGTGCGCTGGCAATGTTGTAAAAGTTATCCAGGTAAAACAGCATGGATGAACTTTTTGCAGAAGCATGCAGCAGGTCACGAAAGTTACCCAGAGCATGCCTGCGAATGACCTGCGCATCATCGTGTGGTTTTAATGTCGGCCCAAGGCCGTTCAGTAAATGTATGTTGAAGTGGTCGCCCCAGAATTCGACCATCACTTCATAGAGTTGACGCTGGCTGAACATCTGCCTGTACTGGGTGGCTGCGATCATTTGTGTCGCAACATCATAAATGTTATCGGGAAATCCAGTGATCAACTGCGCCGGATTTTGTGTCGTCAGCGGGAACAGGCTCTGAATCGTGACCTCGAGGTCGCCATCGTCGATCTGCGTGTAATCGAGCTGTCGATCCAGGTAGGCGTCGATACCCATGCTCTTCATAGCGTTCAGGGCATCGCGGTGCACACCAAAACTGGTACGTTTGAGTGCAGAGTACTCAGCAGAAGGTGGTGGCATCAGTGGTGCTGGCTGCACCGGATCATCACCGCTGCTGCAGGCAGGCAATGCCGACGCGAGTGCAGAATAACCCACGCCTTTGCCAAACAGCTTGAGAAAATCCCTACGGCTGTGCAGGTTGTGCAGTACCGCCTTCAGGTCCGGTGGTGTCTCGTTTTGCATCAAAAGTAATCACATTGCTCGCAGCGTTTAAGACATGATTTTAGGAGAATTTGATACCTATCGTTGAGACCTTGGTCACAAACGGCACAAATGTACGTACCAAAGGAATGAAAAGGCGAAATTGTGATCAGCGGATCATCAAACGTGGACAATCAAAATCAAACAGCAGATGGCTTGAACCGCCGAGGCGGTAATACAAGAATTTCCATAATCGCCACAGCTGATCAAGACAAGCAGGGCGCGCCGTGCGCACCGAATTCCGCGAAGCTGATCAAGTTTCAGCTTCATGGTGGGCACGACGCATCTTCACTACCGTGCCGAAGCCAGCCCTTCAATAAGCGTATTCAAAGTCGCGCTTGGACGCATCACTTTTGACGTCAATGCTTTATTCGGACGGTAGTAGCCGCCGAGGTCAGCAGGTTTGCCCTGCACAGCATTGAGTTCTGCAACGATTTTGGTTTCGTTGTCGGCCAGCTGTTGGGCGACTGGTGCAAAAACAGCTTGTAATGCAGCATCATCATCCTGTTCTGCCAGCGCCTGCGCCCAGTACATGGCCAGGTAAAAATGACTGCCGCGGGTGTCGAGCTCCCCGACTTTACGCGAAGGTGATCTATTGTTGTTCAGGAACAGACTGTTGGCCTTGTCGAGTGCTGCCGCGATTACACCGGCCTGGCTGTTTCCGGTTTTACGGGCATAATCCTCCAGTGAAACCGCCAGTGCCAGAAACTCACCCAGCGAATCCCAACGCAAATGGTTTTCCTGTTGCAGTTGTTGCACGTGCTTGGGTGCTGAACCACCGGCACCGGTCTCATAGAGGCCGCCACCAGCCAGCAGCGGCACGATCGACAACATCTTGGCACTGGTACCCAGTTCCAGTATCGGGAACAAATCAGTCAGATAATCACGCAGTACGTTACCGGTAACCGATATGGTGTTCTGACCGGCTCTCAACCGTTCCATCGTATATTTAATAGCATCAACCGGCGCCATGATGCTGATATCGAGACCGCTGGTGTCGTGGTCTTTCAGGTAGGTTTCAACCTTTTCGATCAGATTGGCATCGTGCGCGCGGTTCCTGTCCAGCCAGAACACAGCGGGTTGACCCGTCAGCCTTGCACGTGAAACGGCCAGCTTGACCCAGTCGCGGATCGGCAGGTCCCTGGTCTGGCACATGCGCCAGATATCACCCTGCTCAACGCTGTGCTGGAGCAGGCTATTACCGCCCTTATCGGTCACACGAACCGTGCCACTTGCAGGGATCTCAAACGTCTTGTCGTGCGAGCCGTATTCCTCGGCTTTCTGAGCCATCAGGCCTACATTGCTGACATTACCCATGGTGGCGACATCGAAGGCACCGTGTTGTTTACAAAAGTCGATCACCGCCTGATAGATACCGGCATAGTTGCGATCCGGTATCATCGCCTTGGTATCGTGCAACTCGCCATCCGGGCCCCACATCTGACCCGAAGAACGAATCGCCGCCGGCATCGAGGCATCGATGATCACATCACTGGGTACGTGCAAATTGGTAATGCCCTTATCTGAGTTCACCATCGCCAGTTCCGGACGTGTCTGGTAAACAGCCTGGATATCTGCTTCGATCTGCTCGCGCTGTTCATCGGGCAGTTGCGCGATTTTCGCGTAGACATCACCGAGACCATTGCGTGTGTCCACGCCCAGCTTTTCGAAGGTGGCTGCATACTTGTTAAAAACATCCCTGTAATACACATGCACGGCATGACCGAAAATAATCGGATCGGAAACTTTCATCATGGTCGCCTTCATATGCAATGACAGAAGTACACCCTGTGATTTTGCATCTTCGGTCGCGTTTTCAAAGAAATCACATAGTCTGGAACAGCGCATGACAGACGCATCGATGACTTCGCCTTCGAGCACGGGTACGCGTTCTTTCAGCACGCGGGTATTGTCGTCATCGCCCAGGAGTTCGATTGTTAAGTCACCGGCAGTGTCTATGACCGTGGACTTCTCACTCGAATAAAAATCGCCATCACTCATCGACACCACGTGTGTTTTTGAATCGGATGACCACGTACCCATCGAATGCGGATGCTTCTGTGCATACTCCTTGACGGGGCCCGCCACACGGCGATCGGAATTACCTTCACGCAGTACCGGGTTCACTGCACTGCCCAGGACCCTGGCATAACGGGCCCTGATTGCCTCTTCCTGCTGATTGGCCGGCTCTTCCGGGAAATCCGGTATGTTGTAACCCAGACCCTGTAATTCACTGACTGCGGCTTTCAGCTGCGGTATGGAGGCACTGATGTTGGGGAGCTTGATAATATTTGCTTCAGGGGTTTTCGCTAGCTTACCGAGCTCGGCCAGTGCGTCCTCCTGTTTCTGTTCAGCCGTCAGATTATCCGGAAAATTTGCCAGAATACGTCCTGCGAGCGAGATATCACGGGTTTCAACAACAATGCCAGCCGTCCGGGTATAGGCCTGTACGATGGGTAAAAAGGAATAGGTCGCTAAAGCCGGTGCTTCATCCGTTTCGGTGTATATGATTTTGGGGCTTGGCATTGGTCTGAATCCTGGGATATCGTTGGGTGGGGCTTGCCTGAAAGTTGCACATTATATTTCAGTTTGGTTGTCGGTTCACTATTCCTGATTATCAGCCAGGTTTCGCCGATGTTAGACGCCTTCGTGTGTGCCGTTGTTGGTGGGACTATCCACGCCAATAGCACTGACCCGAACAAAAAAGCCCTGCTCGGCAGGGCTTTTTGTTGGAATCTCGCCGGGACTGACGGCTAAAAATCTTCCTCAACAGTGCCCCCAGCGGCTTCAGTCAGCGCGTTCTTGATTGCGTCAGGCGAACACATAACGCTCATGAACGTTGCGCCGGTTTCGCTTTTCATCATCGGCAAATGTGGCCAGCTCAGTGCGATGCGGAAGCGTCCATACAGCGCTTCGACCTCAGAGCCGTATACCAGCATTTCATAGGGCAAATGGGCAGTCGAGCGAGGTGTGTCCTTGTCGATACTGCTCATGACGAATACATCACCGCTGCAGTCTTTTTCGTTTTTACCTTTGAGCCCGACACCGAACAGTGTCATTTCCTTGCCTTCTGAGTCCTTGCCAACGCTGATTTTGTAAACCTGGGTAGCGGCGCCGTTACCCGCTGCCAGGGCGGCCTCAACCCCTTTCACTGCTTCATCATGACTATCATACGATGCCAGGTCGCTGGGATCATCGAAATACTCCATCATAAAGGTGTAGTGATATTTGCGCATCTTCTCGGGAGTCAACTCTTTATCACCGGAACTGAACTGCTTCTCGGCGCCCAGGGCTGAGGCGAGCTTGGATGATACGCCATCGAGGTTATCGTTCATGCGATAGGCATTGGCCCAGTATTTCGGATTGGTGTAAGCGACCTCGATATTGTCACCATTCTTGGTCACTGAGGCGCGCATGGCCGCACCGTAACCGCCGCGTTCGGACTTAGTGGCAGCGGCCTTCATGTCGTCGTTGGTGAAGATAATGATTTCCGCGCCGTCGTAGGGTTTGTGCGTGCCGACGATTTCAAATCCTGCAGCGGTGATTTTTTCGCTGGTCGAACTGACGACCTCGGCCGTGTCACCGGGTGCGGACGAACCGAGGATAAACGGTTGCACACGTTCTGCCAGTGCGCTACCCACCGACATAAAACTCATCAGTCCGGCAATGACCAGACTACTTGTAATTCTCAACATTTTAATCTCCCGAAATATAGAGTGGTGTGAATTGATACTCATTAAGATTAACTATTTCTTTACTACATGTTCCACCGCCCCGAACTGAGGCAAAGCCAACATCTTTGACCGCCCTCGATGTATTTCAGGACGTCGTGTACAGAACTTATAACTTTCAAGAAGTTACTGTCAATGTTTTACACAACGAAACTGTCCACTGACGCAAGGTAGTCCTGTTAGAAATAGAAGAAAGCATAGTAACTGTATGATATCAATGATAATATTTTCCCCACTAGAACAGATTGGCATCACCGTCCGAAAATCCGGAGCCATAGCCAGAAGCTATTCACACTGATGATTTATTTGGAATAAAACTGATAAATATCAATGCGTGGCATAGGTTATTGCAGTACGTTGCTACGTGATGTAATTCATTGTAATCATGGCGCGCAGCGTGTATGTTATGCGTTGGTATGATGTTCGAATTCAATACAGTCTATCTATCAAGGGACTATTTCTTGTTGATGGTGGTCATTAAATTCAAAAAAGGTGAATAAATGAAATCTGTACATATTAGAAACAAAGCCGCACCCCTCCTCGCCTGCGCGGTGGGATGCTTATTCATTTTGGCTGGTTGTAGCAGCGATGATGATGCGCCGATAGTAACTGACGTTACAGTAAGTGGTACTGTGGTCAGCTTTAGTGATGATACCCCGTTGCCCGGTGTCAGTGTCGAAGGTGTATACACGAATCCTGGCGACGTAGACAACCCGACAGCGACGACCGATGCTGCGGGCGCTTTTTCTCTGACAGTAAAAACGAACACTCCAGTCTATCTCCATGGCACTTTAACCGGTTACGCTACCATTAACTCCGAAAAGGATACCGTGAGCGCCACTGAAAGCGGTGAGGATATCGAAATGCCGACAGTAGGCGAGGCCCAGGATATCATCAACGCCGCGTTCCCGACGGCTCTGCCGCAGCTCGCCAACCATGCCTGGTTGGCAGTCGACGTCTATGATACGAACGGTGTCGAATTAGCTGGAAAGACCATCAGTTCAACTGTAACGCCCGATGGCTTCGCGTACATCGATTGCACTGGTGCACCCAGCACCACGGCTGCGACCGTCGCTTGCCCTGACCGAGACAACGTAATGTACCTGGCCTATTTTACCAGCGCCGCTGAAGCCACTGTGACCGTCGATGGGATAAACAAAATTGCACCACTGAATCTGGGTGAAGTGACTGTGCTCGAATATGAAGTGGCAGCAGCCGAGCCGGTACCCGATGAGCCTGTACCCGATCAACCATCAGCAGGTCAACTGGTATACGAAACATACTGCATTAGCTGCCATGCTGATGCTACGAGGTTTGTCGGGTTTGGATCGCTGCTGACACTTGACAACCTGGGTGACTTTGCCAACTCGATGGCATTCCTCGAAACCACAATGACGCAGGAAGAACTTGATGCTCTGGCTGTCTATCTTGATGTTGAACTTGCGCAGTGATGCTTGAAAGCAGGCCCTGGTAAACCGGGGCCTGCTATCAATAATCGAACTTAAGCTGCACAGGCGAAAACCTGCCGCCATCACGGATGCAGCAGTGTAAATAAGCAGTCTAAAGGGGCAATAAATGAAATTTGTACTCATGAGAAATAAACCATCATACATGCTTGCCTGCGCGGCTGTGTGCTTGCTGATTCTGGCCGGTTGCAGCAGTAGCGATGATGCCTCACCGGTTCCGGACATTACCGTTAGCGGCCTAATAACGGACTTCAATGATACCCCCTTGTCTGGTGTTACGGTTCAAGGCGTGTATACCAGTAGCACTGCAGAAAACCCATCAGCTTTAACCGATAGCAGCGGTAGCTTTTCTCTGACCTTGAGTGGAAACACAGCGTTTTATCTCAATGGTACATTTCTGGGTTACACGACGATAAACTCAGAAGTCCTGCAATCCACTGTCAACATAGCGGGTTTGGGCATCGGTATGCCGAGAGGGCCTGAGGCCGAGGCAATCATAGACGCGGCATTCCCGACAGAAGCACTCGCGATCGTTAACCACGCCTGGCTGGCCGTCGACATCGAGGATGAAAACGGTAATGAGGTCAGCGGTGAAACGATCACCCTCTCAACCGCACCGTCAGGTTTCGCCTACACGAATTGCGACGGCACACCCAGCGGCGGTAGCACGACCATTGCGTGTCTAGATCGAGATGGGCCGGCATACATTGCCTATTTTGACGCCGCGGCTGAAGCCACGGTGACAGCTGTTGAACAAAGCAAGACGGCGCCATTGAGAATGGAACAAGTGACCGTTCTCGAATACGAAATAGGGCCCGAATTTGTAACCGCCTTTGATCGCGGCGCGGCATACTATGATGCCTTCTGCACCGAATGCCATTCGGCGGGCAGCTATGATACCGACGGATTTGCGACGAACCTGCTCAATACAACGATAATTCAGGAACTGAGTTCTTACCCGTCAATGGGCAACGTTGCAGACCTGACGGTCGAACAACAGGCCGATCTCCAGGCATTCGTTACCGATCCTTCGCTGCTGTAACAGTAATCTGACACTGTAACAAACAGGCCCCGGTTAAGCGGGGTCTCTGTTTTTGCGTGCCGATGTATGACGGCTACTTTTCATCGATTCGTCATTGATGTAATCGGAAGGAATCTGACGTCATTGCAAGCGAAGCGAAGCAATCTTTAGCCGTTCGCGAGGCCGGTGGAGATTGCCACGTCGCTGTCGCTGCTCGCAATGACGCGTCTAATTTGATGCCACTGTAGGCCAAGTTGACCTGGGGTCGGTGCGCACGGCGCACCCTACCAAATATTCGTAGGGTGCGCCGTGCGCACCAACAGCTTGTTGTCGTCCTGCCGCTAAAATAATGGTCAATCCCGGCCTACCGGCATCAACAACAGCGGTTGCAGCTCGCCCGGCAATCGCAATACACGCGCAAGCTTGTCATCATCGAAGGCGCCGACGACAACGGTTGCCAGACCGAGTGACACGGCCTGCAGGAAAAGATTTTCAGCGGCGTGGCCGACCTCGATATGGACGTAACGTTCGGCCCGATTCCCGTATTTACGACGCGTACGTTGATAATCGGCGGTGAAAACGATCACAGCCGCGGCATCCTGTATCCATACTTGAGACAACGCAGCCTGAGTCAGTACAGCGCGAACATCGCCGCCGCTTGTCTTGATCAGTTGATGCTGTTGCGGCTCGTAGTGATAGACGCCTTGCGCCAGACCGTCGACGGTACCCGTAACCACATAGAGTTCCAGTGGATATAACGCCCCAGCCGACGGTGCTGCGCGCAAGCCACTGGCATCGGTTATACCCTGAGCGGACCACAAGAGCTGGCTGATCTCGGCCATCTTCAGTATCGTAGGGACGAAATCGCGAATTGATCGACGCTGGGCGATCGATTGTTCCAATGAAGCCTGGCCGGTCGTCACGGGCGCTGGTAACGCAATGAATTCACCGGCATGCACCATCATTCCTCCAGGTATCAAACTGAATAGCAGCAGCAGTCTAATATATTTTTGCATCATCCATATTATTTGAGTGATCGCGCCTGCGCCTCCCAGATGCGTGCCCATACCCAACGCAGGCGATCGTAATTGCGAATACCGGGCTGCTGTTCGACCGGCGCCGGTCGGGGATGCGGGTTGCTCATCTCCCCGACCTTGAAACGAAACACGTACTCGGGCTCAAAGCCCATACGCAAATCCGTGACGATTATATTGCGGTCTTTCAACGCTGCCGCATAGAAGCCCTTGGTAAACCACTGTAGCCGTTGCACCGGCCAACTGTCGTGTAATGGCTCGATCAGTTCGCGCATATGCGGATATCGTTTAAAACGAATTTTGGGCTCCTCGTCGAGCACGGAATAGAAGCCTTCATAGTAATGTGCGTCATCGACTGCGAGTATGCGCCAGAGCAGGCTGTTGAACGGCGTGGGTGTCGTCAGCACAGCGGTCGTGGCGATGTTTTGCTGCTGCAACATGCGATGCGCGACCTGTTCGACATGCATTTTGGCACCCAGTGTCCAGATCAGATATGCGCTGCTGAGCACCAGTCCAGTCGTGTTGGCGGTATGACCCCAGGTCTTGTCACGCGCGACGATCAGCGCTGCGAGCGTGCCAAGCAACAACGGTACGGTATACATCGGATCGATGATGAAGATCGTGGACCAGGTCATCGGGGTTGTGATAAATGGCCAGAAAATCTGTGTACCGTAGACAGTGAAGCTATCCAGTAATACGTGGGTCGCGAACACCAGATAGACCAGCAAAAACCAGCGTTTGCGATGCTCCGCAGTCGTCGGATGGAACTTCAGAATCAACCAGACCATTAGCGGTGTCAGGACAGCCAGAACGAGCAGCGAATGACTGGCGCTGCGGTGATAGGTAAAATCACGCACCGCATCACCCAACGGTATGAATACATCAAGGTCGGGCAAGGTCCCGAGAATGGCGCCCCACAGCAGCGCCCGCCTACCGACCTGGCGTCCGGCTGTTGCTTCACCGACGGCTGCCCCTAAAGCGAGTTGTGTCAACGAGTCCATTGACCTTATCCGATGTATCTGCTGTGCTTGTGTTCGTTTAGGGAAACTCTGATTAATTCAGAGTTTCCGCGGCGCACGGATGCGCCGCCATTTTCAATAGCCTTAAGCGATTGAAAATGAAGGGAAACAGAAAATCGCATTTTATGCTTCCCGTGCTCTGATAATTCACGGATGAATTATTCAGAGCTTCCTTAGTATAGATATTGTACGGATTATTATGACCCGAAAGATCTCATAAAGTGCTGTTATGCATCTGACGAAAAGCGCAATTCTCGCCGGCCTGCAGTGCGACAAGCGCCTGTTTCTATTGTTGAGCCATCCTGAGCTGGCGAAAACTCGCCATTCTCCCCTGG
Organism: uncultured Gammaproteobacteria bacterium; assembly: GCA_942492025.1. GTDB lineage: Bacteria > Pseudomonadota > Gammaproteobacteria > SZUA-229 > SZUA-229 > JABDQW01. Next base: position 141,993 of record CALODJ010000009.1, on the reverse strand, counting down.
CACAGTCCGGCATCGAAGTCGGTGAGCTGGCACGCACGGCTTTTAGCGGCGGTGTGTTGGTTGATCGTTTCGGACCCGATGCTCAGCCTTACGCCCAGACCCAGGCGTTAGTCAACGATCCCCAGGTCAACACCATTTTCGAGGCCGGATTTCGTTACCGACACACCGAGGTGTTTGTTGACATACTGGAACGCGACGGCGACAGCTGGAACCTGATCGAGGTCAAATCCTCCAGTTCGATCAAGGACACATATATTGATGATGTTACCGTTCAGTACTTGGTCGTCACCGGCACGGGTGTGGTGATCAGTCGTGTCGAATTGATGATTTTGAACAAAGATTTCGTTTATCGCACGGATCATGGCTACGACGGCTTGTTTGTCCGCGAAGATGTGACAGATCGTGTGATTGTCCACAGCCATCTGCTTGCCGACAGAATCGCGCAACTCAGGCAAAACATGACCTCTACAGAACCCGAGCGGCACGTCGACGGTCACTGCAACAAACCCTTTCCCTGTGAATTCAAGTCGTACTGTGAGCAACAGGATGGTGAATATCCGGTGAGCGCTCTGCCGAATGCCGCAAAGGCCATCCAAATGCTGTATGCGAATGGCATTTACGATATCCGAAACATTCCTGCCGGCATGCTGAGCAGTGAAAGCCACATTCGCGTTCAGCGCGCTACCCGAACCGGCCAGGCGGAACTCGACGACGAGGCCGCCAGGGTGTTGAACAGGCTCGAATATCCTCGCTATTACCTCGATTTTGAGGCCATCAACCTGGCGATACCGCGATGGGAAAACACCCATCCGAATCAGCAGCACCCGTTCCAGTGGTCGTGCCATATTCAAGATGAGGACGGCGTCACAGAACACGAGGAATTTCTCGATGTCAGTGGTCATGATCCAAGGCGAAAATTTGCCGAGTCATTGATCGCTGTCTGCGGCACCTGTGGGCCGGTGATCGTCTATAACCAGCAGTTTGAAAAAGGCATTATTAAATATCTCGCGACCTCTTTTACCGACTTGAGCGATGCACTGCTCGCGATCAATCAGCGAGTCTTCGACCTGCTGCCGGTAATGAAGAAGTACTATTACCATCCGGACATGAAAGGCTCCTGGAGCATCAAGAAAGTACTATCCTGTCTGTTGCCCGAAATGCGCTACGCAGATCTGGGTGCGGTGCAAGACGGCCTGATGGCGCAGAGCGCCTATCTTGACATCACCGCAGGCAAACTTTCAGCCAAGCAGACTGAAGCACTCTGTGCCGACCTGCGCGAATACTGCAAGCTGGACACCTACGCCATGCTGGCGATTGTCGACCGAGTATGTTGGTCATCAAGTCATAAAAGCACACTGCCGTGCAACAATGAAAAATAGCTTCTAGCCCGTATTGCTCACCAGTGGGGCGAGATAATCACGCAGAGATTCGTGTATGTGTTACGTATTCTGTTAGTGGAGTAAAGCGTATACATCGTAGGGTGCGCCGTGCGCACCGAAGTCAGTACAATGAGCATGATCGTTGCGAAGTGGTGCGCACGGCGCACCCTACTTCACTGGTGAGGTGGCCGTTCCCTGACACCCTGGAGCCACGATCAAAAAGAGAGAGTTCTCTGTGCCTCTGCGGTGAACCCGGTTTTGTAACCGCTGACCGTTGCCATAACAAATGTGAAAACCATGATGTCAGTCATTCTGAAAATAGGTTGTATCGGCCTCCCGAGCGCAAGCATGTATGAAGGGGTCGGACTCCGGGTCGTGCAAAAATACCGCGGCCGTCCTGTCTGAGCATTCCGAGTAGGACATGACGCTGTGCGAGATATCAGGCCAGACCGCTGCCCACCAGCGCCGGGCATTGTCAATCACCGGCCGGGCAAGTTCGATCGGTGTCACTGGATCGAGCTCACCGGCATATACCAGCAGCGGCGTATCGATTTTATAGATTTGTCTGAAATGTGCAGGTGCAGAGGCTATGTTCCAGACCTCACACATAATTTGCATATGATCGAAAATCAGTTCATTGGAGTAATGCTGGAACGGATACTTCGCAAGTTCCTCGCGGGCTACGCTAAAGTCCACGAATGGGATCTCATCAAAGCAGGCATAGGATGCATAAGCGCCCTCGTCTATCGAGTTCGTGGATACTTCAGCGATATAGTATTCGCTTATCAGAGCGGCAAGATAGTCTCTGTTGCCATTGATGATTGCATGCAGGTAGTACGGAATCTGACTGATGACATCACCATCATATAAGGCCATGTACAGTGTATCGAAGAACATCTGCGCGGTTACTTTGACATCGACCGGTGCATCGTCAATCGGACTGATTGCCTTGATATGCAATGGCTGTGCATCCAGCTGCGCGAGAAATTCTGCCAGCTGTTTATCTAAATCGGCACCGAACTGACGCTGGCAGCGTTGATCCCTGTTGCATTTATCGATCACCCGCATCACCGACTCGTAATTACGTTTCGGCTCGTTTTCATAGGTCTTGATCGATTGTGGAAAAATACTATCGAGTATCAGCGCTCTGACCGAGTCCGGATGCAGCCGCTCATAGACCAGTGCAAGTCGGGAACCGTAGGAACCGCCATAGACGTTGATCTGTTCGATTCCCAGGCTCAGACGAAGTTGCTCGAGATCTCTCGCGGCGTTAATCACATGGTAATGGTTGAGGTCGATACCCTGGCGTAATAATCTTTCTTTACACGCTGTATACGCTTGCCTGATCTGTTTTTTCAATTCCGTGCGTTCGAGCTTCTTGTCCAGCAATTCCATTGCCGCGTCTTCAACCTCGCTACAATCAAGCCGCGGAACAGCGCTACCAACACCGCGATTATCAGTCAGTATCAGGTCACGACCCGCATCTATCGTGGCGTAGTACCAGTTGGTCCAGACAGAAGCTTCCTCGCTCATCATATCCGTTGCTGCAATTCCCAGCGGATATCCAGGGCCGCCGCCACCGGCAACCACCAGCGGGACTGTCGTCTTCTGCCGCCGTTTTGCTTTGAAAATGATGAAGGGCAGTTCAATACGTCGGCTCTGCTGCTTGCTGTAGTCTTCCGGGACATCGAGTATGCCGCATACCGTTTGCGGCCAGTCTGGCTCCGCTTCGAACCAGCACGGTCTGATCACAACATTTTCTCCGTACGATTCAGCAGATGTTTGCTGGCAGCTGCTGATGACCAGGCAACAGCAGAATAAACACAATAAAATTGTACATTGGTTAATCAGGGCCACACCTCGAGCTGTTAATGCGATAAATTTGTATGAAGTCATCTTTACTATCCGGCAGAGACAGAGAACGCCTATGGATATCGACACCGGCTAGCGCGCATAGTGCGTGAAAGCGCAAACGAAATCATAATGAGTGATTGATGTTGCTCGTATCTTCAACAAAGGGAGTGGCTGCATTGCTTTTAGAGTTTCCTTAAACTAGGCATACTATGGTGAATAAAGCTGAGCGATTTCACTTTCCATGGCGTGACGGCAACCAGTTCGAGGCACTGGTGGATGGTTCGAACTTCCTGCCCGAGATGCTGAAAGCAATCGGTTCAGCCCGGCAGACAATATTGCTGGAGATGTACCTGATCGAATCAGGCAGCGTCGTCGACCGTTTCATCACTGAGTTACTCGATGCTGCTGAACGTGGTGTACACGTTTACCTACTGCTGGACGACTTTGGTGCCATCGGGCTGAAACAGCGCGACCGCGACCGTCTTGTTCACGACAATATCCGCATCGTGTATTACAACCGGCTGCATTCGCACAACACCTTGTACAACCTTTATCGGATATTCTTGCTGCGTCAGGAACGCAGCCTGCATCGCAACCATCGTAAGCTGCTACTTGTTGATGGCCAAACCGCCTTTGTTGGCGGTACCGGGCTCGTTGACGCGTTTGACCCGCCCGACCATGCCGAGAGGCAATGGCGTGAGACAATGCTCAGGATTCGCGGGCCTGTGCTTGCCGACTGGCAACATCTGTTTATATTAAGCTGGAACAACAACGCATCACAAATATTGTCCTTGCCACCGTTATCAGTCACCGAGCACACTGGCGCTCAACGGGGCCGCGTCACGGTCAATGATATTGAACGATACAGCGAGGTATTGTTGTCATTGACCTGGCAGATCTCTCATGCCAGACAGCGGGTATGGTTCGCCACCGCTTATTTTGTGCCGCGATGGCGCATTCGACGCAGCTTGAAACGAGCAGCTCGATCAGGGGTGGACGTGCGCCTGTTATTGCCAGGCCCGATCACCGACCATCCTGGCGTACGTTACATCAGTCACCGCTTACACGGCCGACTGCTGAAAAACGGTATTCGTATATTCGAGTACCAGCCGCGTTTCTTTCACGCCAAAACCGTATTGTGTGATAACTGGATAGCTATTGGCTCCAGCAATTTTGATCGCTGGAATCTGAGATGGAACCTGGAGGCGAACCAGGAAATCAATGACGAGACGCTGGCAAATCAGGTCAAGTTGATCTTTGAGCAGGATTTTTCCAACAGCGTGGAATACAGCTACGATAAGTGGCGCCAGACGAGCTGGCACAAACGGCTGCTGCAGTGGTTCTGGAAGCGCGTGGAGCTGTATTCACAGAGGATTGGGCGTTGATGAAGTATATCCGCTCCTGTGTGTTGTCTCTGCAATCGCAGTGAGGTAGGGTGCCCCTCGCGCGCCACCCTGCGGCAATTTTGCTTGTTGTACTAATTTCAGTGCGCACGGCGCACGCTACAACGTATACGTTTTATTTCATCAACGAAATACGTGACACATACAGTTGCGATAGCAGTCAATTGCTTGATTCTGGTTTGTCACTGACAGCTTCATACCACTCCTGGTCTGCCGTTATGAGTATGTGTTCTTCATCTGATTGCATCATCTCACGCAGGCGTTCGCGCGCGTCGGCAGAGATGCGCACGCGAACGTCAAAGTCTTCATGATAGTGATGATAAAGTTCGCGCAGTGTTTCCTCATCGTGTGCGCGAAAAAGATGTGCTGCCTGTTTTGCCCGCCATGCACTGAATCCCAGCTGCTTCAGTGCCTCTTCTCCGAGGCGTAATGCACCTTCAAAGGACTCGCGTTCATACACATCGACCTGATGTTCGAGCAACTCGAAGACATGGCCCACGTCCCAGGCGCGAGCAATGATTTTCATGTGCGGAAAATTCTCGTGCACCAGGTCGACAAGACGCAGCGCTGCCTCTGCTTCGTCGATGGCTACGACGAGCAGCCTGGCGCGATCGGCACCCGCTGCGCGCAGCAGCTCGAGTCGGCAGGCATCGCCATAGAAGACCTTGAAACGGAAACGCCGCAGAATCTCGATGTGATTCGGGTCGTGCTCGAGCACGGTGGCATCGATGCCATTGGCGTGCAGCAGGCGGCCAACGATCTGGCCAAAGCGGCCAAAACCGGCAATGATGACCGCGTGCCCTTCATCCTCGATGTCGTCCATCGGTGGTGCGGGTGGATGATCGAGAAAGCGCTCGATGAACCTGTCGTTGACAACCATCAACAAGGGCGTGGAGAGCATCGACAGGGCCACGGTCACGATCAAGGTATCGGTGACCTCGCCGGGCAATATCCCGGTCGACTGCGCAACGCTGAACAGCACGAACGCAAACTCACCGCCCTGGGACAGAACCAGCGCAAACAGCGGCAGCTGCCTGCCGGGCAGGCCGTATAATCGGCCAAGCAGGAGCAGAATACCGGCCTTGATCACCACCAGACCCAGTGCCAGCCCGGCAATCATCAGCGGATCGTTCAGCAGAATCCCGAAATCGATCGACATACCGACCGCAATGAAAAACAGGCCGAGCAGCAAACCTTTGAAGGGCTCGATATCGCTCTCGAGTGCATGGCGATATTCCGATTCGGCTAGCAACACACCCGCCAGAAACGCGCCGAGTGCCATCGACATACCCACCGCCTGCATTAACAGTCCGGTAGCGATCACCAGCAGCAGTGAAAACGCGGTGAACACCTCACGAAGTCCTGTAGCGGCGATCAGACGCAGCACCGGCAGCAACACGAATCGCCCCCCGACGACAATCAATACTATAACCGCAAGCGCTTGCAGCAATGCCAGCCAGTCAAAACCCGCGTTCATGTCGTCAACGCGCGTACTCAGCAACGGAATAACTGCCAGCATCGGGATCACCGCGATGTCCTGAAAAAGCAGCACCGAGAAACCGGAATGACCCGCCGGTGTGGGTAACAGATTTTTTTCCGTCAGCAGTTGCAGCGCCATCGCGGTTGACGAAAGTGACAGACCCATCGCAGCAACCAGCGCTACCGGTCCGGACAGATCCATCACCACACCGAGCCCGGTCAGGATCGACGTGGTGATGATAACCTGGGCGGCACCGAGGCCCAGAATCGGCTTGCGCATCTCCCACAATCGCCGTGGGTTGAGTTCCAGACCAATTACAAACAACAGCAGCACGACACCGAATTCCGCAAAGTGAAGGATGTCTTCGGCCTCGCGTATCAGGCGGAAACCCCAGGGTCCGATCACGACGCCTGCGAGCAGGTAGCCAAGTACGGCACCAAAACCCAGGCGTTTTGAAATCGGTACCGCGATAACTGCGGCCGACAAGTAAACAAAGGCATTGAATAACAGGCTGTGATCTTCCATATGAACGCCTATGCGGCACTAACCGGATGATAGTCCTCGAGCAGCTGACGATAGCGCGCGGCATGCGCATCAAGCTGATCACGCGGCAGACTGTGTCCACCGTGCAGCACCAGCGGGGGCAGAAAATTCATCCCGCAAAAACGTGCGGTCTGCTCAATCGGACGAATCAGCTCCTCGAATGTATAATGGTGGATGCCTCCAGGCCCATACTCCTGCTGCGGGGCACCGGTACTCGCTGCCATCAAAAAATCCTTGCCATGAAGTGCGGTGCCATTCGGACCGTAGGCGTAACCGCGAACCAGCACGGTATCCAGAAAGTGCTTGAATATCGCGGGTGCGGCATACCAGTAGACGGGATGTTGGAACACAATCAGATCGGCATCGCGCATCGATGCGTGCTCTGCTGCCGCATCGATGAAGAAATCGGGATAGAGTTCGTGCAGATCACGAAAATCGACCCTGGGAAGATCGCAGACAGCATCACGCAGTGCGCGGTTGATCACCGATTGCTCGAATGCAAGATGCGCAAAATACACAACGATGTCTTTAGTGCGGGCCATGAATTCTCTCTTTATTCATTTTTGTATTCTGAACGATGTTCAGCAGCTGTCCAAGTCAGTTTGCCCACACTGTCCAATTTTGCCAGACGTGTCGCATCTACTCGAACCACACCAATGGCATCATCTGATATGGCTATCAACATTCACATTGGCGTGGTATTAGTCGAAAAGTGCACTACAAAGCCAATGCGCTTTTCGCGTTAGTAGACGGCGTTCAGCCTGCTCGGCACGCGTCGATATGTCAGTCACCTGCGTAGGTGCATAAGCGACGGCGCGCAAGCTTGAGTATCATCGGTGTTTTATATCAACATAATCACGCATCACTGGGCCGATGTACAGCTGCCGGGGCCGGCCGATGCGCTGGTTATCATCCGCAATCATCTCCATCCATTGGGCCACCCAGCCGACCGTGCGTGCAATAGCAAACATCACGGTGAACATATTGGTGGGTATACCCAGCGCCTTATAGATCAGGCCGGAATAAAAATCCACATTGGGATAGAGCTTGCGTTGAACGAAATAGCCATCGCTCAGGGCGATCTCTTCCAGTTTCAGTGCGAGTTCGAAGGTCGGGTCGTTCACATCACCCAGCTTCGTCAGTACCTCGTGACACATCTCACGAATAATGCGTGCACGCGGATCATAATTTTTGTACACACGATGACCGAAACCCATCAGGCGGAACGGGTCATTCTTGTCTTTCGCTCGAGCGATGTATTTTCTGATGTTACTAATATCACCGATTTCGTCCAGCATGGTGAGCACGGCCTCATTGGCACCGCCGTGCGCGGGCCCCCACAGTGCCGCGATTCCCGATGATATACAGGCAAAAGGATTGGCACCGGAACTCCCGGCCAGGCGTACCGTCGATGTGCTGGCATTCTGCTCATGGTCGACGTGCAGGATAAATATCAGATCCAGTGCTTTTTCCGCGATCGGGTTAACCTCGTAGGGTTCGCAGGGCACAGAAAACATCATATGCAGCAGATTGCCGGTGTAACTCAGCGAGTTATCAGGATATATCTGAGGTTCACCAATAGAGTGTTTGAAACTAGCGGCCGCGATCGTTGGCATTTTCGCAATCATGCGGTGAGCAGCAATCTCGCGGTGTTCGGCGTTACTGATGTCGGTTGAGTCGTGATAGAAAGCGGATAACGAGCCGACCGCACCCACCATGATGGCCATCGGATGCGCGTCATGATAAAAGCCACTGAATAACCTTTTCAAAGATTCGTTCAACATTGTATGTCTGACGATGATGTCTTTAAAGCTTTCAAGCTGGTGCTCGCCAGGCAACTCACCGTAAAGCATCAAATGGGCCACTTCGAGAAAATTACTCTGCTCGGCCAGCTGTTCAATCGGATAACCCCGGTATAGTAACTTGCCATGGTCGCCATCCAGGTAGGTCAACGCACTTTCACAGCTGGCTGTCGATAAAAAGCCCGGGTCGAAAGTGAAGTAGCCGGTATCTCGGAAAAATCGACCGATATCGACAGCATGTGGACCCAATGTTGATTGTTTCACGGGCAGCTCGTACTGTTTGCCGGTTTTATTATCGGTAATGGTCACGGTATGTTTGCTCATAGTCTTCTTCCCATTAAACAGTTGTTGTAACTATGTCATCAGCTGATATGCTTTGAGCTCAGGCAGGCATAGATAGTTCGCTGACGGCATCACAGGTTAGAAAGCATAGCATTGAAAATCAATCACTGCCCCCAGCCCACCGGATAAAGCAGACTGTACCCGTCACGCCATACCCGGCGTCACAACTGATAGGTACACGCGCGCATTGTCTCATTGACCCCCACCGGATTTTCCCTGTCTTTGCCAGGGTTTTCTATCTGTTGCCTGCGTATGTGCACTTCTCTGCTGGCAACGACAAGCAGCCAAGATCGCGACTGAATTCACTGCTATGATAGGATTATCTGGTCAAAACCAGGGGGAAATGGCTTTGATTCCAGCACCGTTCAATGGAGCTCAGTGCCGACCGATCGACTCTTACAGGTGTGGTAAGACCAGCAACATGTCAGCAATTAGTCAACCCCTGGTCATATGCGGGTTGCATTCATTGCAACATAAACGAGCCGGGAATCACTATGCACAAGTTGGAGTATAAAGCACTCATTGGCCTGAGAGGCGTCGCCCATAAAGAAAATGCACGCGCACGCTACTGGGCACGTCGATTCGAGTTCCCGATGATTTTGATAGCTGCATGGATCATCGTAGAGTGGTATGCATCTGCAAAAGATGTTTTCCCACCTTATTTGAATGTCATATCGGACTGGCTGGTCTGGGGCTTTTTCCTGTTAGAAACGGTATCGTTGACCATCCTTGTTGACAATAAATGGCGGTACCTTTCGACCAACTGGTTAAACCTGGTGATCATCATCGCAGCATTTCCTGTGTTGTGGGTCGGTAGAACCGAAGTTGCTGCATTACGAACCTTGCGCCTGTTTCTGGTATTGCCGCTGCTGTTTGGTATATCCAAGACTGTGCGCAGTGTCCTGGCAAGAAACCAGCTGGGGATCACCTTGCTGGTCGCACTATTCATCATCATAGCTGCAGGCATACTGATCGCGGGACTGGACCCTGCGATCGATAATATCTGGGATGGTTTCTGGTGGGCATGGGTCACGGTAACGACCGTAGGCTATGGTGACATCGTTCCCACATCTGGACCCGGCAAGATTTTCGGAGGCTTGCTGATACTGTTCGGGCTGGGTTTGTTCTCGTTGATTACCGCGAGCTTTTCCGCGTTTCTGCTAGCAAAAGATGAAGAACAGCTCATCAAGGATGAAAAGGAAGAGCTTGTGCGACTCGGGAGAATCGAAGAACGCATCGATAAGCTTGAGAAAATTCTCAAACGCCTTGAATCTACACTATCAGATGACCGCTGATAACATGGCAAGCGTTACATTTTGCCCGCCCCGCCTGATGGCGGTCGTGATTCCGCGTCCGATACCCGTGATGGTTTGCTGAGAATAAAATACGCCCCGTAAAGCATCACCAATGCGATCAAGAACTTAATCCAGATGCTGATAGCGGTGAAGAAGGCAATATAGACAAAGCTCAGCACCATCGTGACAACCGATAGCAGTTTCGCCTTTAATGGGATCACGCGATGGCTGCACCACTGCTGCAAAGGTGGCCCGAACACCGGGTGGGCATAGAGCCAGTGATGAAAGCGCCGCGAGCTTTTAGAGAATGCCCATAGCGCGAGTAGCATGAACGGCGTGGTCGGCAGTCCTGGTACCACAGCGCCGAGCGCGCCTAAACCGAAGAAGCTCCAGCCAAGCAATAAATACAGAACTCTCAAATGGCTAGATATCTGTATATCGCCGCAATGCCGCCCTACCTCGTCTCTAACCGGGTTCGGCACACGTTGGGATCTATGGGTCATAGGACAATAATATATTCACCTGCTTTACACTGGCAAGCTGTAGTGGCTGCAAGCTGGCCGATACTGCTCCAAATCAATGCTGTTTTCGCTGTGTTTGTTTCTGTTCCGCGGTGCCTGTCTGCAGTAGAAAGCACCACGAACAATCACGCAGGACCGCATTGCGCGGCCCTGTGTGATATCCGATGTAACAGAAGGCTCAGTGCTTGTGCTTGTGGCTGTGCTTTTGGCTGTGCTTGTGGTTGCGTTTATGGTCGTGTTCGTTTTTGACGAACAGTGCCCGCATCATCGGGCAGCTCGGTGGTGTACGGTAATCTCGGATCCGTCGCACCACTGATGCGCTCACTGCCAGGAATGGGCTGTTCAGTCTTATCCAAACCTAGCCAGGTCGAATTGTTCAGCAATAACGCCTGTGGACCACCGGCAGCCGGAACACCATTGAGCGTCAGCATGCGGGTATTGTCGGCAGGTCTGCCGGTAATCACTGGGTCCAGTGGCGGAATTTCGTCCTTATTGTAGCGTAAACGGGCGCCCGGTCTGGATGGATCGAAGCTGCGATCTTTTGCGGTCAGGTGTTTCACCCTGAATTCCATAACCTGCCCTGTTGTCTCCGGGTCAAAGCCGGGAAGGATATTGAGCACGCGGAGCGTCTGTCCGGGCTGCAGACCGGCAAAATCGACGATCACATCGGCGCGTTCGCCCGGTCCGACATTCCCGAAAACACGTTCAGCCGTGTTGCCCCCAGCGCATGATCGTGATACCAGAGCGTTGCCGCCTCCTGGGTGTTGGGATAGGCGAATGTCTTCGTCACGAATCCCGGGCCTCTGAGCACGCCGTATCCACGGTTCCGCTTGGTATACCAGGCGTCTGGACCTCCATCATAGGCCGAAGGTACTTCACCACCGTGCAAATGCGCCACAGCGGGGACTGGGCCACGATAAGGCTTGAAGCACATTGGGTCACTCAGCGGATTCATATGACAGCCCAGGTCCAGCGGATCGGCCCAATGCAGAGTTTGATCGACAGAGACCAGCTTCTGGACCACTGAGTTACGAAAATCAATTTTGTTGTTCCAGATCACCGTGGTGGGTTTATGGCGTTCGGCCTCGATGGTCGGCCCTGGATAGGACTTGCCATAACCGTAGACCGAGGTCTTATGGTAGCCTTTCGGCAAGATCTGGGTCTTGAACTCGCTCATGTCGATCCTGAGTCGTTTGCCGCTGAGTTTCTTTGGTTCGGGCAATGGATCTTGATACTTGGGGATGTCGGTCGCGACGAGCGGTGTTTGCGTTACGAGATAGGATGCTGAAGCCGGGCCGCTCGCCAGCATTAGCAGTGGGATCGCAATGAGTATGACACTTTTAAAGCACTTCATAGAACGCCTCCTCAGATCAATTTTTTAAAATTTTTGATATGTACTTGGTTTTTTGTATTACCATTTAATGCGTCAATGGTGATTCCACGTAATGGATAGGAACGTAGTGCACCAGTGCGTCGATACTGCGGCTCCCTCCTCTGACATAAGCCGATTGGTTGCGGATAGGATGGTGATTGTCGAACGTGCCAATGATTTTCATGCCGTGCATGATTGTGTCTTTTCTATTGCTGTGATTCCTTCACAGGTGCTCGAAAATCAGACGCGCTTTTTTCAGCTTGTGCGATATGTAGGCAGAGATAACCAAGCAAGATTTGCACCAATATGCGAATGATAATATTTTTCAATAAGTTGCAAAAACATTAGCATTAGCTTAATTTTTAATGTGTAAAGTACTCCATAAATAAATGGCAATATCTACCAAACCATGTAAAGATTTCTTTACAAACCCCTTCCAAATACTTTCCATGTTGCACAGAAACCCAGTCGTTTCCTGCTCAGCGTGATATATACATTGTTACCATCATCGTTACTCTGCGGTGATCTTCCTCTGAACGCGACAGCAGTGATGTTAAGCCATGGTCGTATTCGTACCTGTTGTCGACAAACCAATAAAAGGTGTTAACATGCCAATGCGTAACGAATGGGCGTCCAGCCTCATTGACCCGTTGAAGCCTGGAATACCGGCCCTTGAGTTAGTTCATAAAACAAGACTGCGAGGAGTAAAAAATGACAAAAGACGTAATGACCTGGCCTGAACTTGCAGAAGAGCTGTATGACAAGCTGACTGGAAGAAATGCTGAGATCAGCTATGAGTTTCACGACCTCGAAATCTTTGTACCCGCACACCACTCCGAGGATGCACCACTCGCCAGATGGAAGATCAATGGTATGGTCAAGATCCGAGCCCGGGATATGTCCGAGGGCTAATTACGGTGACGATGCCGGTGGATGTCTTTGGCGAGCTGTCAGTCACAGCTGAGGATGGTGAGCATTTTATTGTTGAAGCACAAGGCAATGCAATCGCCATAAACCTGCCGAGCTTGTGGTCAGGACGATCGCTGGCCAGGCAGGCTTATGGCCGATCAAAGCGTCAGGCGGCGATCAGAAAGATCCAGGCACAGCTGCAACGTACTGAGCTGACACTGCGGGTTCAGGTCGCAGGTCAGTCCGTCGCCCACCTGTCACCTCAATCAAAGGTCACACTGTTATCGAGACTGTTCGGTCTCGGTGCTGTCGAGCTGAAGCCGCTGGCATTATTGCGCGCCGTCTTCCGCCACTCTTGAATAATCACGACCTCTGGCCACGCTGTGAGGCAGTCTTCTTTTTAAAACCAGCGCTATACAACTTCTCGTCAGGAGAATGAGCATGACAATCTCACAGACCATAAAACAATTTCTGGATAACAAATCCATTGACTACCGCCTGGTCGCTCATCCCCATACAGGTTCGAGTCATGAAACTGCAGAAGCGAGCCACGTAAGCGAGGACCATATTGCCAAAGCAGTCATCGTGAAGGATGCCTCCGCTTACGCGATGGTGGTCATACCCGCCAGTCAATGGGTTGAAATGAAGCATTTACGCAAAGAGCTCGATCGTGACCTGGAAATCGTGACCGAAGACGAGTTGTCCAGGTTGTTTCCAGACTGTGAGACGGGTGCCATTCCTCCACTGGGTCCTGCCTATGATATCGAGACATTTCTTGATGAGGCACTGACCACCCTCGCTAACGTTTATTTCGAAGCGGGTGATCATGAACATCTGATCCATACCACCGCGGACGGCTTTAGAGAATTGCTGAGCGGCGTGCGTCACGGCCACTTCAGTCACAATGAATGAGCAAACGAGTACAATAGTGTTTTGATTCAACCTTGAGGTAAGAACAATGAATGAAATCAAACATACTGAAGATGTCGGTGTAGCCGATCCCGAACTGAATACATCACCCATCGCCGACGAAGCTGACGATGAGACTGAAGTGCTACGTCAGGAAATGCCCGGTGAACCTGTTTGTTATTTCAACAATAAAAGGTATAAAACCGGTGACTATATCAAGAGTGGAACATCCATTCTCAAATGTGATTATGGTATCTGGATACCCGCTGGCCCTGCTGATCCCGACAACCCATAATGGCTGGCCCGGCGACCAGGCCGGTATGGATGCTTACAATTAATATCGCGGGCAACGACGACCGATATTGCGGATCCAGGCTTGCTGTTGAACATGGATTGAACTCTGGAGATCGATCACTATATACATCGTTAGTTGTTTGATGAGGATCGGTAACTGACTGGAGCTGCACGTGGAATTTAGAGATTACTACGAAGTAATGGGTGTCGATCGCAACGCGACACAGGATGAAATCAAACGGGCGTACCGTAAGCTCGCGCGCAAATATCATCCCGATATCAGTAAAGATCCTGACGCTGAAACGAAATTCAAGGAAATGGGTGAAGCCTATGAGGTGCTCAAGGACCCTGAAAAACGCGCAGCCTACGATCAGCTCGGAAAAAATTACAAAGCCGGCCAGGACTTCACACCACCGCCCGACTGGGATGCCGGCTTTGAATTTTCTGGTGCTGACTTTCGCGGCGCTGACTTTAGTGGCGCTGCCTTCAGTGACTTTTTTGAGTCCCTGTTCGGTCAGGGCGGTTTCTCCCGTCAGCGTGGCCAACCCGGTGGTTTTCATGCACGCGGCCAGGACCATCACGCTAAAATTCTGATTGACCTGGAGGACGCCATTCATGGTGCCGCCCGTACCATTAAGCTGCAGGTACCTGAAGTGGATGCGCAAGGCCATGTGCAGACCCATACCCGCACACTGAATGTGAATATCCCGAGGGGCGTGAAACAGGGTCAACAGATCCGACTCGCTGGACAGGGTGCAACTGGAATCGGTCAGGGCGGCACAGGTGATCTGTACCTGGAAATCGAGTTCAAATCCCACAATTTCTATCATGTCGTAGGCCGCGATATATATCTCGATCTACCTGTTGCGCCGTGGGAGGCGGCACTCGGCGGCACGGTCAAAGTACCCACACCCAATGGCATCGTCGATATGAAAATCCCGGCCGGCTCCGCTTCGGGTAAAAAGATGCGCCTAAAAGGTCGCGGCATTCCCGGCAAAACGCCGGGTGATTTTTATGTTGTACTGCAAATCAGCCTACCGCAAGCCGATAGCGACAAGGCCAGGTCGCTTTACCAACAGATGAGGACTGAACTCAACTTTAATCCGCGCCAGAAGCTGGGGGTATGAACGTGCCAAACACAGCCAAACACACACTGACTGGACTGATACTGGACGAAGACTGCATATTTACGCTGGAAGAGCTGAGTACGACCTGCGCTGTGCACACTGAATACATCGTCGAGCTGGTCGAAGAAGGCATTGTGGAACCCAGAGAACATCAGCGCGAACAACAACACTGGACCTTTAGCGGAAAAAGCCTGTTGCGCGCGCGCAAAGCCCGGCGCCTGCAACAGGACCTGGGCATCAATCTTGCCGGTGCTGCGCTGGTGCTGGATATGATGGAAGAAATCGAGCGATTGAGAGAACGCATACGACGCCTGGACTAGACATAATATGCTGCAGGCGCAATCACTGTACAATCGAAATTCTGTCCGGCGAGGTGCAGGGCGCCCCGCCGGACGTGTTTGAGCAAGTCAGTCTGCCACGTCAGGATGCAGCCGCCTGACTCGATTCAGCAAGCCGTGCCTCGACCTCGAGGATGTACTGCGTCGTGCTGAGCACCGTGTCCGGATTCAGGCTCATCGAATCGATACCCAGTTCGACCAGGTACTCGGCCATTTCCGGATAGTCCGAGGGCGCTTGACCGCACAAACCCGAATGGCGGCCATTACGGCGGGCACCTTCGACGGCGAGCCGGATCATCTTCATGACACCGGCGTCACGTTCGTCAAAATCAAAAGACACGATTTCCGAATCCCTGTCGACACCAAGTGTCAGTTGCGTCAGATCATTGGAGCCGATTGAAAAGCCATCGAACAGCTTAGCGAATTCATCGATCAGGATGACGTTGTTCGGGATCTCGCACATAACATAGATCTCGAGACCGTTTTCTCCGCGCACAAGTCCATTTTTTTTCATGGTTGCCAGTACCTTCTCGGCTTCCTCGATACGGCGGCAGAACGGGATCATCAGTTTGACATTGGTCAGTCCCATTTTCTCACGCACGCGTTTCATTGCCATACATTCGAGGCCAAAACCCTGAGCGTAGGCGGGATGTATATATCGCGCCGCACCGCGGAAACCGATCATTGGATTTTCCTCGACAGGTTCGAAGGCGCTGCCTCCGAGCAATGTCGCATATTCGTTGGTTTTGAAATCGGACATGCGCACCACAACCGGTTTGGGCCAGAAGGCAGCCGCGATAGTGCCAACACCTTCGGAGAGTCTGCGCACAAAATAATCGGCGCCATCAGCGTAACCCGAGAACAGGGTCTCAAGGTCCTTACGCGTGTCTTCATCAGCCACTTTTTCCGGGTACAGCAGTGCCATCGGATGCGCCTTGATATATTCGTTGATGATAAATTCCAGACGCGCGAGACCAACGCCGTCGCTGGGCAGGAAGGAAGTCGAGAAAGCCAGATCAGGATTGCCCAGATTGAGCATGATTTTTGTCTGTGGCTTTCCCATACCAGAAAGGTCGGTCTCGATGACTTCAAAATCGAGTTCGCCATTGAATACACGACCCTCGTCACCGGCGGCACAGGAAACCGTCACGATATTACCGTCGGGCACCGAGCTGGTGGCCGAATCACAACCCACGACCGCGGGCACGCCCAGTTCGCGCGCAATGATAGAGGCGTGGCAGGTACGGCCGCCTCGGTTTGTCACGATGGCGGCGGCCGTTTTCATCACTGGTTCCCAATCAGGTGTTGTGGTATCCGCGACAAGCACTTCACCGGGTCTGAACTCGTGCAGGTGGGCCACGTCACGGATGTAGCGCGCGCGGCCGGAGGCGATTTTTGTACCGATCGCATAACCACGAGCCAGCGTTTCACCCTCCGACCTGAGATGATACTGGCGCAGGATGTTACCCACTTTCTGTGACTCCACGGTTTCCGGCCTGGCCTGTACCATATAGATACTCCCATCCAGTCCGTCCTTGGCCCACTCCATATCCATTGGCCTGTCGACGCCGGCTTTTTCGCTGTAGTGCTTTTCAATCTTGATCGCATAGTCCGCCAATGTCAGCACATCCTTGTCACTGAGGCAGGCACGCTGGCGATCGAGTTGCGATACAGGCACATTACGCGTCATGTCCTTGGAACCACCTGTGGCATAGATCATCTTGATTTTCTTGCTACCTAAGCTGCGCCGCAGCACAGCGCGGTGGCCTTTCTCGAACGTCGGTTTGTGTACATAGAACTCGTCGGGCTCGACCGCGCCCTGGACGACATTTTCACCCAGCCCCCAGGAGCCGGTTATGAACACGACGTCGCGAAAACCGGTCTCGGTATCGAGCGAGAACATCACACCGCTAGCATCGAGATCGGAGCGCACCATTTTCTGCACACCGATTGACAGAGCCACTTTAAAGTGATCAAAGCCGTTATCAATGCGGTAGTGAATGGCGCGGTCAGTGAACAGTGACGCAAAACAACGACGACAGACATCGAGCAGTTGATCACCACCGGAAACATTCAGATAGGATTCCTGTTGGCCGGCGAAGCTGGCGTTTGGCAGGTCTTCAGCTGTGGCCGATGAGCGTACAGCAACACTCATCTCTTCACCGTATTCGGCTCTCAGCGCCTCGTAAGCGTCGAGGATTTCCTGCTGCATATCTTCCGGCAGTGCTGCGCCATAAACAATATCACGAGCCCTGGCGCCGCGGCGTGCAAGATCCTTCCCATCATCAGGCTTTAGCCCTTCCAGTGCATCTTTCAGCGCATCCCATGAGTTAGTTTGTGTCAGCAGTTCGCGATAGGCCTCGGCAGTGATGGCAAAGCCGTTGGGTACCTTGATGCCTTCGGGAGTCAGTTCCCTGTACATTTCACCCAGTGAAGCATTCTTGCCGCCCACGATCGGTACATCATCGATACTCAGCTCTTTGAACCAACGAATATAACGTGCCATGGTTTATATCTCCTGTTTTGATTTAACTGGTTTTAAGTGGGCTCGCCCTCTTTTCTCACCCGAGGACACGCCGTCATGTGTTTAGTGAAGCCACAAAGCATTCTACTCAGTTGGAAACGCACACGGATAGGGCAAGCCTTGGCGAAAAATTCATAGTGAATCCAGTTCCCTGTGCCATCTTGTCGCTCCTGATGAGAAATACAGGCTGTTAGTGTATTTGCTTCGATAAAATAGAGATTTCGAATATGTAACTCGAACGCGACCAATGTCAAGCCAAATCATCCGCATAACAATCCCATAAGGCGTAATGGAGAATGATTATTAATGATACTTAGCTTCAGAAAATTGATTCACATCAAATAACACTGCATTTACCGAGTACCAAAATAACCATCATCGGCCTATGTGTCCATTTCCGGTCTGCTCCATTTGAATACCTCGGCTGCTCACAGGGCTTCTTATTGATATCAAGTTACCAAGGTTTTCTCCAGGAGTCTGCGCGGTAGAACGTATCCCCACTGCAAAAGCGCCACAGCGGTCCATTTATCTGTTTTTTTTCGTTGCGTAGTGCCCACTATGCGCCTCAAAAGAATAGAAAACTGTCCTCGCCGTGCCACTTTTTCGCTACGGGTATTTCTAGCGCGCAGACGCCTAGCCCCCATTTCTCACCCCTGGTGAACAATGCAGCACTATCGATAGTTTTTATTTACTCAATATCGATATCAGTTGCGTAAGATCATGGACATTGCAGCGATATCATTTAATCTTTGATCAAATAAATAACGAGGCTGAAAAAATGTTTGGCGAGAAACACGATCTGATACACGAATTACCCGAGCACAAGGAACGAATACATCAACTCAAAATCAGCGATGAGCATTTTTCGAAATTATTCGATGAGTACCACGAGCTGGATCACCAGATACTTCGAATGGAAGAAGGTATTGAAACACCTTCGGATGATGTTCTTGAAGAACTGAAAAAAAAGCGGCTCTTTCTTAAGGATCAGCTCTTTAATATGATTATGTCTGTGTAGCTATTGAATAGCGGTTATATGACCATGGAAATTCTTATATTGCCGCAGAGGCGCAGAGATATGATTGATGATCAGTACCTGTGATAAGCCCGCTTACACAGAGTCACAGGTAGCGCACAAAATCTTCAGCAATCGCATCAGCCCCGTGTTTTTCGATGAGTGCTTGAAGTTCAGCAGTGATTGTCTGCGCTTCATCATCATCGAGTTCGCCTTTTCCGATCAGATTTGCCAGTAATCCACTCTCCAGCTCACTGAACAACTGCTCCAGGGTGGGTTCGCCCAGCTTGTCCATTCCTGCTTCAATGAGCTCGGTCAATGCCTGGCTAGCGCGTGGTTTCAGAAAACTAACCGCAAGGGCATCCTGTCCATATTCATCGATCATAAAGTCAATTTCATCGCGTAGCTCTTGTATCTTATCATCAGAAAACCTGTTCAACGGTATGGTTGCCGTGTCCACGCCTTTCAACACTTCCTCTCGGACATCGGCGAGTGTCGCCGGTTGAGCAATTTCCTCGTCTTCAAGCACCGTTTCGATAACTGTTGACAGGGCTTCCGATGTGTTCTCGTATACGTCAGTGGCAAAGGTCATGGTGTTTCCCCAAAAAATGCAATACTGAGATTTAATCAAAAGCATAGATAAAGTTTTTGATTCATATCATCAAACAGAACAAAAAAGTTCGCTCAATCCTGACAAACTTCACTACCATGGCTGTATGGTCACGATCAGATAATCATCCTTGCTGACACAATGTATTTTTTGCCAGTTAACAAGATTGCCGTTCTATGGCGTTGACCGGGTATGACGGGACTCAAACGTACCATTGGGCTGCCATTACTCCTGTTTTACGGACTGGGTAATATTCTGGGTGCGGGAATCTATGTGTTGATCGGCAAAGTCGCTGGTGAAGCAGGCATGTATGTTCCACTGGCATTTTTTACCGCTTCAGTTGTTGCAGGATTTAGCGCGTTCACTTACAGCGAATTATCTGCGCGTTATCCACTGTCCGCAGGCGAGGCTGTCTACATCGACGAGGGTTTTCAGCTAACAGGCCTGTCCCGCTTGACCGGCCTGCTGATTGCCTGTGCAGGCATGGTGTCAGCGGCGACGATTTCGCGGGGTTTCTACGGCTATTTTTCAATATTCCTGCCATTGCCCGAACTGCTGGTTGTCGCAGGCATCATTCTACTGCTCGGTCTACTGACGATCTGGGGGATATCACAATCGGTTACTGTCGCCGCCTCGCTGACGGTAATCGAAGTCGCAGGATTGTTCTTGGTGATCTGGGCCGGCAGCGATGTACTTGCTACCCTACCTGTGCAAATCGACACCCTGGTCCCACCTCTGAAATCTTCTGCTCTGGTCGGGATCGTGCTCGGATCCTTTCTGGCGTTTTTCGCGTTCATCGGTTTTGAGGATATGGTCAATATCGCCGAGGAAGTTAAAAATCCCAGTCGTAATCTGCCCGCCGCCATTTTACTGGCACTCCTGATAGCAACCCTGATGTACGCCTCAGTATCACTGGTTGCGGTTCTGTCTGTGGACCAGGACACACTGTCTGCCAGCAAAGCGCCGCTCGCTGATGTATTGGCAGCGACATCCGACATCAATCCTCGCATCATCAGCCTGATTAGCATGATCGCGATCGTGAATGGTGCACTGATTCAGATAATCATGGCCTCACGCCTGTTTTATGGCATGGCAAAGAAGGGATGGATATGGCATCAGCTTGGCAAGGTCGATGCCCGGACCCAGACGCCTGTGACCGCGACCGTGCTTGTCGTTGTGATGACGCTCGGACTGGCACTATGGTTTCCACTGGAGACGCTGGCCAAAGGTACCAGCTACCTTGTACTGGTCGTTTTTTCGCTGGTTAATGCGGCACTGGTTTTGATAAAACGGGTACAGCCGTTTTCTGAAGGTAGTATCAATAATCCAGTGTGGGTTCCGGTCACTGGATTCATCACCTGTATTGGACTGCTCGTTTTCCAGTTGTGCAGTGGCTAAGGATCATTCGCCGAAAGGGGGATATCTCACGGACTGGGATTCGGATATTCCGCATGAATGGCCTCGATCGCGGCCATGACCCCTTCCGAGAGGTGCCGATCAATACTATCGATATTGCACTGCAACTGTGCCATGGTCGTGGCACCGATGATGGTGCTGGTCAGGAAAGGTCGGCTATTGACGTACGTCAGCGCCATCTGTGCCGGTTCCAGTCCATGCGCTCGAGCCAGTGCGACATATTTTTCGGTCGCACTGAGTGCGGCGGTTTGACTGTAGCGGGTATATTCAGGGAAAAGTGTCAGACGTGCACCCTCGGGTCTGGCGCCATGCAGATATTTACCGGTGAGAACACCAAAACCCAGGGGTGAATAAGCCAGCAGACCCACCTTCTCGCGCCAGGAGATTTCGGCCAGACCGACTTCATAGCTGCGATTGAGCAGGCTGTATGGATTCTGCACGCTGACAATGCGCGGCAAGCCCGCTTGTTCGGCATAATGTAGGAACCGCATCACTCCCCAGGGCGTTTCATTGGACAGCCCGATATGCCGAATCTTGCCCGCCCTGACTTGCTCAGCCAATGCTTCCAGCGTTTCCAGTAGCGGTGTGAAATATTCGTCAGAAACAGGCTCGAATCCGAGTCGGCCAAAGAAATTTGTCTGTCGCTCCGGCCAGTGCAGTTGATACAAATCGATATAATCGGTCTGCAGGCGTCTCAGGCTGGCATCGAGTGCCATGCCGATGTCTTTCTGATTGAACCGTGTCTTTCCCTGTCGGATATGTGTGATCCAGCCTTCACCGGGACCTGCGATCTTGCTGGCCAGTATCACCTGGTGGCGCGTTCCGCGGGCCTGCAACCACTCGCCGATGATCTCCTCCGTAAGACCATAGGTGGGTGCTCGCGGCGGAATCGCGTAGAGTTCTGCTGTATCAATAAAATTGACACCGCGGGAAAGCGCATAATCCATTTGTTCAAAAGCGTGCTCGCGCGTATTCTGCTCGCCCCAGGTCATGGTTCCGAGACAAATTACGCTGACATCGATAGCGGTATTGCCGAGTTTGCGGTATTTCATATCAACGAACCGGGATCTGTTGTGTTTCTATTCTTGGTTGTATCCATGGTCTTACCCCATGTTTAAGTGTCAGGCTCAGAGCATCGCCGAAAACGCGGTTGCAATACCGAGAAAGCTGAAAAAACCCGCAACATCGGTGACTGTCGTCAGCACAATCGACGAAGACTGAGCAGGATCCTGGCCGATAGCCGTTAATACCAAAGGAATCGCAGCACCAAAGATACCGGCGATAACCATGGACAGTACCATGGAGATACCTATCACGGCGGCGAGCCCAGTGGATTGACTCCAGATCCAGACACCCAGCGAGGTGGTCGCCGCAATGGCGATACCGTTCCAGAACCCGGCAGACATCTCCTTGAAAACAATGCGTGGCCACTGACGTGCCCGAATTTCACGTAGCGCCAGACCGCGCATCGTCACAGCGAGGGCCTGCGCCCCGGTATTACCGGACTGCCCCGCCACCACGGGCAACAACACAGCCAGTGCCGTATATTTTGCGATTGTATCTTCGAAAATGCCGACCACCGAAGCAGCCAGGAACGCTGTCAACAAATTGATCTGCAGCCAGGGCAAACGTTTGCGGACAGAGAATGAGACCTTCGACAGTGCACGCTCGTCCTTACTAACACCGACCATGGTCTGCATTGCGACCGTCGCCTCATCTTCTGCAGCCGCCACCAGATTGCGATAGCGAACGACACCAATCAGCCGCTGCTCGGTGTCTACAACCGGCAGATCGGTCAACCTGTAGCGCTCGAGTATCTCAACGACCTCCTCACGGGGTGCGACTGCATTCACCATCGCCTGCACCGGATGCTGGATTTCCTCCAGGCGCGTCGAGGATGATTCGGTGGCCAGATCCTGGAGATCGACCTGGCCGATGAGGCGGTTTTCCTCATCCACGATAAACAGCATGCGCATGCGACGGCGGCCCAGTGCCCGTATGCGTGCAAGTGCCTCGCGCACCGTCGTATCGGCGCGAAACAACATGACGCGGGGATCCATCAGTGCGCCGGCACAATCTGCCGGATAAGCCATGATCGCCCGCAACTCATCCGCTTGTGACACGGGTAACTGAGTCAGGTATTTTTCACGCGCCTCCTCATCACGCGTGGATATCAAGGCCACAGCACGTGTAGGATCCAGCGCGAGCAACACCTTGCCCGCGTCTTCTTGCGGCAGCAGTTCGATCGCCCGCATTGCGATATCCGGAGAAAGCCGCTCCCACAACGGTATTGTGATGGACACTGCATGTTGCGAAAGCACATCAGCGATATCCTGTGCCGACAGTTTCTCGACCAGTTGCACGGCATCAACCAGATGATGTTCGATAAAATCACGTTGCAATATGTGCGCAGCATTATCAAGCCCGGGCTTCATCTCAATCCTCCATCCCGTTGCGCTTCGCAGCGCCCGCTCCGCCAGTAAATAACGCCCCCAAAGCCATCCAGAAAATATCTGCCAGCGCAGCGCGCGTTAAAGCCAGTTCACTGTGATCAGTGACGTTATTGATCAGTTTTTGCTCCTTTACGGTCACTTTAGCGCGTCGAAGCACGCCCTGATAGACATTGTTTCGATTGACCACAGGGAGGCTGTCATTGGTCAGCCACGCAGGGTGTGTGGTGACCGACTGTAAAGCGGCACGGGCATTGAGGACAACAGGAATCGGTTGCATGATGGCTCTGATTGGAGTGCGGTCGCGTGCACCCAGCAGGTCATGCAGATGCACTTCGCCGGTCAGGTGACGGTCCTGGTCAAGCACATAGAGCGTGTGGCCCGTGTGCTGTCCCTCACGCCTATACAGCCGTAACGCATCACTCACGTGGTGTTCAGGTATTAAAGTCACCACATTGGCATCGACTAATGATCCAATCACGGTTTCGCTGTAACGCAGCCGAAGGCGAAGCCTCAGTGCCATCGTTCGCGGCATCCGCTCGAGTAGCTCCTTCACCTGATCATGATTCATATGCCGAAGAATCGCAACGCTGGATGGAATTTGCATATGTGCGAGTATTTCATTGATCGTTTTATTGGTCAGATTCCCCAGGCAACGGCTGGCCGAAGCCGAAGCCATGTGTTCCAGTACGTTGGCAGCTACTGCCCGGGGCATCGCCTCGAGGATCCCATTGAGATCATTCGGCTGGAGTCGCAGTATGCTGCGGGCAGCCTCTGCCGGAAACTTCGTCAGATACGCTTTGGTCAGGGGATCAAGCACGCTCGGTTTCCTCTTCATAGAGTACCAGGGTCGCGTTTTCGAGAAAGTGGCGTGCCGGAATCCTGGCCTCACCCTCATTCGTTTCGACGATCACATCCACCTGTGTCATATCAAGTACCTCACCTTCAATATCCAGAATGCGTACCCGTTGACCCTGGCGGTACGATTTCCGCACGTAGTGCGATGCCATCACATTGCGCACCGAGTCCCCGGCACCAATACCAAATGCCAGTGCAATGCTGCCGAACAGCGCGGCGGCAGCCAGCGTGATGATATTGGCGAAGACAGTGACATCGAGGCCCAGCTGGGCCAAACCGAGTAACAGTGTAAACGCCAAAACGAGCCCCGACGCAAGGTGCCCGAGGGTGACACCATGCTGATAGCCACTGGAATCAGCGACCGAGACGATAAACTCCCGCAAACCCTCGCTGATAAGATAACCAATCAACAGAATGAAGATACTTATCATTACACGCGGCAGGTATCCCAGCAAGCCAAGAATCCAGTTAGACAGCGTATCCAGTCCAAGCTGCTGCGCAGCAGCACTGAAAACATAAACGAGTGTTATCCAGAAGCTTATATTGCCGACGAGGTGCGACATCGACCAGCGCGGCCGCGTGGTTTTCTGTCCAAGCCAGCGATTCACGACGTTCATGATGGCATCCATACCTTTGCCGAAACGATGGATAAGCCATCGCAGGACGAAGGCACCCAGCCAGCCGATCAGCAACAGTGCCACAGCCCCGAGTAGATTGGGCAAAAAGGTAATGATTGCATCGGTCAGCTGTGTCAGCGTTTGCTCCAGCCACAGACCTGGATTGTCAACAAGACTGGCCTCAATGTCCTTCAACGGGGGTAGTGGTGCTGGCACGGGCGGCGGCGGGGCCGCAGTTGGTGCAGTTGTTGTCGGTGCAGGCATGCAGGTTCTCTCAGCAGGTGATTGAGAAGACTTAATTCTGGCAGCTTTGGCTGTACCAGTACAAGCTCATCCATGAGAGGTCGTCTAATGCTGCGATTTCGGGACAACACAATGAAACGCAGCAGGATTTGAGCCGATCGTGCAAATGGTCAGAGCTGGCTGTCATCTGGTGAATCAGCATCATAAATTAACATTTGTTAACGTTATAGGATATTCACAACGTCCCAATCTATGGCAACATTGGCGGGGAAACTAAGCTCCAAGAGGTTTGTGTTGTGCGTATAGGTTTACTGGAAGACGATTCGAGTCAAATTGAGCTGATTAGTTTGTGGGCCAAAGAGTCTGGCGACCAGCTGCGCTCCTATACGACCGGCAAAAGTTTCCGCGAGGCCTTGCACAACGAGAATTTCGACCTGCTTGTGCTGGACTGGCATCTACCCGATACGACGGGTATCGATGAACTCGACTGGCTACGCGTTGACAAAGGCAGCCGCATTCCGGTCATATTCATCACCAGTCGCGATAGCGAGGAAAGCGTTATTGAAGCCCTGGATCACGGCGCCGATGATTACATGGTCAAACCGGTGAAAAAAGGCATTACACTGGCCAGAATAAAAGCACTGCAACGGCGGAACAGAATCGCTGAGGTCGCAGGCGACAGGAAGGCAGATGACACGCCATCTGAGAATGTTGCTGAGGTCGAGGTTTACGAACCCTTCGAAATCAACCAACATTCACGCACTATTGCAATCGATGGTGAGGCGGTAAAACTCACCAACAAGGAGTTTGAACTGGCTGCCCATTTGTTCCGTAATGCAGGCTGCCTGGTTTCACGTGAATTTCTGATGGAATCCATCTGGGGAACCCGTGCCGATCTCAATACACGCACGGTCGACACGCACATCAGTCGTATTCGTTCGAAGCTGGGCATCAACCCGTCTATCGGCTGGCAACTCAGCAGTATTTATCAGCGTGGTTATCGTTTGTCCAGGGTGCCAAGCGAGTAAGCCATGTTATACCGTCTGCTGATATCACTGCTGTTTATACTGGCCATCAGTCGCGCCGGCCTGGTCGTTGCTGAGGAAGAATACTGGGAATACACCTTCAGACCCGGAGACAGCATCTGGAATGTCGCTGAAAAATACACCACGACGGTCGATAACTGGCTTGAAATACGCGAGTTAAACAAAATACACGAAGGACCTGACCGCAGGATCCCACCAGGAACCCGCATTGTGATACCGGTCTCGATGCTGAAACTCCAGCCGGTGCCTGCAGTCGTGATTGCCGTGCGCGGAACTGTCACTGTAGAGCGCGCCAAAGGTGATCGCATGCAAGCCAGAACCGGCATAGAGCTATTCAGTGGTGACCGCGTAATCACGGCAGACGAACAGAGTCTGCGCATGCAGTTTGCGGACAGATCCGAGTTGCAGGTCCTGCCCAATAGTATCGTCGTACTCGACAAACTCAGTCATCATGAGCAGACCGGCATGGTAGACACACGTGTTCGGTTGAATAACGGTCGTGTCAACACCTGGGTTGAAAAGCTCAAACCTGACAGTCGTTACGAGATCAGAACACCCGCGGCGACAACCGCTGTCAGGGGGACCGCTTACAGGCTAACGTCCGAAGACAGCCAAATCAGCAGAGCCGAAGTAACAACAGGCCTGGTCGGAGTAGCCGCAGGAAATACTGAAAGAGACGTCAAGGAAGGTTATGGCATTGTCGCCGAAAAAGACAAGCCACTGCCAGAGCCGGTTAAATTATTACCCTCACCCGAAATAAGCGATAACCTGTCCGCTGACAAGAGCAGACTGCAGGTTCAATGGAAGCCGCTGGACGGTGCGGCATTCTACCGTTACCAGCTGGCCACGGATAAGAGTTTTGACCAGGTTATCGTTGATAGCTCGACCAAAGACAACCAAATTGAGCTGAAAGATTTGACGCCTGCTCGCTACTTCCTTCGCGTCAGGGGTGTTGATCAGTATCAGTTGGAAGGTCTTGATGCGATCCGTGACTATGAAATCGTGGAACCGCCCGCCGAAGAAGACCGCTCCTGGATCGTGATACTGTCTATCGGGATCATGTTACTGGTGATGTGAAGCTGATTAAAACCAAGGGCAGCAGTTCTGGTGTGGTTGAACACCTGTTGCTCGTTGCAGCAGTGGCGCTCATTGCCGTGATGTTCGTTCATTACAATCTACTGTGGCGCTGGGATAACCTGCTGTACGACGCCCAGTTGTCACTCTGGAAGCGAACGGTATCCGATGACATCATCATCATTGCGATCGACGATGAAAGCCTGAAAGAGCTGGGACGATGGCCCTGGCCAAGATCCACACACGCACGCTTGATCAATCAGCTCGAACTTGAATCTCCGCGGGTGATTGGGCTGGACATTATTTTTAATGAGCCCGATGCCAACAGCCCCTTATCGGATGTGTTGCTCGCCCGTGCGATGAGGGCCAGCGGCAAGGTGGTATTGCCGGTCTTCATGACGCAGGAGAGCATGAACGCATATCCGATTGAGGCTTTGCCATTACCCGAGTTTAGCCGTAATGCTGCGGCACTTGGACATGTGCATATTGATGTCAGTGATGACGGTATTGCACGCAGGGTTTATCTCAAGGAAGGTATCGGTGAACCACATTGGTTGCACTACAGTCTTGCCATGTTGAGCATTACCGATCAAGCTGTCGAGCTGCAGCATACGCGCAACCACACAGCGCACGTAAACCAGTATTCGCCCATGCTTTGGGCCAGGGAGTACCCCTTCCTGATACCGTATGCCGGTCCGCCTGGACATGTTAAACAGATCGGCTACGCGCAGGTGCTATCGGGGCAATACCCGAAAAACCTCTTTCACGACAAGATTGTGTTGATTGGAACGACTGCTGAAGGACTGGCTGATGCCCTGCCCACACCGCTATCGGGTCATAGCGGCGCCATGCCGGGTGTTGAGATCGTTGCGAATATTATCGATGCGATCCTCAATCAGTTGCGCATCATTGAACTGGAAACATCCTGGTTATTATTGATTACAGCCCTGTTCGTGGCTTTACCGCTTCTGCTCTACCCGTTCCTGAATCCGACCAGCACCCTGCTGGTACTGTTCAGCATTGTTGCGGGTACCCTGGTTGTTGTGGCACTGCTGCTATGGTTCTCTGGGATCTGGGTGCCGGTATCGACAATATTGCTGTTCCAGTTTCTCAGTTATCCACTCTGGAGCTGGCGCAGACTGGTGCTGGCAATGCGCCACATCAATGCCGAGTTGAATCAACTTTCGGCCAGACAGAAAGCATTGAGTATGTTCAAGGACAGAAACATCGTTGATGAGATAAAATTTATCAAGCTATTCGTGCCAATCAGGGGTTGGGTATTGCAGGATCAGAACGGCGTGAATCTCCTCGAGGAGGACCCCGTACCCATGCGCAATTTCGGTGATTTGAAACCAGAGGGCTGGACTATAGAGCGTAATAGCTACTGGGCCCGGGTACGCTATCACAACATGCCCTGCGAGCTGGGTTTGAGTATCGGACCGGATACCTCCATCAGCGATGACGAAATGCGATTGTTGAACAGCCTGATCATGACACCATTGAGTACAGAGACCGATCACGTTGCGTACCTGGAAGATGTAATCAAGGCAAAAATCAAGCAGGTCCAGGAAGTCGGTAGTGAATATGAAGCACTACGGCAAATTATTGATGATAGCTTGTCCGGTATGGCCGATGGTGTCTTGATATGCAACAGCCGAGGTCAGGTCATGCTGTCAAACCGCCGCGCGGCATGGTATCTGTATGGTGATGATAATGCAGACCTCAACGGTCAGGCATTGACCGATATACTTGCGCAGGTCCGACTCGTTGATGGCGAAAGCTGGAGATCATTGCTGCAGCCCGTACTGTTCAGGCAGGAACGTTTGCTGACTCAGGCGCAGCATATGGCAGGTCGGGACCTTATGGTCGAAATCAGCCCATTAAGAATCATTGGTGATGTGTTTGATGGCTTCGTTGTGAATTTATCAGATATCAGCATGTTGAAAGCCAGTGAACGCAAACGCAGTGAGGTACTGAATTTCCTTTCACACGACCTGCGCTCTCCTCTGTCATCGATGCTGGCGATGATTGAGCTGACAAAACATAAAACCAGCGTCGATGAAATGCGCACCATGCTGGATGATATGGATAAAAATACGCATAAAACATTGCACCTGGCCGAGCAGTTTTTGCAATTATCGCGTGCCAATACGGATGAGAATCTACATTTCTACGATATTGATTTTAACAGTGTGGTGCTAAATGCGATCGATCAGATATGGGCGCTGTCAAATAAAATGAAAGTAACGATTCATCACGAGTTTGATTGCGATGAATTATGGACACATGCAGAACCCGATTTACTGGAACGCGCAATTCTCAACCTGCTATCCAATGCTATAAAACATAGTGAATCCGGTTCAATTGTGAATGTCACAGTCAACCAGCACAATAATACGATAGCCTGCTGTGTCATTGACCAGGGCTCAGGAATCTCCCCAGAAGAACTCCCGCATTTATTTGAAATGTTCAGACGCACCCGGGGTAATGGTGTAGAACGTAAACAGGGCATAGGTCTCGGTCTGGCGTTTGTTGATGCAGTGGCAAGACGTCATTCGGGTCATGTTGATGTTGAAAGTAAGCCGGGTCAAGGCTCGGCTTTTTGTTTGAAAATCCCTCAGGTTGAGCCAGTTGAACCGATAGAGCCTGGTGAATGAGACACTCCATGCAGGTTGCGTAAAATGGTTATATGCCAAATGAAAGTGACCGGAATGCTGCACTGGAGTGAAAAGCGTAGCAATAGCCAGAGTTGAATTTAAGCGCAATTTTGCGGACACGAAGACCAGTCGTTAAGTCTGCGTCTCTGCGGTATAACCCTGGTATGTGTGGTCACTTTTACTTCACCATAAATACTCAGTCATGCTGGAGTAGTAACCGCTAGCGCAACGCACGCATCATTACCACCCCTACTGTCAAGTGTAAGCAATTGTTAACTCTGCATTCAAGTCATTGCCTATAGTGACCAGCTTTTTTATAGTGTCAGTGCAGTTTGATGACTTACACAACAACGTGTTGCCGATAATAGAGGTGGTGGTCAGATGAGCTTTATAAAAGCGTGTTTTACAGAGTATGACATTGCTATGTCTGAACTCATGGAAGACGCGGGATTTTCAGCGGACCAAACCAGAAAATTTTTACCTGCAGCCGCCTCGGGTATTGCGAATGCTTTCCATAATAAAGACATAGAAATGATTATTTCCGCCTTCGGCTCCAAGGATCCTTCACTGTTGTTGAATGAAATTGATATCAATACCATTGCAAACAAAGTGGACATGAACAGCGACCAGGTCACTTTGGGTCTGAACGCAATAGCACCCTTAATATTGCAGGCATTCAGGCATAACAGTGACGGCATGGTCGGTGCTGCAATATCAATCGCCTGGGAATCAAAACGTGATTTTATCAGCATCGCTAAAAGGTTATTCAAACCTTAAGGGCTATTTTACTGGAAGAGAATATCGACTGATGTCAAAAAGTACTGCATACACGGAGGGCTTTGCAACGAAATATGGCAGACCACTGTATAGACAATTTAGAGATATATCGGGTAGTACACTGGTAATTGCTTGTGCTCTAGACAACAGCAAGAGACAAGTGGATAGACTACGACCATACGACGCAAAGCCCGTTACAAACACTTTCAATGCATCGACGCAATCGGATAGCAGATGTTGGACCATCGCAGGCCAGATGAGGAGCAAGCTGCGGACGAAATACAGTGATGTGATTCCCTGACTGTCTGAGAGACAGCAAGCGTATTCGGCTACGGTGGCATGAAAGCTGCCAGGGCTGAAGCTGAAAACTGGGCAGATTAATAAAATAATAATAAATGCCCAGAAGCGTTGAAATTAAAGCCCGCCCTCCTCGGGCTTTTTTTATAGATTCAATATCTGACGCAAAAGCACAAAAAGTGCAGAGCTAACTTGCGGACACGAAGACTAGCCTGAACCGTGATAGGCATGCTTGAATAACACACTGTATTTTTGATCATCCGAGCTTCACTCCAAAAAACCAATGCCTTACCAGTATTCCACGCCGCCTGGTGAGAAATGCGGGCTAAGTGTTTGCTGTAGCAGCGGTTCAGACCGCGAACTCTCTGTAATGCAGAGAAAACAGAGTATGGCGGTGTCAATGCGACCAGGTGTAATAGGGCATGCTAATCAGATTGGCGTTGTAGTAACGGGGATCGGCGGTGACCTCCTTGCCCACCCACCGTGGTTTTTCGAATGCCTGGTTTTCATGCTCCAGCTCGACTTCAGCAATGATCAGGCCATCATTTTCACCAAAAAACACATCGACTTCCCAGGTCAGGCCGGCATGATCAAGCGTATAGCGTTGTTTCTCGATCAGCGGTCGTTCACACAGATTGTCCAGCAGCTCGTTAGCATCCTGCAGTGGAATTTCATACTCGTATTCGCGCCGCGTGGCACCAACACTGATACCCTTGATCGTCAGATAAGCCTTGTCATCGATCGTTCGTACCCGAACCGTCCTCTCTTTATCGGTGCTCAGATAACCCTGGCGAAAAGTCCTCGCATCAGCCTGTCGCCATGGACCCTCAGATACCAGAAATTTGCGCTCAATTTCAGTTGCCATTTGCTTTCTCTCCAAGCCTAGCGGCCGTCGATCACGGCAGAGCTTTCATGCCGAGGATGTGTTTGATCGCCAACATACCGTTCACATTCGAGTACGGCGAACGATGGTAATGGGCACCGAAAGCCGTACAAATACCCGATCAGTGTATCACGATGCAAGACGCGATTTCTGCACGTGTGGGATCTGACATTGTCCGGTTGATTCAATCATGACGGCGACACATGAACGGGCAGGGAAAAATAAAAGCTTGTACCCTGGTGCAAAACGCTATCCACTGACAGACGCCCGCCGTGCAATTCAATGATACGCGATGCAATCGCCAGGCCCAAGCCCAGACCAACACCCACGCCTGCATCGGATTGTGCATTTCCAGCATCCACATTGTCGCCCCAGGTATCGGTTTTCCTGTAAAAACGTTTGAAGATATGCGGAATCTCTTCTTCAGCGATGCCGTAACCGGTGTCCGAGACGAGCACTATCACCTTTCCCTGTTGATTCGATAAACGCAAGTTTACACAGCCACCCGCCGGTGTATGCCGGAGCGCATTATCAATAAGATTATCGAGCACCCGTTCGATCATGCCCACATCTGCATTAACATAAGGCACGGTTTCGTCAACATCGACCTTCAATTGGATATCTTTCTCAATTGCACTCAGATGAAATTTCTGTGAGACATCAATAACAAGTTCCGCCATGGAAAATTGCTCGTGCTGGGGCTTCACTTCATCGGCGTCAAGCTTGGCCAGTTCAAACAGCTCTTCCACCATTGTCGACAGGCGCCTGGCGTTTTCATGTGCAATTTTCACATAGGCCTGTCGCTCGCAATCATTCAGGTCCGTTGACTTGAGCAACAATGTTTCCAGGTAACCACTCAATGATGACAAGGGCGTGCGCAAATCATGAGAAACATTCGCCACCAGTTCACGACGCAGTGCATCAGTTTCCTGTAAACGACGCATCTGTGAGTGTATTCGCCAGGTCATCTGCCTGAACGTCTGTGCCATTGCATCAATTTCGTCCCGTGGCTTTCCCTCATTCCTGCTTGTCAGTGTTTTGTCATGCAAGTCAGTGTCCTTGAATTGCTGCATTGACTGACTTAATGCCCGAAGCTTGCGCATCAAAAAAAAGAACAGCACCAATCCTGCGGCGAAGGCAAAAATTAATGCCGCGAATACCGCACTGGCGCTCCATTTCATGATCAGGCTGCGCTGCAAAACCTCGCTGATGTGCTCGATCTTATCGCTACCCAGAATGGCATAAATATAGCCCTGGCGTAGTCCCCTGTAGTCAATAGCAGCCACGGAAAAACTGTTCTGACGGCTGTCATCACCGGGGTCATCGCCCATGATCAGGCCCTGTTGGTTGCCGGATAAAAAGGTAATGATCGGCTTCAGTGATACCTGTTTGCGTTTCACCTTGTCGTGCGGCATCGAATGTGCAATCACCCGACCTTGCGCATCGAGCAAATACAGCTCGAGCGTCGGATTGATAATCATCGCTGTCTGGAACAATGCTTCCAGGTTATCCTGCTGCACCGCGCCGCCCTCAATCAGTACGTGTTCATTAACGATGTACCTGGCCAGGTCGCGATTTAGTTGCTGGCTGACTTCCTGCTGATACATCGGGGCGGTGAACAGGGCGGCAGCCAGAAAGATACCGCCGAGTGCAATAAAGAGTAAAAACAGCACCAGTACCAGCTTTGTGTACAGACTGTTCAACCCGAAAGTCATGAGTCGGCTAATTTTCTTTGAAACGGTAACCGACACCCCAGACGGTTTCGATATACTGCGATCGTTTCGGATTAATGTCGATTTTCTTGCGCAGGCGGTTGATGTGTGAATTGACGGTATGTTCATAGCCATTGTGGCTGTAACCCCAGACATGGTCGAGCAGCTGTCCACGGCTAAAAACTCTGCCCGGATGACGCGCAAAGTACAATAACAGATCGAATTCCTTCGCCGTCAGATCGACAGGCCGGTGTTCAATGAAAACACTTCTGCGCGATACGTCGATAACCAGCGTTTCGACATCGATCTTTTCATCGGGATTTGCTACCAGCTGCTGTGCCGAAAATTCGACTCTGCGTAGTATCGCTTTTACCCGAGCCTGTAGTTCCAGAATCGAGAATGGCTTGGTCAGATAATCATCTGCACCCAGTTCCAGACCCAGCACCCGGTCCAGTTCAGATGACCGGGCTGTTAACATCAGTACTGGGATATTGACGGATTGACTGCGCAGACGACGACACAATTCAAGACCGTCCATGCCGGGGAGCATCAGGTCCAGTACGATCAACTGGTAATCATGATTAGTCGCCCGATTGAGGCCATCGATACCGTTATTGACGACATCAACCTGAAAAGCAATGTCTTTGAGATTGATTTTCAGTAGATGGCTGATATCGACATCGTCTTCCACAACCAGTATACGCTTGCCACTGGCTTGTTGATACGTCGCCGGTTTATTCAACGCAGCGTCGCGTCTATTGTACTGCATCGCAGAATACCCCGGGTTGTCATCCAGACTTGATATTCTAGACCTGAAATATCACAAAAGATTCACAATCCTACCGGCAGCGAAGCGAATGTTGCGGAGGCGTTATCGACTCATCCCTGAGCTGCATACTTCTCCAGAGCATAGTCAGCGTGCAAACCGGCACGCCCATCACATCGCCTGTTGAGAAATACCGGCATGAAGACACAGCTAGCCACCCTTAAAACGGTAAAACTGTCAGGGCATCAATCTTTTCTGCAACCAAGCGTTGAAACTTGATTTCTTGCGTGCGAACTGATTGCAAACTTCAATACGAGGCTACTCTGGAATTTTCTCGATTTTGCATGAACAAGAGCCGACGAAAATTCTGTGGCGCGTGAAAGCTGACGGATCGATACCGATTCAATCAATACAGTCGTCTGCCTCAATATTTATCCTACCGTCACCCCGATGCCGTTATCTTGCAATAATGTAACCGAGATCTGTTAGCTAATCGCAATTTAGGTTATAACTGCGTTTCAATGTGCTAACAGGAAGGACTGTGAACCGATGAGCAAAAAAGACCTGGACACCTACCACAAGGCATTGACTTTCAACATGGATGTACGACCCTACGGCACCATAGCCGAGATCGGTGCTGGCCAGGAGACAGTGCGCTGGTTTTTCAAAGTCGGTGGAGCTGCCGGTTCAATTGCGAAAGCCATGTCCGCCTACGATATGAAGTTTAGCGATACGATTTACGGCCCCTGCAAGCGATATGTCAGCCGAGAACGCCTGCAATCCATGCTGGACAAGGAGTACACCCTGGTTGATCAGCGTCTGGGAGAAACACGAGGTGGCAATTGTACTTTTTTTGCCTTTGCGAATACTGTTTCAACCTTCAGCCACACTCAACAACAGGCCGGTCATGGCTGGCTCGGCATCCGCTTTCAGACCGAAGCGCAGGCACCGGCATCACAGATCGACCTGCACGTCGTCCTCAAGGGACAGTCCAATACCCAGGATCAGGACACGCTTGGTGTGCTCGGTGTCAATCTTATCTACGGAGCACATTACCTGTATCAGAATCCGGTAGAACTGCTGGTATCACTGATGGATCAACTCGGACAGGATTTATTAGAAATCGACATGGTCGATTTCGAAGGGCCTGCATTTGAAACCGTCGATAACCGCCTGATGGCACTCAGACTGGTACAGTTGGGTCTGACAAAGGCCGCTATGTTTCAGGCAAACGGCAAGCTGGTTCAGCCTGCGGATGCATTGTATAAAAAAGCGGTTCTGGTTGAGCGCAGCCGTTTCCGTCCACCCACGCACCTGACCATTAACATGCTCGACTGTGCCTATGAGTCATTCTGCCAGGAACCCGACATAAACCCCGGGGATGTTGTTGTGCTCAGCGAAATGACCTTGAGCAATCTGGATGGTGGTGACGACATCGATGTTGTAGATTTTTTGCACCGGGTTGAAATTTTATGTGCACTAGGTAAAAACGTAATGATATCTGACTATGGTGAGTTCTACCGTCTGGCACAGTATCTGTTCAAGCAAACGAGCAAACCGGTGGCAATCGCACTCGGCATACCCACACTCAAACTGGTATTCGACGAACACTATTATGAAGACCTTGAAGGCGGTATTCTGGAATCATTTGGCCGCCTGTTCAGAAATGACATGCGCATGTTTGTCTGCCCGACAATTGACAATGAAAACGGCAAACTGATCACCGCCAGTAACTTGCAGGTACCGCAACACCTGAGCCATTTATATCAGCACTTGTTGGAGAACAGGTATATCCGTGAGCTCAATACCGTTGAGCATAGCCACCTGTCCATCCACGCAGACAATGTCCTCGAAAAAATCCGCAATGATGACACCGATTGGAAAAGTATGGTGCCATCCGACGTCGTGAAAATAATCAGCGATCGTGGATTCTTCAAATCAAACAACCAGTGAATATTCGAGCGCCAGACTATGCAATTAGATGATGCCTTATCTAACTCACTTGAGCGCATTATTATTAGTGTGCTGAGTTAAACACCCTTTACTCGAATACACTAACGCCTGGCTTTTTTCTTCTTGTTTGAACGCTCTATGGCGCGATCAGCGGCATAGATGGCCTTCACATAGGCACTGACATTCTTCTGGCTCTGCTTGAGCCCGTTCAGTTCTTCCAGAACAGCCTGACGTGTGCCTGTCGTTTTTACGATCATCTTTTTGGTGGCATTCAGTTCGGAGGTGGCTACCTTGACCGCCTTGCGCGTATCAACACTTGAGTTCATTTTATCAACCGCGATTGCACGTTTTTTCCTGTTCATTTGAGCTACATGACGTTTTCTCAAACGGCGTGATTCAATGAGTAATTTTTTCGATTCAGCTGATCGTGCAGCTACCGCTCTGTTTACCTTTTCAAGAGCAGTCTCGAGATTATACACTGCAGTATCGATAGAGTTAGAAATCACAGCATTTCTGGCAACCGGCTGTTTCTTTGTTGCGGCCATTAAGGAACTCCAATTATATTTGGTTATTATGTATTCGTTACAGTCTAACAGCAACACACTGAAATTAGAAACAACAAGTCATGTTTTAGGTTGTGAGATTTGAGATAGCGCCCGATTTCACATAGCTTCACTAACGGATTAGCCCGCGTATTCAATTCGACTTAATTCCTCAATGATGTTCTGACGCTGGTTAGCGCTTTCAGGAAACTCTGATTTAGTCAGCGTTTCCTTAATAAATCCACGCGCACTGGCACTAAAAAATGCGCACCATCACCAAAAAGATGTGCTTCGAATTGATGTCTAACTTCTCTGTAGCCACTCTCATCGAGTGCATGGTTAGTATGTGTAACCTCGAGTACTCTGTTTTCAAAATCATCGAAGTTGTCATACTTCCTCGGCGCATTAAAAAATACTTCCTCGACCAGATCGAATGAGCCTTCATCGACTGCTCTTTTTACCGTATTGAATGCGGCCTCGCGCACGCGTTGCTCGTCGTGGAATAAACGCAGAATTTCGTTGAAGTCGCCCGCAAAAACCGGCTCGGATATATACACGAGACCACCCGGTTTCAACACGCGTCGAATTTCCCGCATCGATTGTTCCATCAGATCTACTGGTACGTGATGCAGCGACTTGAACATGAATACGACATCAACTGATTCATCGGCAATGGGGATATCCTGTGCACCTGCAAGTCGAAATGTGACATTAGTCAGATCCGCCATCTGCAGGTTTTTCTGATGGGCGACCTCATCGACTTCCAGTGCGGTGATTTTACGATCAACACCCGAAGTGGCTAGGTCACGGGTTATTTCAGCACTGCCACAACCCAGCTCAAGAATGGTTTTTCCATCCAGTTCCAGCAGATCATTATAAATTTCGTGCTCGGGGCATGTTCGTTGGATCGTATCTGCAATCAATTTCATCGTTCATGCGCTCTATGTAGGACTGTTCCTGCCTGTGCAGAACTTGCCGGCATGAGGTTGGCATGGATTCGCCTATGGTGTATTCATGCGAACTGGAGAGCTCTACGTGGACACATCGCGTAGTTGGCGGATGACGCCGAGCCACTTTTTCGCTACGGGTATTTCTACCGCGCAGACTCCTGGTGCGACATTGAAACCTTTGCTAACTTCACATTTTTACGCGTTTCTTGCCTCTCTGTTCTGGCTCGAGTACATCAGAATCTTCAAGCTCATAGGCATCAGCCACGTAGGCAGGTCCTTTCATCAGCATCACGATCACACAGCCAATGGTTACAGTGAACGCGGCCGAGCACACCATAAAGAACAGAGATATCGCAAGAATATCAATACCTATCTGATGTTTGGCTATCTCTGTTGCCGTGCCGGTGATGGGGAATAACCGGGCAAAAACAGCCATCAAAACCGGTATGAAGATACCGCCAAGAAGTATTTTTGGTAGCTTTTTCAGAATGACCCTCTCAAGTCCCGCAGGGTGATGGTGATTGTGTAACCTGCTCATATGGATGACCTCCATAGTTGTGTTGTAATCGTCGAAATCCAATCAGGGCTGAAATTCTGCTTGTAATTCTCACAAGAGGTTAGGTCCCACACATCGAGGATTGTTTCAATTCCTGCTATTTTCCCGGCTATTTCACGAAGGCGGCCGTTTTCTGGCAATATCCGGGTTAGGGAGATGCTGATTTATTCAGCGTTTCCTTGGATTTCTGTAAATTTAAACTATCTCAAATGCTGCGTCTGGCCAAGCCTCAAAACGCCTTAAACCCGGTGCAAACAGCGAAACAGTAACCGTTACAGGTAACACAGCGTATTAGGTACGCGACGCTTACGTGAAAAAACTGAACAAAATCTCTATCAAAGCTAGAATGGCGTAAAATTTAGTATGGCGTCGTGGGTCATAACGCACAATAATCTCGATCATGATTCCGTTATCGGACACCAGCACGGAACAACACTGTATGAGTGGGCAGGTTAGACCCTTGTCCTGACATCTGCATCCGGCCTATGCTGCAAACAATACTACGGCCTGATGACAAGTGTTTGAATCCGACAATTGCCGCAGCCGTCGCGTTTTGGACATATGCCCTACTGTCTATTGCCTGAGGTCGGGCTTTTGCCAGGCATTTTTTGCGACACAAACGGTTTTGTTGGTGTGATATTTGCAGTGGGTG
This sequence comes from uncultured Gammaproteobacteria bacterium, assembly GCA_942492025.1. Classification (GTDB taxonomy): domain Bacteria; phylum Pseudomonadota; class Gammaproteobacteria; order SZUA-229; family SZUA-229; genus JABDQW01. Next base: position 102,827 of record CALODJ010000009.1, on the reverse strand, counting down.
ATAATGCGCAACCGGCGGGGTAAAAATGATCGTGTTACACGTTGCGAATCGCTGGCTTTTTCATGGCTCATCGCATGGCTCACATAATAACAATCACTTGCAAGCAATACTTAATATTGATTACTGACTTTAGACGTCTCTGTTGTGCGCTGATTATGCTGCTGCCCGGCATGTCGGCGACATTTGCAGGTACCCAGACGGAGAGCCCCAACTTGATTGACAGACGCACCCAACAAGCCATTGACTTGATGCGCAGCTATGCACAGCGTTCGGGTTTGACATCGGAACAACCGGGTAAACGTTACCTTTGGACGGATGCATTCGCAGTTTGCAACTACCTTGGCCTGGCGCGCACGACCACTGACACCGCTTACACCGAATTAGCGCTGAAGCTGGTCGACCAGGTCCATCACGGCCTGGGCCGGCACCGCAAGGATGACCCGCGTGAGGGCTGGATCAGTGGCCTTGGCGAACATGAAGGTGAATTGCACCCGACCGTCGGGGGACTTCGTATCGGCAAAACTTTACCGGAACGGGAGCCAGATGCTGTGTTTGACGCACGTCTGGAATGGGAGCGCGATGGTCAGTATTTCCACTATTTGACAAAGTGGATGCACGCTCTCGACCAGGTGACACGCGCTACCGGGCAAGCTCGCTACAGCCTGTGGGCGCGCGAACTCGCTGTCACCGCATTTGCAGCCTTCAGCTACGCGCCGAACGCCGACCAACCACTGCGGCGGATGGTGTGGAAAAAAAGTATCGATCTAACTCGCACACTGGTACCTTCAATGGGCAAGCACGATCCACTGGACGGCTACATCACCAGCCTGCAACTGGCTTCCACCGTGGCATCAGTGCCACCCTCGGATACCGGCTCGATGCTCGAACACGAAATCGGCGGATTCGCGGCTATGGTTACCAACGGAGAATGGACCACCGACGATGCGCTCGGCATCGGTGGCTTGCTGATCGATGCCTATCGTTTAGAGCAGTTGCGAAAACAGGGTGTACGGCCACCACCACAGCTGCTCGGGAATCTTCTAGACGCTGCCCTGACCGGATTACGTTACTACTCAGGCAGCGGCGAGTTACAGCAACCGCCACAATACCGGCTCGCGTTTCGCGAACTCGGCCTCGCGATCGGCCTGCACGCGCTGGTACGTTTGCAGCAGTCATTCGAAAACTCAGAGCACCAGGGTTCGATCGACCCTCGGCTGCAAGCAACAGTCAGTGCACTGATGCAATACACCCATCTGCGCGAACAGATCATTGATTTCTGGCTTGCGCCCAGACATCAGCGCATCGACACCTGGATCGAGCACCGTGACATCAACGAAGTCATGCTCGCGACGAGCCTGGCTCCGGACGGCTTTCTGGCACTGCCCTCACCCAGTTCTGTAAAACCCTAGCCTAATCATCCGAGCTTCACGCCAAAAAAACAATGCCTTACCGGTATTCCACGCCGCCTGGTGAGAAATGCGGGCTAGACCTTGCCGACTGAGCGTGAAAACTCAAGCATGCGCTCGATCGGTATCAGGGCCTTTTTGCGCACCGATTCGTCGATCTCGATCTCGTGGCCAGCACCGTCCTCCAGCACCGCAGCAAGATTGTCCAGACTGTTCATCGCCATCCACGGACAATGGGCACAACTGACACAGGAAGCGCTGTTTCCACCCGTCGGCACCGCGATCAGCTGCTTGTCCGGTGCCGCCTCGTGCATTTTATGAAACAGGCCAAAATCGGTCGCAACGATCAGCGTTTTCGCTCTGGACGCTTTTGCAGCATTGATCAGCTGAGTGGTAGAACCAATTGCGTGTGCCATATCCAGCACTTCAGTCGGTGACTCGGGATGTGCAATCACCTCGGCATCGGGGTATTCCTGCATTAATCGGTGCAGTTCCTTTGCCTTGAACTCATCGTGTACGACACAAAAGCCCTGCCAGTTGAGTATGTCGGCACCGGTCTGGTTCTGAACGTAGTTTCCCAGATGGCGATCAGGTGCAAAGATGATCTTTTCGCCCCTGGAATGCAGGTGCGCAACAATATCTACAGCATTGGATGAAGTCACCACCCAGTCCGACCGCGCCTTGACTTTGGCACTGGTGTTGGCATAAACCACAACCGTTCTGTCAGGATGCTGGTCACAGAAGGCCCTGAAGGTCCCGATGGGGCAACTCAGATCGAGAGAACATTCAGCGGCCAGATCCGGCATTATGACGCGTTTTTCCGGATTGAGGATCTTTGCCGATTCGCCCATGAAGCGGACCCCGACCACGACCAGTGTGGTTGCCGGATGGCGATTGCCGTAATCAGCCATACCCAGCGAATCGCCAACGTAACCGCCAGTGGCATCCGTCAGAATCTGCAGTTGCTCATCGACATAATAGTGCGTGATCAGCACAGCATTAACCTGTTCGAGCAAAGACTTTATTCGTTCATGCAAGGCATCCTGCTGCTCAGGCGTCAAATCACGCGGTCTGGACGCACGCAACGCCTTGCTGCGTATTTCTTCTACTAGTTGTAGCGGGATTTCGGAGGCTTTACCCATGCGAGTTCACACAGTTGCAGTAAAAAATTGATCGGTTCTACTCGGTATCGTAACACTGTGCACAGCCTGTTGAAAATGAATTAATTGTCTACGGATTCTAGCCCGCTGATCGCGTCAGATCCCGCGTTCACTGCGGGTTTATTGATTGTTGCAACACGTATACTGTTCCCGAATCATCTACACGAACACTGACCTTATGCCTTTATCGCATAGAGTACTGCTTTTTCAGCTTTTTCTGGTCATCAACCTGGCGGGATTCAATACTCATGCCAGCGCCAGTTCAATGGAGATGACTGATGTCATCACACCGCATGTTCGTGCCAGCCTGTTAAGCGAACAGGATAGCATCGTCGCCGGTCAGTCGTTCTGGGTGGCCGTCAATTTTGACATCATCGATGGTTGGCATACCTACTGGCAAAATCCCGGGGATTCGGGTAATCCACCACACATCCAGTGGCAGTTACCGCCGGGTTTCGTGGCCAGCCCAATACACTGGCCCTATCCACAGCGCCTACCGGTGGGGCCATTGATGAATTACGGCTACAGCCAGGAGGCCTGGCTGTTGGTACGCATGACCGTGCCTGCAGCAATCGATCCCGGTCAGATAACACTGAAAGCGAAGGTCGACTGGTTAGTCTGTCAGGAGACGTGCATACCTGAGCAAGGCCAGTTCAGCTTAGTATTACGGGTAGCTGCGCCAGGAGCTGCTCGACCTTCGCTGTGGCAACCACGCATTCAAGCCATTCTACAACGCTTACCCCAACCCCTGCCCTGGCCCAGTCGCATTCAAGTACAGGATAACGAAATCGACTTGCGCGTACAGCTCGATGAACACGTTTCGTTGCGGCTGCAGGATGTGTATTTTTTCGCTGACGAGTACGGTATTGCTGAACATGCCGCGGATCAAATTCACAAAATCTCAGATAGAGAACTTTCGTTGCGCGTACGTCGCGGAGACCTGAAAGGCAGTCAACTGAATACTTTACAAGGTGTCCTGGTAGTCAGTGAGGCCTTACCCGATGGCACAATCACACGTGCCTTTGAAGTCAGAAGCCCGGTTGTAACGGATTCAAACGCAGCGCATTTATCGCTAATTTTATCCTTTGCGATCCTGGGTGGTCTGCTGTTGAACGTGATGCCGTGTGTGTTCCCGATACTGTCACTCAAGGCGGTCTCGATCGTGCAAACAGCCGCACGGTCGCCCGTTATGGCACGCCGTAATGCTTACGTGTTTACGCTAGGCGTGCTGATCAGTTTTGCGGTTATCGCGACCGTCTTGTTAGTATTGCGCGCCGGTGGCGAAGCTATCGGTTGGGGATTTCAGCTGCAATCACCGGTATTTGTGCTGACGCTGACCTGGTTGATCTTTGCCATGGGTTTGCAGTTTTCCGGCGTATGGTCGTTCGGTGAAAGCTGGGGCGGGCTTGGCCAGAATCTGGCATCCTATCGCACCTACCTGGGTGCTTTTTTCACCGGTGTGCTGGCCGTTATCGTAGCAACACCCTGCACCGCCCCCTTCATGGGCACGGCATTGGGATACGCCTTGAATCAACCAGCCTGGATCAGCCTGATGGTGTTTATATGTCTTGGTTTTGGGATGGCGCTACCGTGGTTACTGATCAGTCTCTGGCCCGGTATGGCACGCTTTTTGCCCAAACCGGGGGTCTGGATGGAACGCGTCAAACAAGTGCTGGCCTTCCCTCTGTATGCCACCGTCGCCTGGTTGTTATGGGTACTCGCTCAACAAGTCGATAAACCCGGCTTGCTCTACGCCCAGATATCACTGGTTTTTGTTGCCCTGGGACTGTGGTTCTGGCAGAACACCCGCAGTGCAGGCCGTGGTTGGCGAGTCTCGGCTGTAACCACGCTGCTGCTGGTTATCGGACTGATGGGCAGTCTGTTATGGAAACTCGAACAAGCCGCTTCCGTATCATCAGACGGGCAGAACACAGCGTTAGCGTACGATGCCAGCGCATTGGCCCGCTATCGCGCAGAAGGTAAACCGGTACTGGTCAATTTCACCGCGGCATGGTGCATCACCTGTCTGGTCAATGAGAAAGCGGTGCTCAACAGTACTCAGATCCAGAAGGAACTTCGCGACAAAACCGTGGTATATATGAAAGGTGACTGGACGAATCAGGATCCAGCCATTACCCAGGTGCTCGCACAATACGGACGCAGCGGTGTGCCATTGTATTTATTGTTTCCAGCTGATCTTCAACGTGAAGCGATCATACTACCCAATATTCTGACCAGGGGTATCGTGCTGCAGAGCTTGAACCAGTTGAACGAATAAAAGTCACACGGCGTTGACCATAATTACTGGAGAGACCACGATGAGACCAAAAATGCACCACTATCCACGACTTTTCTGTATGCTGTTAGTGGTTTTTTCAGGTATGCATTCCTTCGCCGGAAATGCGGCAGTTGATATCGATCAACCGGCACCTGACTTCACCGCTATCGACAGTGATGGACAGACGCACACGCTGAAACAGTATAGAGGCAAAACGGTGGTACTGGAATGGACCAATCACGATTGCCCGTATGTCCGCAAGCACTATCAAAGCAACAACATGCAGGCGCTGCAAAAAGCAGCCACCAATGACAGTATCGTCTGGCTATCCATCATTTCCTCGGCCCCCGGAAAACAGGGCCATGTTTCTGCCGGCCAGGCCAATGATCTGACCCTGAAACGCAATGCTTCTCCTTCAGCCGTGATACTGGATGAGAAGGGTGATATTGGCCGTTTGTACGGCGCAAAAACTACACCGCACATGTATATCATCGACCCCGATGGAAAGCTGGTCTACATGGGTGGCATAGACAGTATTCCAAGCAGCGATCAAGCTGATATTGCCAGGGCGAAAAATTATGTCAAAGCGGCCTTGCAGTCGTTAAAAGCGGGCAAACCGATTGAATACCGCGTCACGCGTCCCTACGGCTGCTCTGTGAAGTATCATTAGCATATATTTTAAGGAAACTCTGATTAATTCAGAGCTTCCTTAACAATACACATTGCGATCCTTTCGGCATACGGGCTAGCTATCACGATCTGCCTGTCGACAGTATCAGAGGAACTGCCGCTGCTGTTTGGGATAGTTCAAATAGAGTCTCGTCCACGACAGTCAGCTCACGTCATTCAGATAAGCAAGATTGTCCGCGCTGAAAGCGAGCGGTTCAATACCCAGTTCAACCAGATCATCAACAGGACAGGCATTGCCTTCCATCAACATCCTGATCTGGTCTTGCGTAATCGGAAACATATCGAAACGCTGCAGCACGCGTGCAGCCACTGATACCGCACATGCCGATACCGGTAGCATGAGTTTTCGCCTCCCTGTAGTCATGGCAATTCTCGTTAAGATCTCCTTCCAGGTCAGCGTCTCCTCGCCACCCAGGCGATAAATCCTGCCGATGGTTTCGGTGTTTTCAAGGCTTCTCACAAAAGCATCTGCGACATTTTTTACGTGCACCGGTGAGAGCAGGAACTGACCGGCTCCCGTAGGCAACAAGCCGTCGTAAAAAAGCGGCGCCGGCAATGGCGATGCGATAATATCTCGTGAGAGCTGTGTCGCAAATTCCATACGTCCACGTGGGTCGCCGAAGATGACCGAGGGTTGGAAAATTGTCCAGTCGAGCGCAGAGGCGCTCAGGTATTGCTCAGTCTTGTATTTGGTCCGCTGGTAGGCGGTGCCGTCAGCCTTGACGCCGTTCGCACTCATCAGCAAAAATCGCTTTACACCAGCCTCTTCTGCGGTGTCGATGACCTGCAGGGCTGATTCATAGTGAAGCGAATCGAAAGTGATGTCTCTTTCAGGAAATTCCCTCAGAATACCGATGTTGTAAATCGCCGCATCAGCGCCTTGGAGCGCGGTTTCGATCGCGCCATTATCTTCGATATCGCCTCTAACAAGCGTGCATTTATCAGCATGATTGAGTCTGTACTCATTGCCCTCCCGAACCAGCACCACGGGATGGTGATCTGACGCCACCAGTGCATCGATCAGATAACTACCAACGAATCCAGTACCACCAAAAACAGCAACTTTCATGCGCAAATACTCTCTTTTATTCTGGATAACAGTATACTTATTTCATTGCCCAATAAATATGTAGTTTTTCAGCGGATATTGGTCAATATCTTATGTATGACCATCTTTATGGCTACCCCGCATACTGCACGAAATGCGTCTACCTTCATGCAATATGCTGGCTGGTTTATGCTGCGCTGTTCTCCTTGTATAATGTATCTACGCCAGAACTCAGCCCCGACAACTCATGTACAGACCCAGCCTTGAACTATCCCACGTTTTGTTAGCTGTGATTTCAATTGCACTGTGGCCCTCTGGCAATGCGCTGCCAGCGCCTCAGGAGGCGATCAGTGATGACGGCCGTGAGGTCATACTTAAACAGGATGGCAGCTGGGAATTTCGTTCAAACGATCGTTTCGCTCGTACAACAGATGGCCGCCGGGTGCGTTTGAAGGCTGACGGGAGCTGGCAATATGCCGGTAATGCACTCCTGGCTTCGAAACAGCAGCTGAGAACTGCGGATCTGAATATAAAACTTCGCAAGGTCGTTATCGAAACACAGGAAAAGAAAATCCAGAAAAATAAACGCGTCAAAAGCAGGACCATCTTCTACCTGGATCTTGAATCATCTCCCCAGGCTCAAAAAGATATCAACATAGATATTGATAATATAGGTCTGATTAAGGTCACAGACAGTAACGGCAGAGACTACCCTGTATTAGCGATTCAGCCAAGCCCTATGACACTGAAACCCGATTCTGCTTCAACCGTCATTGTATACGCTGACGGCTCGCCAAAATGGTGGAAAGACGTTAAATCAATGGAGATTGTATTTCAACCGGGTATGTTTGACCTACAGGAACCTGTCTCTCTAATGCAAAATGTTGTGGATTTTGATCAGCAAAAAGTCGGGAGTTTCAAGAATTAGAATATATAGCGAAAATAAATATACCTGACGCCAACTCGCATGTTGCACGGGAGCCGACGGCAATTAATCAGACCGCGTCCGATATTTCTGCGCTGTGTTTTTCATTCCACAACTATGATTACCAATGAAAGCCATATTATTCTATTTATTCGTCATTTTCATCTGCATCCCGCTGAGTGCTTGTAGCGATCAACCCGATTCACCACAGCTGACGCTCACAAGTGTTGACGGCACAATCATCGAACTCGACGATCAGTCACCGTTAACCGCACTCTTTTTCTTTTCGGTAAGCAACCCGGTTGCACTTGGCGCCCTCTACAGGCTGTCCGATGAGCTCGATGACGCTGCCGATAGTATTGCTATCGCCATGCATGTAAATCGCCCACCCAACATTACTATTACGCAACAACGCACCTTGGTGCCGATTGTCATTGACGAAGCCGATCGAATCAGTGAGGCTTTCGGTAGCATTGAACTTACACCAGCATTGATACTGGTCAGAAAAGGCAGGATCCTAGTGAAACAACAAGGTCGGCTCGATTTCGAAGTGATTAACCGCGTCATTCATGATCAAGAGTAGCCGAGACAGACAAGCAAGCACCGTGATTTTCAACATCGATTCATTGGTGGAAAATACAGCTATTTTTATTCAGATCCCGACTCTGGCTCTGTTATCTCACTCTTTGACAGATTGATCGGCTCTCCCAGGCTTGCTGCAAGCTTTGTCAGCGCACGTTCCAGATTGCTTATTCTGGCTTCCAGTTGCGTGATCCTGTCATCCTTGTGGCTGATCACTGCGGGACGCTCTGTCACGCTCGTTTCTTCCGGTACGGAGTCAACTTCACCGGCAAACAGATGCGTATATTCATGGTCCCTCCTCCCTGGTTTGAGTGCCAGGCGGGCAACAAGCGGGCCCCTTTCGCTATCCATCAATGCATCCAGAACATCCTTGACTTCCTCATTGTCGTCAAAGGTATGCAGTCTTCCACTCCGTGTTCTGATCTCGCCAGGTGTTTGTGGACCCCGCAGAATCAGCAGGCACACAACGGCATACTCAGCTTCAGTAAACTGTAACTCTGAAAGTAAGGTATTGCACATACGCTGAGTGTACTTCACCACGTTACTCTTGCCTTCGCTACTGCTGATGAGTGCCTTATCTTCGAGCTGTCGAGCAGCCCTCGCCACTATGCCCTGTTCCAGCGACATCACCGGATCTCGACTGGATTTCTGATTACAGGCATTGGTCAGTGCATTCAGCGTTAACGGATATTGGTCCGGTGTCGTCACTGCCTTTTCCATCAGACAACCGATTATTCTGAGTTCTTCAGGTGATAGTAAAAAATCAATACTCATGCTGTGACCTTTTTGTTGGCGAATTTGATCTCTGATCTATAAATTGTTAGTTTATACACAAGATGAAAAAAATCGCTGTCTTTGTTGATGTGCAGAATATATATTATACGACTCGCCAGGCTTTTGGTCGTCAGTTTGACTACCGAAAACTCTGGCAACGACTCAGCGCAGAAGGAGCAATCGTTTCCGCTATCGCTTACGCGACACATAGAGGCGATGAAAAACAAATAAAATTCCAGGATGCACTCAAGCATATTGGATTCAATGTAAAACTCAAACCTTATATACAGCGCAGTGACGGTTCCAGCAAAGGTGACTGGGACGTGGGTATAACTATTGATGTTTTGGAAATAGCAAAGAAAGTTGATACCGTCATACTACTATCCGGTGATGGAGACTTCGATCTGTTACTGAAAAAAATTAAAAAGGATTATGCCATTATCACTGAAGTCTATGGCGTACCATCACTCACATCCAACGCTCTTATCGAGGCCGCCAGCACCTATCATCCTATTGAAGCTGATTTGTTACTGTAAATAAGGAAAAAGGTCGGTGTCCCACGTCTCACCCGTAGTCGCTGATGTCCGGCCTTAACGCCAACCTGATATCCGTACCCCCAAGCTTCGCTCCATACCAGCGATGCGTTCTGAGCGTCGCACCAAACTCGTCAGAACCATCGATACTCGGATTGTCGAGTTCATACGCATAGTACATCACAGACTGTACCTGCATAAGCTTGACGCCGTCCTGTCAAGTGCTTATTGACGTTGGCATCGGTTGTCCTTTCAGATTTTATCGGTGCGCCCAATGAGTTTCTTGATGATTTTTATGTAGGCTTTACTCGCTTTTGCATATTCCTGTTCGAGCAATCGAGCTGCTTTTTTTTGGTCTTTGTGCGTGAGTTCGAGTGTTTTCGCCAACTTTTTCTTGCGCATCGCCTCTATCAGTTCACGATCACGTTTGGCAAAATAGATATCCTCTTCCGCCTGCTCTTTCAATCGAAGCTTTTCCGGAAAATTTCCCATGATTACGGTCCACTCATCGTTTTACAAAAATTATGACATTTCGGGTTATATGATGACATTCAATTTCGTTTGTTGATCAGATCAAGCATTCATATTCTGCAGTAATCAGCAATCAAATAGCAATTGCTGCAGAGCTAATCTAAAGGTATAAACCGTTTTATTAGCGGTCGATGCGTCATTGTTTAGAATATTAGAAAATATTACTCGATGATCATAAAAATGACAGGGGTAGAAAAGGTTATATGCCCCGAGAGGAGAAATTTTGGAATACTCGGCCGTTCCCTTCTATCGCTGCGTCCTGCAGGAAAGAGCTAGGTATCTACCCGTTCATTCTGTCTCCACTTGCCGCGATTGGGATTATTTTTTGAGATCATGATAGTCTTCAGCAATATCCGTTGTTTCCGTTCTTTCTCGTCTAAAACCTTCTTTTTATGCTGTTCAAGTTTATGATCGTAAGAAATACCTAAAATACCCATGAGGATGACAAAAGAGAAAAACACGACAAAAAATGGCCCAGGTTTTTCTTCGATGATGGCATCAATCACGGTGCCAACCAAAATTACGAACATCAGAGCAGTCGTGATTTTTGCCCATTTACGAAATTGTTTCAGACGCATGTACCCTTTAGGGTCGTAATACTCCCCTTCAACGGGCGCTTTTTGATATCTGTCAGAGTAATCTATGGGCATTCAGTACATCACTATTACACAATAAAGAGCCGAAATCTTTGCTGTACCATCAATTGTGGCTTGACAGTGTTCAGGCATTTTATCACATGCAGGCCGCTGCAGGTTTACCTGAAATGTGACACGAGAACGCCTGTGAATCCTGCATAAGCCGATATTCGGTCCGTGATCGCTCAGGTCAGGCGAAAAAGCCAATGGACGCATGCGCGCGCCGTAACGACGTACAGCCTTCCCAGCAGTGAGCTAAGCCGATGCGATTATATTCGGTCTTTAAAGAATCACAAATCCGACGAGACACTGGTCTGCACTTCTACCAGTTCAAGGGTATAGAATACCCATCTACCGCGCATAAACAAATATGAGACAAGTATTCATGAAGTACGTGTTCAGCTATGTTTCTATAGCTCTGCTTACTCTGGTATCTTTCAATGCAGCTGCTGCAGACAACGGCAGCTATCGTAATGACTTCGAAGTGTTATTCGTACTCTTGTTATTGCTGTTAATGCTATGGCTCCTGCTCCCCCTCGCTGTATTCGGGCTCAACCGTAAAATCAACCTTGTCATTAAGGAAATCAGAGAGACAAACGATGTACTCACTGAAATCAAGGATGTATTGGCCGCTATAAGTGAAGAAGAAACGACGGCGACTTGCACGGAACAAACTGGAAAAAGCACTGATGAGGACATAGTCGACTTATATAACCAGATAAAATTTGATCCATAGCGGGCATACTGCACGATAGCGGGCGTGCAAATTTTTTTATTTCTAGCCCGCATTTCTCACCAGGATCACGGGAGCAGGTGCAGGCGGTAGCCCGTTCAGCCTCGTTAAGCCTGGCATCAGCGAGTCGATGAGTGTGTCGCTGTGGGAGTGTTAACCCGCTTTCTCGAACACCATGAAATGCTGGGTCGGTAGAATATCCCTGGTTTCAACCCAGGTCAGTCCGACAGCCTGCATCTCCGTGATGGCCTGTTGTTGGGTCATCTTGTGTAATGGCTTGATGGGTATGTTCGGGTCTTCACCACGATACTCGATAAGAAAGACCTTACCTCCAGGACGTAACGCACGCACAATGCCAAGCATCATCTCGTAGGGAAAAGCAAACTCATGGTAGGCGTCGACCAGCAAGACCGCATCAACAGTGGCTGCCGGGAGCATAGGATTGTCGGATTTCCCCCTCAGGGGTGTTACATTATTCACTGAGCGGCGTTTCATGCGCTCGCGGATAATGTCCAGCATTTCGGACTGTGTATCCACTGCGTATACTCGACCTTGCGGGACTCGCTTTGCCAGTCGGAAGGTAAAGTAACCGGTTCCCGCGCCGATGTCAGCGACCACCGCATCAGGTGCCAGCTGCATGGCCTGCACCGCGAGGTCGGGAGCCTCCTCGTCGACTCTGGACTTTCTTTCAAGCCAGGCCGCTCCGCGGTGCCCCATGACTTGCGATATTTCACGCCCCAGATAATATTTGCCAATACCATCACGCGTCGGTGTGGCATGGGTGTAAACACCCTCTGTCGGTCGCAGAACCTGGGCGAAATTCGGGCCCGAGAGCAGCATCAGCCCGATAGCAAACAGAATGATGAGTCCCGGTTTTAACGGTGATTGTGCGCTCGCGCCAAACTTCACAGGATTAATCCGCATATGGCATGCCCATACTGTTTATCGACGCCAACACGCCCTCAATGCCGGGTGGCCGACCCAGGTGCCTGGAGCTCACTGCCGAGCAGAGCGGTGAAGGTGAACAGCCGCTCTGCTGGTTCTAGCGTCTCCAGCAGTACCTGCTTATCCTGTTCACTGAACGGCAACGCCATACTCAGGCTGTTCATCAACTTCACAGTTGGGAGCTGTTCGAGCCCGGTCCAGTCGGTATCCAGCCCTTTGACCTCGAAGTAGCGCTTCAGTGTCCGGATCAAGCGATCATGTTCACCAAGCAGCTCGGCATCGTGATCGGTGTAGTCGTCAGTAAAACGTGACCAGTTCGGGACGCCCAGGCGATATCCTCGGGTAGTCGGCAGAACCTTCTCGATGTCATAGCGGCACACGCCACTTAGTATGATCTCAATACGGCCATCTTTGGTCTCACGGTACTGGGTAATGCGTCCAGCGCACCCGGTGTGGCAGAGATCGGCTTCATTTCTGGCATCGGGGTCGGGTTGAATCATACCGATCATGCGGTGGCTACGCAGTGCATCATTCACCATGTTGAGGTAACGTGGTTCGAAGATGTTTAGTGGCAAATCACTGCCCGGCATGACGATCGCTCCAGCCAATGGAAAGAGCGGAAGCGTTTCGGGCAACTGATCATGGGGCGTGATGAACGGGCTGTTGCTCATGGTCTATCTCCCGGGCGTGAAACGCCCTATCAAACAGAACAGTGCAGCGGTACTTGAATTCAGTCGTCGTGCATGAAAAACACGAATTTAGCCTGCTCTTGGGTATATGAGACCTGATAAATGATGAATTGTTCGCCTGAATGGCGACATGTGCGTCCTTAGAATACCAATGCGTTGATTTTCACGAACCGGCTTTTAAAGCAGCTTGCGCAAGCGTTCATAGCCCTGCCTGATCTCATCGGCAATCAGCATGGCCGTTGCACCTACATCCTTGGCGACATCACCAGTATCATTGTCAACTTGCTCCAGCTGGTTGCGCAAATGACGCCATTTGTCTTCGGTCTGCTGCCACAATTCTTTTGCTTCAGCTTTGCCCAGGTGCATCTGCAGATTGATTTCATCACGCCGCTTTTTCAGCGATTCAAGCAAATCATCGAGTTCTTTTTCACGGTCAGACATGACTATCCCCTTTCTGATACCAATAGTGTCAGCTTAAGGAAATAGCGTGTCCAGAGCAATCATTTCATCAAGGATTATCGACGTGATTGACTGCTCTCACCTGGCCGACGTATCCTCTGCTAGCCCGCATTTTTCTGGCCTGGGGGAGAGATGCGTGTTTGCCCACAGGCTGACGGTTATCTGGCCAGCATCAATGACACATCAGTTTCCATTGGATAGCAGGTCTAATTCAACCCTGTCTCCTACCTCAATACCTTTTTCAGAAAACCAGCCCTGATTGACTTCCAACGCAAAACGAACGGGTAATCGTGAAATGTAACGACGGGCAGGATTCTGTGGATCCATGTCATGCAGCTCCATGATTTTGCCATCACTATCCAGAAACGCTATGGATAGCGGGATAGTCGTATTCTTCATCCAGAAGCCGACTATCTGGTCCTGTGCATAGACGAACAACATACCGTGATCAGCGGGCAATGCATCTCGAAAAGCAAGACCGCAGCGCATACTGGCACGCGTTGTGGCGACTTCTGCGATCAATGCGTGCCCATTGGCCGACAGGCGAATGGATTTGTTGGCGACAGGACATGCGTGGGCTTGACTGCTGCCTAAGAGTAACGCAGGCAACAGGCAGAATTTAAAAAAACCAACGATGCTTCTGTACCAGTTATCAACAAAACAGCATTGTGCCACCATATTCCCCCTTGGGATTCTGTATCTCAGCGAGTGTAATAGGCGCTTTTGCAAAGACCCAATAATTTTTAGTTGATGCCACCCGTGTAGTCTGTTCATGAAAGCGATCGTTCTCTACCGCTTTTGTCAGGCCCGGTGACATGCGCCTTCAACACGCCTTTGGCATCAACGGTTCTGTGTCTAAATCAATCTTTGTATCGCGTTTTCACTCTAAGGAAGCTCTGAATAAATCAGAGTTTCCCTGACGAAATAAGGCTAGATATTGCGCTCCTCAGCCATAAAGCTACCGGGATTGGCATTTCCTCCGGCCCGCAACACACTTCTCATGATACCTCCTTGTAACAACCCGTTTCGGCAACAGGATACTTATTTCATGATCAGGAATAAAGTATACTGCACCATGATCAAGCCCCGTTTGTTAAATGATTCAGCCTCGCTGACTCATTCTGTTATGGCTACAATCCCGGTAAATACTCACACGAAATGATTCTGACAAGAGAATGGCGAATATCCTGATTATGTTTTCAACAACAGATGGCCACACGCTGGAAATCTGCCATTACTTAAAGCAAGTGATTGAACGCAATAACAATAACGTCTCGTTGCACCCAATCGATGAAGAGGCGAACGTCGACGTGGAATCATTCGATAAAATTGTCCTCGGAGCGAGCATCCGGTATGGAAAACACAGTAAGCGGGTCTATCAGTTCATAGCAAGAAACCTGCAGATTTTGGAGAGTAAACCAAATGCCTTGTTCTCAGTGAGTCTCGTGGCACGCAAATCGGGGAAAAACCAGCCCGAGACTAACCCGTATTTCAGGAAGTTCCTCAAACAAATTTCCTGGCAACCCAATGAAATGGCGGTATTTGCAGGTAAACTGAATTACCCGATATACAGCTTCTGGGACAAGCAGATCATCCGATTTATCATGTGGATGACCGGAGGACCCACCAACCCTGAAACGGTAATTGACTATACCGACTGGCAAAAGGTGGAATCATTCGGGCTACTTATTGACAAAATGTGAGAAGTCACAACAGGAGCAATACGCTATTCGTGGCGGAGATAGCCCTGGCTCATTCAGCTGGCCAACGAAGCACTCAGCGCAGGCGCTGTTCAAGCCGCGAATGGACCTAGGATACGGGTGTCTAATGTGATGGACTCAAACCTTCACACTATCACCAGTGAGGCCATTCAGTGAATATCGTAATCATTGGCGGTTCCGGCGGTATTGGCGGCACCTTTGTTGATGTGCTGGCGAAACGCACTGACGTCAGTTCGATCGATGCGACCTATTATCGCACTCAACCTGTTTATCGCGACAGGAAAGTCAACTGGCACCCGTTGGACATCACGAATGAATCCGCCATCCAGACATGGTCCACGCAATTAGGGGAAATCGACTGGCTTATCAATGCCGCAGGTATATTGCATCGACCCGACTACGGCCCAGAGAAGACCATCAGACAACTGGATCCTGATTTTTTTCTGCGAAACATCAAAATCAACACCATACCAACGCTGTTACTGGCCAAGCACCTGCAAAACCACTTCAAACACGGCCGTCCAGCCCTGTTTGCCACCATTTCGGCCAAGGTGGGCAGTATCGAAGATAATCGACTCGGAGGCTGGTACAGTTATCGCGCTTCCAAGGCCGCGCTGAATATGTGTATCAAGACGCTGGCTATCGAATGGAAGCGCACGCTGCCCAATGTCGTACTTGCTGCCTTGCACCCCGGGACAACCGATACTGCCTTGTCAAAACCGTTCCAGAAAAATGTGCCCACAGGGCAGCTTTTCTCACCTGAACAAAGCGTCACCTGTATGCTTGAGGTATTGAGTACACTCAAGCCCAGCGACACCGGAAAATTCTGGGCATTTGATGGTGAATTATTACCCTGGTGATACATGCGATATGCAGGCTGAGTCTGGATGGATCTGGTCATTGGTTGGCATGACCATGAGAAATGCGAAAATGGCGGCTGAGTGGAATGGCGCTTGCTCAAGCCGTAATTCAGGTCATTACGCGCCGCTACAGCGGCGTGGCAACCCTGGCAGTCCAGCTTGCTAACCAATAAGCGCACAGCTCAGTTTCTTTAACTGACGTATTTATGTAAAAGTGTGCTTTTTCAATTCAAGTATATGCCATTCGGCTGAGCGGGCTCTGCTGTCATGCTGCGTCGTTGCCACTTAGAATCCGGCCAGTAAAATCAGTATCGGTGTGCCTGTGGTCCTCACCAAGCAAGTCTTGCTTGAATGCAGCCTCGTCGATATTGGCACCCAGGTGCTGCACGATCGTGCGTAGATCGATTTCGGCGTTCTCCAGGCAGGATGTGCCGCCTGGTGAGGGCGTCATATTAAATATGGCGCCAATCCCGGTATCGATTTTCGCTTCACCCAGAAGCAGTTTCTGATGGTCTTTATCGATCAACTGCGGTCGTATGCCGCCCACATTATGCGCAAACTTCAGATCACGGAAACGTAATGAAGGTACGATGATGCGAGCGTCTTTCAGGAACAGCCATTTACGCAGCAGTGGTATTTCAAAAAGAAAGTTTTTCAGCATGTAGTTACGGATATCACGATTACGCATAAGATCGAGTAAGACCTTCGCAACACGCTTATCAAAACGAAACACTTGCAAAAAATCCGGCAGAGTGCTGAGGTTATAACGTTCCAGAATCGGCAACACCAGCGCGGTCGGTCCAAAGCGCGTTTTGCCAGGAACGAGCACGTCTGGATCACCGTGAATAGCGGCAAACGGCAGCGCATCATTTTGCACCGTGTAAACCTTTCCCTTGAGCACAGCGGGCGTGAAATAATAGCTGCCCGCCACGGGTAAGCAGGAATAGTGCAGACCATATCCCAGATCGTGGGCCAGCTTCAGGCTGTGACCACCCGCGCAGACCACAATCGCGCGTGCCTGGTAACAGGTATGGCGGGTTTCCACAAGAAAACGCTGGTGTTCAATTTTGATGTGCGTGACATATTCATCAAAATGCAGATCAATATGCTTGTTGCCCTGCGACTGTGCCTGGCGAACAAACGATCGCGACAGGGCTTCATAATTAACCGCGGTATACTCTTCGGTGGATCCGAGCGCGATGATTTCCTCTTCACGAAAGCGACCATCTTTCATCGCAACGGCGGGCTCTATACGGGCGATGGCTCTTTTATCGAGCAGTTTCAGGCCCGGGTAGTAAGGGCTGAAAATCTCGAAGCGTTCGCGAAGCTGACGACATTGATTTTCACCGACACCAAGCACCATTTTGGGGTACTTGAAAATGATGTGGTGTGAGTCAGCCTGTCGAACCGCGTAGTTTTTCAGCATGTTGGCTGCACGCCGCACCTTGAGGGCTTTTTCGAGGCTGTAGTTTGTTTCTATGTCCCCACAGTGCAGGGTCTGACTGTTATTACTCGACAGGGAGTTGACGCGTGCAGGCGCTGCATACTTATCGATAATACCGACGTGATTTAAATCGGTGTAGTGCGTTGCAAGATACAGTAATGCAGTACCCGAGACACCCGCACCAATGATCAATAGATCGTACTGCTGCGTGCTCATCGGGCTTCTGATCCGCTGAGATTTTCATTGAGGTATTCCACGATGACGCCTATTTTAACCGCACATCGTCGCGAAATGACCTGATATGCGTATTGTCTTTATCGTCACACGGCCTCTAAATCCAGATCCTTCGTGCAAAATCCGGATTAATCTTCAGCTCCGAGGACACGTTATAATACCACCCATGCTTCAATTCAACGACCTCTCGCTACGCCGAGGCCAGCGTTTATTGTTTGAAAATGCGGGTTTCCAGGTATTTCCAGGACAGAAAGTCGGCATCACCGGCGCTAACGGCACGGGTAAGTCCAGTCTGTTCGCACTGATCCTGGGCCAGTTGCACGCGGATAGCGGCGACTGTCTGTATCCAAAGGACTGGGTGGTCGCGCATGTGGCGCAGGAAATGCCCACAAAGAACTGCGCGGCGATCGACTACGTGCTCGATGGTGATGCCGAACTGCGTCGGATTGAAGCAGCGCTGGCTCTTGCCGAGGCGGACAACGACGGTCTACTGCTGGCAACATTGTACGGCAAACTCGACAATATCGGCGGCTACAGCGCACGCAGCCGCGCTGGACAGTTGATGAACGGGCTCGGTTTTGGTGCCGGTGATGAAGACAGGCTGGTCGAGGAATTTTCCGGCGGCTGGCGCATGCGCTTGAATCTCGCTCGCGCGCTGATGTGCCGTTCTGACCTGCTGCTGCTTGACGAGCCCACCAATCACCTGGACCTTGATGCAGTGATCTGGCTGGAGGGCTGGCTGCGGAACTACCCCGGTACCTTACTGCTGGTTTCGCACGATCGTGATTTTCTCGACAGCGTCGCCAGCCAAATCGCATACATCGAACGCCAACGTATCACGCTCTATCAGGGCAACTATTCCGCGTTCGAACATATCCGTGCCGAGCGCCTCGCCAATCAGCAGTCGGCCTATGAAAAACAACAACGTGAAATCGCCCACATGCAATCCTTCGTCGAGCGCTTCCGCGCCAAGGCAACCAAGGCGCGGCAGGCACAGAGCCGACTGAAAGCGCTGCAGCGCATGCAACAAATTGCCCCGGCACACGTGGATTCACCGTTTCATTTTTCGTTACGAGAGCCGGAGAAATCACCGCACACGCTGCTGCGGCTGCATAGTGTCTATGCCGGCTACAGCGATACTGCAATTATTAGCAGCGTCGAGCTGATCATTTCGCCTGGCGATCGCGTTGGCTTGCTGGGCCGCAACGGCGCCGGAAAGTCAACCTTGATCAAACTGCTGGCCGGTACATGGCAGGATGGTCTTCAGCTACAGCAGGGTCAGCGCGAAGTCCATAAAGACACCCGCATCGGTTACTTTGCACAACACCAGGTCGAACAGCTACACCCGGAACATACGCCTTTGGAGCATCTGCAGCAAATCGATACTCGGGCACGCGAGGCCGATCTGCGGAACCATCTCGGTGGCTTCGGTTTCTCCAACGAGCGTGCGCTCGAGCCCGTCGGCCCGTTTTCAGGTGGCGAGAAATCCCGGCTCGTACTGGCGATGCTCGTTCACCAGCGGCCCAATCTGCTGCTACTGGACGAGCCCACTAACCACCTGGACCTCGAAATGCGTCAGGCGCTCGCCGTAGCATTGCAGGACTTCAGCGGTGCGATGTTGATCGTATCACACGACCGGCACCTGCTGCGCGTAAGCTGTGACCGATTGATGCTGGTGCACGATTCTCAGGTCGATGATTTCACGTTGAGCCTGGACGATTACCCGAGATGGCTCAGCGACCAGAACAGGCAGACCGCGGCTAATTCAACAGACATCGTGAAAACGGACGATTCGATGAATAGTGCGGTGTGCAGAAAAGACAGAAAACGATTACAGGCAAAACAGCGCGAACGTCTTCAGCCCTTACGCAAACGCATTTCAGAAGCTGAAACGAAACTCGATGCATTGCACAGCACCCAGACCGAATTGGACAGGAAGCTCGCGGACCCGGAGATCTACAGCGAGGAAAACAAACGCAAACTACAAGACTGTCTGCGTGAAAAAGCCCGAGTCGATAAACAGTGCGTTGCCATAGAAAGCGAATGGATTCTGGCCAGCGAAGAACTTGACGAGCTTACCGTCAGCATTGACGGCCTTGAATAATTTGACTTTCGGTCACTTCAGGTTGAGTACTCCGATCGCAAAGACAGTTTTGATCTCCGGTTGTAAGTAATTTATTCTGTAGTGAGGTGCGGCAACTGTTGAACTTGCTTCCTCTGTCAGATCATTTTGAGATTCAGTTGTTATGATGTCTGATCAATTCCAGACTTTTAAATATCATGACATAATCTGCAATACGCGAATGAAGCATCAATGATAGCTTCATTCGCATATTACTAAACGAGTCAGGTTTACTTAACACACATACCAGAAGCCAGGTATCTCACGTGCCTGCCCGTCACTCGTGTACCTGGCGATTGCATTCAGCAGCCGTCGGTATTCCAGATCACCATAGTCGAAAAGAACACCTACTCCCATGTCAGCTGAGTGGATAACGGTGGCTTTCAGATGAAGAGACGCTTGTTCACTTTCATTAAAATAAAAATGTAAATCCAACGTATCATCTGGGCAAAGCTGGCATGGGCAACTATCGATAAAGGCGCCATCTATATTGATATTTCTTGACTGATAGCGACCCAAGTGCTCGCCTAAATTGTATACGTCGACACTAAGATACAGCGCCTTGCGTACATTGCTTCGCTTGTTTGCGTACATGACACCCTCCGTGCATAAATTCATCATAATTCGTTGCTGCAATCAATATTTTTGTAAGAAACCTGCATTGATCAGACATTCTAAAGTTCGTAGCAGTGCATTTTCTCGTTACAATCTACATAGCCAGGTACGGAATAACGCACTGCAACAAGCCTGACATTCAATAACCAATCAATAAAAGCCTCATCGTATTAATTGCATGCAACGTATTTTATTGATCTATACCGGTATCTCTGATAACTGTATCAAGAAGCATGCCTCGAGGGTTGTGAGCCGACGCCGACATCACCCTTTTCGTGAATACGGTCCGTGGAAAGTTCTACCATCGATAGTTCGAGACTGATATCAGGACTGGCATTGACCAGCCGTAAAGGAATTTTCAGATACCTTGCTCTCATTAACAGGTCAGCCAACATGGCCTTACCCGAATCGAACAGATGACGCGTGCCGCTGAAATCGACCACAATAGCCACAACCTGTGGATTATCGACCGCACGAATCGTGCCTTCAGTAAATGGTTTGTACGCTGTCAGATCAAGCCGCTGTCCAACATCAATCCTTACGACCTTACCCTCCCTGTTATCATCAAGTACAATATTCATTCAACTCCCCCTCGAATTGAAACTGTAATATAGCTTAAGGAAGCTCTTAACAATTCCATCCAGGAATTATCAGAGCACGAAAAATAAAAATGCGATTTTTATTTTTCGCCATTTTCAATCACATATGTGATTGAAAATGGCGGCACATCCATATGCCGAAAGGAACCTCTGAATAAATCAGAGTTTCCTTAAAACATTGCTCAATCCTTTATCGTGATAAAAAACACGGGTTAGCAATCCCGTTATTTCAAAGCATGCTGTCGCGACTCAAGTTACATCGGTAGATACCCTCCCCGATCAAATTTCGACAGACAATATTATCCCTAATTACATAAAGTTAACCCATTACCCACCGTATCAACAATCAGGGTTTCCCCGATTCGTTATTAACTGTCTGACGCATCGCTAACCCGGATGGACCTGATCGTGCATTCCTGAATCCATTCATTTCACCCCTGTCATAAAACAAATCACGGGGAAATCACACCGATGACTTAACTCTTTGTGTTGTTGATTCGAAAATAAGGTGAATAGGCATCATTGAGAACAGTAAGATGCTCGCCAGCGAAACCGCAAGCCAACGGGTGTTTCCGGTTGTTGCCAGCCGTTGAATACTGCCTTCACACTGTGCTCGTGCAGTTTTAGCTGGAATGTATCTAAATGCCAGAAATGGCGAGTTCAGGTGTAGAATGCTAACGAGGGCAGGAAATAGAGAACGATCATTGGCATTATCCATTCCATGCAGCCGGTAAAAATATTCATCATCGACGATCACCCGCTTGTGCGAGCGGGCCTGAAACAGCTGATAGAAAGTGAATCTGATCTCAGCGTGTGCTCCGAGGCAGCCTGTATGAGTGGGACCATGAAATTAATAAAAGAATGTATGCCCGATCTGGCGATTATCGATCTGTCACTGCCTGACGGCAATGGCCTGGAACTGGTCAAACGCATGCAATCACAGCTCCCGAATATTCCTGTACTCGTCTCATCCATGCATGATGAGAAACTGTTCGCGGAACGTGCCCTGCTGGCAGGCGCAAAAGGCTACATCAACAAGCAGGAGGCTGGCGAGCAGGTCATCGAGGCGATTAGACGGATTCTCAAAGGCGAAGTGTATATGAGCCAACGCTTGCAGACCCATCTCAACATGCAGACAGCCGGTGATAGCCACAAAACACCCGTCTCACCGATCGAACTGCTCACCAATCGTGAGCTGCAGATTTTTGAACTCATCGGCCTGGGTATGGGCACCAGCACGATTGCCGATAAACTTCACCTGAGTATAAAGACCATCGAGACGCATCGCGCCAATATCAAGAAGAAACTCGGACTGGGCTCTTCCATTGAGCTGACTCGCAGTGCGGTACAATGGTCGCTGGAGGTACATTGACGCCTTGTGATCAACACAGCGGTCCTGCCGCCCCGAGCCGGTGCACACCCGACAAGAAAACCCATCGGTTAAGACGTATAAAGCGAGATGAGCTACCTGCATCAATGATGCAACACCCTTCCACCCTGAAGAATGACAGGCTCATTCTTGTGATTGATAATGAGTAACACCGTGTCCAGGGCCAAAAACAGGAAGCCTGTTCGACACCAGCCAAACGGTGGTTCTGCTTCAACAGATAAAGAGAGTCATGCAGCATCCTGCCCCATCGTCGGAATGGGCGCATCAGCAGGCGGCTTGAACGCCTTCAAAACCTTTTTTACACACATGCCGACCGACAGTGGAACGGCCTTCGTGCTGGTACCCCATCTGGATCCCACCCATCAGAGCCTGATGGTGGACTTGCTGTCCCATCACACCCGGATGCCGGTGTGTGAGGTGACGGATGGGTTGGCGGTCGAAGCCAACCGCATCTATATCATTCCACCAGCCAGGTATCTGTCGATCCACCACGCTCATCTACACCTGGATTTACCCCCTGAAAGGCACGATGTAGAGACTGCGATCGACCACTTTTTACGGTCGCTGGCGCTGGATCAGCAAGAACGCGCCATCGGGGTCATATTCTCCGGCACCGGTTCGCATGGAACCATTGGCCTGCAGGCAATCAAGGTCGGCGGCGGCATGACGATGGTGCAAGCTCCCGACACGGCGGATTATCCTTACATGCCGCAAAGCGCTATCGCAACCGGCACCGTCGACTATATCCTGCCGCCTGAGGACATGCCCGAAGTGCTGACCGGCTATGTTCAGCATGCGTATGTCAGCGGTGCCTGGAAACCTGCGCTGCAACCCGAGACAGAAAGCGAGCTGTTCGGCCGCATTCTCGCGCTGTTGCGTGCGCGCACGGACTACGATTTTCGCAGCTACCGCAAGAACATGCTGATGCGCCGTGTGCTGCGACGCATGAGCCTTAACCACATCAATCAGCTGTCCGAATATCACCAGCTATTGCGCGATAACAAGGAGGAAGTGAATGATCTGTTCCGCGACCTGCTGATTGGCGTAACCGGATTTTTCCGCGAACCGGAAGCCTTCCAGGTGCTCGAGCATACCGTGGTCCCGACATGGATCGAACGAATGGACCCCGATACCCCGATCCGGGTCTGGGTGCCCGGTTGTGCAACGGGGGAGGAAGCGTATTCGATTGCCATACTGCTGATCGAGCCGTTCTCTGCAGCGCAAAAGCCGTTCAATCTTCAAATCTACGCAACCGATATCGACGATGAAGCACTCGCGTTTGCGCGCAGGGGTATCTACCCGGAAAGCATCAGGGCCGATGTATCGCCGGAAAGGCTACAGCGGTTCTTTACCCGCACCGACAGCCATTTCCGGATCAATAAGCAGGTTCGCGAATCCGTGGTGTTCGCGGCCCAAAACCTGATCAGCGATGCACCCTTCTCGAAACTGGACCTGATCAGTTGCCGCAACTTGCTGATCTATCTCGAACCCGAGGTGCAGCAAAAACTGATATCGTTGTTCCACTTTGCGTTGAACGAGGACGGTTACCTGCTACTCGGCTCGGCGGAAACCGTAGGCCGGCGGCAGGATCTGTTCGAGGCAGTATCGAAGAAATGGCGCGTATTCAAGCGCATCGGCCCAACCCGCCGGGATACCATCGACTTTCCGATCGTGCACGGTTTCGGACGCCACAGCTCGCTACAGCCAGTCACGCAGATGACCACCCGCTCTGGAATCAACTTCGCCGCGCTGACACAACGCCAGCTGCTGCTCGATTATGGCCCCGCCTCGGCGCTGATAAACCGCAAGCACGATATCCTGTATTTTTACGGTCCGACGGGCGACTATCTGGAACCACCGACCGGCGAGCCCACAAGCGATCTGATTGCGATGGCGCGCCAGGGTCTGCGCATCAGACTCCGTGCCGCCTGTCACCAGGCGATCCAGGAAAACCGCTCGGTCAGCGATACCTCCGCTCGAGTCAAACGCGGCGGCAAATGGCACGCCTGCACGATAAGCGTGAAACCGATCATGGAGCCAAAGCAGGCTGAAGGCTTGCTCCTGGTCACGTTTCTGGAGCGTGTAGTTGCCGGTTACGCCGTAGAAACCGAGGCCGAACCTGCCGATGAATCGTCAATTGTCAGCCAGCTCGAATATGAACTCAAGCTCGCCCGTGATGAGCTGCAGGGCACCATCGAGGACATGGAAAGCTCGAACGAGGAACTGAAGGCTTCGAACGAAGAAGTCATGTCGATGAACGAAGAACTACAGTCTGCCAACGAGGAACTGGAATCCTCGAAGGAAGAGCTGCAATCATTGAACGAAGAACTGGCAACGATCAACAACCAGCTCGAGGACAAGGTCGACGAGCTCGACAGGGCGAATGATGATATCACCAATCTGCTGAACAGCTCCGATATCGCAACCCTGTTTCTGGACACCGAACTGAACATCCGCCAGTTCACGCCGGTCACCGGCAAACTGCTGGGCCTGATAGCCAGTGACATCGGCCGCCCGATCAGCAGATTCGCATCGGATCTCACCGGTGCAGACCTGCCGCTTGAAGCCCGCAAGGTCCTGGACAAACTGGCACCGGTGGATAATGAACTCAGCACAGGTGACGGACACCATTACCTGCGCCGAATCCTGCCCTACCGCACTGCGGACAATCGCATCGAAGGCGTTGTGGTCACATTCATCGATATTACCCGGCGAATCGAGTCCGAAGCCGAATCGCGGCGCATGGCAACCGTACTGCAAGATTCCTACGATGCAATCACGCTACAGGATTTCGATGGCCGCATACTTGCCTGGAACCGTGGCGCCGAGCGGCTGTATGGCTACAGCAAGGCTGAAGCACTGCGGATGAATATCCGCGATATCGTACCGCAGGACAAGCGCGACGAGGCACTGAATTTTGTCCAGCGGATTCAGGGCGACGAAATCGTCAAGCCGTTTGATACGCATCGATTGACCAAAGACGGGCGTACGCTTGAGGTCCTGTTGACCGTTACCCCGCTCAAAGACGAGTCCGGCCGACTGTCGGCCGTTGCCACCACAGAGCACGAAATCTCCGAGCGTGAGCTATTCAATCACTGGCGTGCACAACACGAACTCGACAAGCGGGCACGACAAATCGAACGTCTTCAGCGCCTGGTCGAAAACCTGCCGGCGGGTGCCGTCTACCTCGATAAGGAGCGGATGACGATGAACCGTGCTGCCGAAGAAATTACCGGCTACGAACGTGGTGACCTTCAAACGCTGGACCAGTGGTTTGCAAAACTGTACGGAGAGCGCGCTGCGGAAATCCGGCGTATCTACGAATCCTACCGCGACGCCGGTTTCATCGAAACAACACCCCCGATCATGATCACGCGAAAAAACGGCAGTCAACGCTTTGTCGAGTTTGCTGGCTACCGGTTTGAAGACCAGGAAGTGTGGATGATGCACGACATGACCAAGCGTCATCTATACGAGAAGGCGCTGCGCAAAAGTGAAGAACGGCTGCAGGCCATCATGGATAATGCCTCCGAAGCAATCGTTGTCATCGATGGGGACGGTGTGATTACCGACTTCAACATCGCCGCAGAGACACTATTTGGTTATGGTGCGGACGAAACCGTCGGTCGAAATATCAGCCAGCTGATGCCATCTCCGTATCGTGAACAGCACGATGCCTACATGCGCCATTACCGGGAGACCGGTAAAAGCACGATCATGCGCCAGCGGCGCGAATTACCCGGACGTCGCAAGGATGGCTTGATCATTCCACTGGAAATTACCATCGCTGAAATTGACCATCGCAGCCTTTATTGCGGCATGATACGCGATCTCACCGAACATAAATCGCTGGAAAAAGAAATTGCCGACATCTGCACGCTGGAGCAGGAGCGAATTGGACAGGACATTCATGACGGACTCGGGCAACAGCTAACGGGCTTGAGCATGATGGCGACCAGCCTGAAGCATGAGCTGGAAAAACATGAACTCCCGCAGGCCACGCGACTGGATGAAATGATAGGCTATCTAACTCAGGCAGCCGAAGAAGCCCGTACCTTGTCACACGGCCTGGCACCAATATCCATCATGCCCCAGGGTCTGTCCGATGCATTCAGTAAACTGGCGGAACACATCAGAATGACAACGGGCATCAATTGCCGTTTCGAGTCGGAGCAGTCAGTCGAAAACATGGACGTAACCTTTTCGATGCAGCTCTATCGCATCGCGCAGGAAGCGGTCAATAATGCTGTAAAGTATGCAAATCCCCGGAACATCCACATCAAGCTGGAAAATATCCACGGCTATGCTCTGACAGTCAGCGATGATGGCAGCGGTTTTAATGTGAATGATATGATGCAAAAGCGTTTTGGTTTACGCATCATGCGCTATCGGGCTGGCATTATTGGCTTCAAACTGGAGATTGAATCATCACCTGGTAGAGGTACCGCGATACATTGCCGGCAAGGACCAGCTGTGCAGTAAGACCGCTAGGCCAGGTATGGTTGTATTCTTGCAGACATACAGTAATGAATGCTAATTCTTGACGAATCGCACCACTGAGGCGGTGAGAAATGCGGGTTCAATTTCGCGGTGCGCACGGCGCACCCTACTAAAAACCACCATCACATTGTTGTAACAATGAAGTCATGACTGTAGGGTGCGCCGTGCGCACCGTGGCTGGGCAATGCACGCAAATCTCTACGATCGGTCCATTCAGGGCAGTGTCATAGAGAATCAAGAAAACTCTGATTTATTCAGAGTCTCCTTTGATATTACTCAATCAAACTGCCATGAAAATGAAGAGGAGGAAGAATAGATAGACTCCAGTTACAAGTCCAGTTGTGTGGCCAGGCACTATGCGCATCCAATCGATATCCACTCCTTTCTCAGGCATTGTAAGCTTATAATTTTCTTGTATTTCAATGCACAAGAAGCCTAAACGCACATTACATACAATTACAAAATATACTTCAATCTCAGCGTGTAAACAGACACGAGTCTGAGAAAATACAATGTGTAATCCAGTAGTTTCTACTCACCCTGTATACGACAAAGTCGCAGTGGCCTGTACCTGCTCCATGACGTGGAGATGAGGCTACAAAGTAATCTGCAGTTCTTTAACGAGCACGCCAGGCAGTTCAGTACTCGCGTTCGATCTAGAGCCATAGCTACCGGCATCCACAATAAATTCACGTTCTCTGGTCATGCCCAGTAAGTTTGTTCCCAGCAAATCATAGACGCTATCATCAAAGCGCATCACATTGATCGGTGCCTGTATTTCACCATTTTCTACCCAGAAACAGGCAAAGCGGGTCATGCCGGTTAACTGACACGCATTGCGATCTGAAAAATTCAAATACCAGAGATTACCGATATAAAGCCCCGTATCCAGTTCAGTCAAAATACTATCGTCCGGTAGATCACCCGCAGCCAGATCCAGAGCACCCGGGTACTCAGACTCCGCGTTTGTTACACTGTCGTATTCCATCGCGCTGCGTGAACTCACCAGACAATCCTGATAACGCCCGCGTTCAATGAGCTGGACCTGCGGTGGTTTCACAAATCCACTGCTGGTAAACATAGGAGCCAGGCCTCTTGCATGATTTTCACGCAGTGATATCGCTGTTGCCAATGTGCGACCCTGCTCCAGCATTTGAATCAATGGCGTGGTTTTAGTCCGATGACTTTTCAGGCCAAAGCCACCCCAGGACATCATGTTAATCAGTTCATTGACAGCAGAAGGTGCCAGGTAAGCGCGATAACGTCCTGGCTGTATGGTTTTTGAGGGCCTGGCCATGATAGCTAACTGGTCTTTTATGCGTTCAAATTTAGCGGCCAGACTATTGTGTTGCCAGGCGAAGCCAGCATAGCTGCCTTTTACCGCTTTGTCTTTCTCATGGTAGCAGCTCCAGTCGAAATTAAAATTTGCACTGCTATGCCAGTTGCGCTGTCCGATTGAATTGGTAAAACTGTAATACTGGGAGCCGTTCGCAAAAATCCCGACCAGGTCCATACCCTTGGCAGTCTCCAGTATCTGCTCAACCGCGTCATGGCTGTTTATCACCTCATTGTCATGGTGATACTCAGAGTGATGAATATCTGTCGCAAAGCACAGATAGGGATCATCAGGTACAAAAGTGCGTTGGTGACGTATTTTATTTAGTGTCTGAACGAGTTGATTAAGATCCTGCTCACTATCCCCGGCAAGATCGACACAAGCCTCAGCATGGCGTTTCCCTTCGATCAGGTCCAGAGAAATTCTGCGTTGGGCAACATGACCGGCCTGCCTGATTTTGTTGTGATTCAGTCGCACAAAATCGGAATCTTCGCCTGAAAAACTGAGCAATAGCTGTTCATTCGCTGCAAGTTTCTGGAAAAGCGCATCGCTCAGCGAATAAAAGTAATCCTGCATTATGCTGCACCTCCGAACACATCGACATCACGAAAATGACAAGGTGGAGAAGCATGGCCGACGTAAATAGCCTGATTAGGTTCACCCTTTCCACAGTTGGGGATACCTTGTACCTGAAAGCTTTCTTCATTTCCGACACTAATCAGGCTACGCCAGAACGTGGCTGATATACCGCGGTAGTTAGGGTTTCGCACCAGGCCTTTTAATTCGCCGTTTTCTATCACTCGGCCCAGCTCACAGCCAAACTGAAATTTGTTACGACTGTCGTCAATCGACCATGAGCGATTGGTTTCCATATAGACACCACGTTCAACATTCGAAATCATCGCTTCCATACTTTTATCACCCGGCTCAATATTGAGGTTAGCCATGCGGTCAATGGGTGGACGAAACCAGTCTGATTGTCGAGCATTGGCAACACCCGGCATGCCACTGCGTGCTTGCGAAGTGAAGCCACCGAGTGGGCGTTCCAGAATACCGTTTCGAATGATGTATTCACGTTGAGCCGGCGTACCTTCATCATCATAGGCATAACTGGCTAATTGTTCTGCACGGCCCGGGTCGAAGCTTACATTGAGTTGATCAGAGCCGTAGCGATAGCTACCAAACATATCCTGTGTGACAAAACTGGTGCCCGCGTAGTTACGTTCATCGCCTAAAATACGATCGAGTTCCAGCGGGTGGCCGATACTTTCGTGTATTTGCAAACTCATCTGGCTCGGTGCCAGCACAATATCCATTATCCCCTGTGGACACTCATCGGCACTCAACAATGCCATCGCCTCCTCTGCCAATGGCGTTGCGGCTTGTGGAAAACCTAACAAGCCTAACTGTTCCAGGCCACCTTGGCGGAGACTCTGCGAACCGCCACCGGTCCGACACTGCGTCAACGAGCCTTTATTGGCGACTGCCACCAGGCCAGGATGAATGTAATGAAAGCGTTGTTCGATGTGTGCGCCTGCACTGCTGATCAATAAAATATCTTCACTACGGTGAGCAAGGTAAGCTTGCCAATCTACAATATTGTCATGAATTTTGAGCGCCTTATTCGCATCTTGCAGGAGTGTAACTTTTTCATTCAGCGGCATTTCACTCCAATGGTGCCTAACAGGCGTTTCATACTGTGCTTTGCTTTCAGGACGCGGATAATCACTCGCCTTTAATAACCCCATATCTGAAGACCGTATTGCCCAATCGCTAGCCTGACGCCCCGCGTTTTTTAAACCAGCCATACTCAAATCACTGGTTGCAGCGTAACCGCAACCATCACCAATGATCACAGTGACTAATGCGCCACGAGCAAGCTGGTTAAAAGCAGGTTGTACAATACCCTGACGGACACTGACACTTTCGCGTGTCTGATCCGTCAAACGCAGCATCCAGAAATCTGCTTCTGGTGCAATGTCACTAAAGCGCCGCGCAACGTCATTAAGATAATCGTTCATCAATCGCTCTCTTGTTAGTGGAGTAAAGCCAGGATGATTAAGAATACAGTGTGTTTTTCAAGCATGCCTATCCACAGTTCAGGCTGGTCTTCGTGTGCGGAAGATCGTAGGGTGCGCCGTGCGCACCGCGAATCTTTAGTTTGCTGACCGGTTCCGGTGCACGGCGCACGTTACGCTCTCTTCACTCACCGTAGCCATGGCTATGCTGTCCGCTTCAGATCGGCGCTTTCGAACAGGAATCCGGCGCCTGCTCCCGTGATCCTGATCAGAAATGCGGGCTAGGAGTCTGCGCGCTAGAAATACCGCGCAGACGCCTAGTTATTGTTCAGCCAGTGGCAAAGCACCTGGTCTAAATTCTCAATAGTGAACGGTTTGGCAAGAAAATCGTCCATGCCCGCTTCCTTACACCTTTTCCGATCTTCAGGAAAGACATGCGCGGTCATTGCAATAATGGGAATATGGTTTCCGCTGTCCTGCTCGCGCAGACGCAAGCGGCGTGTGGCTTCATAACCGTCAACTTCCGGCATCTGGCCATCCATCAGCACAAGATCAGGCTGTGCGGAAGAATATTGTTCGATGGCTTCATTACCATTCTCGGCTGTGACGACTTCCAGACCCAGTTCCTCCAACATGGCTGTGGCGACTTCCCGATTCACCAGATTATCCTCTGCCAGAAGCACTCGGCCCGAATAGCACGACTCCAACGCTGCGCTCGATGATTCGGTGTTTGATGCCAGCCCTTCTGTGTGCGCGGCCAATTCGAATTGTTTTAGCAAGGTCTCGGCAAGCTTGATCCGCGGTGTTGGCACTATCAGAGTTGCTTCCAGATCATGGGCTTCATCATTGTTGAAATCATGGCCTACCGGAATCAACCTGAGCAGTGACGTTTGTGTGGTACCCGCCCTGGTCGCCTCCACCAACAACGCCAGCTGATCGATCGGTAACTCAGAATCGACCAAGATAAAAGGTATTGCCCGTCCCGATTTCCGGGCGTTGCGCAATTCCTGACACGCTGACTGACAACTGCGAGCCCGTACGCTTGCCAATCCCAATTCCTCAAGCTGCATTGATAGAGTCTCCAGATAGGGAGACTCCGTGCCCACGATCAAAGCCGTAAGCTTAGCAAGCCTGTGAGTGTTAGCACCAAATGGTTCGGTACCAACAGGCAGTGTCAGCTCGATCCAGAAGGTCGATCCCACACCCGGCTCACTGTCAACGCCGATTTCCCCTGCCATCGAGTTCACCAAGGCGTGACTAATCGCCAGACCGAGCCCGGTGCCACCATACTGCCTGATGTGCGAACTATCAGCCTGGGTAAACAACTCGAACAGGTGTTCACGGCCGTGCGGATCTATTCCAATACCTGTATCCTGAACTTCTATCCGGACAGACACTTCGCCGCCACGCGAGACTCCACTGGCTACAATCAGGATCTGGCCGCAATCTGTGAACTTGACCGCGTTAGCAGCAAGATTCATCAAAACCTGCCGGATATGATGCTCATCCCCGACCACATGCCGGGGCAAGTCCGGTGAGTAGCGAACATCCATGATCAGATCTTTTGTCCCGATCTGCGGAGCGATCAAACTCACAACTTCGTGTATAGCCAGCTCTAGGTCGAAAACTTCATAGCGTAGCTCGAGCTTGCCAGCATCAATCCTGGAAAAGTCGAGTATATCGTTGATCAGATTGATCAGAACCGTGGCAGAGCTTCTAATCGTCTCAACCTGACGACGTTGACGGGCATCCAGGCGGGTATGCGCGAGTAACTCCGCCATTCCCAGAACGCCATTCATGGGCGTGCGGATCTCGTGACTCATCGTTGCCAGGAATCGACTCTTCGCTTGCCCTGCGACCTCCGCCGCATCGCGGGCCTTGATCAGTTCCTGTTCTACCTGCTTACGCAGGCTGATATCGCGTACAACGGCCACCAGGCGGCCGTCGTGGTGACCATCCACCTTCATATACTGCAGAATAGTCTCAACATCGAGTTCGTGACCATCCCCGTGCCGGAATCGTGATTCGAAGGTGATCGAGTCCTCCCGCCGTTCCACGAGTGAGGCGCACATGGCCCGATAATCAGCCTTAGTGTGATAGGAATCGATGGCTACCGGCGTCATCCGCAGCAAGTCTTCACGGTCATAGCCACACTGGGTAATCGCACCCCGGTTCGCATAAACGTAGTGTAACGAGTCGGGGTCGATCATGAACACACAATCGTGTATTTGATCCAACGTGAGCTTGAATTGGTGGATAGCCGCCTCTTTTTGAACCGCCTCGAGACGTAAGATGATGTTTTGCATATTGTTGTTGTAAGTGCGTCGCGCACCCATGGTGAGACCCATTAAATGCAATAGCAGCATTATAGCCATGATGTTGCTCAGCGGGGTTGCCACGAAGAACAGGTGAATGACTAACGGCAAGAGACACAACAACAGAAAGACGAGTATTGCAGTCCAGTCGTACGACTGGGTCGTAAACGCTCCAGCAGCCATTCCACCCAGGACAAACGCGAGGAAAACCTGATGGGTTATGTAATCCTGAGGAAACAGGAGTACTCCGGCGATTCCCCAGGCAAAACCGGCAAGTGCGGTGCCTGCAATGAACCACCTGTGCCAGATTTCTACGTCGTCAACCGCCGGATTCGCTCGTTGAAACAGTAAGCCCATGATCGCTCGTCCAGACGAAACGATAACCATTAACGACAGCCAGGCGAGAATCTTGCCGTGATCGACCACAGGCCACTGGAACAGACACAGGACAGGTACCACGATTGCGCTGAAAGCGAGCGCGGTCCATAACTGCTGATAGAGCAACCTGGTCTGCTCCGCGCGGATATGTACCGGCTCGAGCCAGGTAGGCAGGACACCATTGTCAACCGTATCTTTTAGCGGGACGGTTCTGCCCATAATTTATAATTTGAGACCCACGTTGTTGTTAGCAAAATAATCCAGTTTCAACGGTGTCAATCGCGCCACATCCGCCTCGTTGGTCCCAAATGCGCTGCCCTGCCACACTGGCTTGAGTGGCACGAAACCAATAACCGGTATTGGGTGAATGTCCATGTTATTGCAGTGCTGGTTCAGTAATCCAGGTTTCCATCTGTTAACTGCGAGAATTCCGCAGGTACTCCGTGATATTTGGATACACGCGTAGGCGCTAATCCACCCTAAACGGCAAGCACGGCCTTATGGGCATCCAGTTGAGGCCAATTCTATACTGACAGTCGCAGAAGTCGAGACTTTGCTGACAGAAACTCGACACCCGCCCGAATATTGCACAAAGGCTGAGCATAATGAAGAATATATGTCGATATTCCAAACAGCTACGCAACAATCTACGTAATATATTCCGGTTACCGTTTGCTCTACCTGGTTTTATGAGCAACCTGGCGACACAACGAGCCCGCATTTATCAGTCATTGGACGAGTCCTTTGCCGAATATGGCAATGTCATCATTATGATGCTGCGATAAAATTGCATGATTTGCTGATTCGCTGCAACAGTCGTGGATTTCCCCGCCTGCTGTATCTTTACGATTCGAATAAAATCCTGCATGATTCCCGATGATGCTTAACCACCGAGGAACCGAGTTATGTCCTATTATTTCAGTACCTACACGGATTTAAACTACGAAGATGCCATTGCAAAAACCACTGAAGAGCTTAAAAAAGAAGGCTTCGGTGTTCTCAGTGAAATCGATGTAAAAACCACCTTAAAGAACAAGATTGATGTTGATTTCCCCAAGTATGTGATTTTGGGCGCCTGCAATCCTCAGTTTGCGCATAAAGCCCTGCTTACAGAAGAGCATATTGGTACGATGCTTCCCTGCAATGTGGTCGTCAGAGAAAACACAAATGGACAGACTGAAGTTTTTGCCGTGGATCCTATATCCTCAATGCGTGCGGTGGAAAACCCTGAGCTGGGCGCCATTGCACACGAGGTACAACAAAAACTCAAAGCTGTAATAGATAACATCTAAGGAAACTCTGACTTATTCAGAGTTTCTTCGCGGCACATGGATGTGCCGCCATTTTCAATTACATTGTGATTGAAAATGAAGAACGATAAAAATCGCATTTTTATTTCTTGTGCTCCGATAATGCCTGGATGGAATTGTTCAGATCTTCCCTGACCAGACTCATTGCTGGCCCACTCACGCGTGCCCTGGCGTCAGGACTGATTTCAATGGGATTGAATCGGATATGAATCAGCCATATTGCCATTTATCGATTAATCGCTGAAGCTGTATACCCATTCTTTCAAGCAATGACTTCTTGCGGCTATATTTTATTTCATAGAGATCGGCGTGCTGACTGTTTTCCAGCAAGTAGTCATCACTGGTCTTTAACTCATCGACCAGATTCCTTTCCAGGGCGCGTGTACCTGGCCAGCTTTCGCCGGTCGACACCTCTACGATGTCGATATTGGGCCGGTGTTGCACGATAAAATCTTTAAACAGCACGTGAATATCTTCTATCTCTTGACGAAATTTTGCCTTCGCCTCATCCGTATTTTCACCAAACATCGTTACCGTTCTTTTGAATTCGCCCGCTGTGAACTGTTCAAACTCAACGTCATGCTTTTTTAAGACCTTGTGAAAGTTGGGAATCTGTGCTATCACACCAATCGAACCGATGATAGAAAATGGCGCTGCAATCACCCGGTTACCCACACAGGCCATCATATAACCGCCGCTAGCCGCAACCTTATCGACTGAAACGGTGAGTGGAATCTGCTTTTCCCGTAATCGCATGAGCTGGGAAGCCGCAAGGCCATATCCATGTACAACACCACCGCCGCTTTCCAGGCGTAATAATACCTCATCATCCGCTGTGCCAACCGTTAGGATCGCGGTAATCTCCTCTCTAAGTGAAGCCACAGCCGAAGCACGAATATCACCGTGAAAATTGAGTACATAGATACGTTTTTTGCTGGGCTCGTGCTTGACCTTTTCAGCGGCGTTTTTCAGCCTGTCCTTTTCTTTTTTCAGGTATTTCTTTAATTTATCTTTCGATAACATGGCAGCATTCATCGTCCTCGCCATGTCGTCGTATTTACTATTGATTTTTTTAACTTCGAGGGTTTCTTTTCTCTCTGAATGTTTTTTGCCCGCGATCAACATGGCTAACAGCATAAGCGCCGCAATAGCAGCCACAATCGTTAGCGTCTTCGCCAGAAATAGTCCGTAATTCAAAAAGAAATCTGTCATTGTTTAATTCCCAATAAACAAAGGCTAGTTTAACTGCGTAAGCTGCCAGTAACCAGTGACCATCAGATTCATCTTAACGGAAACGTCGACCCGATGCCTAATCACCGCAATCAGATTTCGCGCTTACTGTCCGCTGACACGCTCTTTAAGATGAGCTTACACCCTGCCAGACACACCAGTAAATCATCTTGTAAGGCGCCGGAATTGCTGCACTGAAGCGCGACGATTGATCAAGACAGTTCTCACCAGAGGCCGAGGT
Source organism: uncultured Gammaproteobacteria bacterium (assembly GCA_942492025.1). Lineage (GTDB taxonomy): Bacteria > Pseudomonadota > Gammaproteobacteria > SZUA-229 > SZUA-229 > JABDQW01. The sequence goes on along the minus strand of CALODJ010000009.1, from coordinate 67,126 downwards.
ATGATTTTTACGATTTTTCAGCGAACCACTGCGGTCAATTCAGATCAAATTCGATATAGTTCAAAATCCGAGGTTGATATGAAATACCTAGCACTAGCCGGCCTGCTTATCATCGCGGGTATCATGATCTACTCGACGCAGATCACAAAAGCCGAGACATCGATAGCTAAAGCTGACACTGGCTTCCAGAAACCTTCAGATGCAGAGTTAAAACAGCGTCTGACACCCCTGCAATTTGCCGTCACGCAACAGGACGACACTGAACCGCCGTTCGAAAACGAATACTGGGATGAAAAACGCGAAGGCATCTACGTTGACATCGTCAGCGGTGAACCACTATTTTCTTCCCGGGATAAATATAAATCTGGCACTGGCTGGCCAAGTTTCTACAGAACCATCAATGACAGCAATATCGTCACCCGAGACGATTACCACCTGATTTTCAAACGAACCGAAGTCAGGAGTCGGAATGCGGACTCACATCTGGGACACGTGTTCAACGACGGCCCCGAGCCGACAGGCCTTCGCTACTGCATCAATTCCGCATCATTAAGATTCATACCCAAGGAAAAGCTTGCTGAGGAAGGTTATGGTGAATATTTGACCGAATTCGAAGCCAGCGCACCGAGATAAGTCCTTTTTTACTTAGCGCTCACTGGACTTGAGCACGTCGTCTCTGTGCCTTAGTCCAGCGTGTTTAACGAAGCTAAAATTTGTCAATATTTTTTACACAATCAGAACGCAATCGTATAAGCTTTAGGTAATTATTACCTATCCTACTGAATAATAATAACTTTTTATGGTAGGCATGATATCTGCATAATGCCAGGTATATGCAAAAAAATACCTTAAAAATACTCGATTTCGACGTCGCTATGGAGCTTGCCCGGACGGATCCTGAGGCATTTGAACAGTATCGCCAGAATGTGATCGAGGCATTGATTGCCCGGTCAGCTGAGAGAAACCGGCAGCAATTACGATGTCTGCAATGGCGCATCGACAAGGAGCGGGAACGTGCCGCCACGCCGTTCGCCGCCTGTATAAAATTATACCGTATGATGTGGGAGTCGTTTGCCGGCAAGCGCGGCCTGATCGACTCCCTTCATCATGCCAACCACACACCCCAGCGCAACGAGCGTCAGCGACCCGAGGCGAAGGTCATCGCATTTCCCAAGACAAGCACGACCAAGGATCCTGCCGAGTCCTGACTGCCAGGGACAATTTGCAATTGATCTGCCTGTTCTGCTGCCCGACTCTGCAGTGATCGTGATTGAGAATAATCTATTTTTCAATCTATCAAGCTATTTAGCGGTATTTACTGTATAGTTAGCGTATTACTTATGGTGCATCCCGGTCTGCATCGTTTTACAACGCGGTAATCCATCCCGATTCACCTCATAACAAACAAGCGCGTTTCCGCCTAGACCGTCCCGAATACATCGTATTGGGTTGGCCGATTCCAGGAGAACATCTCAGAATGCCATTTTCATCTCTCGGCCTCAGGGCCGAACTAAGCCGTGCTGTATCCGAAAAAGGCTACAGCATTCCTACACCGATACAAAAAGAGGCAATCCCGCTGATACTGCAAGGTCGCGACATCATGGGTGGCGCACAGACAGGTACCGGTAAAACCGCTGGCTTCACGCTGCCGCTGCTACAACGCTTAATGGCAACAGGCAAAGGCAAAGCCGATAAAGGTCGTCGCCACGTGCGCGCCCTGGTGCTGACGCCAACACGCGAGCTGGCCGCACAGGTCGCCGACAGCGTACTCACCTACGGCAAGCACTTGCCGTTGCGTTCCACCGTGGTCTATGGTGGTGTCAGCATTAATCCGCAGAAACAGAAACTGATCAAAGGTGTCGATATCCTGGTTGCCACGCCGGGCCGTTTACTTGACCTCGTCGGCCAGCGCTCGGTTGATTTGTCGAGAGTTGAGATCCTGGTACTCGATGAAGCCGACCGCATGCTCGACATGGGATTTATTCGCGATATCCGCAGGGTGCTCGCGCTATTACCCGGTCACAAACAGACCTTGCTGTTTTCGGCCACCTTTTCAAAAGAGATCAAGCAACTGTCGCATGAGTTGCTGAAGTCGCCCGCTATGATCGAAGTCTCCCAGCGCAATACCACGGCAGAGCGAGTCACCCAGGTCATACACCCGGTTGATCAACATCGCAAACGTGAGCTACTGTCCTACCTGATAGGTTCCAACAACTGGCAGCGGGTACTGGTATTCACCCGCACAAAGCACGGTGCTAACCGTCTGTCTGAGCAGTTGAATAAAGACGGCATCACCGCTGACGCGATTCACGGCAACAAGAGCCAGGGTGCGCGGACCCGGGCGCTATCGCAGTTCAAAAGCGGCAGCATACACGTGCTGGTTGCCACCGATATCGCCGCGCGTGGGCTGGATATCGATCAGCTGCCGCACGTGGTCAACTTCGAACTGCCGAATGTCGCGGAAGATTACGTCCACCGTATCGGTCGAACCGGCCGTGCCGGCAATGCCGGTGAAGCCATGTCACTGGTCTGTGTCGACGAGCTGGACTTGCTCAAAGATATCGAGCGCCTGATAAAACGTGAAATTCCCAAAGATGTGATCGAGGGGTTTGAACCAGATCCCGCCATCAGGGCGAAGCCGCTGGGGAAAACCAGGAACAAGGGCCGTGGAAATCAGCAGCAGACGGCGGCTAAATCCAGCGGCAAGAAAAAAACAGCGAAATCGAACAGCCAGCGTCCGCCCTTGAAGGGAGAAAACAATGACCAGGGCCGCTCGCGAAAGCGTTCATCGCAGTCCAGATCAGGGCAGAAGGGCTCATCGCAACAGCGCAGCCACCACAGTTCACGCAAGGCTGCTTAACGATACAGCGGCTTGTCATCAACCCCGCCAGGAACCACGTGCAACACTACCACACCAAAAATGAAACCATTACCGTCAGCAATATCGACTACTGGATTCATTCACTGAAAGACCGGCAGCAGTTTTACGACCACGAAAAACGGGCGGAGGCGATAGGCATCTCTTCAGCGACCTGGTCGCTGTTCGGTGTGGTGTGGCCGTCGTCAAGAATACTGGCGGCCACGGTCAGCCTGCTCGAACTCGATGGTAAACGTGTGCTGGAAATCGGTTGTGGTCTGGCATTGTCAAGCATCGTACTGCACAAGATGGGTGTTGATATCACTGCGAGCGACTATCATCCACTCGCCAAAGCGTTTCTTGATAAGAATATCCTCAGAAACAGGCTGTTACCGATCAAGTTTGAAACAGGCAACTGGGAAACGAATAATCCTTTGCTCGGACAATTTGACCTGATCATCGGCAGCGATGTGTTATACGAACCCGTGCACGCTGAAAACGTATCACAGTTCATCCATTGCCACGCAGGCGTTAACGTCGATGTCATCATCGTTGATCCGAACCGGGGTAATCGCGCCAACTTCACCCGGAAGATGATTGCCCTGGGCTACAGCCATCACTTCGAGCGTTTTGATGTGCAGGGTAACCATGATGCCAGTTGCAAAGGTCGGATATTGCATTATCATCGCCAACAATAGTTTGCCTGCATTAACAGATTCCGTATAAATTGCCAGTGCCATGCGAGGCCCGCCAGTACAGCGAGGTGAAATAACTCATGTGGACCAATGACACCTGAGATAACAACAGGCATGCGCAAGAATTCCAGGCTGGCACCAGCCGTATAGGCCAACGCACCATAAAACAGTGGCTTGACGATACCAAAACCGTGCAGCCGATGCGTCAGGTAAGCCGACAATATACCCATCCAGCCCAACCCCAGATAAGCCAGCAGTCCGACCCATTCGGCCAGATCATCGAAGTATATCGATTTCAAGGTAATGCCAGCGATCGCCAGTGCCCATATTAGAATAAGAAAGCCCCAGCGCCAGAACCCTGTAAATAAAATAACGTGCACTGGCGTAAAAGTACCGGCGATTAATGCAAAAATGCCGGCATGATCCAGTCGTTGTAAAACGGCACGACCCGCATTTTCCTGTCCCAGCAAATGAAACACACCGCTCATCGAAAGTAAAAATACACCCGATATTACAAACACCGCCACTGCAACTGCCCAACCACGGTTAAAGCGGGCAAGATAAATCAACCTGATGCCATACACAAGAAAGACAAACGCACCGAGTAAGTGGCTTAATGCGCTGAATGGATGAGTAAAACCGGGGATCGCAATTGTAGACATCGAAAAAAATAAAATCGGCTCCCTTTTACTGGTAGCCTGAAAGTACCGGTAACCGACTTATCACTCGTAGAAATTACCAAAAAAAGAGCCAGATCCAAGCGATAATTTTTAAATCGCTATTCGCCTTCTCGTATTCATAACATCAACGCCCTGACAATATCCACTCCTGCTAAACCACCTTTGGCATAATACCGCCAATTGAATGGCTGACTCGCATTTGACCGGATAATTTTTCTGAAGCGCGCTTCGTTTAACATCAAAGTCTCCTGAATCTCATCAGGGCCTCTGCCCATTTCAAGATTCTTGACGACCTCTCTTACAACATACTCCATGCCTTCATAGTGCTTGAGCATATTGGATTGCTTGTGAATTTTATCAATTGAACAAATGGTGTCTGAATGGGAAGAGTCATGCAGTTTCTTCCTTATGCTTTTCAATTCAGTGCGCAATGATTCCACATAATCTTTTCTCTTTATCATACTCAGCTCCTCAACAGAACTGGAGGACCTAACTGGCCCTGGTGAAATGTACTACAACGAAGCACCCAAAATACGCCTTAACCGCCTCGCTGTAAACCGAATTCGTACTAAACGCCCGTCCTCAAAAGCCGCATTCATCACAACGGAAACGGCGCTGAAGTCAGCGGGCCTGTCTTGCCACCCGAGGAAAAGCGAAGACGTAGGCTGGTCAGCGACGAATAGCACTTACTTGAGCAAAATATGGACTCTACCGTCATTGCGACGAACGAAGCAATCTCTTACAGGGTGACGCAAAGGGCCACGAGATCGCCGCACTACCGGTGGCGATGACGCGGTTTTGCGCTTAAGTAAGTGGCACTGTGGCCAGAGACGGCTATAATGCCCTCCTTGCTTCTCCACGAGTAGAAACTGACTACTCGTAATTCAATCCTGCAACAATCCGATTAAGATTGCCCTGTTCCCCCGTATCCATCGGATTGTCATCCATTTCCGCAGTGGCGTTTGCTTCAGCAAGAATACGGGCAATATACTCTTGATTACATTGCCTGACCGCCTCCTTCAGTCCGTCGAGAGCATGCTCTATTTCGTCAGGCTTTCGCACCCAGGTCTCAATAAATTGGCCACCGGCGGGTTCGATCTTTATCGGGTATTGTCTCTTTGCAACCAGGTGATTGAACTCCTCACACCAGTCCTTCGGCGCCTTGTGGTGTAGTTTAAAAAAGAGGTTGATATACGGTTCTTTGCGTATCCGTGGTGGTCGCATTTCATCGATGCCAATAATCTTGATGTCACTTATGCCTTCCATTAGAACCCCTTCTTTGTTTGTATAACCAAAACACTTACACCCAGCATACTTCAAGATGCCTGAAATTGCTTATAAATACGCACAAAAACAGTGCCAGGATTCGTTTATGAGTACAGAAAAAACGAGGAAATACACGGCGAAGCGAACATTGGACCGTAGTGATCATATTGAAATGGGACCATTCACTGATTGATCAGATCCCGCCACTTTATTACAGCACAGCGCGACCAAGCGCTCATGGCATTATTGGCTTACAGGTTCCCTGTGCATCATTCTGCTTCCTGTGAACCCAAATTTGTTATACCAACCGATGAGCTCAGGCGTTGTCATTGTCTGTTTTCCGTTGTATTGGGCTTCTGCCTGTATACATAAACGAACTCCATATTCATCTGCTGCTTTGCACAGAAATCCTAATATCTCTGATCCATCGCCTTTACCAGGTGTGAAGGCGCTGATGTGATAAATATCTACATCAGCCGGGTTTGAAACACCGTCTGCAGACAAGGCTATAAGACCAATGGGTATACGACTTTTGTTTTCGAATACAAATGGGTGAACGCTGCTATATTCACTGTCAACACCCACAGTCATAGCAGCCCTTCCTGCATATAGCGAATACATATGATTGACGTATTTTGTGGCTTTTGTCATGTTCCGTACCGAAGTTGAGCGACATTTAGAAAAAATATCTATATAACTAGTAGACAATACGTTTATCTTTAAATTCAATAATTACGTATATTCATAAAGCCGCCAAAACAGATGTAAACCGGGAGCGCATATAGGTTGATGGCCTAAAGCAAGCGAACACCCATAGTGGGGTTTTAACCGTCGAGTTTATTGATCTCGTGTAGGAGCGACTTTAGTCGCGAACATCAGCAATTCGCGACTAAAGTCGCTCCTGCAAGATCATGCAATGTGGTCCGCACCTCAGCACCTCTGCGGTAACAAAGGTTTCTCCATAACGTAGATGCAATAAACAAACTAACACATACCGTTACGAGCGAAGTGACACACTCTCCCAGACGGGCACTGCGTCGCTGCCGCGACCGGTGCAAACGTCTCTGATCAAATCGCGAATCCGGGGCATCCTGTCGCATTCGGAATATGGGGATGCTAGTCTTGCACTCGAGCACATCTTATACTCCATCGCCATGAAAAATATAGCAATCGTTGGTGCCGGCCTGGCTGGACTCACTGCAGCCCGAGGCCTCAGTAAAAATAGCAACATCCAAATCTTTGAGAAATCGTGGCGTGCAGGCGGGCGTATGTCTTCAAGGCAAAAAGGGTACCATTATGATCACGGTGCTCAGTATTTTACTGCCAGATCCAGTGACTTCAAAACCTTCCTCTCTCCATTTATCCAGCAAGGTATCATCACGCGCTGGGACGCTAACTTTATCGAACTCGACCGTGATGCCATCGTCCGTCATCGCCAGTGGAATGCCGAGTACCCGCACTATATAGCAGTGCCTGGCATGAATGCGTTATGCCAGGCGCTTGCCACCGACCTTGACGTACAATACGACACCCGCGTGACATCGATACAGACGGCGGGCGCACAATGGGCACTCAAGGCCAATGAGAACACATCACTCGGTACCTTCGACTGGGTCATCACCGCGGTACCCGCGCAGCAGTCGGCCGCACTCATGCCCGGGGTTTTTACGCATTCAAAGCAACTCAGGCAGAAGAAAATGCAAGCCTGTTTCACCCTGATGCTGGGCTTTGATCAGCCGCTCAGAACTGATTTTGATTGCGCCACGGTGAACAACGCGGATATCAGCTGGATAGCTGTCAATAGCAGCAAGCCCGGAAGACCAAAAGACTATACCCTTGTCATTCATTCCAGCAACTCATGGGCCGAAGCCAATATCTCACTAGATAACGACAACGTGAAAATACATCTTATCAAGGAAGCTTGCGATGTGCTTAAACGGGATATTACTAAGGCCAGGCATATCAGTCTTCATCGCTGGCTCTATGCCAACATGAATAAGCAGGCAGGCGCGAAAGCATTGATTGACACAGAGAACAAACTCGCGGCCATTGGTGACTGGTGCATCAAAGGCCGCGTAGAATCAGCATTTATCAGCGCTAGTGAACTGACGGCACTTCAATTTACCGAATAACTCACAGGAACTACGGCATTGCTCACCAGGGCGCGAAATACCATGAACAGAATAAACCCTGAAAAACTGTTATTGACGAAGTGGACCGCGGTAGAACCCAAACAAAAGGAACGGCACTTTATTATCGTCAAACTGATACGTGCATCAGATCAAAGCATCATAGCCTGCGAACTGGAGGCTGTGATCAATCATAATATCTATCAAATCCAATGGCACGAGCTGAAAGATTCCAGCCGTTGGTTAATGGGGTGGAAATGAAAAAACGAGTCATAGAATAACCCTTTTCAGCATAGCTGGAATTGTGGCCTGATAGACACCGAATCATAACACCGGTAGTGACTCAGATCTGACCTTATAAATCGTGAAAAAGACTCAGGCGTTAACTGACAGCTGAATGGACCGATCGAAGGGGTGCCGTGCGCACCGCGAGAATTAAGTGTGTTGCCCAGTCTCGGTGCGCACGGCGCACCCTACGGTCAATATTTCATTATTACAACAATGTGATCGTGTTCTTGATTGCATCGGCAGTGTCAGGCCTAGCCCGCATTTCTCACCAAAATGACGGGAGCAGGCGCAGGATTCGTGTTCGTAAGCGCCGCTCTGGAGCGAGAAGCGTAGCAATAGCTACGGTTTGAGTGAAGAGCAAGCTTACGGACACGAAGACCAGCCTGAACCGTGATTCTGGTGAGAAATGCGGGCTAGAAGAAACCCACCGCATACAGGCGGCGGGTGTCATCAACGGTTTTATAACAGGTGATTATTTTGTTCGCCCTAAAACCAGGATTTGAACACGGCGGTTCGCTGCACGGCCTGCCCTGGTAGCATTACTGGCAATTGGCATTGCTTCTCCCATACCTGTGGTAACAATTTTACTCTCATCAACGCCTTGACTGACCAGATAGTCGCGTACCGTTGCGGCGCGTTTCTCTGAAAGCTCTATATTGTAATCAGCCTCCCATTTGTCATCGGTATGTCCAATGATTTCGATAAAACTCGCACGGCTCATCAGCTCTTTGGCCGTCAAAATATTTTTATCGAGAAAGGACTTCCCTTCATCATCTAGATCAGCACTGTCGCGTTCAAATAGTGCAGCGCTTGGAAACTCCAGTGTATCCAGAGCACGCACCTCAGCGATAACCAGAACATCTACACGGCGATTCTGCATCCGGCCTTCGCGGGTATCGTTTGAAGCTATCGGATCTTTGGGTCCTCGCCCGATAGCCCGTATTTTATCCGCATTAACGCCAGTGGCTATCAGGTAATCAGCCACACTCCGGGCACGCCTGAGCGATAACGCCATGTTATAACTTTCATCACCCGTAGTATCCGTATGACCCACAATGATCACCTTAAAAGCATCGGTGAGTTCAGGTCCAAGTTTTTCTCTGTAGGCCTCGATCGCTGCTTTACCCGCATCAGTCAGTTCGGCACTATCAAACTCAAAACTGGATGCAGCCAGTATACCAATGTCTGCGATGATTCCCGTGCCTTCGCCTTTGACCAGATCCGCCTGGGTAACGGTCTCTTTTAATTCAGCCTGGGATTTGTTCTGGGCACAACCCACCATCAATACACTTGCCGATAGCAGGCCTATTAGCCCGGTCATAATAATAGTGTTCTTAATATGCATAATTTAGACTCCATTGTTTCAATCATTTTTGAATTAGTAGTTGACTACATTGGCTTCCCCATAGAAGACTGATCGACCATTGAAAGCCACAGCTCGATAGCAGGAATTAAAGCCAAGGAAGTTTACTTCGGATCAATATTGATGTGAATCCAAATCTCTGCGTAATCATCTCTCGCGCTGGTGAGAAATACAGCTAGCGCGCATTTCTCACCAGGATCACGGGAGCAGGCGCAGGATTCGTGTTCGTAAGCGCCGCTCTGGAGCGAAAAGCGTAGCAATAGCTACGGTTTGAGTGAAGAGCAAGCTTGCGGACACGAAGACCAGCCTGAACCGTGATAGGCAGGCTTGAATAACGCACTGTATTTTGGGTCATCCTGGCTTTACTCCATATAGCCAATGCCATATCAGTTTTCTACGCCGCCTGGTGAGAAATGCGGGCTAGTCCTGACACAGATATAGCTAAGCGAGGTAAAGCGTGACCACAGAGCGCCGGTCACCTGGATTTCTGCGCGTAGCAACGATGCGGAAATCCCGAGCCGTCAAAGTGCATCGAGGGTCAGGCGTTCGGGGGCATGATACAACTCCCGGTTTTTCATCTCAACCATCTGACTCACGACCTGGCGCCGCTAAGCTCTTCTGTCTTATGCGATGAATAATTGATCAGCTGATCATTAAATTGCTGTGTGATTGTGTCGCCATCTGGTCACAAATGCGGGTTAAAGCTTGTTTAAAGTGGCAGATGCGCGTACTGTGGCGCATCAAATATTGAAAAATCCTGTTTGTCGATTTGTTCGCATTGAGTCAAGAACATAATTTTTACAATTTATTGATTACGTATCCATAACCGGTAATTAACACGAGGTAAGAATTATGTCTGAAGACTCCATCACTCTGGCACCGCGTCACTACGGTAAAATCGGTGTTTTACATTGCGGCGTTGCGCGCGAGGGGTTTATCGCCGTTGCCGGCGATCCGAGAGATATCGCGGACGGTGAGGAAATATTTTTTGGTCGCTCGAGCATCAGGGTGAATCGTAAAGGGAGCGAATATACTTTTTCCAGGATCTAGCCCGCATTTCTCACCAGGCGACGTAGAAAACTGTAATGGGTTTGGCTATTCGGAGTAGAGCCAGGATGACACAAAATACAGTGTGCTATGCGGACGAGAGTTTATCAGTCACTTGGGGGCCATACACGAATAGTGTGATAAATGCTGCATTCACTGTTTGATACAAGGAGGCTCTGAATAATCCCATCCAGAAATTATCAGAACACGAAGAATAAAAAGTCGATTTTTATTTTTCGCCAGGTAAGCTATGAATTAATCAGAGTTTCCTTTATTTACTTGTTCAGCTTTCGTTCATTCATTCGGCGATATCGTACAACCATCGGGAGAAACCCGATCTTGTAACTTTTATCGGAGAATGATGATGAAAAAGCTTTCACGACTTAAAACGCTGCCGTTGGCAGGTTTGCTGGCTATGGGTTTGGGTCTGGGTTCGGTACTGCCGCCTGCCGTTTCAATGGCCGATGACCACCGTGGTCGCGGCCATGACCGTGTTTACAAGAAACACGACGGTGGCAAGAGTCATCAGCGCGAGTATCGCCAGACGCACCGCGGCGGCAAGGGGCATCGTGCTTACGATCATCGCCCCTATTCTGGCCATCACAAGGGCCACAAACACGGTCATGGTCACAAGCACTACGGCCATCAACACCGTGGACACAAGCACGTCGATCATGTGATCGTGCACAACCACTACGATGACTGGAATGACTACGATCGTTTCAGGCTACTGCTGGGCCTGCACTTTAATAACGTCGATCTGATCTATCGTGACTATTGAGGCAAAAGGCCTCGTCTAGCCCGCACTTCTCACCAGGCGGCGTAGAAAACTGATATGGCATTGGCTATATGGAGTAAAGCCAGGATGAACCAAAATGCAGCGTGTTATGCAAGCCTGCCTATCACGGTTCAGGCTGGTCTTCGTGTCCGTAAGCTTGCTCTTCACTCAAACCGTAGCTATTGCCACGCTTTTCGCTCCAGAGCGGCGCTTACGAACACGAATCCTGCGCCTGCTCCCGTGATCCTGGTGAGAAATGCGGGCTAGGAGTGCTGGACTGGGAGTGGCCTTGCACACGCCGGCTCGTGTAAGCTTGCCGTTTGGACAACGTTACGGTTATGCCCATGAATAAGTTTCTATTCTCGCCTCTGCTGGCTTTGCTTATGCTGATGTCGTCGGCGACACAGGCTGATATCGGCGAACAGAAAGCGGTGTCGATTGCCCAGAGTGTCTATCCAGGGCGTGTGCTCGCAATAAAACAGGTGCAGGCGAGCAACAGCACGGTTTACCGGGTGAAAACACTGAGCGCTGCTGGTGATGTGCATATCATCGTGATCGATGCCAACAGCGGCAAGGTGATTTCGAAGCAGTAACCATGCGCATTCTGGTGGTTGAAGATGAACTCGATCTGCAGGCCCATATTCGCCAGCACCTCGAGAGCGAAGGCTATACCGTCGATACCAGCGGTGAAGGCAACGAGGGCCTGTTCTTTGCCAGCGAGTATCCGCTGGATGCAGCCATTATCGATATCGGCCTGCCCGGCATCTCCGGCATTGAAATCATCCGGCGCCTGCGCGACCATGGCCATACCCTGCCGGTGTTGATTCTGACAGCACGCAGCCGCTGGCAGGAAAAGGTCGAAGGCCTCGAAGCCGGCGCCGACGATTACCTGGTGAAGCCATTCCAGATGGAAGAACTGCTGGCCCGGCTGAAGGCATTGCTGCGCCGTGCTACCGGTACGCCGACCACCGAACTGCGTTGTGGTGCGGTGGCGCTGAACCTGGGTACACAGCAAGTATTGCTGGAGGACGAAGTGCTGGATGTGACCGCGTTCGAATACCGCCTACTGGAGTACCTGATGCGACACTCGAGTGAGGCCGTATCCAAGGCAAAGCTGGCCGACTACCTCTACCCGCACGACGACGACCGTGACAGCAACGTCATCGAGGTGCTGATCGGGCGCTTGCGCAAAAAGCTCGACCCCAAAGGTTCACTGCAGCCGATCGAAACCCTGCGCAACCGCGGATACCGTTTCACGCTGTGTGACGGCGAACGTTAAGGAGCGTTGATGTCACTCAACCTGCGCATCATCCTGAGCGCGACACTGGTACTGGTGATCTTCATCAGCCTGACTGCCTTGACGTTGGACCGCGCATTCTCCGACAGTGCTGAAACTGCGCTGCACGACAAGCTGACCAGCCAGCTGTACGCATTGATGGCTGCAGCGGAAGTGGGAAATGAGGGTCTGATCATGCCGACGGATGAGCTCGATGTGTTGTTGGGGCTGCCCAGTTCCGGTGTCTATGCCTTCATCACCAGCAACAGCGGTGAAACCCTGTGGCAGTCGTCGTCGGTACTGGGAGCAGAGCCGCCATCTCCGGTTGCCCTCGGGCGCGGTGAGACACGATTTACAGAGTCCCGCATCGGTGATGCTGATTATTACACGCTGGCCTACGGGGTGAACTGGGCAGCCAATGCCTATGGTGAGGCCGATGCGCTGGCATTGACGTTCAATATCTCCACAGATCTGAGTTCGTTGACCCGACAAATCAACCGCTACCGGGCAGCCCTGTGGGGTTATCTGCTGATGATGGCGGTGTTTCTGCTGCTTAGCCAGGCGCTCATCCTGCGATGGGGACTGCGCCCACTGCGCCAGGTAGGCGTCGAGCTGAACCGCATCGAAAACGCTAACCAAGAACGAATCGAAGCGGAATATCCTCATGAAATCAGAAGATTGACAGATAATATTAATATTTTACTTGAGCATGAACGCGAACATAAAATACGCTACCGCAATGCACTGGGTGACCTTGCTCACAGCCTGAAGACACCTCTAGCCGTGTTACAAAGTTCGCTCGCCGGCAAGGATGACAAAACCATCCGCGTATTCAAGGAGCAGATCAAGCGCATGAATAGCATTGTTGAATATCAGTTACAACGCGCCGCGACGGCAGGTTCCAGCGGCATTGGTAAATATGTCGAGGTGGAAGCCGCTATTAACCGTCTCACCGATTCCCTGTTGAAGGTGTATGGTGGCAAACAGTACATTATTGAAGTCAATGTTGATCCTTCGCTGATGTTCAAGGGTGATGAAGGTGACCTGCTCGAAATCCTCGGCAACCTGCTGGATAACGCCTTCAAATGGTGCAAGCACCATGTGACCATCAGTGCCGAACAACAAGGCAAAAAGCTGAACCTGCGAATCGAAGATGACGGCCCAGGTATGAAGCCCGAGCAGGTCGAGCAGTTATTGCAGCGCGGTGTGCGTGCCGATGAGGCTACACCCGGCCACGGTATAGGTTTGTCAATCGTACACAATATCGTCTCTGCTTACCGGGGATCGATCGAGATCAAGAAAAGCGCGTTAGGCGGTGTGAGTGTGACGATTGTTTTGTAACATTCTCTAAGGCAATGGGAAATACCAGGACATTGACGTGGCCTGCAACTCATTCTTCTTCGTCTTTGCGAGCGAAGCGACGCAATCCCCTGATTAGCGCGATTGTCATCAAACACGGGCCAGCCCGCATTTCTCACCAGGTAGCGTTAAATACTGATAAGGCATCGATCCATTTAAGAGTACTCAGATGATCAAAAATGCAGTGTGTTACTCAAACAGGCCTATCATGGTTCAGGCTGGTCTTCGTGTCCGCAAGCTTGCTCTTCCACTCAAACCGAAGCTATTGCTGCGCTTTTCGCTCCAGAGCGGCGCTTACGAACACGAATCCTGCGCCTGCTCCCGTGATCCTGGTGAGAAATGCGGGCTAGGAGTCTGTAGGTGGGCTTAAGCGAAGTGATACCGACCATGCTTGTTGAGATGAGCATAAAACAACGGCAACCATTTGGTCGCCGTTGCTAGCTTAAATGCCATGTCCTGGAACCCGCCTCAGATACCTTCGGGTGTGGGTGAAGGTGTGGGCTCGGGTGTAGCCGGTGCCGTTTCTGTTGGCGCTGGCGTGGGTGCTGGTGACGGCGTTGGAGCCGGCGACGAGCCAGAACCGAAGTCAACCTGCGGAGCGCCCTGAGGTGCCTCTTGCATGGTGCGTTGACCACTGCCGACGCCTGCCGCCTGGCCCTGTCTCATGCCCTGGCCCGGTCCTCCTTGACCCTGACCCGGACCTGGACCAAGGCCCTGTCCAGGACGGTTGCTCTGGCCCTGGCCCTGGCCCTGTCCCATACCTTGTCCTCGGCCATAACGATAACGGTTCTGGTACTGGTTCATCTGTGGATCCCCTTGTCCCTGGCCCATACCTTGTCCTCGGCCATAACCCTGACCCTGACCACCCTGGCCCTGACCTCTGCCATAACCCTGACCACCCTGACCACCCTGACCCTGGCCTCGGCCATAACCCTGACCGCCCTGGCCCTGGCCCTGGCCTCTACCATAACCTTGACTGCCCCGGTCATAACCGCCACGCTGGCCGTAACCACCACCCTGACCATAACCTCGGTCATAACCGCCACCCTGGCCATAACCCCGGTCGTAACCACCACCCTGGCCATAACCACCGCCTCTGTTGTAACCGCCACCCTGACCGCCCTGGGCCATAGCGCTGGATGTGGCCGCCATACTGATAGCCACGAGAAAACCGCCAATAACGTGTTTGGTTGTTGATTTCATATCTGTGTTCCTGTTGAAGGTGATTGAGAATCCGCCTGCTTTTTAGTGCAGGACTTGTAATCTGATCGACTGCATTAGTAACAAATCTGGAACCAGAGTTCCCTGAAAATTGTTACGCAATGTTACATTTTGCCAGAATCAGGCCGTGCACGGCACACTCAGTCCGGGTTTTTTTTCACGCTGTTCAGCAGTTGTTCAGTCAATTCCTGCTCAAATTCGCGCATGACGGGTAAAAATCAGGAGACCTGAATCATGCGATTGCCAACAAATAAACTATTGAACGGCATGTGTGCATTATTGACGCTGATAGCGACCTCACTTTCACCGCAAGCCGAAGAATCCGCAGTAATGTTTGTTAAATCCATTAGTTATAACAACTATCTCGAAAACAGTGAAACAACGCGCAAGTCCGATCTCGAGCAGGCAGTGGTTGAAGTGCTGGATCCGCTGGCCAAGGAAGGTTTCAGAACCGAGTCGATGCCGGCTGCAGTCACCGTCGAGAGCACCGAGTATTACTATGACGGTGATATCTCGATCTACGATGCCTCAACGAACCTGATCAGCGATTTTGATGATGATGGTTTTTACCATCGCTTCAGTGTCGGCATCGATGTCGACACGGTCTACAGCGAGTCCTGGGTTTACGCCAGGCTGTATTTGAGCTACTCAGGCGGGCCGTGGAATTATTATTCCAGCAGCGCCGATTTTCATGTACATGGCGACAGCGAACTCGATATTTTCGTGATTGAAACAGAACTGGTAGAGGGTTTTCCGGCCGGTTACTACGATATCCGCATAGAATTATACGATGCGGATTACGGCAATTATTTAGTGAGTTACGGGCCGTATGATGACCCGTCCTTGAGCACACTGCCACTGGAAGACAGTGTTTATGACGATACCAATTCCAGTGTCGTCTATAGCACCGATGTGATTGTGGCCGGGCACGGGCACGGTGGACTTGGAGTGTTATTTATTGCCGCCTTTTCGCTGGTGGGGCTGCTGAGGATGTCAGCCAGAATCGGTTCGTCGCGAACAATCGCAGCAGGCTGCGCGAGGCGATCCCTCGAATGTCCGGGTTATCACGGGCTTGCCGAGTCGCTGCTGCGACGCGCAAATGGGTGCGCGTAGACATCGCAGGGCGCGTCGTGCGCAGCGAAATCAAGTCAGTGGATATGGAACCTGCCGAATGGTGCGCACGGCGCACCCTGCCGCAACTGTCTCATCACGACACAAGAAACCGAAAGACCTGCATCCGTTGAGCAATCATAAATTCCGTGAGAGTAGTCATGCCCATTCCATCAACGAATGAGCTCAAACATACGGCGAAGACGTCCTCTGCTGGACAATCAGCAGAATGCCAGAATGATGCGTTTCGGGCTATGCTGATACGTTTTAGCGGGCGTGCGAATTAAACACACCCGGTCGGTTTTGGCAGGCCGCCATATTTTGTTATCGGTTTCATCGGCCCTGTCATCCACTGCTTGAACATTTCTTTCTGGTCTGCGCCCAGATACTTGGCGAATTTGCGGATGGGTGGCACCACCGCCTCATCTTCATAGTACTCTCTTGCCTTTAGTATTTGATCCCATTTCACGTCGTCGAGTTCGACGCCATCGGCTTCAGCCATTGCACGTCCGATTTCAGGTGTCCAGGCATTCATATCCACAAGATAGCCGTCGCCATCGCGTTCAGGTATTTGCATGTATATTTCTCCAGATTGGCTTGGATTGTTCTAGGTTAATAATATGTAGATCAAAGGTCGTAATTCAAGGATTTTCGACTTTTTCTGCATCACCCTTACATTCATCGAAGACGGCGGGTCAGCAGGCGGACGCCTTTTATGCAATCGAATAAGGAATGGTGTTGATTTTTCAGATAAGATAGCGTCCCGTTTCAGAGTCCCTTTGACGAGATTTCAGGTGCAAGATTTTATTCCCGGCCAGCGTTGTATCAGTGACGCCGAATCACAGATGGGGCTGGGGACCATTATCAAGGTGGAAGCGCGCACTGTCACTGTGGTGTTCATCGCCAGCGGTGATACCCGCACCTATGCCAGGGATAGCGCGCCCCTTACCCGTGTCGAATTCAGTGTCGGTGATACCGTGCGGACGCAAGATGGTGTTTCTGTGACCGTTGAGCATATCGAACAGCAACAAGGTCTGCTGACCTATCTCGGTAAGGATGATGCAGGCGACTATTACGAAGTGCCGGAAGCGCAACTGGATAATTTCCTGCAACTAAACCGCCCCTCCGAACGCTTGTTCAATGGCCAGATCGACAAGCCCTCATGGTTCGAACTGCGCTATCAGACATTGCAGGCGCTGAACCGACTTGGGCATTCGGATTTGTATGGCCTCGTCGGCAGCCGCACCAGCCTGATTCCTCACCAGCTTTATATCGCGCATGAAGTCGCCAATCGCTACGCACCGCGCGTATTGCTCGCCGATGAGGTCGGTCTGGGTAAAACCATCGAAGCCGGCCTGATCCTGCACCATCAGTTGCTGACCGAGCGGGCCCATCGGGTGTTGATCGTTGTGCCGGAAACGCTGGTGCACCAGTGGCTGGTGGAAATGCTGCGACGTTTCAACCGGCATTTTCGTATTTTCGACGAAACTCGACTGGAAGATGTTGATTCGCAGGATAATGACGATCTGTCGTCAAAAAGCGCCGACGAGGTGGCTAATCCAAATGACACAATAACAAACAATCCATTCATGGGCGAGCAATTGATACTGTGCAGCACCGAGTTCCTCACGGCGAATCCACATCATTTTGCCCAGTGTTTACAGGCAGAATGGGATCTGCTGGTCGTCGATGAAGCACACCACCTGCAATGGTCTCCCGAGCATGTCAGTGAGGAGTACCAGGTGATTGAAAAGCTGGCGGCGAATATACGGGGCGTGCTGCTGCTCACCGCAACGCCGGAACAGCTGGGTAAGGAAAGCCACTTTGCGCGTTTGCGCTTGCTCGATCCAGAGCGCTTCCCTGACTTCACTGCGTTTGTCGAAGAGGAGAAGAACTACGCTCCGATCGCACAGCTCGTCGAGGATTTGCTGGAGAACCGCCACTTGACTGACGCCGATATGGCCTTGCTGCAGCAGACGATTATCGAGGGAGACAACCAGGTTCTACTGGATCAGCTGGATACGATTAGCCAGTGGGTGGATCCCTGCCGGCGCGAGGATGACATTCATGTTGATGAGGCCAGTGATGGTCAAAAAGACGACAACAGCGCGCATCGAATCAGCCGGGCACGCATCGAGCTGGTGGAACATTTACTTGACCGACACGGTACCGGGCGGGTACTGTTCCGCAACACCCGTGCAGCCGTGAAGGGCTTTCCCGATCGCAAGGTGTTCGGCTATCCGTTGCCGATGCCCGACAGCTATGCCTCATTACTTGCCGAGTTAAGCGATGTGCATGCATCGTTGTTACTGGCACCCGAATTGTTGCACGAGTCGATTGCCAGTGATCAACGCTGGACCGGGTCAGACCCCAGACTGCTATGGCTGGAAAACCAGCTCGAAGCCTTACACCCTCACAAGGTACTGGTCATCGCCGCCAGCGCCGAGACGGCACTGGATATTGCCTGGCACCTGAAAAATCGCAGCGGCATAAACGCTGCCGTGTTCCATGAGGGTTTGAGCATTGTCGAACGCGACCGTGCGGCGGCTTTCTTTGCTGACATGGAAACCGGTGCACAGGTGCTGGTCTGTTCCGAGATCGGCAGTGAAGGCCGTAACTTCCAGTTTGCCCATCATCTGATCCTGTTCGATTTACCGCTCAATCCCGATTTGCTGGAACAGCGCATCGGCCGTCTGGACCGCATCGGCCAGAGCGAAACCATCAGCGTGCACATACCCTATCTGAAACACAGCGCCCAGCAGGTGATGTTCCGCTGGTACCACGAGGGCCTGTCAGCGTTCGAACACACCTGTCCGGCGGGCCACTCGGTCTTTGTTGAAATGGAGGAACAACTGCTGGCTGCGCTGCGCCAGCCTGATGACAGCCGCGCAATCGAACAGCTGGTCAGTATCAGCCACGCCCGCCACACACAAATGACCGCAGAACTGCACCGGGGTCGAGACCGCTTGCTGGAATACAACTCTTGCCGCATGCATGTCGCCGAAGCCATCAGGCAGCGTGCCCTTGCTCACGATGCCGAATCCACCCTGGCTGACTACATGGAACATGTATTCGACTGTTTTGGCGTCGACAGTGAACTGCACAGCGAGAACTGCCTGATCATACGGCCGACCGAACACATGGTGAACCGCTTCCCCGGTCTGGCTGACGAGGGTATGACCATCACCTACGATCGCGACACCGCACTGAGTTTTGAAGATGCGCACTATCTGACCTGGGAACACGCCATGGTGCGTGATGCCATCGATCTGGTGGTCAGCAACGAACTCGGGAATACAGCGCTCGGCGCCGTTCGCTACCGTGGCGCCCAGGCCGGCAGTGTGTTGCTCGAGTGCCTGTTCGTGCTCGAAGCCGCGGCTGTTGAAGCGTTGCAGTCACAACGCTACCTGCCACCAACGACCATCCGCGTGGTCATGGATGAACAGGGGCGGGAACACAGTGACAGGTTGTTGCACGAAGCCATCAACCGTGCAGCCGTCGCTGTTGATATCAACACCGCCATCCAGGTAGTACGCGCCAAACAGAACGACCTCAAAGCCTTGCTGAAAAGATGCGAACTGCATGCGCAGCAACAGGCGCCCGCCATCTTCAATAGCGCACGTGCTCAGGCCGAGGACATCCTGATGCGGGAAATCAATCGTCTCAAGGCCCTGAAGCAGATCAACCCAAACGTGCGTGATGAGGAAATCGCATTTTTCGATCAACAGCTGCAAGCTTTGACGCAATTGATCGATGCAACGCGGCTGCGGCTGGACGCTTTGAGGCTCATCGTCACGATGTGAAACAAGGGATGGATACGCGCAAACACAGGCAGCCTGTTAAGTCAGAAATAGTGGAGTTCGATGGTTGAGGCAATGCCACACATGTGCTCGTCTGTGATGACATGGCTGTAGTGTGTAGAATGTTCGCTTGACGGAACATGTCGGGGGTTGAACTTGTCGTATTCAGTGTTATTAATTTCCGAAAGAAGTCTATCTTGAATCGAAAAATCGCTTTACGCTGGTTGTCGCTAGTGCTGGCAACATGGTGTGGCATCGCTGTCGGCGCTAACACGATTGGTGACCCGGCGTATTTCAGACTCATCCATAACCACGCACTGATTGCGGATGCGGCCTACTACGACAAAGCTGCGATTGAAAAAGCCCTCGCTGCCCAGGGTTATACAGTCACAGCCCAGGAGCAGTTGCCCGGGTACGCAGTGACTTATGTGCTGGCCACCAATGATGATACAAAACGGCAGCTGCTTGCCGTGCGCGGTACGTCTAACATCGAAAATGCATTAGTGGACGTCGCGTTTGTGCTGTTGCCAAACGAACCAACGGGCATCAAACTGCATCAGGGATTCGCGAAATCTGCCGACTTCATTTACGACAGGATCAAGGCGAAACTGAACAAGGACTACGCCATCAACACCACCGGCCACAGCCTGGGCGGTGCGGTTGCATTAATACTCGCAATGTATCTCGATGCTGACGGTTTTGATGTGGATCAGGTCGTCACTTTTGGCCAGCCCAAGGTCACCAACGTGGCCGGCGGCCGCAAGTATAGCCACCTCGATGTGAACCGTATCGTTACGCCCAAGGACATGGTGCCGCTGGTACCGCCACTGGACCCGATGGACCTGATGAACATGGACATCTACTGGCATCTAGGCACTGAAGTGGTTATATACGAGGATACTACCTGGTCAGAACTGAAAGGCGTTGACAGTATGATGCGTGCGACGGATTTTCTGAATGAAATGCTGAGCGAGAAAAACCTGCAGCATCACTATATGACTGAATACCTCAACGCACTGACACCCAAGCTTGTGAATGCCAGACGTGTCCCTTACAACAATGACTTCAGCATTACTGACTGGTTTGGGCAGAGCAGTAAAAAGTAACGCTTGCAGGCCATTATGACTTCATTGCCAGAGAATCACCGAAAATTATAAGGGGTAATTGTGAGTGAACAATCAATACATTTTCATACCGGGCCTGTTCATATTGGGCACGGCTGCCGGTATTGCGATGATGTACAGTATTGATGATCGGAAACCAGCACCTATTGCTGCTGTCGGTCCGGTCACGACCACGATACCTGACATCAGCAATGATCACCCCATGGCCAGTGCTTTTATGGTTTCACAGGATTCTGACAGTGAACGAATCATGGCCTTGGAACAACACATCGAATTGCTCAGTGTGCGTATTGAACAACTGGAACAGGAAGTGATTGCGGCCAAACACAACGAAACAGAACAGCCTGGTCCCCTGGCCGTTGAGCAGACAACACCGGAAGATCCACCCGTTCGCAATACCGGTCAGGCATTGACGACTGAGAATCTGGTCAGGGCCGGTATTGATGAAGCGATTGCAGCCGATATCATTCGTCGTAAAAACGAGGTGGATTTACAGAGTCTTGAACTGCGTGATCGTGCTACTCGCGAGGGCTATCTCGGAACCAGCCGTTATTCGCGTGAACTGAGCGCTTTACTCGAACAGGATGTCTCTCTGCGTGAGGAAATCGGCGATGATGCTTATGACAGGTATTTATATGCGACCGGGCAGTCGAATCGTGTCAGCATAACCTCAGTTATGCTTGGCTCTTCGGCCGAACAGGCTGGCATAAAATCGGGCGACGTGGTCCTTAGCTACGCCGACAGTCAATTGTTCAACTGGAGCGAGCTACAGGCAGCGACCACCGACGGCGAACGCGGTGAATATGTTAATGTTACGGTGCTGAGAGATGGTCAACGGGTGAACTTGTGGCTACCACGTGGCCCTCTCGGCGTCAGGTTGAGTTCATCACGACTGCAACCTTGATCCGTATTATACGTAAAACATACGGATCTTATCGTTTTACTGATAAACTGGTTGCGCTAGATCGCCTTTAGTCGTAGCAAAGTGTTTTGCATCGAATGTCAATTATGATCATTATGTCCATCTGAGCGTCGTCGACAGCACTGGAGCCAGGGTCATGCAAGATACTGAAACACAACTTGATTCACTTCATCATGTAGCGATACAGACCAAGGACATCGCACGAGCACTAAAATGGTATTCAGAAAACTTCAACTCAGAGCTTGTTTACCAGGATGACACCTGGGCACTGTTGCGCTTTCAGAATATCTATCTTGCTCTGGTTGTTCCGGGGCAGCATCCCCCACATATCGCCATCGAACATGAAGCTGCTGCAACGTATGGAACCCTGACAAGACACCGCGACGGTACGGAGTCCATCTACATCAATGACAGTGAAGGCAATACCATTGAACTGATGAAACCCGTCAGTAGCACAACTGATTGACACTGATTTATCAAAATACGAGGGAAGAAACATGAATAATTCCACCGTCGACCTGTTTACTCCAATCACGATAGGCCCGAATACCCTGAAGAACCGCATGGTTATGGCTCCGCTGACCCGCAATCGGGCAGGTGAAGGAAATGTGCCGCAGGCTATGAATGTCGAATACTACCGTCAGCGCGCCAGTGCCGGACTGATCATCACCGAAGCCACGCAAATCTCCGCCGACGGTGTCGGTTATCCAGCAACGCCCGGCATCCATAGCCCTGAACAGATCGCCGGCTGGAAGAATGTGACCGGAGCAGTGCACGACGAAGGAGGCCTGATCTTCCTTCAGCTCTGGTATTGCGGCCGTATTTCTCACCCCGATCTGTTGCCCGGTCATCAACAGCCGGTTTCTGCTTCAGCCATCCGCGCCGAAGGTGAAGCCGTGACGTTTGAAGGCATGAAACCTTTTGTCGAACCACGCGCGCTGGAAACGGATGAATTACCGGGCATCGTTGATCAGTATCGCAAGGCTGCGATCAATGCCAAGGACGCGCGTTTTGACGGTGTCGAAGTGCATGCCGCCAACGGTTATCTGCTCGACCAGTTCCTGCGCGACAGCACCAATCGTAGGGGTGATGAATACGGCGGCTCGATCGCGAACCGTGCCCGCTTGCTCAATGAAGTGATTGATGCCGTCGCTGAGCTGTGGGAAAGGTCACAAATCGGGGTGCGCATTTCACCGGATAATTCGTTCAATGACATTCATGATTCTGATCCGCAGGCCCTGTTCAATCATGTAGCCGAAGCGATGAGTGCGAAACAGCTGGGCTACCTGCACGTGGTCGAAGGCGGTTTCAGGGGCGAACATGATGTCGATTACGAGCAGATAAGACAACGCTTTAACGGCTACTACATGGCTAACCTGGGTTATGATCAGGCAAAAGCACAAGCCGCGATCAGCAATGGCCATGCAGACCTGGTTTCATTCGGAACGCTGTTTCTTGCCAACCCTGACCTGGTGGCGCGCTTCAAAGCGAATACAGACCTGAACGCACCCGATGAAGCGACATTTTATGGCGGTGATGAGCACGGCTATACCGATTATCCATTTATGGAGACAGTTTAAACAGCATGCGTGCAGTCCTGATGACCGATGTCGGCCCGGCTGATGTATTACAGCTCGCCGACATCGATGAACCTGAAATCAGTTCCCCCAACCAGATCAAGGTCAAGCTCAAGGCTGCCGGTGTCAATCCAGTGGATACCAAGCTGCGCAGCCGCGGTGTGTTTTTTGATGATGCCCTGCCCGCGATACTTGGATGCGACGGTGCCGGTGTCGTCGTTGAAACCGGTGACCGCGTTACCCGTTTCACGCCAGGCGATGACGTCTGGTTCTGTCATGGCGGGCTCGGCGGTGCGCCGGGCAACTATGCAGAATACACCGTGCTCGATGAAAAAGAAGCCGAATTGAAACCTTCCCGGCTGAGTTATGAACAGGCGGCTGCGCTGCCGCTGGTGTCGATCACTGCATGGGAAGCCTTGTTTGATCGTGCCGGCTTAAAGGCAAGTCAAACCATTTTGATTCATGCCGGTGCCGGTGGTGTTGGTCATATTGCGATACAACTGGCCAAATCAGCCGGCGCAAGAGTTTGCACCACTGTCAGCACAGAAGAAAAAGCGGTATTTGTTAAACGGCTGGGTGCAGACCGGACCATTCGCTACCACGACAGTGATTTTGTCGAGGAGGTCATGCAATGGACCCACGGCGAGGGTGTCGATGTCGTGCTCGATACGATCGGTGGCGAGACATTTCAGCGTAGCCTGTCGGCTGCCAAAATCTACGGGCATGTCAACACCCTGCTCGATCCAGGCACCGACATCAGCTGGAAGCAAGCGCGAAATCGCAATTTGAGTATCAGCTTCACTTTAATGCTGACGCCAATGCTAATGGAACTACCCGAGGCGCGCAGGCGTCAGGGTCAAATTCTGAATCGATGTGCCAAGCTGATTACGGATTTCAAGTTGAAGCCAACGGTTTCCGATGTGTTGCCTCTGGAAGATGCGGCCGTAGCACACCGTATGATCGAACAAGGACATGTGCAGGGTAAGATCGTGTTTGCCATCTGAACACACGGGATAGGTTAATTTCGGTCTGTAAAACCGCGTACGTTTGTATACAATTGCACCCCAGACCATTTTTGAGATGCCGCCATGCCTTACTCACCTGAACAGATGCATGAACTCGATGTGCTGATTCGCTTCAATCTGGAAAGCAGTCACTTCCAGGGCATTAAAGTACACCACAACGCCAATCCCGAGGTCATCGAAGCGGTCAAGCGCCTGCATGCGAAGGGACTTATTACCCAGTTGGATGGTGGTTACCTGACCGATCTCGGCCGAAAGGCCGCTGAACACGCACAAATCCTGTTATTGATGCTCGGGCCGGCTTACGAGAAAGCCAGTTAAAACCAGCTCACCACAGAGACACAGAGTACGCAGAGAGAACCTTTACGACCGATTCAACGCTCTTGATTGTTCGCTTTAACAAATACGTATATCCTATTGTAATATATTATTCGACGTCCCTGTGCTGAGGCGAAACAGCCCCATATCGCGGATGCACGAGGAAACCAGCGTGACTCTGTATTTTTGATCATCCGAGCTTCACTCCAAAAAACCAATGCCTTACCAGTATTCCACGCTGCCTGGTGAGAAATGCGGGTTAGTCCGGGTATTGCCTGAAGGATTTGGAATTTAGGGGCAAGCTGTAATAAGAAAAACAGCGGCGCCGAAGTCCCGACGCCGCTGTCAAAGGTGCTGTTGTAATCACAGCTGCTATGTATTCTACTGACTTTCCTGCGTGGTGGTTTGTTGTTGATCACGCGTCTGATCCTGGGTCTGGGTTTTATCACCCGTGCCAGACTGATTGCCCTGACCGCCACCTTTGCCTTTTTGATGCTGGTACTGGTACTGATGCTTTGACTTGTCCATCCCCTGGGATTGCGAGCCGCCACCACCAGCCTGTCCTTGACCACCGCCTTGACCGCCGCCGCCTCCTGCTGCCAGAACCGAAGAAGAAGCCATCGCAAAAGACAGTGCAAGAAGAACTGCTGGAACAGTTTTATTCAAAAGTTTCATATTTATAGCCCCAAATAAGAAGTTTAGTAAAATTGGATGTGTTATTTTTGAGCATTTCCTTACTTTTGTTACGTTAATTTACAAAAAGTTCAAATATATTTGGATTAATAGCACTAAACCGCATTCTCTCCTGAGGGCGAGATGATCTCAAAGTGATTTGGATTGAGGAGATACATTCCTGTTTCTCACCCCTTCGGGGTCGCTTTGCTGTCCAAATCCGTTCAAGACGGATTTGTCACACTGGGTCTTGCGAAGGAGCGGTATAATCGAGTGTATTTCCAACTGAGTAAAATGCTTTGTGAATTTTGAGGTCAATTGAGGGTTCGTCCATCGGCGGATAAATGCGGGCTCATACTAACGACCAAGTCGCTGATGAGATAGTAAAAGCTGGACGGGATTTTGCCAGGTCACTGCAGGAAGTCGGTATCAAAAGAGACAGCGACGACGGAGCCGGGTCGTCGCTGTCAAGGGTGCTGTAGTAATCACAGCTGCTATTATTTATTGTGACCCCCACGCGAGATGATTAGTTCCTTGTTATGATCTCAATCAACGAAAAAACGACTGATGTTTTTAACACTCACACAATCTGCAACACTGACGTGTCGCTTGACTGCGTTGTACTTCTGTTATGACCACCTGCTTTGCCAAGCTGTAAAGCCGATGACGCGATCGCGAATATAAGCGCGATTAATATAGCAGAAAGGATGTCTTTCTTAAGGATGTTCATAATCATTGGCCTTCAAAAAGATTATCGGTCCGTTAAACCTTTGACGCATCATCCCTGCGTAGATGGACAGGCAATCATTCTAAAAAGTTCAAAGTTCCGCTTGCATTATTAATGACAATGACAGCAGAATGCTGACACTGTCGCTATCACACGTGCTAAGACTGTCAACTTGCTATACGTTTTATAGGCTATCCTGGCTCATGATTTGTGTCTGGTAACGACTATTATCCTGGGTCCTGGTCTGGGGGCTCTGATTCAGCCAACCCTGAAAATCACTGTATTGCTTGCGTTCGACCTGAGCATGACCACTGCCTTTGCCTTTCTGATAACGATGCTGGTGTTGATACTGATGCTGATTTTTGGACTGGCTCTTGCCACTACCAGACCCTTTTTCATAGCTATTACCGGAAGCCCGGCTCCCACCGTACATAGCACCATTATTCGTCATACCGCCATTACTTGATCCAAAACCACCACTCTGGCCCCCACCACGATTGCCACCCCCTTTCCCCGCCGCGACCGATGCTGATACAGCGGCAAAAGTGAGTGCAACCAGGATACCCGTCAGTGTTTTTGCAAACTGTGAATTCATGTGTTGTCTTCTCCATAATATTTTTAAGCTTGTTATTTTTTTTAACGCAATACCCCATACCTGGTTGACATAAAATAGACTTTTTTAAGGAAACTCTGATTTATTCAGAGTTTCCTTGCGGCACATGGATGCGACGCCATTTTCAATCACATATGTGATTGAAAATGAAGAAAAATGAAAATCGAATTTTGATTTTTCGTGCTCTGATGATTCCTGGAGGGAACACTCAGAGCTTCCCTAAGACAAGGCGACTATTTCTTAACAGCATTGCACGCGCCTTTCCTGTAACCGATAACAGTGACATCAGAACATGCCGTGCAGGCATTCGAGTAGGTCTTCCATCGTTCAATACCGGATAGCTGCCGCGTGGCACATACCGGATTGTAATCCATCGTGCAGACCTCGGGACGTGGTTCTGTGCACGGGATCAGGTCATCCGTTGTTTTTGATGTTGAACATCCGACTGCCGTTGCTGATATCAACAGAACCGTTGTCAGGATAAATTTGGAAAAGGTATCAGTCATGACGACTTCATGTTATCAGGATTTAATGAGTGATGCGCACGGCGCCCCTAGCTACCATCAGAAAAGGGATCAAATATCATATTGACTACTATCGAATGAATAAAGGTTAGGTCTTTGATCTTGATTCGCCCCATGTTGTCTTTATCGCCACGAATTATAAATAGATTATCTATACGTCATGTCCAGATCGTTACGAGTGAAGTATGCGGGTGCGCTTTATCACGTGGCCTCACGGGGTGATCGTCGCGAAGCGATCTGTGAAAATAATAACGACAGGAACGCGTTATATATCGGAGGTGGAAGTGGTATGTGACAGGTATAACTGGATTTGTCATGCCTTTTGCCTAATGAGTAACCACTATTACTTGCTGATTGAAACCACCGACGCGAACCTGTCCAAAGGCATGCGTCAGCTCAATGGCGTATATACACAAACCTACAACCGAGCACATGCACGAGTGGGGCATGTTTCTCCAGTGATTCATCGGGCGTAATGGGCGCCGCCTGGCTGTGGGGTGACCGCTGAGTTTATCTCTCAACCGGGAAGAATCGCCCGATATTGCCTATAATCAGTGGGCATTCAGATAATCCATTACGCAAGGATCAGTGCCCGCATGTTTTCATTATTTCAACATCCATCTCGTTTCTGCAGCAACATCATCTACATGGCCGCTTGTTTTCTGCTGCTGTTACCATTGTCTGCCACCGCTGTCGCGCCGATCAAGATCTCAAGCAGAACCGAAATCAGCAATGGCGACTGGTTCCCATTGCCTGTAGAAGACATGAAAGCGGCAGCCGGTGACACCGCGTTGTCTGAGCTGTCTAGCGGGGGCATCTTTGAGCTTGTGAAGAACCGTGTGGTGGATAATGCGCTGACCCTTAATGTGTCGCTGATCGGTCCTGCGGAGACGGCAAAATTAACGATAGAGGCGAATATACGTAACCAGCCGACTTATATATCTACCGCGTCAATCTCATTGCGTGGCCTGGATTACAAGGGCATCTACGACGCGCTGGAGCATATCGGGCTTACCGCGGCGCAGAGAATGAACGATAAGATTGAAGCGCTGGTTGTAGCGCCGCCGGAGGCCGCTACAAAGCCTGCCGGCAACACCGGACCTGAAAACAGCGCATTGCGTGCGCGCTATGATGAAGCACAAAATTTGAAGCGTAATTACGAATACAAGCGTGCAAGGATCCTGTTCGAACAGATAGCCGCTTCCAACGCAAATGATGCTGCACAAATAAAGATGCTGGCAAAAGACGAGCTTCGCTATGGCTTAACCGTATTTGAAGCAAAGCAGGCGATGGTGTCCATGGGCATGGGCTCGGGAGACATTAAAACCGTAAACGCAAACCTCACCCGGGCCGAGAACCTCTATCGCCAGGTGCTGGCGGAAAACAGGGATGACCTGCTGCGGACAAAGGAGGCACAGTCGGCGCTGGATAATCTGCTGGTGAGCAAGAACGCGGTGAATTTCGTTGCAAAGGCGCAGTCGAGGTCATCGGCCCGGTCGATTGAAATAATGATGAAGCAGCAGTTTTTCATGACGTTCAAGTGCCCCGACCGTGCAGAGATCGATGACATGTCAAAACAGATGCGTAACGAGGTCTCACTGGTGAAAATCAGGAACAAGGGAGACGGCAAGACCTATACCTACAGACATAAGCAGTCCGGCGAGGAATTTTCGCTTTCGTGTGCGGATGGTGAAATAGCATTAGTTCGTTAAAGAGTAACAGGCGTTACCCTGTAGTGACTTTCATGTTTTTAGGGTGCATGCACTTCAGTTGTCATCGGCCTCCTGACAAAAACCGGCTTGTGGGGGACTCTTTTGTTTTGCATAGAGCTGCTCAGAGGCAGGCTGCTCCAGTAACAGCCCAGTAACAGTGTCAGGCCGTACATTTCACATGTGAAATGTACGGCCTGACCCTCGTCCCGGCCTAACATTTGGAGTTACCACCGCCTGCCCGATGCTTGCTATCCGGGCTAACCTGCCTTGCCGAAGCGGGACTCCCACCCGCTGAAATTATCGAC
The DNA here is from genome assembly GCA_942492025.1 of uncultured Gammaproteobacteria bacterium. GTDB lineage: Bacteria > Pseudomonadota > Gammaproteobacteria > SZUA-229 > SZUA-229 > JABDQW01. The sequence goes on along the minus strand of CALODJ010000009.1, from coordinate 37,741 downwards.
CTTGCTCGGCCGCACTCCCCTATTATTCTTTTATGGATGTTATCAATGAATCTATAAATACCAGAAGGTACGCACTTATTCGGACAACCATAATTCAGCGTCAGTGAGTGACGAAAACTGGGCCAGCACATAACCATTGCTGTATGCGCTGTTATCAATTACTACATTTGGATTAAAATCGGATTTGTGAAGCACAGCAACCCTTGTATTGGTTAATCCAGGGTGGTTAGCCAGGTGCTTTCCGAATGCCTGCTGCTCTTCAATGGATAGATCCATGACTAGCTCACGGACATCCACCAGTATTTTTAACGGTTGTAAATGACTGTAGTTACGGCATACCCGCTCAACAGCCTGCATTCTGTTATGAAGGCTTACTGTTCCAGTATAGGTAACATTCACTATACCTAGTGCTTCATCCTTGTGAATTACGTAAGACATGTTTTATCGAGAATGAACATTACTCTACTAGCATGCGCAGTTAATAGGGGACAAATTTATTTGATCACACAGCACCTCCGTGTGTCTGTATGTTGCTAGATTAACGTAATACAGACATCAAATAAATCTGACCCGTTCATTTTTGAACCTCGGGACCATCGCGTTCAAGCCGGACGAGCGATAACCGGCAACCTGGAACTGTAAAATAACCAATAATACTGACGGATATTCTTACAGTATTACTTCAATAAATTATATAGTAAATATTCTTAACATATTGAATAATAATGGACATAAAAATAGTTTGTACAATACTTGCATATGGTTTTACAAGATCCACGTGTTGTCGTGGCTGCAAAGTGATCAAATCGTGCTGTGACCCCAAAGGGTACGGTAACGCGACGTCGCCAACAGGAATGGACGTCGTATGAACTGAGTAAAAATGAACCGCTATGAAAGACAAAATTGAAAGACAAAAGAGGAAGCTCGAGCTACTGAATCTGCGACTTGAAGAAATAGACACTGAGCGCGAAAGTATTCAAAAACAGGTGAAGGCCCTCAAATCATCACTGACAAAGGACACCTCGTCCGATCTGTGGAGCTTCGCAACAGTAGTCGCTGTCTGCCTTGTGGCTGTCGTATCTTATCTCTCTACCGGCGTTTTCTACGACGCGCAGGGCAATGTTACAAAGATCGACCAGCCTGGGGTCTTCGCTATGAGTGAACCGCAGACCGTGCTCGATGAGCACCTAAGCGTGAGCGAAAAGAAGCCGTCACCAGAATCCGGCAAACAGATAACCCGTTTCGCCAGGACAAAAGCAGCGAGTCAGAAGCCATGGGGGCCATTGTTGGTGATGCCGGAGCCAGAAGCCAATACCCCCTCTTCAGGCTTTAACCCGGTAGTGAAGGCGCAACAAAAAAATCTGCTGACACTTGGCTTTGACCTGGGAGAGGCAGATGGTTTCAAGGGAGCGCGTACCCGGCAGGCCATCGCAGAATTCCGCGCCCTGTACCTGCCGGATTCCGCCAAACAACTGCAGGATGCCGAACTTGCTGTCATCATGGAGACCTATGCGAACCTTGCCCGCAGTGATGCCAACAGGTATGGAATTGACCATGGTATCGTTGCAGCCATCCGTCTGAGTAGTGTGCGTACCGGCGTTAACTTCTCGTACCTGATGAAGCTGGCCGCCACTGAAAGCAACTTCGAACCCGAGAGTGAGGCGGCGACATCTTCGGCGACAGGCTTGTACCAGTTTACCCACGATACCTGGTTGAATACCCTCAAGATGCACGGTGCAAAATATGGCCTTGTTGCCGACTACGCAGCAAACATCGAGTACTACATGACCCGGTACCGATACCAGCGGCCCTTCGTGCGCGACCAATCGATGTACCAGCACCTGCTTGCGTTGCGTAAGAATCCCCGCCTATCCGCAATGATGGCCGCCGAAATGGTGCGTGATAATCAGCAAAAACTGGTGCACACGCTCGATCGTGAACCCACAGAAACCGATCTCTATCTGACCCACTTCCTGGGTGCCGACGACGCCATCACTTTTCTGCAATCGCTGGACCAGAGCCCCGGCATGCATGCCGTGGAATTGTTTCCCGAGGCAGCAAGCAGTAACCATAACATCTTTCACCCCCAGACGTGTGCTCCGCGCACCGTTGATGAAGTTTATGCACTCTTCGGGGAGAAACTCGGTACCCGCCACTACGAACAACGGGACACCCATAAATTGAAATACCAAACCGGAAGCCTCCAGGCACTTCAGTCCAGCGTCCCATTGAAAAAACCTGCCACACCTTATCAGTGGGAACAGGGTCGGGCCTTATAATTTATGGAAGCTCTGAATAATTCATCCGTGAATTATCAGAGCACGGGAAACATAAAATGCGATTTTCTGTTTTCCTTCATTTTCAATCGCTTAACGCGATTGAAAATGGCGGCGCATCCGTGCGCCGCGGAAACTCTGAATTAATCAGAGTTTCCTTATGTAAAATGTAAGGCCTGCCCCCGAAACCGCAGGGTTTACCAATGTATATGGTTGGTCATTAGGCAGCAAGCATGGACAGCTACGCCATATCGCCTGGCATTCTCTTTCCAGAGCTCGAGGTAACCCTGGTAGCTCTCTGGCTCGACAAATCAGGTTTCGCGGATATTGCCGCGTTGAACGATATGGCAGGGATGCCCTGGAAGGTACATCCTTGCACGCCGTGGCATAGCATCTGCTTTGCTTTAACTTGTTTAGGTAATCGTATTGGCGAGTCATAGATTGGTCAAAAAATGATCTCTCCGGCACCTTTTCTCGTTTAACTTACTGCCATTCTGGTCTGTCCCCGATTGTTCGATTGTTACTCTCGAGCCTATCCACGCAAATAAGCATAATCAGCTGATAATAAAATCTTTTCAGCACTGAATCCTGCCGTCAACGATCGTGATCACGCGGTCGGCGGCGGAGGCGAAGCGGGTTTCGTGGGTGACGACCGCCACGGCGCGGTGATGCCGGTGCGCCAGCTCTTTCAGGATATTCTCCACATTCTCACTTGAGGCCGAATCCAGGTTGCCGGTCGGTTCGTCGGCGAGGATCAGCAGCGGATCATTGGCCAGCGCACGGGCGATGGCAACACGTTGACTCTGGCCACCGGAGAGTTGGTGCGGCCGTTTATGCTGCTGTTCCTCAAGCCCCAGATCCGTCAGCAACGATGCCGCACGGGTGCGAATCTGTTCATCGGACATCCGGCCCAGACGCTTCATGGGCAACATCACATTCTCCAGCGCCGAGAATTCCGGTAACAGGAAATGAAACTGAAAAACAAAGCCCAGTTCAGAAAGGCGTAATTCGGCCAGCTTGTCCTCGCTGTAGGCAGAGACGTTCTCGCCATTCATCCAGAGGGTTCCGCTGGTCGGCGTATCAAGCATTCCAAGCAGGTAGAGCAAAGAGGATTTGCCCGATCCGGAGGGTCCCGTTATCACCACGAACTCTCCGCGCCGGATCTCCATCCCCGCATCTTCCACCAGCGTGACCGGCACCTCGCCGAAAAGTCTGCGCGTCAGATGCTCGGTTCTTATAACGATTTCGCTCAAACCCCGCCCCGCAGAATATCGACCGGCTGGACACGTGCACCCTTTCTGGCCGGCAGGAGTGCAGCCATGAGTGCTGCGCTCAGGGCGAAGCCGCTGGCAATGGCAAATTGCAGCCAGCCCCAGTCAAGCGGTATCACAATGACCTGTGTGCTGTCCGACGGCTTCAACTCGACCTGCATCAGTGCATACATCAGGGCGCTACCCAGCGGCAGGCCAAGCAAACTGCCGATAATTCCCAGGATCAAGCCCTGTATTACAAAAATCCGCTGGATATCGCGTGCAAGGAAACCCATGGATTTAAGGATTGCGATATCGCGGTGCTTCTCCATCACCACCGTGGATATGACATTATAGATCCCGAACGCCGCAACGATCAGCACGGCACTGACCACGCTGTACATGATGACGTTTTGGATGGTGAGCGTACTCATTATATCTTCCGATGATTCCTGCCATGATATGCTTTTGTAGCCGATACGACTTTCCAGATCGGCTGCAATCGCGCGGGCGCGGTACGGATCCGGCAGCTTGACGATGATGATATTGGCCCGATGCGGACGATCCATCAATGCCTGCATACGCTTGAGCGAGACAAATCCACGGTTCAGATCAATGTCCGACCTGCCGGTGCGGAAAACGCCAAGAATCTTGAAGGTACGCACCTGTCCGGTTGGAGCGGTGACGGTGATGTTATCGCCGCGTTCGAGGGAGAAGGTCCGAATCAACTCCTCGCCGAGGACAATACCATTGGGGTTTGCGATCAGATCGCTGATGTTGCCGGAAATCATGTAATCCTGAATGGTGACGACATCCTGTATATCTTCGGGGACCATGCCGTCCAGGGTGACGGCGATATTCTTGCCCGCAAAACTCAGGACGCCCTGCCCCTCAAGCATAGGGGAAGCCTCTACGCCCGACAAGGAGCTCAGGTAAGCGACGATCTGTTCGTAACCACGGATGCCCCGCGTTTCGGTCACGGGTTTGACGCTGCGAACCTCAATCGCTCCATTGCTGTCATAGAACCGCTCGGCCGGCTGCAGGCTCGGATTGCGATAAGTATCCGTTACAGCGATATGGTGCATGTTATCGATCAGCCGTCGGATGAAATCCTTTTCCATTCCCTGCATCAGTGAGGAAATCGTCAGGAAAAACGCCACGCCCAGTGTGATACCCAGCAACGAAACCAGGCTTTGCCGTTTGCGCGCAAGCAGATGCTTGACGGCGATAGAGGTCAGCAAGCGCATGACTATTCCTCCTGCCGAACCATCCGGGGGCGTATATGCAGCCCTTCTTCCAGTTCGTCCTCGGGTTTCAGCACAATGACATCATCCGCTTTTATGCCGCTGAGAATCTCCGTCTGCTTGAGTCCTTTAGCACCGATGGTGACCTTGCGCTTGACCAGCTCCCCCTCTTCGACGAGCCAGACATTTCCCTGCGTCACCGCGCCGGAAGGCAACAACAACGCATCCTGTGTTTCGCGGATGATGATATTGGTTTCAGCGGTCATACCGATCATCAGCGGGGTTTCTTCGCTGAACCCGATACGCACACGATAACTGCGCGACACCGGATCACCCTTGGGTGTGATGGTTTGTACCGATCCTTCATACGTCTGGTCGGGAAATGCGTCGGCGCGGATCAACACCCTCTGCCCCGGCTGCACGAGAGCGATGTCCTCTTCATCCACTTCCGCGGAAATTCGCAGCGACGTACTGCAGGAGAGCCAGAATACCGGCTGATTAGCGGGAATCAGCTCACCGACTTCCCCGTCACGACGAATAATGCGGCCATCCGCCGGAGCGAGCAGTTTCATGAAATCGGACTCGGCAGCGGCCCTGGCCACGGCGGCCTTTGCCGCTGCCCATTCAGTACGGGCGCGGTCATGCTCTGTTTTGGAAATGACGCGCTGCTTCAGCAGCGTTTGCTTACGTTCAAATTCCTGCTTCAAAAATGCTTCATTAGCCTGCAATTCCAGGATCGTCTGACGCAACACCTCGTCCTCCAACCGCGCGAGCAACTGGTCTTTTCTTACGTTAGCGCCTTCATCAACATGCAACTCCTTCAGGCGTGCGGCGATACGCGGAGCAATCGGCAGCATGACCGGCGACTCCACCGTCCCGGTCGCGTAGACAGCCAGCACGGCCAATCCACGATGCGGACGAATGACCTCTACGCCATCGCGCCCCAACCAATGGAAGGCAGCCCCTCCACCCACGAGCAGGCACACGACCAACAGCACAACTAACAAAGGCTTACCCTGCGAAAGAACCTTAATCCGTTTCATCTGCTCTCCTTTATGCGCAAGTCAACAGATTGCGTCAAACTAAGTGATGGTAATTGTGGAAACCTGATGATTGTGGACAACCCTCAATCGAGTGACAGCAGCATATCAAGTTCGTAGTCTTATGCAAACAGGCTAGCGCTAAGGAGAGCGCCATGCCCAAACCACGGAACGCACTCATATGCCTCCACGCCACCCCTTACGACCACTGCGAGAAAAAGAGAGAAAAAGGTGCCGGAGGATTCTTCAACCATTGTCTTTTCGCTTGATCGGCCTTCCCCTGGCAGCCTGCCCCAGTTTGATACCGTTGTTTTAAGGGGACGTTACCCTTTAGTGGCTGTCATATTTTTAAGGGTGCATGCACTTCAGTTGTCATCGGCCTGCTGACAAAAACCGACTTATGGGCGACTCTTTTGTGTCGCATAGTGCTGCTCAGGGGCAGGCTGCTCGGGGGACACCGGTGTGTCGCGAAACTGCAGTGCCGCCAGTCGTGCGTAAAGACCGTTTTCTTTGATCAGTTCGTCATGGCGACCGCTGGCGACGATATGGCCGTGGTCCATCACCAGGATCCGGTCGACCTTGCGTACCGTTGCCAGTCGATGCGCAATGATCAGCGTGGTACGTGCCTGCATCAGTTGCTCGAGCGCATCCTGCACCAGGCGCTCGCTCTCGGCGTCGAGGGCACTAGTGGCTTCATCGAGCAGCAGCACGGCTGGATCACGCAGTATGGCGCGGGCGATCGCGATGCGCTGACGTTGTCCGCCGGACAGACGGATGCCGCGTTCGCCGAGGTAGGTATTGAAGCCCTGCGGTAACTGATCGACAAATTCCACTGCGTGTGCGGCTTCGGCGGCGCGCCGTACATCCGCATCGCTGACATCACCCAATCCATAACGGATGTTCTCCCAGGCATTGGCACCGAAGATGATCGGATCCTGTGGAACCAGTGCCATGCGCTGACGGATTTGTTGCGGATCAGCGTCACGGATATCGATACCGTCAAGACGAATAACGCCGCTATCAGGATCGTAGAAGCGTAACAGGAGTTGCAATACCGTTGATTTGCCGGCGCCCGACGGGCCGACCAGTGCAACCTTCTGCCCGGGTTGCAAACGCAGTGACAACTCGTTAAGCGCGGGACGATCAGGCCGAGAAGGGTAATGGAAGGTGACCCGGCTCAGCTGTACTTCGCCGCGCGGCGGTTCGGGCAGTGCAACGGGCGTTGCGGGCGGCGATATGGCGGGTTTGGTGTTGAGCAGCTCCAGCAGACGTTCGGTCGCACCGGCAGCGCGCAGCAGGTCACCGGCCACTTCGCTCAGCGCACCCACCGAACCGGCGACCAGCAAGGCGTAAAACACGAACGCTGATAACTGCCCGCCGCTAAGACGCCCGGCCAGTACATCGTGTCCGCCCACCCACAATACGAGACTGATCGCGACAAAGGTAAACAGCATCACCGTCGCCGTGAGTAGCGCGCTGACACGGGTGCGTTGAATAGCAGCATCAAAAGCCGCCTCCACCTGCTCGCCGTAACGAAGACGATCAATGCGCTCGTGACAGAAAGCCTGCACGGTGCGAATGCCATAGAGCACTTCGTCGACAAAGGCGCCGATATCCGCAATCCGGTCCTGGCTGTTGCGCGACAGTCTGCGCACCCTGTAGCCGAGCAGCCACAGCGGTATCACCGCGATCGGTACACCGAGCAGCACCAGCAGCGCCAGCTTGCCGCTGGTCAGGATCAACATCACCAGCCCGCCGCTGATCAGCAGTGCATTACGCACCGCAATTGCCAAGCTCGAACCGACCACGACCTGCAGCAACGAGGTATCAACGGTCAGTCGCGAGATAACTTCGCCGGTACGCGTCACTTCGAAGAACGCCGGCTCCAGTTTTAGCACCTTGGCAAAGACTGCTTTGCGGATGTCAGCCACTACCCGTTCACCAATCCAGGTGACCAGGTAGACCCGAACCGCCACCGAAGCGGCCATAACAGTGACCACCACCAGGAACAGCATCAGTGCCTGGTTCAATGCCGTTTCCGAGCCGCTGCTCAGGCCGTGATCGACCACGCGCTGCAGAACAATACCGAATCCGAGCACCGCCATCGCTGCGACCAGCAGCGCGAGCGCCGCACCAAGGAGCACACCGCGGTAGGGCCGCAAAAAGGCGAGCACCTGCTTCAGGACGCGAATATCGCGGCTGGAGGGGCGTTGTTGAGCGAGTGTATCGTGGTTAGCCCGCATTTCTCACCAGGATCACGGAAGCAGGCGCAGGATGGAGCCCGCATGCCTCACCAGATGGACGAGGCCTCACTTGATCTTTGGATCCACAAAGCATTTTGCTCAGTCGGAAATAGACCAGGTTATTCCACTCCTTCGCAAAATACTTTGTGAATCCTAATCTCCGCGTGATCATCTCGCCCCCTGGTAAGACATGCGGGCTGGCGTTCGTAAGCACCGCTCTGGAGCGAAAAGCGTAGCAATAGCTTGGGCGAAGCGGCCGTAGGGTGCGCCGTGCGCACCGAAACAGACCAGCACACTGAGGATTCACGGTGCGCACAGCGCACCCTACGATCTCATGCAAAAGAAGACCAGCCTGAACCGTGATAGGCATGTTTGAATAACACACTGTATTTCTGATCATCTGGATGCTCTTAAATGGATTAGTGCCTTATCAGTATTTAACGCCGCCTGGTGAGAAATGCGGGTTAGTTCTGGGCATGACACTGGTCTCGGGTTATTCCTCAAAGCTCAGTTCACCCACTAACGCAATCCCGCCAGCCTTTGTTGGGCGCAGCAATTTTCCATGGCCTGAGTCAGCCCATTGTCCGGTGATAGCAGAGATGGTGACCTGATGGGTGATCATGATGATGAGCTCACCCGGTTTTGTGTTTTCATGAATGAACTTTCTCAAACTCGATAAATTTGGCTCACGATCCTCAGGGCGTTGAAAAAAAGAATTCAATGCCGGTAATGGCGTCACGGTTCCCATCTGCATCAATCGCGCCGTTTCCAGACAACGACACCATTGGCTTGAATAGAGTTTTACCTGTCCAATGCCACGACTACGCAACCAATGACCGATGGCCTTCGCCTGTTCGCGCCCCGCATGATTCAGGTTACGCTGTGTGCTGCAATCATCGAGATTTAAATCTGCCGGATCACCAACGCCGGGCGCCAGGGCATGACGAATCATTAACACGGCGCTACCGGACTGCATCTGCCGGATTAAATCCTGTTCACCTGCTTGAGCACTGCTTGCTGAGCTAACGAAAAGCAAAAGCATACAGGCCAAACCGCTGAGTCGTTTCATGGTCAGTCGTTCCTTATTCGCGGATGCGATATCGAACAATACGATTGTTGTAGGTATCGGAAAACCACACCTGATCTTTGGAGATGACCACACCTTCGGGCCGATCAAACACCCCTGGCCCCAGGCCGGAACGATCCTCACCCAAGGTGTACAAGAGCTGATTGTCTGGTGTGAGCACTTTAATCTTGTGCGCATACTTATCAGCGACATACAAACGGCCTTTGCTGTCGAAATCCAGATAACGCGGGCCATCAAAATGATAGGGCTTACCTTCGAGCACAGTCAGCGTCTTCAAGTCTTCACTCATGCGCACCAGACGATCGTTACCGGCATCTGCTATCCAGACAGAACCGTCCGCGGCAACTGCGACATCATGCGGTGAAGACAAACCACCGGCCTTGGCAAGCGCCTTGCCGTTTTCTATTGCAACGATATTATTCGAGCCCGCACCTGTGACATAAATTCGTCCATTGGGGTGAACGGCCACACCTTCCGGGCGGTAAAAATCGCCGGTGTATTCACCCACTAATTGCCCTTTTTTACCCGAGACTTCATAGATAGCGATGCGGCTGTTGCCGGTGTCCGCAACCAGTAGCCTGCCGCCAGATTGAAACACCACATCGTGCGGCCCACTCACTTCACCTTCCGCGAAGCTACCCAGCAAAGCCAGCGATCCTGGATCCAGCACGGCAATGCGATCGTTGTTATTATCCGCGACATAGAGATAGCGGTGATCCGATGACAAAGTGATATCGTGTGGCTGCGCAAATGCCTGCCCAGAATGTGCCTCATAGACAAGCTCAAACTGCTGAGCGAAAGTGACTGTGGCAGGCATGACCAAACTTGCACACAGCAGGCTCAGCCCAGAATAATTCCGACTTGATTTCATCATTGGGGGGCTACCTATTTGCGCAATGTTATTTATTATGACTGCCCGGCAAGTACCAGGTTCAAGCATATCAGTTAAACCGCCTTACGCGGCGGTACGCACAAACTCAGTAATGGTCGCTTCGGCACCCGGGACCGCCAGATCCGGCTGTTAGGTGACATAGGCGGCGCGCGTGCCGCTGATGGCCAGGCGCCATGTCACAGGATTCTCCCTGTGAAAGTTGGGACAGGTCGAGCGTGATCCCGGTCGCGTTGCATAGCCTAGGGCCTGCAGGCGCCGGTTGACCCGCGCGCCGGTTTTGCCGTTTTTACTGATGATGAGTATGGGCGACTTTTTCATGATGCTATCCTCCACGGGTTAAGGTCTGATCGAAATGAGCTCCAGGCTCGTCATTGCTCAAGTATGCGCCGCCAGGACCAGATGGAAAATCACGCATCGTCCATATAATTTAATCCTTCGTCCAGGACGTATGGACATTCAATCAAACGCCATGGCACACTAGATCGATGTCAGGCATACCCCGCGCAATCCCGACCCTCACCGACCCGCTCGGTGAAACCCTGCACCTGCTGCGGCTCAACGGCACGCTGTATTGCAAATCCGAACTCACCGCACCCTGGGGTATCGACCTGCCTGCCTTTGACGGTTACATGATGTTTCATGTCGTCACCGCGGGTCACTGCTGGCTCGAAGTCACCGGTGAAAAACCACGCCTGCTGCAGCAAGGCAGCCTGACGCTGGTCCCTCACGGCAACGGCCACAGTATCCGCAGCAGTACCGATGCGAGTACAAAGCCGCTGTTCGACATACCGGTTGAACAGGTCAGCGATCGCTACGAAATCATGCGCTACGGTGGCGATGGTGACATGACCCACCTGACCTGCGGCGTGGTCAGCTTCGACCAGGTGGCCGGGCGGCAGCTGATCGCGCAGCTGCCGAAGGTGCTGCAGATCGACGCCTGGGATGATGAGGAAGACAGCTGGCTGCAAAGTACGCTGCGCTTCATCGCGCGTGAAGCCAGGGAACTGCGCCCCGGCGGTGAGACGGTGATCACGCACCTGGCCGATATCCTGATCATCCAGGCACTGCGCACCTGGATCGACACCGCACCCGAAGCCAACCAGGGCTGGATCGCGGCCCTGCGCGATAAACACGTGGGCCGGGCACTCGCAGCCATCCACCGCGCGCCGGAGAATAACTGGACCGTGGCATCGTTAGCCCGGGAGGTGGGCATGTCCCGCTCGGGATTCTCGGCCCGGTTCACCCAGCTTGTCGGTGATTCGGCGAAGCGTTACCTCACCCAATGGCGCATGCAATTGGCCCGGACCCAGCTTCTGGAGACCTCGGATCCGCTCGCTGTACTCGCCGATCGCCTGGGCTATCAATCCGAAGCCGCTTTTTGCCGCGCGTTCAAACGCGAGTTCGGTGTGCCACCCGGGAGTGTTCGGCAAAACTCGTCACTGCAATAAAGTAGTCACCAAGGACTTCGCCGGGGATGTCAATAGCCTGCGTTAAATGCCGTCTTTAACTGCGCGCGCTGGCGGTTTTCTGCCATTTTTGCGACCAGGTCTACAAGATCAGAGCTGATGGGTTTTACAGACGCAGGGCTGAACCCTTCCTGCTATTGAACCACTATGCACGCATCACCCACGTTAACCATGCCGGCATGCACAACACGCGCAGTGATACCCCCATGACCCCGCATCGCATTGTAGCCCCCAAAGCCCAATGTGGTTTCCATTCGAGAACAAGGGTGACAAGCCCCCGTATACTCCAGAATCGCTTCACCAAGTTGAAACGACTTGTTCTTTAGCGCCAACAGGTTGAGCCCACTGACAACAATATTGCGTCGCAATTGATCAGCGGTCACGCGTTCCCTGTGCATCATGCATGCAATAGCGGGTAGATGTTCTGCTTGAATCAGCGTCACCTGCCGCTTACCCGAACGGCCCGCATAATGATCGCCGTGTAAGCCGTACGACGGATCCAACATCACGTTATTCACCGAAATCAAAGCCGCTTTTTTACCTGGCCTTATGCCAATCCATTCCACCGTGCCCGCATCGGCAAAATGACTCATCAGTTGTTCAAGCGATGATTGCACAGGGCACCCGTACTGGCTTTATTCACTGGTTAGAGGAAACGAGGGAATTATTAATCAACCAAGCTGCAAGGGTAATAGATTTCATCTAACCCCCATATCTGAGTGACTTAAATAATTGGGGCGGTTCATACTGTCCCCGGATTTGCATATTTATACCTGGATCTCCATGATTATTGACGCCGCCCCAGATGATACATCGCGCCCTCCTCATTGAGCGCAACCAGATCATGCGTATTAAACCAGTCTTCATATACGCACACGTCACCACGTACCCAGAGCTCATCATCAATAATTTTGTATTCACAAAAATACCGGTCGCCCAGTAAAGTGCCATCGGCCAGAGCCTGTTCGCGATACTGTTTGACTTTATCCAGCGTGTCAAAAACAGTATTGATAGTGATAGGGCCGATCTCAGTCATACCCCAGTTACACATAAACACGGCACCACGCTCAACAAATGTCTCGATAATGTCAAATGTCACATTGTCACTGCCACAGGTAACGAATGCACCCCCCAGATCCAGAGTGCTGAAATTTTTGGTCTGCATCAACAACTTGCAATGCATCGGGGTGAGATGGGTGTGCGTGTATCCTTTTATATCCCGCCAGAAACTAAAGGCGTTAAACGGCTTTATCTCGACATGGGCATGCACACTCCATGCCGGCAGAGATTGCGCCAGCAGCCCACCGGCATGTGTCATACGGCAGACAGTCAATATCCGGCTTTGTGCAGTGATGTTCTGTGCGGCGACAGCAACCTTGTTTGCTGCCAGTAATTTCGCCGGTGTCTGAAAGATGCGTTTAGGCTCGCCGGTAGTACCAGAACTTCGCAGCTCAAATCCGTTGGCCAGCGCAGCTTGCCAGTTATCTATATCGAACATGATTAATTTCAACAAAGGTGACGAAAGAGTTATTGTTTAACCAACTGGAATACTTGATCCCTCTCTCCTTTTTCGCGCAAATATCAATTGCGCGCTGCATGCCCCGCAATCACCTGTGCCACACACGCGGTCAGCTTCTTAGCATAGGCAATATGCAAAAACTCGTTAGGGCCGTGCGCATTCGACTTCGGACCGAGCACGCCGGTAATCAGGAACTGCGCATCTGGAAACGAATCACCGAGCATTGCCATGAACGGAATGGTACCGCCCTCGCCCATCATCATCGCCGGTTTGCCATAGAACTGTTTCGATGCCGCATCGACTACTTCCTTCAACCAGGGCGCAGTTGGCGGCGCGTGCCAGCCGGTGGCAGCCTGGTCGGATTCGAAAGTAACTTTGGCATTTTCAGGTGGCTCGGCTTCTAGCATACGCTTCAGGTCTTCAGTGGCGCGCTGACCGTCGACCAGCGGCGGCAGGCGCAAACTGAGTTTCAATGCAGTCTTCGGTCGCAACACATTGCCGGCATCCTTGATCGCCGGCAATCCATCCGCGCCCACGACGGACAGGAAGGGTCGCCACGTACGATTCAGCACGGCCTGACCGTGATCATGAGTCATCGGTTCAGTCTTGCCGGCAAACGGAAAACGCGTCAGCATCGGATCGCCCAGCGTCTTGCCTGCGAGCATCGCCTGCTCGCTGCGCTCGACCGGAATCTCACAGTAAAACTCGTTTGGCAGAATGTGGCCCGTCCCCGCCTCTTCGATTCGATCAAGCAGCAAGCGCGCGATGCGAAAGCTCGACGGCACGATGCCGCTGGCATCACCTGAGTGCACGCCCTCGTTTAGCACCTCCACTGTGAGCGTGCCGGCGACCATGCCACGCAGGCTGGTGGTGACCCATAGTTGTTCGTAGTTACCACAACCGGAATCAAGACCGATGACGAGATCAACATTGCCGATTCGTGACTTCAATGCGTCGAGGTAATGCGGCAGGTCATAGCTGCCGCTTTCTTCACACGTTTCGATCAGTCCGACAATACGCGCATGCGCAACACCCTGCCCTTTCAACGCAGACAACGCCAGCAATGACGCGAAGATGGCGTAACCATCGTCCGCGCCGCCGCGGCCGTAGAGCTTGCCTTCATGCAGCACCGGTATCCACGGGCCAAAGCCGTCGTGCCAGCCAGTCATCTCCGGCTGCTTGTCGAGGTGACCATACATCAACACGGTACCAGGCGCCTCGCCGTCAATCTCGAAGAACAGCACGGGCGTGCGGCCTTCAAGACGAACGACTTCGATTTTCAGCCCGAGTATGGGCTGATCGCGCGACCACCGCTCTGCCAGCGTGACAGCGGCATCGATATGGCCGTTCGTCGCCCAATCTGCATCAAAGTGTGGCGACTTGCAGGGAATATGGATGTACTCGATCAGCCGCGGGACGACATCTTCATCCCACTTCCGGGAAACGAACACTTCGAGTTCCGGTGCATCCAGTTCGGCTACGGTTGCTTGACGCATGAATGATCCTTTGGCTACATTGAGTCTGATTGGGACATTGTTGGAGCTTCGCCATGAGCGACGCCCAATAACCAGGGACAGACCGTTAATTCTTACCGGTGGATTCAGGGATCGCAGTCTGTCCCTGTTTTGTAGTAGATCCTCCTTGAAGGGCCTTGTCAATAATCGATCATCCTGGGCAGCATTATGCCTGGGTTTTTGATCTGACCCCACATAGTCCGTAAATGAGCCTGAACCCTTTGATTTTACTGCAACCCCAGATATCTGAAGGTATTCCCAATTATCCTGTCCCTGGCATTAGAGACGAAAGCGTCCCTGTTCTCATTTTCCATGCCTGGTTCGTAATTCTCAAGCATTGAGCGCATACAGCTAGTTAAACCCAAGTTAAAACTGGGGATCTTGCGTGTGCTGTCCAACATACTTCACCGCTCGGGATAAACTGCCGTGGATTGCCGGGTCGCCCTTCACCTGCCGCCAGTTGTCCGGTTCCTGGTAAAGCGCTGAGGTCACCGGAAGACTGCGCAGGTCGAAATCTGCACCGAGCTTGCCCAGCGTGCCTGTGTCCGAAACAACGACTTGCAGTGCTGTTGGCGAGGGCCAATGCTCTTCCAGGTTGACTTAGCCGTCCGACAACAGGAAACCTCACGCCGGCATTGGGTCCTTCATATAGGGGCGTTCGGCGCGATTGAGGTGAAAGTGCTCGGGGATGAGCTCGGTATGGCTGATATGGTCGCTGAGCTGCACACCGTGTGTGTCGACGACATACAGGTAGGTGCAATACGGTATTGCTCGAGAAGCCTTACAGAAGCACCTCATTGAGCCGGTCCCGATCGTCCCAGACCGGTATACATCTCCTGGCTAGCAGCGCGAGCGGTTCCGGCAGCATCCGCGCCAGTTCTTCACGCTGCCGGAGTTTGTCTTTCCATGAGGGTTCAATGGACTCGATAGAAATTAAAGCTTGTTTGCCAGGCGGGAGCTGGCGCTCATAGCAGCAATAACGATGATCCCACCAAATTACACTCGACCTGCCGGGTTGCATTTCAGTTATTGCACTGATTTTCGGACGTGTTCAGCCCCTTCAGGTCGCCGACTTATGGGCGACCCCCTTTATTAAATAAAGGGGGCCGACCGAATTATTGATCATCCGCCCCGATCATCGTCTGCCTTGACTACATTATTGAGGATACTGACAGGGTGATTTGTTGGAGTATCGAGGTATATTTGACGTGTTACTTCAGACTCAAAATAGACAGTCATAATACCATCCTTAACAAATGGACGGCCCTCGGTGCCTAAAACGTCATTACCTGTTACCGGGTCTGTATGACTGGTGATACTGCTTGGCTCATGCAACCGACGACTTTGTGTTTGATCGCGAAACTGAACATCACTAACACTCTTCAAAGGCCCAACAAAGTTAAACACTGGTTTAACTACATTGGATTTGGTCGATAATTTGTTGTCCATAATATGGTCCTGGGTAATTAATACATTTGAAACATCTAATACTTGACTAAAGGCAGAAGAAAACGACAGTTTGGCAAGAGCAGGACGATCGGGATTCTGTTTACCTGATGAGGTATTACCTCGGCTTGATACCACTATAGGCTGATCATTCACACAAAGATACACTTGTTCTCTTTACTTTGTGCCTATTTGAAACAACTATTGAAATATAGTGGTTTGCCAAAAAAGCGAACGAGATTAAAGGGGTTTGGCTCACTGCTGTCTCACTTCAGCAACACTGACCGTGACCGCCGACTTAATAGTGTGCGTCAATTTAGGCTTATATCAGACAATCAATGATGACAGTCGATGAACTTGAGTGGCCGGCGAGCAATTTGAGTGACCGACGGAATGTTTCTTCGTGCATTCCGAATCTGTACTTTTCAATAGCTGGTGCCAAACGAAACGTCGGTGGCGCTTGCGGGTGTGCGCAGGTTGGCAAGGCGGCTGCCTTGCGTAACCGGGCCCCCGGCAAAAAGGCCATACAAGTACTTGCTTCCACCCTGGGCGAAGAATTTCCGACTGAGAGCCCTGGCCGTCGTCCTGGCAAATCTCGGCAGTCCGTATTCGATATAGGAATTGCGCAGATAAGAAATCACTGTCCAGTGTTCATCGGTCAGGCTGATACCTTCATTCTGGGCCAGACCTGCGGATTTATCCCGATTCCAGTCCTGGGCACTCAGTTCTGCCTGGCGGATACTGACGTATAGACTGAATGTCTCGAAATCCTGAGCATTGCTTAGAAATTGTGTCATGGTGCTGTCCTTGGTTCATTATATGCGGGCTAGCTAGCCCTCCTTTCTGAAACCTGACAAGCGGAGTCGAAAGCGTGCTGAGTTGGGAAAACCCCGTTATCGCCACCCTTGCTTCATTGGTTGCGTTTCAAGGGTGCTGAGCACCAGGAATTTCGAATAGTCTCTTTGATTATCGGAATCAATGGTGCAGCGATACTGAATGTTCTTATCCCGCACTGGAGGAGCCTGGGAATGTGCTCCGGCCGACCTGCAAGCTCGCCGCACAAGGAAAGGGGAACATCGGGTACATCATCGTGCGTCAGCCTCAACAATCTGAATATGACATCCGAAGCATCCTTGTAATAGTGTTCCACCGCTGCATTCTCCCGGTCCGCTGCAAATGCAAATTGAGTCAGGTCGTTGGTGCCGAAGCTCAGAAAGTCAACATGCTTAACAATCGCTTGCGCTGCAAGTGCGGCGGCTGGCGTCTCAATCATCGCTCCCAACCCGGGTGGAGGAGAGATCTTCAGCTCTAAACAGAGTTGAGCGAGGCACGCTTCCACAACCGAAACATCATCCGGCAGCGTCACCATGGGGACCAGCACACGCACGTCAAATTCGCTGGCAAGTTCCAGCACGGCCCGCAGCTGTGTCTTCAAAAGCTCGGGGTACTCGCGCAGAAAGCGGATGCCGCGACGGCCCAGGGAGGGATTCGTTTCCGCCATGAACCCTATAAAGGGCAAGGGTTTATCGGAACCAATATCCAGCAGCCGCACATCGACAGTACAGCCCTTCGCCGCGTTCAGTGTCTGCCGCATCTCATTAAGGAGCTCATCGCTATCGGGCGGTACCACACGGCCCAGGTAGGCTTGCTCCAACCGGTACAAACCAACGCCCTCTGCACCGTTCAACATCGCTTTTTCTGTATCAGCGCTGCAACCCACATTGGCAAGTACGGAGATGGTGACACCATCTTTTGTGACTGCAGGACCCATTGCGCGCGATCGTGCCAGGCTATACTCATGCTCTTTGTCAGCGGCCTTTTTTTGGAAGATGACTTTCTGTTCGTTCCGGGGACGAAGCGTGACAATGCCAGCATCAGCATCTACCAGTGCCAACGCACCATGAGGCATTACATTCAGGATATCAGCGAACCCTGAAACACATGGCAGGCCCATTTCGCGTGCAAACAGCGCCGCATGAGAACCCGTACTCCCATATTCAAGAAGCACAGCTGCAGTGGGTCGGCCAGCAAGAAAAACAGTGTCAGATGGCAGTAAACGCGAGATCGCGAGCACACAGCCATCCGGGATCTCGTCCAATGGGTGCACCGTAATCCCCGCAAGGGCGCTACGCAGGCGTATGGAGATATCCCGCATGTCGTCGCCTTTGTCCCTGGCTATCTGCGATTCCATCAACAAGAAGCGTTTTTCCCAACGCAGAAATACCGTCTTCACAGCACTGCTCGCGTTGACCAGATTATCCACGATTTCCTTTCTCAGTTCCTCTCTCAAGGAGGAATCATTCAGCATGAGTTGATGGACGCCAAAAACCTCAGCCAGTCTGGAATCTATTTCCTTTTCCACACGTGTAGCCAAGGCGACGAGATCCTCCGAGATTCTCGAAGTAGCCGCATCAAGACGCGAAAACTCTTCTTCGACGTTGTTCTGTTTTATATCCACCGGGGCGTCTACAGGACCAAGCAGGCTGTGTTGCACATGGATAAGGCCTTGCGCCAGACCCGGTGAGATCGGTGTTCCTTGAATTATCTGTGCTAAACCATTCTCGGACATAAAGTAACCTGCTGTGTACCGATTTGTTGGTATGGCGATTCCATCGCCTTATCAAGATTTAGGTTATATTTGCCGCTGTGGTCCGCAAATATTCATGCCGTCTTTGGTACCAGCTTATATTCGTGATGTAATCCACCCAAGACAGGATGACCCGCAACCTTAAGGTGACATGGAATACGGTGCCGATGTGCTTGTAGTGTAGCAGGGAAATCGACTAGCGGATCGAGGATTCCTGACCCAATGCGGGAGTGAGGTCGGCCTTGATTGTAATGCGGTACCCAGTTCTTCAAAACCATACGCAAGTGGTTGTCCGTGAGTGACATCGGAAAGTCGAGGCATTCCCGGCTGAGCGTACTGGCAAGCCCACAATAACTGCACCAGTACCAATAAGCTAAAGGGGTCACCCATAAGTCGCTATCGCCCTGTTGACAGATAACGACTTATGGGCACCCCTTTAATACATTGAAATCGGGTGTCAGTCGTCGCAGTAACCACAATAGCTCCAGATTGCGATGACATTCCTCCTCCAGCCGGCGGCTGGAACGCACCTGGTTAAGATACCCGTAGATATAAAGCTTCAGTAGATCACCAGGATGGTAGGGTTTACGCCCTGTATCACGGGTCGCTGCCTTACTAAAACCCAGCACCTTCATATCCAATGTATCGATAAAGGCATCAATCACGCGTACGGGGTGATCGGCATCAACGTAGTCGTCCAGTGTGGGTGGCAACAAGGTGTCCTGTTGCCTCGAATCGCCCGTAACGTGCCGCATAAAAAATACGCACATCCAATGATGCGGGTATTTTGACAGCCCTTAGTCCGTTTTCACACAGTCTGTGTGCCATGAGGCACTAACCAAGATAGGAGGTCTTTGAAAGTGTTGTAACTCTAGAAGAGATGGAGGTAGGCCCTCCAAAGCCGCTCTGCAGGGGGAGGCTTTAAACAACCCTAAGCTGCTTCGGTAAAGAGCTGAGGTGGTGAGCGTTAGGGAAAAGGCGTCGAAGAAGGCGTCATGTGAGATACATTGAGACGAGCGCAAGCGAACCACTGATGAAGTGTCGAAATGAAAATCGGTTGACATCAAAACTGGGTCTTAGACTGTGATCCGGGATAAGTTCAGCGAGTGCCTGTTGATTGGCTGGGCGGTGTCCGGTGTGGAGGTGGCGTGACGATGTATCAGGCTTTTCTAGGGAACATGGGAACCGGTCGTGCTGATGTTAAGGGAGAAATTCAAGCGGTTGGCGCCGTAAGAATGAGAGTACCGATGCAGCGCACCGGGGCGGAGCAACCCGTAGTAGTGTTGAAGCAGAGTAACGTCTGTGGAGCGAAGGGGTTGCGTCATTCTGTCTTGGCGATGGGTCAACCCGAAGGGGGAGGAGCTCATGGTTAAGACAAAGCCGTTTAGTATTTCCAAGCGAGCAGTATGGGATGCGTATCGTAAGGTTAAGGCTAACCGCGGTGCGTCAGGTGTTGACCATCAATCCTTGGAGGATTTTGGACAAGATCTAGCAAACAATTTGTACAAGCTGTGGAACCGGTTGTGTTCGGGCAGTTACTTTCCACCGCCCGTGCTGCAGGTAGAGATACCAAAAGCGCAAGGTGGAAAGAGAACACTCGGAGTACCAACCGTTGCTGATCGTATTGCGCAAGATGGTCGTCAAACAGGCCTTCGAGCCGAGTGTAGAGCCTTATTTGCACGCGGACTCTTATGGCTACCGACCTGGTAAGTCGGCATTGCAAGCGGTAGGCGTGACGCGTCAACGCTGCTGGCAGTTCGATTACGTGTTGGAGTTTGACATCAAAGGTATGTTCGATGCGATTGACCATTCACTGCTGCTTCGGGCGGTAGACAAGCATACAGACTGCCGTTGGGTGCGCTTATACATCGAAAGATGGTTGAAAGCACCCTTTCAGCAGGCCGATGGTAGATTAGTAGAGCGAGACAGTGGTACGCCACAGGGTGGTGTTGTCAGTCCGTTGCTTTCGAATCTATTTATGCACTATGCGTTTGACAAGTGGATGGAACGGAATTTTCCGAACAATCCATTTGCTCGCTACGCTGACGACGGTGTGCCACGAAGGCGCACAGGAGGACGAAGTCCTCCGTGCAGCTATGCTGCATAAGAGATGAGGGAGGGCCCCTCGAAGCCGCCAACCAGGTGGAGGCTTCAAACCACCGTAAGCTGCGTCGGTAAAGAGCCGAGGTGGTGAGCGTTACGGAAAAGGCAGGGCGTGACTCTGTCAGGTGAGTATCAAGGAGACGAACGCAAGTGAACCCGTTGATGAAGTGTCGAAAGCGTAGCGATGAGGTCGAAACCGAGGGGTAGTCGTTACCTCGGGAGCAGTCTGGCGGATACCTGAAGACTGGCCAGATGGCCTCCGGCATAGAGAGGGCGTGAACTTGATACAGGCTCTTATGTGGAACGTGGGAACCTGTCGCCCTGATGGCAAGGGAGAAGCACAAGTGGAAGCCCCATGAGTGTGAGAGTACCGATGCAGGGCACAGGGGCGGAGCGACCCGGAGTAGCGATGAAGGTCCTGTAATGGGACTGGAGCGAAGGGGAAGCATCGTCCAGCTTGGACTAAAGAAAACAACCGGAAACGGGAGGATTGGATTGAAACAAGCAAAGCCGTTTTGTATTACCAAACGTCAAGTTTGGGAGGCCTACAAACGGGTCAAGGCCAACAAAGGCGCTGCCGGAGTGGATGGCCAAACGATCGAGGCTTTTGAAGAGGATCTGAAAGATAATCTCTACAAGCTGTGGAATCGACTGGCCTCTGGCAGCTACTTTCCGTCACCGGTCCTGCGGGTGGAAATACCCAAGGGCGATGGACGGATGCGGCCGTTGGGCATTCCCACTGTGGCAGATCGAGTTGCTCAGATGGTGGCCAAGCAGTTTCTAGAACCGGAGCTGGAGCAACATTTCCATCCGGATTCCTATGGCTATCGGCCGGGCAAATCGGCTCTGGATGCAGTGGGGGTGGCGCGCGAGCGCTGCTGGAAATACGACTGGGTGTTAGATCTCGATATCCAAGGCTTTTTCGATAATATCGATCATGAGCTGATGATGCGAGCGGTGCGCAAGCATACGGAAGAGAAATGGGTGCTCCTGTACATTGAGCGGTGGCTTAAAGCCCCGATTGAAATGCCAGACGGCACGCGGACACTTCCACAGAAAGGGACACCACAGGGCGGTGTCGCCAGCCCATTACTGGCGAACCTCTTTCTGCATTACGCCTTCGATAAATGGATGGAGCGGGAGTACCCCGAAATTCCATTTGAACGCTATGCGGATGATGGTGTGTGCCACTGTGTGAGTCAAGCCCAGGCGGAACAGCTGAAGCAAGCGCTGGTCGTACGGATGCAAGAAGTTGGGTTGGAACTTCATCCTGAGAAGACGAAAATAGTTTACTGTAAGGATGATGACCGACGCGAAGTGCAGGCCCAGATTAGTTTTGACTTTCTGGGGTATACTTTTCGACCCCGTCGGTCAAAGAATCGGTGGGGGAAATACTTCATCAACTTCACACCAGCGATCAGCAACAAGGCGGCTAAAGCTATCCGGCGGAGATCACGCGGATGGAGTTGGCCGTTACGCAGCGACAAGACATTAGAAGATCTGGCCCGGATGTTCAATCCGATCGTACGCGGCTGGATCAACTATTATAGTCGCTACTACAAGTCCGCACTGTACCCGACCCTGAAATGCCTGGAACGTCGCCTGGTCATGTGGGCGACGCGAAAATACAAACGCCTACGGCATCATCGAAGGCGAGCAGCCCAGTGGTTGAATCGCATTGCGCGGAAACAACCGTACCTGTTTGCTCACTGGAAGTTGCTGTATGCAGCGGCTGGACGATAGGAGCCGGATGAGCGGAGACGTTCACGTCCGGTTCTGAGAGCGCCTGGAGGGGAGGTTCCTCCGGGCGACTCGACGGGTAATACACTGTCGTAATGAAGCGCAAGCACGCTCTCTTCTGGAACGTTTAGGTAAACGTTTTCGGGAATGCAAGCTTGAGCTTCATCCGGAGAAAACACAGATTGTTTGTTGTCACGTTGGGAAACAGAAACACACGGAAGTTGCCAAGAAATTTGATTTCCTTGGGTATTGTTTCCGACCTCGTTTGGTCCGCAATCGTTACGGTAAGCTGTTTGTGAATTTTACGCCAGCTATCAGTCCTGTTAACGCCAAGCGGATCAGACAGACGGTACGGCGTTGGCGGTTGCATGTGCGTACACGCATGACCTTGTTTGAAATTGCACGATTGGTTAATCCAATCATCCGGGGATGGATAAACTACTACAGTGTTTATCAACGATCATCACTGGTCCCAGTGCTTCGTTATATCAACCTGGCATTAGTAAAATGGGTTAAGTGGAAGTATAAGAAAAAGGCACAGTACACTCGGCGTGCGAGACGGTGGCTTGGGCAGGTGGCTAAACATCATCCCGGTCTATTCGCACACTGGTCCTTGGCTGTTCCTTTTCCGGCTGAATGATGGGAGCCGTATGAACGGAGACGTTCACGTACGGTTCTGCGAGCGCCTTGGGGTGAAACTCCCCGGGGCTACTCACCCCGAAGCAGCCACGTTTGATTATCCTTATAAAAACAAAATAATTAAGGCCAAATACCACGCATTAACGTCGCTTTTGCTACGCGTTCTATTGCGATTGATCCAGAACACGTCCATTACCAAAAGCAGGCAAACACCAGGTTCATAGTTGCCGTTCATGCAAACAAAAAGCAGCAACTCTCAGGCCACTGCATTCACAACTTAAGCCGTTTTTTCGGCTGGATTGTCTCGAGTTGCGTGGGTTGTGCTTCTTATGCGCGGTTTTCCTGATGCTATGGCTTACTGCTGACATCTATCATATTGGTTTCCGTTTGCTTAGCGAACGGTTGGTGGCGCGTCTGCACTGGAATCATTATGTGGGCGGCACCGTGGCCGAAATATTGTCCACGCTGCCCGAATTGGTGGTCATCGCTTTTGTGGTGCCTGCCAGCCCGCTCACCGCTTTTGTTATCGCCCTGATCACTATTTACAATAATGCCCTGGTGTTCAGCCTTTATTCCTACTTTTTACCCAAGGATAAGCAGGGCAAGTTTCTCATGCCCGAGCCCATTACTGAGTCGGGGACGCATATACTCACCGCCGGCGCGGCGATGGGCTTGATATTGGGCTTGGTGATGCTGGCCTTTTTTGCCAACCCCCATACCAAATCCAGTTTTTACACTATTGATCTGGCCATAATCAGCGTAATCTTATTCATCATCTTTGGTGTTTATCTTTATTAACTTGTTGTCAATTACGCCAGCGAGGAGCAGGCGGTGCATGAGACTCTTGGTTTGTCGCAGGAGGACGTGGAACAACGCCTGGCCCTGGTCTACAAAAACTCATGATCAGCCCCTGGCCAGTTATCGCTTTATTGTTAGTGGTGGGCATTTGCGGTGCCGTCATAGGAGGGGAACAGGTGGCAGAGTTTGCCAAAACCCCCTTTAAGGATCTGGGAATAAATGATATCCTGACCGCCCTCATTCTGGCGGTATCTGCCGGGATGAGCGAATACGTCATTCTTTGGAAATCGCACCGTAAAAAGGCGTATGGTATTGCCCTGGCCAATGCCTTCGGCGGTATTACGCAGGTGATGTTTCTGATACTGCCCTTCACTCTCTTGAGTATCGCCATCTATCAAGCGCTGATCTTGCCGGATCATCCCGGCTTGCCTATCCACTTCACCCTTTCTAATATCTTCCTGTTGATATTCCTGTTTCCCACCTTCTTCGTTCTGGTAGAACTACTTAAAGAAAGCCATGCCCTGGGAATATTGGATACCACCATCATGATAGCCATTATCTTGCTGCTCATTATGCTGCTCGTTACCTATGGGGCAGATGGGACTGTCTTGAAACAGCCGTAATCTACCATCGAGACCTGCGACGCGTGCGGTGGCAACTTTTCTCGCTTGAAGAATAGATCTGTCCCCTTTTTTCTTGTTTGCTAAGCAGTGATGCCTACCAACACAGCCAGCATCTCGATTAATAGCCAGGTAGCAAAGATGCTTCCCACCAGCAGCAAGCCGGTCATGACACTTACCAGGAAAGACCATTTGAGCACATTGTTTACTGTTTGCATGGGAGTCATCGCCTACTTTGGCTTATTAACTTCTATAACGCTATAAGACACCATCTAGCAGCACTACACAAGCGTGTAAGTGTTAAACAGTGATAACTATATCGGTTACTATGGCGCTGCTATTTTCACCAGCATTGTTTACCATAAACGGGTCGAACCAGCAAAAGCCATTGTAAAATACAATTATATTGATAAAAAACATGTGCAATTCGTTCTTCAAACATCATTTTTAGGTGTAGGGTGGACTAGACTTACTTCATTAGTTTCAATGAATTTGGCAGGCCCGACCCGGTTATACGTTCCAAGGGCTCCGCCTTCTGGTCCGGCGTACCCGCGTGACGACCCGGCTGTCCATTACCAATAGCGCGCTATCATCACCAGTTATGATAGCGCTTGTTCAAAACCCGTTTATGTCTCAGTCGGTGTTCGAAAAATTTTGGGGACAGGTCTTTCATCGCTCATTAGGAAGCATGATGCTGTAAATCATTTGTGCACACTGAAAGACCTGACTTTATTTTAGTTTCAATGAATGTCTTTGTTTGTTTTTTGTTTTGACGCCATTGAAATCAGCGGGTAGTAAAAAAGGGTAAGACCTTGTGGCCTTACCCTTATAATCTGCTAACGATATTTGTTGCGATCGCAGCAGAGTAAATCATTGTCGCCTAGTTAGACAGCAACAATATTTTCCGCTTGTGGACCTTTCTGGCCTTGAGTTATCGTGAATTCCACTCGCTGACCTTCAGCTAAGGTCTTGAAGCCAGTGCTGGCAATGGCACTGTAATGAGCAAATACATCTGGACCAGACTGCTGCTCGATAAAACCAAAACCTTTAGCTTCGTTGAACCATTTGACGGTTCCGCTAGTTATATTAGACATCGTAATATCCTGAATATTTAGTAAAAATGTGCGCCCGTAATAGGCTTGAATAGCCGAAAAATTGGCTGGAACTTAAAAACTGCAGGACGGCGAATTACGAATAAAACAACGAACAGAAGCTGATAAACAAGAGAGACTTTCTTTCTAGCTAGCAACCAGTGTATACGCATTATTTAGAATGTCAATTAAATTTACCTACTAAACCCAATCATGGACACCCATTGACCTTGGCGAAAAACTACTCTGACACATGGAGATACTCGAAATACTTATACTGTCATTATTTCGATTTCTTATATAGTGCGCCATAAAGGACTAGAGTAAGTGCATATCAACTCTTTAGATGGCATTAAAGAATAAATAAAAGCTGTACATTTCTATGAAGTGTCCAGGGTGTCTCAAAGACGCCATCATTTCTCATTCATCCGTGTCTTGATCTGCACGTGTTATTGAAAACTTACATGCAGTCGATGTGGATTATCCGTGGTTTTGTCGGTGCACAATGGCCGACAAAATACTTTGCCATACTATAGCAGGGCTGTATGATTCTCGGCTCAACTTCCGTGTACGGTCGGCGCCTCGTCTCCACGTAGTCGTTGCTGGTTTTCTTGTTCCTCGTTCCAGGCTGCTTCGATTACTTGCAGTACCACATCCACATCGGCGGCTTGTGTGTTTTCTTCAAACTGGCCAGTTAACTCGACCTCAGGGTGTAATTCGCCGTTTTCGTACAGCGCCCAGATTTCTTTGGCGTATTGACTATCATGCAATTCGGGGGCGTGTAGAGCGTAGTAACTGGTTATGTTGTTAATGTCTCGTTCCAGCATGCCCTGTGCGTTGTTATTGGCTGCCGCATCTATAGCCTGAGGCAGGTCGATAATCACCGGGCCGTTTTCATCTACCAGTACATTAAATTCTGACAGATCACCGTGCACCAGTCCGGCACAGAGCATGCGTGTCACGTATTGCATGACGACGGCATGATGTTGTAACGCCTGTTCCACGGACAGGGAGATATCGCTAAGGCGCGGCGCTACATTGCCATCGCCATCGGTGATCAACTCCATCAGCAGGACACCGTCAATGCATCCGTAGGGTTGGGGGACGCGTACATCGGCATTATCCAGGCGATAGAGCGCATCCACTTCTGCAGTCTGCCAGGTATGCTCCTGCTCGTTACGGCCGAACTTCGAGCCTTTCTCCATAGCACGGGCACGGCGGCTATTACGCACTTTACGGCCTTCCTGGTATAGCACGGCCTGTTTGAAGCTGCGCTTGTTGGCTTCCTTGTAGACCTTGGCGCAGCGGATCTGGGGGCCGCAGCGCACGATATAGACGGCGGCTTCTTTACCGCTCATCAACTGGCTGATGACTTCATCCACCAGGCCGTCATCAACCAGAGGCTGGAGTCGTTTGGGTATTTTCATGGCGCACTTATACATGAGTTGAGCGCAAGAGGGAATGGTTAGTCTCTAATATGGACGCTTTTTTACCCGTAATTTAACGGGAAATTGCGTAAAGTCCGCATGCATTGCCAGCGGCAACGGTTAACGAAGCAACCCTGGCGTTCTGCTAATAAAGTAAATAATCGATATAGAACGTTCGTTTTTGGCATAATGAGGCCAGATAGGGTTTGCGTCGATTCGTGGCAGGGATAGAAGCAAATGACACTACTTAAAGGACAAACGCATAAATGAACACAGAACTCCACCCCGCCGAAACTGATGCGGTTGTCGCCGCCACGCGAACCTGGCTCGAACGGGCCGTTATCGGTCTCAACCTGTGTCCCTTCGCCAAATCGGTTCATGTGAATCAGCGTATAAGCTATTGCGTGAGTGGCGCTCAGTCCACTGAGGAACTGCTGGAAGACCTCTCTCATGAACTTCGCGCTTTGCATGATGCGGACCCCGATGTTTGCGAAACTACGCTAATAATTCATCCTGGCGTACTGACAAACTTTATCGAGTACAGCCATTTTCTGCCTGCCGCCGAAGCTGCTGTTTCAAAGCAGGGTCTGGCGAAGGAATTTCAAATCGCAAGCTTCCACCCTGATTACCAGTTCGGCGATGCCGCAGCGGATGATATCGAGAATTATACCAACCGTTCACCTTATCCCATGCTGCATCTGTTACGTGAATCGAGCATCACGCGTGCAGTGGCGTCCTTTCCCGATGCCGCCGTGATCTATGAGAAGAACATCGCGACTTTGCGCCGCCTCGGCCATGCGGGGTGGCAGCGTTTGTGGATTAACGAGAATCAAGTATAAAACCGGTGCTGGAACGCAGATTACTAACGGATGCACTAGCTCGCATTTCTCACCAGGGGGCTAGATCGCCCGGCTAATGTCACGGCTGATTTGCTTTCTCCATACAAAGAGAGGAGACTGATATCATCGTTTGATCTGCAAATATGCAATCCCCCTTGCCGAACAGCATTGAGTAAAGTTCTTGTTTCTTGAAATAACGCCTTACTCGCTGACGCCAATTCTGTTGAGTGGCCGCCATTTGATCTGACAGTTGCCGAACAATATCGTGCCTGGATCCCGACCTGCTGTCGCCTGGCCCGATTGTCTTCCTGACCGATTTCACGCATTTGAAGATTTCGATGTTGATTGATGATCAGGATCGCCGATGTGGTCAGTTGTGGCGGCGCATGTGGCTATAAGTAGGCCAGCGCACTGCCAGCGATCAAGCAAGCTCGACTGGCAATTCCGCCAGTCTGATTTTGAATAAAGAGGTTTGAGATGAACCAGGATACCGTTGAAGGCAACGCAAAAGTACAGAGAGTGACCTTAATTGAGCACAAAAGAGGGCATGCCAATGCCAATACATAACGGTAACGGTGGCCAGAATCCATGGGGTGGCGGGGCCAATCAGCGGCCACCCGATCTCGATGCGCTGCTGCGGCAGGTGCGGGACTGGTTCAGGCAGTTATTGCCCAGTGGCGGGCCACGCGGATTAATCGTCTTTGCCGTCATCGCCGTGGTTGCACTTGGGGCATGGACGGCCTATTACACGGTGCCGAGTGACTCGGTCGCCGTGGTGCAGCGTTTCGGTAAATATCTCAAAGAAGTTCCACCGGGACTCCATTTCAAGCTGCCGTTGGGCATCGATGCGGCAACGATCGTTCCCGTCAAACGGCAGTTGAAGCAGGAATTCGGCTTCACGACTCCGGGCTCCAGCGATCCGTATCAGAGTCCCCGCGACGGTAAGCGGGAAACGGAGATGGTTACCGGTGACCTGAATGCCGCACTGGTTGAATGGGTGCTGCAATACCGAATCTCGGATCCCGTAAGATTCCTCTTCGAGGTGCGGGAGCCGAGTGAAACCCTACGTTATGTTTCCGAATCCGTCATGCGGGAAGTCGTCGGTGATCGCACCGTGGACGAGGTAATCACCATCGGCCGACAGGAAATCGAAACGGAAGCGCTGGCCAAGATGCAGGCGCTGTCAACCAAGTACGAGATGGGGATCAGCATCGACCAGGTGCAGTTGAAGAACATCAATCCGCCCGCACCGGTGCAGGCTTCGTTCAACGAGGTCAACCAGGCGCAGCAGGAGAAAGAGAAACTGATCAACGAAGCCCGGCGCGATTACAACAAGGTGATCCCGCTGGCCGAAGGCGAAAAGGACCAACGCATCCGCGAGGCCGATGGTTACCGGCTCAAACGAATCAACGAAGCGGAAGGCGATGTCGCCCGCTTCAGCGCTTTACTGGCGGAATACAGCAAGGCCCCGGAAGTCACACGTCGCCGCATCTATATCGAGACCCTGCAGGATGTCATGCCGCGTTTACGCTCGAAGATCATTATCGATGAACAGGCGCGCAGCATTCTGCCGCTGCTGAATCTCGACTCACAAAAGGTGACGAAGCCATGAAGATCAGTCAAATAGCAGTGCTCGTGGTCGTGCTCATCGGCGTGTATGTTGTGATGAGTTCGGTCTATACGGTGAGCGAAGTCGAGCAGATGATTATCACCCAGTTCGGCAAACCCGTCGGTGAACCCGTGACGACTGCCGGCCTGAAATTAAAGGTGCCCTTTATCCAGGAAGTCAATCCGATCGACAAGCGCGTTCTGGAGTGGGACGGCAATCCGTCAGACATGCCGACCAAGGACAAGCTCTACATCTCGGTCGATTTGTTCGCGCGCTGGCGTATCACCGATCCACTACAGTATTTTCTGCGTCTGCGTGATGAGCGCAGCGCGCAATCCCGGCTGGACGATATCCTGGGCAGCGAAACCCGTAACGCGATCGCCAAGCACGAGCTGATCGAAATCATCCGCACAACGAAGGACCGCGTGCCGCTGCGCGACACGTTCCTGACCGACGCGGAACGCAAGCTGGATATGGGTTCACTGGTGCCGATCCAGAAAGGACGCAAACTGGTCGAGCAGGAGATCTTCGCTGCGGCGGCCGAGAAGGTGCGCGTGTTTGGTATCGAACTGCTCGATATTCGCTTCAAGCGCATCAACTACAACGAAAGCGTGCGACCGAAGATCTACGATCGCATGATCAGCGAACGCCGGCAGATCGCGGAACGTTTTCTGTCGGAGGGTAACGGCGAGGCCGCACGAATCCGCGGCAACCGGGTGCGTGACCTCAACAAGATCCAGTCCGAAGCCTACCGGCAGGTCGAGGAAATCCGCGGCGTCGCGGACGCGAAAGCAACCGAGATCTATGCCAAAGCTTACAATCAGAGCCCGGAAGCGATGGCGTTCTATGAGTTTACGCGCACCATGCAGTCCTACATATCGACCATTGACGAAAACACGACCCTGGTGCTCACCACGGACAGTGACCTTTTCAAATTTCTGAAGAGCATGGATCCGGATGACAACATGGTTTCGGTGCAACGTTCAGGTAACAGACGATGAGATTGAACTTTCCGAATATTAGCCGCAGTTTCGATGCGAACAGAAGCCGCGTCTGCTTCTGGGGTTACGACAGCACGATCGAGATTTCATTCTTTGTGGCAGCGGATGCGCTGAAATCGCTCTGTCCGGAGATCAAAAGCGTCGAAAAGGAATACCTGAAGGCATTCGATGCTTCACTGGAACGGATACATAAGGTCGCGGACAAGGTCTATGTGCATGGTGGCAAAGGCAAGGGCACCTATACCTATACCCTGGAAGCGGATGATTTCTGAGGATTGGTCGCGCATCGGCGGATCTTCGCAACTTTGCATATATATCATCGACATGCAGACTTAAAAACATATGATCTATAACACCGTCATTCCAGCATGTTTTTAGCCGGATGAAATCAGCCTGGAGCAGATTTAACAGCCGAAGGCTGTCCCGAGGGGCAGAATACATGGATGATTCTGTAATCCAGTGACTTAGAATGAAAAAAGACGCCGGAGGCACTGCTTTCCCACTTAGTCGTCATCCCGGCATGTTTTTAGCCGGGATCCACTGACTTAAGACGCTGGATGCCTGCCTCCGCAGGCAAGACGAACATTTTATGAATAGCAACACGCATCGTGAGTACGGCATTCACGCTCTTTTCAAATCCAAGTCTCTCGGCCTTTCATGTTCATGAAATCACTATCAGAACAATGCACATAAATCTGAACAATAAAGGTGGCGAATCGGTGAGTTTCAAACGGAAATCCGGAGGCAATCCTCAGATATCCGCAGCTCTATACCGAACGGGGCATGAATTAGGAAATAGGTATACTGTCCCCGGATTTCCCAAGCATGAGAACCAGGTAGATCATCACGGCCAGGACAATCCCGATCACAACAACACATACACCTGTAACATCATCTTTCTGTTCTTTTAAACGCAAATAGTCTTTGATATCGGTGTAGTACATGGCTTTATACTCATTTAGTTGCTGTTTATCCTGAGGATTAGCTTATGCGATCACTTGAATTTTTAGCGTGAAGAATTCCACATCAGCTATGTGAAATAATTACAGGACTGCTGTGGGTATTGAAAAGTGAAGAGCGGAAAATAAGCTGAATTAACCAAGCGCTGTACCTGGTGTGTTTAAGCAGTGGTCAACAGCCGGCATTTTCGATTTTTGGCGCACTTCAATAAATAACTTGGTTGTGGCAGCGGTGAGTAATGTGCCATCCATGGCCGGGAGAAAATAACGAATGGCGCGTGGCATGATGCATTCTCCTTAAAGCAGTGTTTTCGTCCATAAAACGAGGCTTCTAAGCCTCTTGAGGGATATTATATTAAACGATTGTTTTTATTATTCGATACGTTGTGCTGGTCCGACCCGTATATGCAAGTGTTACAAGGCCCGCTTCGCGTCAACCGGATGATTCCGCTCTGCCTGAATCGAGTTGATCGCTTCCAGCACGCCATCCCAGAATGCCAGACGAGCTTGCACTGCGTTATTTGCGGCCTCAATGGCTTCACCAATCTTGACCGCATCGCCGGCGCAGAGTCCATTGAGCAGTCTTAATGACAAAGGCGCATGGAAATCTTCGTCAAGATGGACATGTCGATTAAGATAAAAATGAAAGATCGGCGCTTTTTCTTCGGTAACGCCAGACTTTTGCAGGATCGAACGAAAAATGCTCGGAATGATGTGTTCTCTGCCGAGTGACAGGGCTGCGGCAACTTGATGAGGCTTATTGCTTCGTATAAACTCGAACGTCGTCGACGTGAATACGCGCGATGGCTCAGGTACCGTTGAGAGCTCAAGTGCACTTGTGATACCTTTTTGCAGAACAATTTCGACAAAGCGGTTGGATGGCAATGCATCAGCGCCGACTTCTTTCATTGCTTTCTGATACAGCTCGAAATGACTGGCGTATTCGCCGTCAACATCCGTTTCGTCAGACTCCTCCTCAAGGACGAGCTCATTGATGAAACGCCTGACCTGTCCATCGCCTTTTGGTGACCACGGATAGCTTGATGGCGCAACGACGGACTGAAGGTATTTTATCAGAGACATGAAGTCCCACACGGAGTAGACATGGTGTTCCATGAAGCAGCGCAACGCTTGAATGGTTGAAACTGCTTCATAAACAGGATGGTCTTCCAGTTGTCGCTTGAAAGCCCCTATAACATCTTTGGTAATTTCCTGTGGCATCGTTGCTCACCCTGGGTTCTGAGTTAATAGAGTCAGATTCGTTTGAACAGCTCCAGGTTCCCCTCGATTTCCGATAAATATATGTACGAATCTACTGGCGCTGCGTCAAGGTTCAGGGCAGGGACATAGATGCTACAGGCACCCTATTACCCGGCAATCAACCATCATTTTCCAGCCAGTCCGGAACGATTTCACCTCGCCCTGGAGCGTTTGTGTGAAAGAAACTGGGACGATGCTGAAACTGAAAGGGCTGCACGCTTCGCGCGTCAGCCCTTCTCTTTCAAATCGTCGCGACGCCCTGCGTAGGTTGCTTGACCACGGGTCCTGCACCGCTTCGTCGCTCGATTGTTTATGATATAAGCGTAACTGTTTGCTGACCTGGCTATTATTGGGTGACATGGAGGAATATTGAGGTTCCCGTGTTGTCTATAATGATCACACTCAAGGAGGCCCTATGAAACATTGTACCCTGTTACTATGCCTGCTCACTCTGCTTTCGTTACCGAGCTACGCGGCTTCACCCCAGCTTATACAAAGCGAAAAAGTCACCTTCGTACTTGAACAAGTGACCGACGGACTGGGTACCCCCTGGGGGATGGCGTTTATCTCCAATACCCGGCTTCTTGTCACGGAGCGTGAAGGAAGCATCAAACTACTCGATACCCAAAGTAAAAGCCTTGCTCCGGTGCAAGGCGCACCCGCTGTACTGGCCGAAGGCCAGGGTGGTTTGCTGGATGTTGCCGTACCGCCCGATTTCACAACCGGTGACTGGATTTACTTCACCTTCGTGCGCAATAAAGATGACCAGGGTGTCACCGTACTTGCCCGTGCAAAGTTAACGTCGAATAATCTGGAGCAATGGCAGGAACTACTTGAAACCCGGTCGGCCACCGACACTGGTCGTCACTTCGGCAGTCGTATTGCATTTGATGAAAAGGGTTATGTCTACTTTGGTGTTGGCGACCGCGGTGAGCGACCCAGTTCGCAAGACCTCACCAATCATGCCGGCAGCGTAATGCGCTTATACCGTGACGGCCGCGTCCCGCAGGACAATCCCTTCATACAGCGCAAGAATGTGCAGCCCGAAATCTGGAGCTACGGTCACCGCAACCCGCAGGGCATGGCCTATGACGACACCCGCAAGCGCCTGTGGTTGATTGAACACGGCCCCCGCGGTGGCGATGAAATCAATTTGGTTCTGCCCGGCCGCAACTACGGCTGGCCGGTGATTTCCTATGGTAAAGAATACTGGGGCCCGCTGTCAGTCGGTGAAGGCACGCATCGTGAAGGCATGGAACAACCCATCAAACAATACACACCCTCGATTGCCCCGGGGAGTTTACTGCTTTATTCCGGCAACGCCTTCCCTGCCTGGCGCGGCAACCTGTTTTCCGGCGCGCTCAAACTGCGCCACCTTAATCGGGTTACCTTGAGCGAGGATGGCAAAGCTATCGGTGAAGAACGTCTACTGACTGAGCTGGGTGAACGCATCCGCGCCCTGACACAGAGCCCCGAGGGCTGGCTGTATTTTTCAACCGACAGCGGCAAAGTCTATGTGATGAAACCTTTAGGCAAGCAATAGTGACCGGCGGGGAATAGCCGAAATTAAAAAGGAATAATCCCTGATCACGACACGATGCCCCGGCTTTTCTTGACAATGATGTTTGCCGCCACGGCGATGTGGCCCGGTCTGACCAACGCGCAAGAAACTGACGAGCAGACGCCGCTGAAGGCTACTATAACAGCGCCATTGATTGAAACCCGTTGGCAGGATGCACCGAGCGGGGTCACACTGATCGACGATAACGATATCGGAGATGGTCGTGCACCCTTACAACCAAGCGATGCGTTGAACCTTGCGCCTGGCGTGCTGGTGCAAAACCGCAATAACTTCGCGCAAAACCCGCGTGTCTCGATCCGCGGTTTTGGTGCACGCGCGCCGTTTGGTATCCGCGGCGTGCGGGTACGCCTGGACGGCTTTCCCCTGACCACGGTGGACGGCCAGGCGCAGATCGATGCCATCGATCCCAGCTCCATTAAATCGGTCGAGGTGCTGCGCGGCGCCAACGCTGTGCTGGATGGCAATGGTAGCGGCGGCCTGCTCGATTACCGCAGTTATCCAACGCGCTATAAGCCGTTCGCCAGGGTCGAGACACAGCTTGGCGGCTTTGGCCTGCGCCGTGTACATGGCGCATTCAGCCAACAACACGAACAATTCGCCTACCGTGGCGCCGTCACCCAGCTTGAACAAGACGGCTATCGCGAGCAAAGCGCGGTGGAACGGCGTAATGTCGGCCTCTGGCTCGATCATCGACAAGGCAATCGCGACTGGTTTGCGACCCTGAATCACCTCAACAATCCGCTGGCCGAAGACCCCGGCGGACTGACTTATGAGGAATGGCAAAGCGATCCCTCCCAGGCCGCCCCGCTCGCCAAGGCCATGGACGCCGGGAAACAGGTCGATCAGAACATCGCCTCGTTAGGCATGGTGCAACGCTTCGGCGGTGTCAACCATCAGCTTCGCGCGCAAGGCTGGCTGACCGAACGGGACTTTCGCCAGCAACTGCCCTTTCCCGGCGACAGCCTGATTCACTACGATCGGCAGATCATCGGCGGCGCGCTGCATTACCAGCGCCCACTGGGCGAACTCCTTCTGCACACGCAACTCAGCCTGGAAAACCAGCAGGATGACCGACAACGCTATTGCCGCAACATCGACCTTGAACCGTTCATTTGTCGCAGCGGCATCAGCAATGACCTGGCACTGGATCAACGCGAATCGGCGCGCAATGCCGGCCTGGGACTGCAATTGGCCGGACCAGTCGGGAAGCAACGGGGACGCTGGGTCATCGGTGTGCGGCACGACCGCCTGCGCCTGGCCATCGACGATCAGCTGCAACCCGGCGGCATCGACAACTCCGGCGAGCGCGACTATGATGAGACCCACTATAGCCTGGGTTACAGTCACAGCCTGGACAACCGGTGGAGCGCCTTCAGCCAGTATGCCACCAGCTTCGAGGCCCCCACGTTCACCGAGTTCGCCAATCCAGATGGCAGCGGCTTTCGCCCGGGCCTGGAACCCCAGACCAGTCGCAGCTTCGAAATCGGCCTGCGTGGCCACCTTTATAGTTTTCAACTCGAAGCAAGCCTGTTCACGGTACGTGTGGAAGACGAGATTATCGTTGATGGTGATCCCGGCGCCGCTCCCGGCGATGAGCGTACTTTCTACCGCAATGCCGATCGTACCCGTCGCGACGGCCTGGAATTGGGTGGTCGCTGGTGGCCAAGAGCCCTGCCAAGTCTGCAACTGGCTGGAGCATTAACCTACATGGATGCGCGCTTTGATGACGCAAGCAACAACAAACTGCCGGGACTGCCTGACTGGACCGCGTTTATCGATGCCAGATACCAATTCAAGCAGGGCTATTTCGCCGGACTCTCCGCACAACACATTGGCAACCGCTATGCCGATGACGCCAACACCGTCGAGGTTACATCGCAAACCGTCACCGACCTGCGCCTGGGTCGCAAACTCTCGAACATGCAATATGATACCCAGCTGGTCATTGGCATCGAAAACCTGTTCGACACCGAACATCTTGACAACCTGCGGATCAATGCCAGAAACGACCGCTATTACGAACCGGGCGCGGAACGGCGCGTATATGCCGGC
This sequence comes from uncultured Gammaproteobacteria bacterium, assembly GCA_942492025.1. Taxonomy (GTDB): domain Bacteria; phylum Pseudomonadota; class Gammaproteobacteria; order SZUA-229; family SZUA-229; genus JABDQW01. Next base: position 1,457 of record CALODJ010000009.1, on the reverse strand, counting down.
ATCGAAATCAACTGGTTCTGACAACGCTTATTGGTACAGTCCGCGGTTTCCTGGTTAAAATCAAGGAAAAATCGTGGTCTTGAATTCTAGTCCTCGCGGATGAGTTTCTTGATGATGTACCCGCCTGATTTCTCGTCCAGCTGCAATGTAAGCAGGCGACGCGCCTGCGCTCCTCCCGGCAGTTGTCCGAGGGTGTGGAAACAGACCGCAGAACCGCAGAACCGATCAGAAGAACCACCAGAACCGGATCAGACCAGCACTAGACCGCATTTCTCAGCAGGATCACGGGAGCAGGCGCAGGATTCGTGTTCGTAAGCGCCGCTCTGGAGCGAAAACCGTAGCCATAGCTACGGTTTGAGTGAAGAGCAAGCTTACGGACACGAAGACCAGCCTGAACCGTGATAGGCAGGCTTGAATAACGTAAGCGCCCATAAATCGACATCTGTTATTTTGAATTGATTTTCTGAAGACTGTCTCCTGTCGAACAACAGCACAGGAGAACAGCATGGCAACGATAGAGAAATCCGAACAGTTATCACGTTACTGGCATGAGCAGATCACTGCCTGGGAACATTCAGGGAAGTCCCAAAAAGCCTTCTGTGAACAGCATGATCTGAACTACCACCGTTTTGGTTACTGGCGTCGCAAGTTTGTTGAACAGGCGCAGGAATACGGTGACACACCTTGCAGTGGTTTTGTGCCGGTAGAGCGCTCCCACCCAGGGTCGATGTCCGGTTTGTCATTGCGCCTGCCCAACGGGGTTGTGATCCAGGGGATTGATCAGAACAACCTGGCGGTTGTCAGCCAACTGCTGCGGCAACTGTGATGAAGGCTCGTTTTCGTCCGGCCCTGGATATGCCGCGGATTTACCTGTACCGGGAGCCGGTGGATTTCCGCAAGAGCTTTCGGGGACTGGCGGCCATTGTTGAACAGGAGCTGGGGCATAATCCGTTCGCCGGTGGTCTGTATGCCTTTACCAACCGCCAGCGTAACAAGATCAAATGCCTGTTCTGGGAGGATAACGGTTTTGTGTTGTATTACAAAAGCCTGGCGGAAGAAAAATTTCGCTGGCCACGTACCGGTGATCAGGTGATGTTGCTAACAGGTCAGCAAATTAACTGGCTGCTCGATGGCTACGATATCAGCCTGATGAAAGGGCATAAAAAGTTGCATTATGAGTCTGTCTTTTGATGTCTTAAGTGGCTGTTTCTGTTAGAATAACGATCATGCAAACGGCAGCAAAACCACAACAAAAAACGGCTCTTGACCAGTCTGTTCAGGTGAGGCAATTACTGGATGATGTGTCACAGAAGGACGAGGCGCTCAATGCGGCCGTTGCGCAAATCGAGCAACAAAAAAAGCAAATTGCCTATTACGAAAAACGCATCAAGCTCTACGAAGAAGCCGAACGATTAGCCAAGCTGCAGCGCTTTGGTCAAAGCAGCGAAAAGTCCAAA
>CALODJ010000008.1:0-592963 GCA_942492025.1 uncultured Gammaproteobacteria bacterium | reverse complement strand
AGACAACCTCACTGTGGGGAATAGCCAAGCGGGCGTCAGCCTGCAAAGACCATCGTTTTCAGGACCTCTATCGGTGCCTGGACGCCAACCTGTTGCTTAGCTGCTGGGGCGATCTGAACAAGAAAGCCGCCAGTGGAGTGGACGAGGTGACGGCACAGGCGTATGAACAGGACCTCATCGTCAACATCCTGGAGCTGACAGAACGACTGAAAACGAAACGCTACCGGGCCAGATTGGTTCGGCGTTGTTATATACCCAAGGAAGGGGGCGGAGAGCGCCCGTTAGGCATCCCCGCGCTGGAAGACAAGTTGGTTCAGCTTGGATGCGCCAAGATTCTCAAAGCCCTTTATGAGCAGGATTTCTTGGAAGTCAGCTATGGATACCGAGCAGGGCGGAGCGCCAAGGAGGCGGCCGGAGACTTGGGGTTCAATCTTCAATTTGGCAAGTTTGGTTATGTGGTAGAAGCGGATATTAAGGGTTTCTTTGATAATATCGACCACGACTGGTTGCTGGAGATGCTGAGCCTGCGGATTGATGACAAGGCTTTTCTTGGACTCATTCGCCAATGGCTGAAAGCGGGTATACTGAAGATCGATGGTCAGATACTGCACCCGATCACCGGAAGTCCGCAGGGCGGGATTGTTTCTCCGATACTGGCCAACGTCTATTTGCACTATGCACTGGATCTATGGTTTGAGCGCGTGGTCAAACCGCGTTGCAAGGGGCAGGCGCTATTGATTCGGTACGCCGATGATTATGTCTGCGCCTTCCAGTGTCGGAACGAGGCCCAACGGTTTTATCAGGCCATGCCTGGACGCCTGGAGAAATTCGGTTTACAGGTTGCACCGGAAAAGACTCGGCTCTTGCGTTTCAGCCGCTTTCATCCCGGCCTTCGCCGGCGTTTCGCCTTTCTGGGTTTCGAGCTTTACTGGAACCGGGATCGGCGAGGTGAACTGCGAGTGATGAAGCGGACGGCGCGTAAGAAATTGCGACAAGCCAAGCAGCGGATGAAGCAATGGATCAGAAGCCATCGTCATTTGCCGGGACGCCAATTCGTAAAAGAACTGAACCGTAAACTGGTAGGGCACTACAACTACTTTGGTATACGCAGCAATGCAAAGGCCCTGGGAAGCTTCTATACACACGCCATTCGATGCGCCTTCAAATGGCTCAACCGACGTGGCGGAAAACGCAGGAGCTTTAACTGGTCGGAGTTTACAGTTGCGTTGGAGAAGTTGATGGTGGCGACACCCAGGATCGTGCAGAAACAACGTGAGCATAGGGTCTTTGCATAAAGGCGCGCTCGTCGCGAAAGCGAGTACAACCGAGGAACCCGGTGCGGGAAAACTGCACGCCGGGGTCTGTGCGGGGGGCGCCCGGTAACGGGCGTTCCTACCGCGAGAACAAATAATCCCTCCGTCACCTTTTTCTTTACCTTTTTCTCTAGATAGCGCGAAACCGGTTATAGTCTTGCGCCGGGGCCTCTTCCTGCACCGGCATCTCGAAGGCGAACATCAGCACCAGTAGCCCAAGAATAAGCAGCAGCGCGCCGCCGGACCAGATGACGATATCTACCCGTTTGACCCGAAATCTCGGTGTGTCCATGGTCGTTATCGCCTCGTCATTATTAGACCAACGCTACCAGCCTAACAGCCGTTTGACGACAACGACGAGCAGCAGCACAACCGACACGACGAGTCCGACCATGAAGGTGCTGTAGGCAATATACAGCTTGCCGAAACTCTCATTGGCCGTCTGTCCCATGTCGTGGATATGGGCGACCATGTTCTTGTAGACGCGCTGATGGTCGCGCAGCATATCCATCATCGAGTCGATGTATTGATCGGCCGGGAAACGCGCAAAGTCGTCAAAGATTAACAACACGCCCTGATCGTCGCGTGCATCTTCGAGCGAACGTTCGTGGCTTCGACTGCCGGGCCTGGCCGCCAGTACCGCAAAAACAATCGCAACCGTGCAGGTCAGCAGTAGCGAGCCAATCGGCACGATGAGCATCGGCATCGTGTTGATCAGATACGCGGCCGACAGCAGCAGCACAGAGATCAAGACGCCATTCAGCGAGATCATGATGTTGGACTTCGTGGTCGCGAGCGCGATCATGTCGAGCTGGGCCTGGTAAGAGGTTCGAAACATCGTCTCGATGCCACGAGCGCTGCCGATCGCGGATTGTTTGTCTTTCTTCTTCTTCCTGGTAGGCTGCGTCTGCGTGGTGAGCTCGATGACGTCGTTGTGCGAACGCGGGCTCTTGGTTTGAATTTCGTTCATTCGATTATCCTGTCAATCGGGTTAGATTTATTAGAAAAAAATAATATAATAAATAACTAATAAATAAAATTCGAAATTATATTAAAGTAAATTCGTTTTTTTCGATTGTATTTCAGAGCGGTGAAAAGCTCCTTATCGGCGGGTTATGCGGTAACACGCTCGCTGGCGCGTCGCGTTGTTATACCACAGTGAGTTTTGATAACCCGTTCACCGCTAAGCTTAGAGATCGGAATTTAACGGCATATACTTAGATAAATCATGGTCTTTGCTGCCGCAGCGAGGCAAGCCGCTGGCGTACCCAGAGTGCCGCAGGATTGCAGCGCTGTGCCACGCTAACGCTATTTGTGATGTACTTGTTCACTCTTTGTTTCAAATTAGCGGCATCCTGTTATACGACAGCAGGGTTGTGACCACGCCGTGCGGTCCTGTCCGGGACACGGCGGTCACTCGATGCCCAGGTCGGCGTAATCGACGATCCGGTAGTGTCCGCCGATCCGTCGCAGCCTGTTGCCATCATCGAACACGATCAACAGGCGGCGTTCGCCGTCCTGGACGATCGGCGTGATACCTTCAGCACGATTGATGTTTTCGACGCCGGCGATCGAGACGCGCTGCGGCTCTACCGCCGGATCGCCGGACCAGAACCAGAGTTTGAACGGCTTGCCCTTTTTGTCTTCACGTCGACTGACGATCAGGTAGCCTTCCAACTCCGGGTCGTAGGTGAGAGCGCGGATTCCGCCCTTGCCGAGGTCGAGATACCACGGCTCGGGCGCAAACAACGGCAGGCCGCCTTGCTCGAAGACGTCGTCCGGGTTCTGGACGACAACAATCAGCGCCCTGTCATCGATCACCGGCGAACGCAGACCGATCAGCAGCCGGCGGCCATCGGCACTGAGCCCCAGCGCCTCGATGTTCAGGTCTTTACCTTCCTTGACCTTAGTTTCACGGACCGCCTGGTCGAGCCGTGGAAGCGCAGCGGCGAGTTCTTCGGTGAGGTCCTCGAAAACGCGCAGGTCGACAATCTCACTGCCGTCGAGACGGAAGCGGATCAACTTCTCTCGTCCGGACTTGCGCTTGCCGGACTCGGTCTGCGAGTGCGACGAGATGGCGTAGATGGTGTCATGCTTGTCGATCGCCAGGCCTTCGAGATCGTCCAGCTTTTCGACCTCGCCTTTGCCGCTCACGACATCGATCAGGCTCGCAGTACTGATCGTCCTGCTCTGGAAGCCGAGCGTGGAATCCGGCGTGAGCAAGTGAAGCGGTTTGTGGCTCTCATCCTCGACGACGACGAGACGTCCATCACTCAGGCTGGCAGCGGCTGACGGTTCATAGATAGTGAGAAACCGGTTATAGTCTTGCGCCGGGGCCTCTTCCTGCACTGGAATCTCGAAGGCGAACATCAGTACCAGTAGCCCAAGAATAAGCAGCAGCGCGCCGCCGGACCAGATGACGATATCTACCCGTTTGACCCGAAATCTCGGCGTGTCCATGGTCGTTATCGCCGCGTCATTGTTAGACAAACGCTGCCAGCCGTTTGACGACAACGACGAGCAGCAGCACAACCGACACGACGAGTCCGACCATGAAGGTGCTGTAGGCAATATACAGCTTGCCGAAACTCTCATTGGCCGTCTGTCCCATGTCGTGGATATGGGCGACCATGTTCTTGTAGACGCGCTGATGGTCGCGCAGCATATCCATCATCGAGTCGATGTATTGATCGGCCGGGAAACGCGCAAAGTCGTCAAAGATTAACAACACGCCCTGATCGTCGCGTGCATCTTCGAGCGAACGTTCGTGGCTTCGACTGCCGGGCCTGGCCGCCAGTACCGCAAAAACAATCGCAACCGTGCAGGTCAGCAGTAGCGAGCCAATCGGCACGATGAGCATCGGCATCGTGTTGATCAGATACGCGGCCGACAGCAGCAGCACAGAGATCAAGACGCCATTCAGCGAGATCATGATGTTGGACTTCGTGGTCGCGAGCGCGATCATGTCGAGCTGGGCCTGGTAAGAGGTTCGAAACATCGTCTCGATGCCACGAGCGCTGCCGATCGCGGACTGTTTGTCTTTCTTCTTCTTACGGGTAGTTTGCGTCTGCGTGGTGACTGTCGCTTCGTCGACCTCGCCGTCTCGATTCTTGTCGTAGTCGACGACGGCCACCTGGCGCGTATCCGCCGGCGGTGCCGGGTTTTCACCGGATGGTGTCTGCTCGGGGGTTTCGCGCGAGACCTTTGTGGTCAATTTTTTAGGTGTAGTCTTCGTCATCGTCAGGTTTTCTGATTCGGACACAGGAGGCGGATCCCGTTTTTCGCTGTTCCACTGGCAAACCGTGGGTAAACAAATCGTTGCATGCTTCGTCTCATGGGTTTGTCCCCATCACGCCGGCAAACGGGCGTCGGCGGGACACAAGCGCCTGAACGGCCTTTCTTATGACGCTCGATCAACAGCCCAGAAACAGCCGATAAAAAATGTAGACAAACTGTAACGAGGAGTCTACGCGTAACTCAAGTTACGCTGTCGGCGTAACGAATTGCCGTCATGGCCTGGATTCACCACGACGGTTGCCCCTCCTTCGCTCAGACAACGTGTCGCGCGTCGGTTTATTCCCGGAGTCTGGCGGCCCTGGTGCCGAAATCGCGGGTGAACCTGAGGTTACCTTTTTGCATTCATTAACTTGGGGAATCCTGGCAGGCGAGGGGTCCCTGCTACACGCCAGCCTGCTCTGAAAAGATATTGCTTTTTTAGGCAGCACTAGAATATATATAAATACAGTGTGTTGTGCAAGCCTGCCTGTCACGATTCAGGCTGGTCTTCGCGTCCGAAAGCTTGCTCTTCACTCAAGCCGTAGCTATGGCTACGCTTCTCGCTCCAGAGCGGCGCTTAGCTTACGAACACCAGCCCGCCTGTCTTACCAGGGGGCGAGATGATCACGCCGAGATTTGAATTCACAAAGGATTTTACGAAGGAGTGGAATAACCTTGTGTATTTCCGATTGAGCAAAATGCTTTGTGGATTCAAAGATCAAGTGAGGGCTCGTCCATCGGGTGAGACAGGCGGGCTCCGTCCCGCGCCTGCTCCCGTGATCCTGGTGAAAATGCGGGCTAGAAATACACTTCGCCGCGAAGCTGGAATATCCTGGGCTGGTCGGTGACGCCGTCTTTGCTCGGGTCGGCATCCACCAGGATGTAGTTGGCTCTGACACGCACGTTTCGGTTGATATAGCCGTTCAAACCCAGAGTCAGATTGTTCTCTTTCCCGCCGGCGATGTCGCTGTCGTTCAGGTCGATGGTACTGTAGCGCAGCGCCAGTTCCCAGGCCGCTTTGTCACCCTTGGGCACAATGCGGTTGAATCGCCCCCTCGAGACCTTGTACGGCCGCATTTCGCCCGTCAGCACCCAGCTGCCGTAGACATACCAGCCGTTGAAGTTCAGATCGGAAGCATTCGTCCGGGCTACCATGGTATTCAGGTATTCACCCTGTACCGATAGTGGCCCTTTGGCGTAGGCAGCCTCCAGGCCAAACTGTGTGGTATTGTCAACGTCGTTGATATCTCCGGTATCGACCAGGGTTTCGTCGGTGACTCGTGATTCAGGGCTAACGCGGTAGCGGACTTCTTTGTCATCGTCCGGCTTGCGGTAGGTCAGCGCGCCACCCAGATGCACGACTTCCTGTTTGGTTTTTACCGGGGCGAAAGTCAAACGACCAGCGATGCCCAAGCCTTCGTCGCCTTCGCCGCTGGCGTCCGCACCGACGGCTTCACCAAACAGCCCTGCCGCCGCACTCCAGTTGTCGCCGCGGCTGAGGGCGCCGACGCCGAGATTTCTTCCGGGTGCAAAGGCATCCACAGGCAGAGCTCGTTCCATGAAGGTGATGGCCTTGCCGCTGGTCTGGTCCTCCAGGCTGAAGGGTTCTTTGAAATTGCCGACCCGCCAGGCGAGCGTTTTGTAACCATCGTATTGCAGATAGGCGTCCTTGACCTCGGCGTCATTACCGCCGAAATCGTATTCGGCCGTATAGGCCCAGTCGTCGAACATCTTGCCTTCGAGCGATACCCGTGCCCTGCGCAGTTCGGTCCCATCTCCGAGCGGCGCCACGTCTTCCTGGTAGAACGCTGCATCGAACCAGAGCTCGCCACCCAGTTCGAAGGCGAAATCACCATCGGCGCTCTTGACCTTTAAACCGCCGTCGGTTTCGACCTGTGTCTGCTGCCTCTTTTTGTCTTTCTTGCGGGATTTCGCCTGGGCCTTTGCGGTCTCGGCTTTACTTGCTGGTTCCTCGTTGGCCTCACGCAGCAGTCGTTCGTACTGTGCCTGTGTGATCGCACCATTTGCCTTCAAAACCCCGAGCAAATCTTCAAGCTCCGCGTCTGCATGTGCTCCCATCCCGGTAACTCCGAGGGCACTGCCAAGCGTTAAGCCGATCAATCGCTTGTAGTTGCGCTGTTTCATTCTTGATCTAACGTTAAGTTCTTATGGATAACGGGCGCGCGATTATCGCGTATTCGCACCCAAGAATCAACGCCGCGTATTGGTGATGCCGGCGCGGCGTCCGAGGCCACAAGGCCACAGTAGCCGTGTCAGAAGCCACGCCGGTTGCAAGCCATGCAGCGATGAGCTGAGCTGAACGCAACGCTTGAAGCGGGTGTTCGATATCGACATCAAAACGTGTCGTGTCTGCGGTAGCAGCATGAAAGTCATCGCATCGACGACTCACTGGTGATTAACAAGATACTGACGCTCCTGCGCGGTAACGGGCTGTATCTGGAGGCCACCGGTTTACCCCAGAGCAGGGCGCCATCGCAGGGCGAGTTGTTCAGCTGTGACACACAAGTCAGCTATTCAACATACCAATAGCTGCGAACCTGACAATCGCGGCGGAGTGCCGTCTGGCCGGTTGGGTAGAGCTGGCCTGCAAAATGGCACATCATGGACCGGCGAGCGCGGTTCTTAGTGAGGGTCGCGTTGAATTCAGGAGGAATTGGTCATTCCGGCTGAGCGAATTGGGATTAACGACTGGCTAAAAACGGTTGATACTCGGGTAATAGGGCGTTGATTCGACCTTTACCCCACCATTAATGAGCATACTCTGGTCGCTGGCGACGCGTGAACTATCTCGCGTAGTACGCATTTCAGCGAGCTTTTCAACAGAATCTGCTAGCGAACGATCTTGGTCATCTTTGATCCTTCGAGGGTCAGGTTATACATCAGACCTTTGTTGGAGAATATGAACCCGATGATTGGCTGTTTTGCGGTGTTCGTACTGATCTCGCCTCCGATCGTTAGGTGTATTGTTTCGACTTGGCCGTCAGCCGGTAGTTCGGATAGAGCACAGCAAATAACGACTAAAGAAACCAAGCATTTAAGACACCACCAACAGATAAAATTTTACCCAAGCCCTATCAAAGATGAAGCACAGAATCGTCCATCTGGTTTTACACGCGCACAATGACACTAGCTTGCTGATTGAACGCACGCTTCGTTATAGCAGTAGAACTGTGGAAGCGGTCCGAAAAGGCCGATCAACACCAAGAATGACATCCATCATCCGGCCTACAAAAGCACCTTATAGTGAACACCTTACAGCTTAACTTGCTGACATTGGGTAACAGGGCATTTACTCTGCACCCGCTCGAAAAACCCGCATCACACGCGCCGCTCTCCTACACAATGGTTAGATAATTGGGTCTGTTACTGTTTAACAGGGATTACATTAACCACAGCGGTCAAGGAGCATGAAATTCTGAATTCACAGCAGCCCAACTAAAATAATACGAAAAAACAGCTATCTTCCGGCGATGAATTGGTTGTTCCACTCGGCGCAGACTCCTAGCGTCTCGACTACGCGATCTGGTACAGGTGGCCGATGAAGTAGGCATAAAAAAGCAGCAGCAACGCGCTCTCGTAGCGGTTGATCTTTGCATCAACCGTGACCAGAACGTAGAGCACAGTGACAGCGATCAGGACCGGCATCGAGAACGCGATAACGTCGTCAGGCACTGCCAACGGGGTTATCAGTAAAGCCACCGTCGACGATCAGAAAGCCAAGCAGTATCGCAGAACCCAGCACCATAGGCAGGTCGATGTGGAGTAGATCCAGTTTTAGGTGTGCCTCCTTGGAGACGAGCCCGGCGATACCGAGAACGACGAGGATGTTAGTGATGTTAGAGCCGATAACGTTGCCTACAACGATCTCGGTCTCACCAGCGAGCGCCGCGTACACAGACGAGACCAGCTCAGGAAACGACGTTCCGACCCCCACCACGAGGACCCCGACAACAAACGGTGACATGTGCAGTCCCCGACCGATGCGCTCTGCGGCAGCGATCAAAATGCCCGAGGCCCAAACCAAGGACCCGATGCTCACCACGAAGATTCCGAGCCACAGGATATTTGCCATACGCCAGTTCCAAAGTCAGCTTGCGCGCATTTCACCATAAGAGAGGACCTGGGGGAAACGTGAATCCCGCGATTCATCCGTTTGCACAATCTGCGAAGCCAGATAACGCCCAAATGGGCACGTACGCACTCCGCTCCAGCGCATGCTCGACACGAAGGTTCATTGACCCGGTGAAAACGGGCAGTTGCACCCCTGGAGTCATTGGATGTAGACAATATCTACAGAAAGTATGTGAAGAAGAGCGCTAACCATTCAAACGTGCACCATCCCGAGCACGATGCCGATCAGGAATTTATTCGTCGCTGAACGCTTTTCTCAGTTACGCAGAGAGCTTGTTGCGCTCTGCCTCGGTAATGGCGGAAACGGCCGGGTTTCTGATCCGACGTTCGAATTTAACCAGAAATGGCGATCGCAGACCGCGGCGTGTTTGCCGCAGAGCATGGCACCACCGCAGGGCGAGCCGTTCAGCTGAGACACACAAGCGGTCCTTGTCAATGAAACTAGATTGTATTTAACAGTTGAGGCCTTATTGTGCCAGATGCAGCAAATGCAAATGTATCTCATTTATCACCGACGCATTTTTACTTAGTCGTCATTGTCCTGCAATATTTGGGGTCAGGATTAAGAGTTAGCGGCGCAAGATTGCGATCCAGCGCCAGAAATTGAGCAGCGATGCCAGCGATGCGGCGACATAGGTCCAGGCCGCGGCGCGCAGGATCGAGCGGGCCGCTGGCATTTGCGACTTGTCGAGATACCCCGAATCGAGCAGCGGTAAAGCTTTACGAAAACTGGCGTCGATCTCGACTGGAAGTGTCAGCAGGTGAATCACTACCGCTGAGCCCATCACCAGAAAGGCGCCAACGATGTTGAAGGCAGCGACCGACGGCGCCTTCGTCAACAAAACCGCAAAAGGCGCGGAAAACAGCAGCAACGAGCCGATGCGTTGCGCCCATTGCGTGGTCTGCGCCAGGCGGGTTCGCAGCAGGAACAGCGGCTCCGAGGCGGCATGCTGCAAGGCGTGTCCGCACTCGTGCGCGGCCACGGTAATCGCGGTCAGGGTCTTGCCGTCGAATTTGTCCTGCGTGAGGCGCACGCAGCGCTCTAGTGGGTCGTAGTGATCGCCGAATTCACTCACTTCGACCTTGACTTCTTTCAGGTCATAACGATTGAGCAAATGTCGCGCCAGTTCGCCGCCTGTGCCGGGAAAATTGGCTTCCGGCTTGCGATTATAGCGCTTCAGAACCGACTGCACCCAAAGCTGCGGGCCATAAACCAGTGCCAGAAACAATATAATGATCACCGCATATATCATGTCAGATTAGACTACCCGTTTGCGCCCCGGGTTTCCAGCAAGCAAAAATATTTCAGGGATTGGTTATTTTTTCGAGGCTGGAATAACCGTGGTCTGCCTCCTCCTGTTGGAATCACTCGATGACCTTACCGCGTAACGCCTTGTTCCGACCACGCCGCTTCTTCTCGTCAAGCCGTCTTTGTCGCGATGCCCGGGTCGGTTTCGTCGCAATTCTCTTGCGACTTACCTGCACTGCGCGCCTAACAAATTCAACCAGCCGCTGCAATGCGGCCTCTCGGTTGCGTTCCTGGCTACGAGACTGCTGAGCCTTGATGACGATGACGCCGTCGGCAGTGATACGGCTGTCACGCGAAGCCAGCAGGCGCTCCTTGTAGAGTTCGGGCAACGACGAGGCCCGGATATCGAAGCGCAAGTGGATCGCCGTTGAGACCTTGTTCACGTTCTGCCCGCCAGGCCCTGATGCGCGAATTGGGCTCAGCTCGATCTCGCTGAACGGAATCGAGACACGGCTTGAGATGACGAGCCTGTCACTGGTGGTATTCAAACAGATCATGGACATCCACAAATCAACTCCAGGTTAAGATAAACGATTAATTCTTAAGATACAATCTAATTCTAATTTTTGAAATAATGGATGTCTATGTTTGTCAGTTTGCGTAGAGATGTGAAATTGTCGAGCAAACTGGAGTGCTAAAATAAACCTTTGAGATATTGGTTTGTCATTGGTTAAGAGACAATAGTGTATTGCAATTGAGCAGAGAGCGGGAATGCCACAAGGCCTTGTTTATTCAACCATGTTACACGCTATCAAACCGAAAGTGAGGCTGCCTTTTTGGGCTGCATGCTGGGTTAGTACACTGCTATTGGTGTCGCTTGCCATTGCACCGCTTGCGGTTAATGCGACTACCAGAAGCAGCTATCATGTGGAATACAATGTTGCACTGGATCCTAAAACAAGCTCAGCCAGTGTGCGGATTGATCTGAGCAAGCGGGCACAATATGTGCGCTGGATTCGATTCAAGGTTGATCCGGAAGTCCATAGTGGCTTTAAAGGCAGCGGAAATATTCAACAAGCCGACAATACGGTGTTGTGGGAGCCACGCGGTAAAAAAGGCTGGTTAACATTTAACGCCAAGATAAATTATCAACGCAAATCCGGGCGTTTTGATGCGTTGATATCCGAGGATTGGGCGCTGTTTCGCGGCGATGATATTGTTCCACCAGCGCGAATCGATATGAAAGACGGGACGCAGGCTAAAGCCAAACTGCGTTTTCAGTTGCCTGAAGATTGGTCAGTCGTGACGCCCTATGCGCGTTACACAAGTGGTGCTTATAAAATAGACCATACTCATCGATTGTTTGATAGACCGACTGGCTGGATGTTGGCCGGCAAAGTGGGCATCAAGCGAGATACCATCGAGGGTGTCTACGTAACTGTTGCTGCACCAAAAGGGCAGGGAGTCAGGAGAATGGATATTTTGGCCCTCCTCAACTGGAATTTAGGTCCCTTACTTGAGGTTTTCCCGGATTTTCCATCACGGCTGTTGATTGTCAGTGCCGGTGATCCGATGTGGCGTGGTGCATTGTCGGGGCCAGGTTCATTATATGTACACGCTGATAGACCGCTGATAAGCGAAGATGGCACTAGCCCGTTACTTCATGAGTTGGTTCATGTGGCAATGTCAGCGCGCTCTGCCCCAGGGGCAGATTGGTTAATCGAAGGTATTGCTGAATATTATTCGCTGGAGTTCATGCGGCGTTCTGGTACGATCACAGAAAAGCGATATAAAAAGTCTCATCAGCAGCTGGCTAAACGTGGTGAGTCTGTGGTGCGGCTGGATGTTGAACGGTCCAATGGTGATGTTACTGCAAAAGCGGTGAGTATTATCAAAATGCTCGATGAGGAGTTACGCAGTAAAACTAACGATAAGATGAATGTTGATGATATCGTTAGAGAACTTGCCAATCATTCAGGTAACGTAACGGTAGATTTAGTTAGATCCATTGCCAAAAGAATCACTGGTGTTGAGCTTGACTGGAACCCAGCCAGTGCTCAACCAAAATGAATACAGCGACGGCAGCGGATGGCGCAGGAATTGACCAGTCAAATAGATTTTTTTCGAAACTAATTACAATCAACAGCTAGGAGGTTGTTTAGTGCCGTAGATGCTGCGCTGATGCAAACCGAAATCTCTGGCTCGGTATGGCAGGTCGCAATAGCCTGTTCTTACCGAGAGAGGGATCAGCGATAAACAGTTCCCCGTCAATAGGCAATAGTTTTTTTGCGGTTTTAATCGCAAAAATTATCTTGCTGTCGAATCAATAAAGTACATGTGCACCTAAAATTTCACGCCAGCCCAGCATGCGGAGCAATGGGCCAAGGACGACAAAGCGGTCGATGAGAAACTCGCCGAATTCCGGGAGAAGAACGGTGGCAAGCCGCCCAACCTGCTTTATATACTGATCGAAGATATCGGGTTCGGTGACCTGGGTATTCCCGAGTTGAACGCGATCCGCGACTATAAGACGCCGTCGATCAACCAGTTCGCTTACTCCATAGGCGTTGCCCCGCTTTGCATTAGTCTGCTTCTGGGCGTTAGACTGTACCAAACCAAAGTCTCGCAAGGATGCAGCTCATGTCTACTGGCGCCGCGGCAGGATGCCGCGACAAGGAAACTGGCGCGTATCGCTATCAACGCTACGCAGCGTATCGGCGCTATTTGGAAGCGGGTAACGATGAGGAAACCAGGCAATTTTATAGTAAAGGAGTCCTGTCACCTACTTGGGGAGACAAACAATTCAAAGATCGCGTATTATCAGGAACAAAGCAATCAAATACTGATGTTGCGAAGCAATCGACGCGAAGCGTTGTGAGTCTAACTCAGGACGTAAAATCGGTAGCGCAATATTTTGGAGTGTCCACCAGTCAATTTACGATGGCTAAACGAGGGAGAGGTCCAAGAAATATTCCGCGTTGGACTGCGATGAAGCTCTGTCAGGATTATTACGGCAAGACGTTAAATGAAACTGCAGAACATTTTAATGTTAGCCGTTATTGTACGGTATCGCAGACGATAGGTCGACTAAACAGAATTTTAAAGGGCGACCGGAATTCACTGAAGGAGTTAAATATGATAAGTCAAGATTTGACCCCTTAACTCCCTCTGGGCAGAACAGTTTTCAGCGATATTTGCCGGACTGGGATCGCGCCAAGGTGTCAGCTATCACCCATCGTGGTATCACGGTGATTTTAATTACCGAAACCTCGATCGGTTCTCAAGGGATGTCGGCAGCAGGCTTACCAGCGAAATCACAACTGCCACAACCGCGCCAGGCTCCACCTCTGGTTTTGGGGATGGTGGGTACTCTGGCGGCGGCTTCTCCGGCGGAGGCGGCGGCGGAGGTGGCGGCGGTGGCTGGTAGGAACTCGCAAAAAAACATCTAGATCACCAAATGTAAATATCTGATAAGCGCATATTTTTCATCCGGATAGAAACAGGCAAGTCACGGATTATCTGATATACACATAACCGTCTAAGAGTTACAAAAATGGTCTGTCCAACAACGACCCTGAGAATATAGGAAGTCAAAATTCATAGCAGGACCACTTGCCTGTGGGCCGGCATAATTTTCTGGCTCGACATGCTGGTGCGAAGGTAATTGGGGTTGGTGACAAACGATTCGCATATGTCAATTGAGTGTAAAATGTAAGGCCCCATGCTCTCATACCCTTCACTTACTGGATTTCGATTGAATGATAAAAAAGATTCGTTCAGTGATTAAGGAAATATTAATAGTACTTTGTACAACGCTTTGTTATGGATGTACGACTTCGCCACCAGCTGTTGAGCGAACAGCCTCGTATATATTGCCGGAATCAGGCGACACCCACTTGGGTCAGTTGATCGCCGAACAGGCACAACACCATCCCGATAAATCCGCGGTGGTTCTGCTTAATACTGGCCGGGAAGCATTCATCAGCCGCATTGTCCTGGCCGATGCGGCGGAAGTTTCGCTGGATGCTCAATATTACATCTGGAATGCAGACACCACCGGGCATTTGCTGGCCGACCGGCTGTTGCAGGCGGCGGAGCGAGGCGTGCGTGTGCGCCTGCTGCTGGATGACTATGGTATAGGCAGCAAGGACAAGGAACTGGTCGCATTCGATACGCACCCGAACATCGAGGTGCGCGTCTACAATCCATTCAATGAGGGCAACCGCAGCGGCGTGCGGAAATGGGGCAGTCTCGCCGCCGGCTTCAGCAGCCTGAACCGGCGCATGCACAGCAAGACATTCATCGTGGATAACGGCGTTGCCATCGTCGGTGGGCGCAACATCGGTGATGAGTATTTCGATGCCCAGGAGGACATGAACTTCAGGGATCGGGAACTGCTGGCAGCCGGGCCAGTCGTGGTGACTGTCGGCAAGCAGTTCGATGAGGTATGGAACAGCCAATGGGCAATTCCTATTCATGCCCTTGTGTCTTCTGAGCTGTCACAGGATGAGGTGCAGAAGAAATACCTCGAGCTGAAAGAGTTTGGCGACGATGAAGACAACAGGCCGTACCCACTCCCGGACCACAGCGAAACGAGGCAACGGTTGATCGACACCTGGTTCGATACGGCGACCTGGGCGCCCGCCGAGTTTGTCTACAATCCACCGGTTCTTACCGGGGGTGAGGAGAAAAAAGGGTCCGTCATTGCCGATCAATTGATTGAGCTGCTCAACGCATCGGAAAGCGAAGTCCTGGTGGAATCGGCTTATTTCATCATCTCTGATGAATTACTCCAGGGGGTGGCCCCGTTGCTTGCACGCAATATCAGGATTGAAGCGCTGACCAACTCGCTGGTCACGAACGATGTCTGGACAATACACGCCGGCTATACGCGCAACCGAAAAGCAATGCTCCAACGCGGGATCCGCCTGTATGAGTTTCGACCGGATGCCGCTTCGTGCCGCCAGCTGCTGGAGAATGACGGGCTTAAATGTGATGACATCAAGTTCAGCCTGCATTCCAAGTCGGTGGTGTTTGATCGCAAGGTGGTCTATGTCGGCTCCTTCAACATCAATCCACGCTCGCGCTACCTGAATACGGAAACCGCACTGATCGTGCACAGTCCAGCGCTGGCGGAACGCATTGCGCGGGACATCGAGGAAAACATGCGGCCGGAAAACAGCTGGCAGGTGATTCTCAATGATGAAGGCCAACTTGAATGGCATGCCCGCACTGACGGGGTGGATAGTGTTGTAAAGCACGAGCCGGATACAAGCGTCTGGACCCGTATCAAGTCATATATCTTCTCACTGTTTTCGGCAGAGAAATATCTTTAGCCCGCTGTTGAATTACGCACAGCGCCTGTCCTGACTTTCGCGTGAGGTAAATGGTGAAACAGGATGGGCGAAGCCAGCCTGCCTGAGCCTGATACCTCGCTTACCTTCATGATGAGCATCGCCGCCTTGTCACTGCCCGACATGATTATCCTGCGCAAGGTTATCCGCTGGCCAGCGTTGGCATTTTATGCCGATGTGCTGGCCGTGGCCTGTATACTTGTAGGCTGGGGCTTCAAACTGTTCAATTAACATTGATTGACCTGCTCGGTTTACCAGGAGTTATAAAATGACATTCAAGACCCTCTTTATATTACTCGCGTTCATGATGGCATTGGAAGTTCGCGCTGATGAGCAAACGCTTGCAGAATACCTGAAGCAATTCGACTATGACGCCAGGGTCGAGATGAAAGCAGGTACCCGGGAACTTATCAAACTGCTTCAGACAGGCAAGGTGCAATTAATCGACATCCGCTTCAAGGAGGAATACGCTGCATGGCATATGGGTGCGGCAACCAATATACCGATAAACGAGTTACCAGAACGGCTCGACGAGCTGGACAAGAGCAAGATTATAGTAACGGCCTGTCCTCATAGAGACAGGGCGATTATCGCCATGGCCTACCTGAAGACAAAAGGCTATGAGACCATGTACCTCAAAGACGGATTAATCGGCCTGGCCGAATACCTTCGTGGTGATAATGCCTATGATTTTATACACCAAATGCGAAAGTAAAATTGCATTGGAATAAGATCGCCTGCTGTCTCACTTGCGTGAGGAATGAATAAGGAGCCTTTAAATGTTGGATGCCAGCCCATGCTCGCATGACGCGCATTTATAGATATCGTCGCGTATTCAAGATGTAACATTTATGCTGCTCTGGAAATTCATGTCTATTTACTTACAGGCTATAGGAAAATGCGAACAGAATAGGATCATGCACCAATTGTGTGGGACAGCAATGGGCAGCGTTAGATTGTTTCTACGCCCCATTATTTCTTAGTAATGCGTCCAGTGGATTGGTCACGCTTTCCAGCTGTGTACTCATCACGTGAGTATAGATTTCGGTAGTCTTTACATCCTTATGCCCCAACAGGGTTTGCACCATGCGGATGTTGGCACCGTCCTCCAGCATGTGTGTGGCGAAGCAATGCCGTAGTACGTGTGGAGAGACCCTTTTTTCTATAGCCAGTTTCTTTACGGCAGCAGACAGCGCCTTGCGGAACGTAGACTTATCGATATGGTGGCGCATCTGCTTGCCACTGCGAGGATCAACAGAAACATTATTTGCGGGAAACAGGTATTGCCAGCCAATCGCTTTAGCGGCGTTCGGATACTTTCTGGCAAGCGCATGTGGCAAATACACTTCACCGAAACCATTTTGAAGATCGGACACGTGTAGCTCTCTGACCCTCGTGAGCTGTTGTTCGAGTGCATTCACCAGATTTTCAGGCAAAAAGGTAACGCGATCCTTGTTGCCTTTGGCTTCACGCACGATGATCTGTTTCTGATCAAAATCAATATCGTGAACACGCAGGCGTATAACCTCCAATGAGCGCAGGCCACAGCCGTACATCAGTTTTGCCATAAGATTAGCAGTGCCATTCAGCGTGCTGATGATGTCTGCAACCTGCTGACGGCTGAGTACAACGGGTAAGTGCATAGACTTACGAGAGCGAGAAGCGCGCACATCGAGATCAAAATCAATACTGAGCACCTGTTTGTAGAGAAAGGCGATTGCATTGAACGCCTGGTTCTGGGTCGAAGCCGCAACGTTACGCTTCAACGCAAGATGACTGAGGAATGCTTCAACCTCGGATTTACCCATGTCTCTGGGATGTTTTTTATTATGGAAACGAATATACTGCAAAATCCAGCTGATATAGGATTTTTCAGTATTGTAGGCATAGTGATGAAACCGAAGTACTTCACGAACCTGGTCCATCAAACGTGCGGATGTTGGCACAAACTTCCGTGTAGATTTATCCATATTAGTAGTCCCTTATATATTTCCTCTTTTACCCGCTATACTCATAATATGAGGAAGCGATGGGGATACATTATAGGAAAATATGAGGATTGTGGAGTCATGTTATTAACAAGTTAGATTCTTCGTACATGAGCAAAGCATACGATAAATTTGAAAAGACATTTAACAGATCATTCGGCATGATCGGGCGACACTATAATATTTTTAGAGAGTTCGTAGACTCTGAGGAAGACGTTGAGTGGAGGGAAGAAGATGATGACTTATTTAGAGCAGGAATCGTTTTAGCTGTGTCCGCAATGGACGCATACTATACAGACAGGTTCTGTGAAGCATTGATTCCATTCATCGAAAAATTCGGGACTAATAATAAGCTAATGGATCTGCTCCATAGCTCAGGATTTAATACAGAACGTGCTGTAACAATGTTCAGCAATACAAGACCTAAAAGAGTGCTCTCAAACCTTGTTAGAAAAAAACTACGCACATTTGTAACCCAAGATTTCAAAACGATAGACAACTTATACAAATGTTTGGGTTACAATAAATCATTCACTACGAGCGCGCAAGGTATAGCCAAGCGAAAAAACTTAGTTAAGTCAGTCGACGCTATAATCAAAAGGCGTCACGTAATAGTGCATGCTGGCGATTGCAATTCTCATGGCAAATTGAATCCAATTCAAATATTCTACATATGTAAGAAAGATGAATGATATTGAAAAATTGGTGAAAAGCAGTGAAGCATTGCTTCAAAAGAGAAGAATCTAACAAATCACTCGTGTGTGACGCCCACTACGCTCCGCTTCGTGTGCGCCCCACAGCTCAACCGTTATGTGTAATATTAAATAAGAATTAACATATGGACTGGAAAATATTTATCACAATTTTCGCAGCAGTTTTTATTGCCGAGCTCGGAGATAAAACCCAACTTGCTACAATGTTGTTCGCAACAGACAAAGAGGTAAGTAGATACACTGTTTTCTTTGCAGCATCTGCTGCGTTAATCGTTGCATCAGCAATTGGTGTATTAGCTGGAAGCCTGCTCGCAGAATACATTAATGTGAAGTATTTACATTATATTGCCGGTATTGGTTTTATCCTTATAGGCGCTTTCACTTTATACAATGCGTAAAACACATAACAAGTCGTTAGGCGGCTCACCATGCCATTTGTATCGGAAGAACTCATTGAAAAAACTTGGAAGAAAATGGGCGCTTTTGAGGGACCCGGTATTCAAAAGCTACAGAAACGACATCAAAAATCCCAAAAAGCACTTACGAAGTTTGTTTATTCATTTCTAGATGACTTTCCAGAGGACACGTGCGGCATACTGCTATTCATCTATCATGTAATCGCTGAAGCATTCGAAAATGCGAAACCTCGCCCAAAGCGCGTGAGTAAACCACAAATAGAAAAGGTGATTGAAGATTTGGAAGCTTGGGCGAGCCGATCAACAACTGAATCAATAGAACGATCACCAGAGCCATTTGCTCTTAAATACGTATACGAAGCGCTTATGGAGGAGCATGATGTTGTGTTAAGCAAGAGTGAAATTGCTTCGATTTTTGCACTTCACGAAGTCGTAATAGAATGCTTGAACCGAGCATGTTTGAGATAGCGACAACTCCGCCTAAAACGAATAAGGTTAGATTGTGAGAGCGCAACGAACCACAATCTGAACCGTTTGTTGGACGAGTCCGGTGGTCAAGATTTCGGAGGTGCTATGAAAATAGCTTTTTATCGGCGAGGGTGTTTTCGGTAGAACAGGTTGGTCTGACGACTGCTCTGGTTTGAGGTGGCCGGTTTATAGCTGTTGATATTCTGCTCTGAAAGATAAATGCCATCATTTCTCCTATATTGCGAGCGAGTCAGATCCTCCAATGATGTTGGCCTACATCAACCCGGGCATTCATTTGCGTTCACATGGTCAGTTGCTCACTGGTCATTCAAACAGGCTCCAGAACGTGTCGGGCCATTCGGTCGATCCGTGTTTTGACAATTTGCATCGGCTTACCACAACAAGCGCAGATCAGTTGAGAACGTGGTTTCTGTTTTTTCAGAAATCGAGCCGGGTTAAAATGAAAGACAAGCGTCAACAGCTTGATCAGCGTTTTGCTGTTGGGATGCAAAAAGCCATAATTTCGCGCTCGGCGGAATCCCCTGGGTAGAACGTGCTGTAGAACCAGCCACAGAAAGTGAGCCCCTGAGACGGTCTTGTTTTGATAGCGTTTGGATTTGCTGTCGAGATAACGGAAGGTGACTTTGCCATCGCGGCAGGACAGTATATCTTTTTCCTGGATCACGCCACGATATAGGTATTGTCCCAGATAGACCAATGCCTTTTCGCCAGAGCCAACGAATTTACAATCAACGACCCATCGTTGCGGGCAGTCATCAGGCAATTTGAGTTTATTCTCGACAATCGCCTCAAGCAGTTTGGCGCGGAATACCTTGGCCAGGGCCTTGTGGTTGAAGAGATATTTGCCTGGTTTTTCCCGCCATCGGTGGTGGTCTTTGTTAATGGCAGCCGCCGGGATCACGGCATGGATATGAGGATGGTAGTCCAAAGCTCTTGAGTGAGCATGCAACACAGCAATGACACCCGGCGTCCCTTTCAGTTCTTTGTCATTCTGACTGAAGGTTTGCAATGTATCCCAGACTGACTCAAACAGCAGGCCATAGCATTGCCGCTGGTAGCGGAAGAACAGGCTGCGTAACTGGGCAGGCACCGTGAAGGTGATCATGAAGTAGTTGGCAGGCACCTGTTTTCGACACTGGTTTTCCAACCATTGCTGAGACTCATGATGCTGGCAATGTGGGCAGTGCCGGTTGCCGCAGGAATGCGGAAAGTATTGGTCGCTGTCACAGGGTTCACAATGCGCCCGCATCAGGGGGCTATAGCGGTTTCTACAGGTCCTCATAGCTGCCAGCGTTTTACGCTGAGAGGGAAGCAGTCGATCAGCATACTGATGCAGAAAGTCGCTTTCATATTGTTCGATAACAGAGGACAGATTGATCATCGGACATTCCCCCATCGAATATCAAAGCCGTTCATCAGTTGGTTGATCTGTGATACAGAACGATGATCGGTAACCGGGGTTAAATGGGTATATCGTGCTGTGGTCAGTAAACTGACATGTCCGAGAATTTGCTGCAGCTCGACCAGGTCAACGCCAGCCTCTAGCAGGTGAGTTGCATAGCTGTGCCGGAGCGAGTGGCAGGAAATTTTTTTTTTAATCCCATGTCCCGCACCACGGTGCTCAAGGCGATCTGGACGCCGCCACGATCCATAGGCATCGAAGCCAGATGTGCATGTTTTAGTCCCCGCTTACGACTGGGAAAGAGGAACTGAGGATGTCGATGCAGTGACCAGAAGCGGCGTAATATCTGCAAGGTTTTGTCAGGCAGCGGTACGAGCCGATCTTTATTGCGAACATGTACCCGTTGACGGGTCGCATCAATATCGCCGATCTGTAGCCTGAGACCTTCGCCTAAACGAAGGCCCATGCTGTAGAGCGTAAAGAAAAACACCCGATAGCTGAGCTTGTCGGTCGCCATAACCTGATTCTGGACTTCCTCAACTGAAATAATATCGGGAATACGCTTTGTACGGGGCGGTTTGATGAGCTGAACATCTGTCCAGGGCTTTTTCAATACATGAATATAGAAAAACTTCAGGCCGTAGAGGTCGAGCTTGACGGCGCTCCATGACAGCCGTACTAACAGGGTGTGGAAATACTCCAGTAACTGGTTCTGCGTCAGGTTATCCACCTGGAAATCAAAGTAGTCACCGATACGGCGTAGTGCCCGTGTATAGGCATCAATGGTTTTGGGCTGCAGTCCTTTGAGCTTGAGATGTTTGCAGTGCAGCTCGTAGTAATGGTTGAATTGCGGATCGTTTGATGTTCTCATTGGGTTGTAACCTCATGTGATTTGTGGAGATTACAATTTACCGGTTATCGACGATGGTCGGTAATGAGGTTACACTGAATTATCAGGATTGAGCCGTTTGTCTCCGCGATAGCGGCTTCGTCCAACGAGTCAATCAAGTAGTCGTAAAATACATGCGGCTTATCTAAACCGTTATATGCAATGAAGAATGAAAAAAAGGTCAAGTATCATATTCGTTATTACTACTTGGCGATTTAGCATGTCACGATGCCCGGATCGATACGAATAGAATATGAGAACGCTTGCTATAAAGAGTGAATATGATACTTGACCCCTATGTTCTTCTTAACTCATGTGTCCTTTGTGCGGCAGCCGCTCCTGTCTGCCACCATGATTCCGACAATACCGATAATGGCGCCGACACTGTTGACGGTGAGGTCGAGCAGGCTGGAGTCTCTGCCGGGCATCCAGGTCTGCAGGGTTTCCATAAACAGGCTGATTAGAAAACAGATGACTGCGGCCGCAATAGCTGACCTCCTTGCAGAGATAAGAAGTGCAAGACTCAGCCATAGATAGACAACTGCGCCAAGGACTATAAAGCCGATCAGGTTCAGGAGCACATCCATGTAAAAGGAATGGTTCGGTTTGAAGCTGGCCGGGGCTGACAGAAATTCTCGTTTCAGGACAACAATCTGCTCAGGTATCAACAGTTGCAAATTGTTGCCTGAAACATCAGTTATCCGCTGGTTTCCGTATTCGCTGAATGTGTAGGATAGGAGCAGTTCTTCTTCCACAATACCCGGGGCGGGTGCACTCCGCTGCGACGTGTTGTGGAATTTTTTCACCTCCTCATGCGTCAACGCCCCTGCATGTAGGGCAAAGCTTCTTATTTCACCATCCCAGCCATGTCTCCCGTATACCGAATTACCGAAAATCAACCGGATTTTGTTCCCGCTGCCTGGAAGTGTTAAAGCCCAGCCTTCACGTTCTGCCGCCAGCGCTCCATTTACAAATAACGTGGTTGCTCGACCATCTGAGGTAATAGAAACCAGAACACTTTCTCCAGTAACCAATACATCTCGTGCAGTTATTCGCGGCAATTTCTTGCTGTAGGAATAATCATCGCCGTTCATGACGATAAGTGACGGCCCCCAGTGCCAGATTGCAAGCTGGGAATGATTACTGCCGTCATGAATCATCAGCAATGGCCTGAATCCCATTTTCCTGGTGGTGGCCGGTGTAAATTCGATGGTGATGGTGAATTGCTGCACATCGTGCCTGCTCAGCAACGGGGAAAGATCATCCACATAAGCTATGGCTGGATGCTCAAAGCGGATGGCCTGTTTTTCAGGTAGCCAGACGACAGCGTTGTCTGCTGACCACCATTTAGGACGGAGCCCGAAAAAAAGAATAGCCAGAATGACACCAAGGGCAAACAGGGATAACAGAACGGTACGCAGGGACCTGGTTTTTCCAATCAAATCAGCAGGAAGAGGCTATTCGAAGAATATTCACCTTGTTACGAACCGCTTATCCTATACCGTATCCCTGCAAAAGTCGATGGACAAAAATGAGGGACCTGAGGTTTTCCCAATAAAGCGGATGACTTAATTGCAGACCTGCTTCGCCTCATAGTCTACCGGCGACAGGCGGTCTAGAAAAGCATGTATGCGTTGTCGGTTACAGAAAAACTCGATGTATTCATAAATACTTTTGTCGCGCCTACTCAGCTGACATGGGGAGGGATAGGGACGTTGAGTGGCCATGGCGTCAAAGGCTTCGGTGACCAACTCAACTTATGGGTGTCTTGTTTTTCGACCAGGTTTGCATCATCAGCAGGGATGCCGAGTCCGTTGATTGCGAGCCTGGTAGGGATACCGTGCTGGGCCTCAACATCAGAGCCATTTTTTAGCCGGTGTCAGCCGTTTGTAAGTGTTTAACCACTCATATCATCGCATTCTCTGTAGGAGTCGGACTGGATAAAAAGATGACCTAATGATTCATCATCAGCACTTACCATGAACATTCAAAACGTCAAATAGGTGGTTGAAATTTAATCAAGCTGTTTCAGGGTGTAAAGTAAATTAGACGCATGTCGGAGTAACTTACAGTTATTTCAGGATTGGAAATTTTAACTCTTTGATAAATAAGAATATATATCAATGGCACGTATATTGCTTTTGTAATGATGTGTAAAGTTGT
This sequence comes from uncultured Gammaproteobacteria bacterium, assembly GCA_942492025.1. Classification (GTDB taxonomy): domain Bacteria; phylum Pseudomonadota; class Gammaproteobacteria; order SZUA-229; family SZUA-229; genus JABDQW01. Next base: position 569,559 of record CALODJ010000008.1, on the reverse strand, counting down.
TTTTAAATGGTATTTAATTTCAGGGTGAAATGAAATGAAAAAACTAGGACGATATTTGTTGATTCCACTGTTGTCAGGTGTGCATTCCTTTGCCCAGGCTAGTACAACACCCATTATGTCAAGCCCGAATGAACCGGATCTGTTGGGTGCTGGCGGTATTCTCGATTCTAACTTTGGACTAGGTAACCTGCAGTATATTGATGGCGATTTTGATCAGATGTGGGTAGCCTCATCCAGTGTCGACATAGCCGTCATCGCAAAGCACGCGGGTTTCACGCATAACATTGGCCACATTGATGCCTCAGATAAATACACATCGTTATTGAGTAGTATCACATCGAGTTCTGGTCAGTCTGCATCGTTTGACAAAGGAAATTCAGGCTCGCCATTCCGCTTTGGTTTGGAAGTTAGTGGTGGTCCACTATACAGTTCCTTTATGAACGACAATCCTGACACGGGCGAAGACCACATGGTCAGTTGGCGAATTACCGGTGGTCAATATGCAGGTGATTTTGTCATGGCTTGGGAAGATCTGCCTAGTCTGGGCGACCGCGACTACAACGACCTGGTGTTACGCGTATCTGGTGTGACTGCAGTACCTGTACCTGCAACCGTATGGTTGTTCATTTCAGGCCTGATTGGCGTTGCTGCTATTGCGCGCAGAAAAGCATCCTGATTGAGTCCGAGAGTTCGTTAAAACTGTACAGAAACCCGCTGATGCCGAAGCCGGAAGAATTGAAGGAACAAGAACGCTGGTCAGAGCTGATCTACAGTTTAGTTCCTTCTTTAAAGGTGATGCAATTCAACGCAGAGCGGGCTCTGCGTTGAATCGTAGTTTGCTGGTTGCAGCATCAGGCGGTTTGCAGAACCGGTTGCGTTTTCGCTTTGGGCACTATGATCAACTGCCTTATCAGCTTGAACAGTACCAGTGCGGTCAGTAATTGTATTACGATCGCGCCAGCGGAAAACATCCAGTAAGCGGTGCCAAATTTGGCTAACAATCCGGCAGCGACGAGTCCCTTGTTGATGAAGAAATGCAAGGACACCGATAACGCCACACCCGGGCAGATCAGCGCGTAAATCACCGGCGTCTTTTCCTCGCCGTTCCACAATGAGCGGAAATAGTTCATACGCTTCATCACAGAGTAACCAAGGATGATCAGGAAAAACTGCGTGGCCAGCACCATGCTCAGGAACATCAAAGGGTTATCGTTGGCGTCGGCCAGTCCCAGGGTATGAGCCAGACCGTGGTCGATGCGCAACGCGGCGATACTCAATGTGGTCAGGATAGGTATACCGACCCACAGGGTTGGCAAGGTCGTCTTATTGACACCGTGTTCGAGCATGTCGCCAACACCGATAACCATTTTTACCAGGGTGATGAACAGTGCAGGCACCAGGAACAGCGTTGCCAGGAATATACTGACCGCAACTGTCGTCGTGTTATGACTCATTGCAGCGGGCGCCACCAGACCAACACTGATCATTGCGAATGCGAAGCCGGGCAATAGCTGGGCCAGCGAGTTATTCGCTGCCTTGTTGAACGTGTTAGCGCTGACACTGTGGCTGAAGAATGTCAGGTACATGCGCATGGCCCAGATACCCAGTATCGTGAAACCAGATAACGCAAGTGGAAACAGCCATTCAACGTATGACCACAGGCCCGGGACGAACAGAGCGCCCAGTATGAATGCGGCATTGATCGACATCGCCAGCGTTAATGGAATTGCCAGCAGCTGGGTGTGCGCATTGGTGCCCGCAATCTTTTGCATTTCGCCGCTGGCTTTCCACCGGCTGTAATGCGACAGATTCCACAACAACAACAGTAAGTGAAAAACGGCGAACAGAACCACACCGGCCAGAGCGATACTGATCATCACCTGATCCACGGTCGTACCGGTAAGAAAAACGCCGACCCAGTCTTCATAGACAGGAATCGGTTGTCCCGGGTGTGGAATCCAGAATAAAAGATACATAAAAAAGGTCACAATCATCCCGCCAGCACCCAGTGCTGCAAGGAAATACAGCGGTGACCACGAAGATTCGTGTTTATCAGATAACATGACTCACCTCAATCGATTTTCAATGGCATTTATTGTAATCGCGCATTGCTGAATACTGAGTAACTAAGTCACATGTCCCGGATTATCTGTGACCATGTCACACAGCGCATTGACTGAAATTCGAAGATCGCTTGTTATCTATCGGTCTTATTTGTCGGTTTTGAACATCCGCTCCCGCGGTTCATAGCGATGACTGACAGCAACCCCAGTCCTGCCCATAGAAAGCCGATCGCCAGCCATTGCCAGAAAGCGAAGCTAAACCAGATGGGTATGCCCCTCGCTCGCCAGCCGGCATCCACCCATCCCAAGTCGCGCTGTGCCAGGTAAAGCCAGAACTGAGTGATGGCTATCGCGAGCAAGGGGCTCACGAGCAGCAGGGGTAATACATAACTTTTCCAACGCCGCATTGCCAACACCAGCACACCGACAATACCGCAATATAAACCTGCGAAAGTGAATAGCCCGAGGATTTCATGGGCTTTGTAGACCCAGGCTGACAGATCATGGATTAGCAGTCGCTCCAGGCCCAGTATGGCACCACAGATTAGTCCGGTGCGCAGGGCGCCGATGGCGAATTTACCGGACAAGGACCGTGGCGGAACCTGAAGCTTGTTGATGGCTGATACGTAGGGCCACAGCAAAATCATCGACAGTGTCAAGGCACCGGCAAACCAGATGCTGCCATCCGGATTATGCTTTTGCGAGGCCAGTGCGGACGCAACGGTATAGAGCCAGTCGTAACCGCCAGGGTAATGTCGTGCGGCCAGTATCGATCCGACACTCATGACCAGCAACGATGCCAGATACCACCACAAGGCCCTACCCATGGGGGTCCACCAGCTTATCCAGTAATGCACAATCTACAGACAATATGCCTGTTGGCTGTTCTGAGGAATCGGTCAAACAGCAAAGCCCGGGTTTCATCCTTTTCCCAGATGAAGTCCTGAGCATCAATTGAGGTCGTGGCATGGTCTGGCAGTGCTTGCTCGCATTTGTCATCAGGGGGTGACATGATCACGCAGAGATCTGGATTGATGAAATACATCCCTGTATTTCACCCCTTCGGGGTCGCCGTGCGGTCCAAATCCGATCCGGACGAATTTGTCACAAAGGATTATACGAAGAAGTGGAATAACAAGGTATATTCCCGGCTGAGTAAGATACTTTGTGGATTCGAATCATATGTGGGCTCGTCCATCTGATCAGAAATGCGGACTATCAGCTGCGCAAGCAGCACCAGCGGATAGAGCTTAAAACACGGCATCCAGTGGCCACCTTCCGTAATTCGGGTGAGGTTACAGGAATGGCTAGTCTAGGCGGTGATCACGTGAAAGCAAAATAAACAGAGAGGTGAGTACTGTGGATCAGATGTGCTTGTCGCAGTGGCTGCTTGGCGGTATCTTTACTTATCGAGGAGGGTTTTAATTTTAGAAAGTAGATCGGTCTCGCTCGGCGGTTTGGTAAGGTAGTCACTGGCGCCCTGGCGCGCCGCCCAGACCCTGTCGGTTTCCTGGTCCTTGCTGGTGAGCATGATCACAGGGATATGGCTAGTATCCGGGTTTTTTGTAATTTGTCGTGTGGCCTGAAAGCCATTCAGATTGGGCATGACTACATCCATCAAGATGATATCCGGCCTCTCGCTGGTGGCCTTGGCAACACCGAGGGCGCCATCTTCGGCCTCGATGGTTTCATAGCCGTGCTTAGTCAGGATTTTCGAGAGCCCGTTCAATTGTGTAGGCGAGTCGTCAACAATCAATATGCGTGTCATTGTTATCCAACCTTTTGAGAATACATAACTTATAGTCCAAATCAGGCGTAATATAGAGCTATTGACCGACTTTTTTTCTACCGTGCCAACGTGGCCTGGAGGATGTGATGGATTAAAAGTCAACCAATCTCGATCAGAAGCATCTTTGCGTACGCAGATTTGTTGAAAAACATCACCGAAAATGGTGTAAGTTACGCATAATTTTTAACGGCTCAGAGAAAACAATGAATTTCGATGAATTATGCGAATACGAACTCGATAACGAACTGCAGTTTGTTGAAATAGAGCATGGCTTTACCTACATGGAAGTCAACAATGCCTGGGCACACGCCACGATATCCACCTATTCGGGGCAGGTTTTATCCTATCGTCCGAAAAACCAGAAGGACGATCTGTTGTTCGTCAGTGACAAAGCCTATTATGAGAATGGCAAGGCCATAAAAGGCGGCATCCCGGTTTGCTGGCCCTGGTTCGGTGCCGATCCCGATGGCCTGGGAAGACCCGCCCACGGCTTCGTGCGAAATCGCCAGTGGGAAGTAACAGGGAGCGAATCACTCGAAGACGGTTCGACAAAAATCATCATGGGTCTGGTTGATAGCGATGAAACCCGTGAAATCTGGCCGCATGCTTTCAGGCTCAGCATCGAGATTACGGTTGGCGAGTCACTCAAGGTTGCGCTACTGACACATAACACCGGTGATGAAAGCGTCACTATCAGTCAGGCGCTGCATACTTATTTCTATGTCGGTGATATCGGGCAGGTGCAGGTGCATGGGCTCGATGGCGCCGAGTATCTGGACAAGGTGGATGGCTCTGCTCAGAAAACGCAATCTGGCCCGGTCACGATTAATGCTGAGGTCGATCGCATCTACAAGGGCGTCACCGGCGAGCTGGTCATCGATGATGCCTCGCTGGGTCGCAAGATACGTATTGTCTCCAGGGGTTGCAGCACCGCCGTGGTGTGGAATCCCTGGGTGGAAATAGCCGCGTCCATGAGCGATCTCGATGACAATGACTACAAGCGAATGTTGTGTGTAGAAACTGCCAACGCGGGCCCGGAAACGGTTGAAATTGCGGCGGGGGATCATTGCCGCCTGGAAGCGGAATACACGATAGAAAGCTAAGCGGGGTCGTTTTTAGTCCGCAAATAAACACGAATGTGTTGCGATTTATTTCGCACATTGTTCGCGACTGAAGTCGCTCCGATACCTAAGCAGTTATTTTCTGCGTTAAATACACTGCCCCGGTTCGTGCGCTTCACTCAGCGTCAACGATTGGGGATTCACCGGAATCAAGCAATCGTCTGGACTCTGCGTGCATGTACGCCGCATATAGCTTGAAATAGTCTTCCCTGTTCATATCACCCGCATCCAGGCAACAGGCATCGATAGCATGGTTGAAATCCCTTGCGTACTCGGCATTGTCCCAGTCGACCGAGTCTCTCTCTATCGTTGTATGATAGCGATCGACGAACATGCCAGCCGAGGCCAGTGCCAGCCTGTGCAGTACCTCTTCAAACTGTAAGGCATCGATGCATAATGCCGCTTCCATTTCTCCGCATTCTTCTGATTCTTCCCAGCCCTTGATCACGACCGTGAGTTTGGTCAATTTACTGACTTCCCCGACCAGCATTGCATCGTCAGCAGGGATATCAAGTCCATTGTTCGACAACCGAATGGGTATACCGTGAAGAAGCTCAACATCGAATCCGTTGCTCAGTGTAAACCAGCCGTTCTGCGCTGTAACAGCAGTCATGTCAGCACCCCTCGTATAATTATTATTCGTAGGAAATGATATGTATGTAGCTTAATCATGCATGCTACGTTACGCCAGAGCTTTTTTCAGTTTGAAGCCGAGCTTTGGCTCATCAGATCCTCGATGAAGTGCGCCACGAGCTCGTGGCGCCCGGAGTAACCTGATTTTGCATAGATGCCGGTGGCTTGCTGACGGACGGTTTTTTCCTTGACCTGGCGTGCTTCGGCGATCTCTCTCATCGACAGACCCTTGATCAGCAGCAGTGCGACTTCGCTTTCCGAGGGCGATAAACCCCACTCTGTGAACTGCTTGCGCATGACAGCCAGAAGCTCTCCGGAAAGCCGGGCTGTCTTGACGCGTTCGTCAGAAAGTTCGTTTTTCAGTTGGCTGAAATGCCGTATCTCCCGCAACAGGACCGTGGCTATAGCCAGAAAAACTATCGACTCGATAAAAACATGCAGCAGATTCTCATTGTCTGCTGAAAGATCGGCAATAATGTCGTAGGCAAAAAACAGCGTGGCTGTTGCCAGGACAATTGCTGGGTAGAATTTCTTGAATGTCACATCGGATCATGGTTTTGATTTGGCATTATTTTAGACTGGTTTTGATTGCCATATTCGATGAATTTCCACATTCTCTGCCAAATAGGCCTGCCCGCCACCGAGTGTACCAGCACTGAGCCGACGTGTAGTAAGAGGTAGAGCGGAATCAGGCCTTCTCCAAGCTCGTGCATCTCCTCGGCCGTCTCGAACAGTGCGGCATCGGGGCCAGTCAGCAGGAATAAGCCTGTTCCGGTCAGACCCATCCAGGCAAACAGCGCCAGGCCAAAGGCCTGGGTGATGCCTGACAGGCCCTGGTGCATGCCTCTCTCTGGTACGCGTAGCTGAATCAAGCTGCGGATATCGTCGTACGCGAGTTGCCACTGACGGGAAGAAAAAGGCGACCAGCCGGAAAACCGCATCCAGCCGCTACCGGAAATACCGCCAACGGCGCGCACAATGACAAACAGCGTCAAAGACAATCCGAGATAGGCGTGTAAATAATAGCCCGTGGTACCCGAGCCGTCTTCAGCCAGTTCCGCCGTCAGAAACGCGGTAATACCGAATATCGCCATGCCTGCGTGCAGTATCTTTCCGTATAAAGGATAGCTGTAATCATGATGAGCCATATTCACCTCCGTCCTGTTACCAGGCTGTTGTCGTTAGGACAATAGTAGGGCCTGATAGAAGCCTGTTGAATTGGGCAAGTGCCGATGTGATCCGGCTTTGGGCATATGTCCCATACCTGGAAACTGAAAATAGTCAGGGAAATCGACCAGGCGGAGGCTTGATATGCCCGTTAGTAGCCCATTGGTGGATTATTAACCGTTTATACGGCTGCATCTGATCATGATTTTGATTGCGATTATCACTTCTTTTAGCGGGCTACAAATTTCGGGTCAGATGGGCATGTCTGTTCGCCTGCCTGGCCGCAGTGCTTTAAATCCCGTAATTTATGATGATTTGACAGATTTTTCTGATGCATGGCGTGCCGGGTCAAGGATTTTTCCTGACGAGCAGCTATATTTTATAAAAGACCAAGATTTTCCGATGGAGTAATGAAATGTTGTACCTGGAACAAAAACGTAACAGAATTCTGCTGATGGCCATATCAACGCTTATGAGTGTCGCGCTGACGGCTGTACTGGTGCAGGGAATTAACGCTGTAGGCGTACTGTTGGCGGCTACAATCATCAATATTTTTGTGTATTACGCGCTTCCCGACCGATACAGCAAGGCTTACATGAAGAAGTACTCCAATCACTTTGAGTGAATCTGAGCTATAGGGATTTCAGGTTAATCCTGCGCATGATGCTGACCTGGGCGATGAATTGGGATTTGGCAGAACCGATAAGTTAATCCTCAAATCAGCGGTGGCGGACAGCGTGTTCCTTGCTGGTGACAATGCAGCAGTTCCGACTTCCAAGGCCGGCGCGGTCGCGCATTGTCAGGCCGGTCCCGCTGGTCGCTTAACAAATGATCATGGCTGGAAAAACGTTGCACTATGTCAATGGCACCTGACTGCAGGCCGTCTAAAGCGAATTTGCTGCTTTATTGTTCGAGCAGTTCTGCTTCCATGGACAGATAGACCTGGTAGGCGTTGATGCGGTTGCCTTCTTCAAATGCGGGCAGTTCCTTGAAACGCGACCAGTCAACCTCGGCGTATGCTTCATCAAACGGAATAAATTCATCGACCGCAGCACCCATGGTATCTCTAAGATAGGCCAGGTACGCTCGTGTCAGCGCGATGGTTTGCTGCGGATCGGTCGAAGCCGGCCCGTGGCCGGGTATCAATGCGGTGAGGCCGCCGGTTTCCAGCCGGGTCAGTGTGTTCAGCCAGTTTTTCGTATCGGCATTGCCGACAAAAGGTATACGGCCTTCAAAGATGATATCACCGGAGAACAGCACGCTGTCGGGTTCCACCAGCATCGTCAGGTCGCCATCGGAGTGCGCCTTGCCCATGTAATTAATGGTGAAGGTCAAACCACCCATGCTGAAGCTATCTGACTTGGACACGGTACTATCAGGAAGTACCAGGCGTGTGTTTTCATCCACCCAGGGTTCCAGTGAGAACTGGCGTTCTTCCAGACGCATCCTTGCTGCGTCCGACTGGATGTATTTTTGAGCACCCTCTGGCGCGCTGATTTCTGCACCGATTTCTTCAAATACCTGCAGGCCATATACGTGGTCAGCATGGTAATGACTGACGATGATCTTACGAATGGGCTGGTCGGTGATCTCGCGGATTTTACTGACCAGCTTGTTTGCCAGTGAGGGTGTGCCCAATGCATCGAATACAACAACCCCATCACCGGTGACAACAAAGCCGGCGTTGGAGATAAAGCCTTCATTATCCGTCGCAATACCAGCCGCACCTTCCACATAATAAACATGTTCGGATACCCGCGTGACTTCCATTTCAACAGAAGTCGGGGCGTAGGTAGTCGCTGCATTGAGCGACGCTGTCAACAGACACATAATGACCAGGGATGATAGTCTGTTTCGAATAGTCATGATGGTCTCCTTATGGGGTTAACCCGCATTTCTCACCAGGATCACGGGAGCAGGCGCAGGATTCGTGTTCGTAAGCGCCGCTCTGGAGCGAAAAGCGTAGCAATAGCTACGGTTTGAGTGAAGAGCAAGCGTACGGACACGAAGACCAGCCTGAACCGTGATAGGCATGCTTGAATAACACACTGTATTTTTAATAATCCGAGCTTCACTCCAAAAAACCAATGCCTTACCAGTATTACACGCCGCCTGGTGAGAAATGCGGGTTAAACGTAAACATACCGTGATGCATAGCAGCAACGAATGATTCATATAAACGCTGATAATGCGTACAGTATAAAGAAAAAGGGGGCGAATGCCCCCTTTGTCACCGTGCATTTTAGCGGCTTATTACGATTCTAAGGCTTCCTCCGTGATAGGAATCAGTGTGAGTTCGACTCGGCGATTCTGTGCACGACCTTCAGGCGTGGTGTTGTCAGCGAGGGGATAGTCTTCGCCAAAACCTACCACATCAAAGCGTGCTTCCACAATATTGTGTGTCTTCAGGTAGTTGGCCACCGATCTTGCACGTTTTTCAGAAAGCTGCTGGTTATAGTCACGGGATCCGGTGCTGTCGGTGTGGCCAGCGACGGCGATAACGGTTTTATCGAATTCCTCCAGTACCAGGGCAACGGAGTCGAGCACTTTGTTAAAATCCGTCTTGATGTTTGCTTTATCGGTATCGAAGGTGATGTTGCCGGGCATGATCAGATTGATTTTATCGCCTTCTCTGACGACGCTAACGCCGGAATCGCGCAATTGCTTGCGCAGCTTGGCTTCCTGCGAATCCATATAGTAGCCCACGCCGCCGCCAGCGATAGCGCCAACACCGGCAGCTGCGAGCATGCGTTTTTGCCGCTCCTTGCTGCTTTCGTCCTTGTTCGCGAAATACGCAACCACAGCACCGACACCAGCGCCAATACTGGCACCTTTGGCCGTGTTGGAGACTTTTTCTTCGCCGGTGTAGGCGTCATATGTGGTGCAGCCGCTGACCATCAGCGTGCCGGAAACGGTTAGTGCAACTGCGAGTCTTGCAATGTTTTTCATAAGGAATACCCTGGGTTGAAATTTTGAGCGCGGATTTTATCGCGGATGGTTAGAAAATCATAATATTAGCATTTACAGGAATAAGCATATAGTAACTAAAATCGTCAGAGCGAGTCGCGGCATAGACGCAATGCTTTTGCCATCTGTACGCCATTCTTGTAGCGGTCTTCACGCTGTTTTCGCAAGGCTTTGTTGATGATGCGACTCAGGCAGGCGGGCACCTCGCTGCGTACCTTGCTGGCATCCACCTGCTTTTCATTGCAGATCTTGTGGGTCAAGCCGGCGAGCGTATCCGAGACGAATGGCAGTTGTCCGGTACTGAGCTGATACAGGGTCGTGCCCAGCGAAAACAGATCGGAACCGCCGTCGACTTTTTTGCCGTCGACCTGTTCCGGTGACATGTAGGAAGGGCTGCCGAGCATGGTGCCGGTTTTCGTTTTACTGGAATTGGTGAGACAGGCTACGCCGAAGTCGGTGACCTTGACGCTTCCGCTGGCCTTATCATAAACAATATTGGCCGGCTTAATGTCTCGATGCACAACGTCGTGCCTGTGTGCAAAATCCAGTGCGTTTGCGACCTCGATGCCGATGTTCAGCACCACATCGATCGGTAGCAGCCTGTCCGCCTGTTTGTGCCGCGACAGATCATGGCCTTTCAGATAATCCATGGCGATGTAGGCCAGTTCCTGTTCTTCACCGACGTCAAATATGGTAACGATATTCTGGTGATTCAGTCGTCCAGCCGTTTCAGCCTCACGCAGAAAGCGTTGTTTGATGTCATCCAGTTCGTCCGGGTCAAACTCCTGAGCGAGCGCCATGGTCTTGATCGCGACCGTGCGGCCGATTTTCGGATCCTTGCCGAGATAGACCATGCCCATGGCGCCGCGTCCGATTTCTTTTTCAATCTGATACCGGCCCAGCATCGGTTTCTGAACACCATTGTCCGTCAATATCAGAGTGCCCTGGTCTGTAGTCTTGCCGTTCTTTGGCAGTACGACCATGTCCTGGATCTCGCGATTCTTCTGCATACGTTGCTTCACGTCTCGGAAGGCCGTGTGTTTTTCGTCGATATATTCAAATACCATCGCGGCCTTGCTGAACTGGCGGCGGCGCTCATAATCGAGTCCTAGATTGTAGAGACGGTCGAGCAGCGTATTATTAATCGGGCATCCGCGGTACTTTTCAAATGCCTGGTCGAGATTGCCCTGTGACTGCAGATGCTGGCCGAGCGTCAGGTTTGATTCGTACAGATGCGCTTCGGTGCGTTGCTGGGCTTCCTCCATCTTGCGTTTGATGGCTAGCGCCAGTGTGCCTGCCAGCAGTGCGGCGGTCGGCTGCATCAACGGTATCCACATTGCACTGACGACCATCAGGGCAAAATGCAGGTTGACAATGACAAACAGCAGCAGCAGGCTGGTCACGAAACCGGTCCAGAACCGAAATCTGGGCAAGACTAGAATCAGGTACACCGCAACCATTGCCAGTGCCGCCAGTTGTGCCATCAACGCCCATTCCGGCACTTTGTACATATCATTGTGCAGCAGGTTGTTGATCAGATGGGCGCTGACCAAAACAGGTGCCATGGTTTCACCGCCGGGAATAATGATCGGGTCGATCAGCGATGGTGCCGTCATACCGATCAGCACATCCTTGTCTTTGAAGACATGTCTGCTGTCAGCGTGAGTATAAATGTCATTGAATGAATGCACTCTGAAGGCAGGCTTGTTAGCGGTCGTCTTATATAGATGAGGATATACACGGTAAGCCGGATCAGTGTTCAGCTTGATACCGCCCATGGTAATGTCCTGTGCCAGGCCGAGCGCGATGTCGCCGGTAGCGACGTTCATGCTTTTTGCCGCGAACATCAGATCGAATGATGGATAGTATTTATCACCTGACTTCAACACCAATGGTGTAACCAGGCTGTGTCTCTTGCCCGTCACTGATTCGTCCAGCATACCGGCGTCAGAATGCCTGGCCAGCATAGGTATCGGGGCCTGTGCCTGAGTGGGTACAGGAACACCTTGTGTCAATATGCTGGGGACATAGGCGAACCAGTCATCGGCTTCCGCCGGACTGTCCGGGAAAGCGTAGGATTCGAGGATCTGCTTTCCGGCCGACAATGAACCTCTCTGGATATCATGGTTCAGGCCGTAGGTGATCGCCAGTACGGTGTTGTCCGATCGCCGCAGGCTGGCAGCGAGTGCACCATCGGTATCAAGACGCTGTCTGGCAAGAAACAGAATGTCCTTGACGGTTTTTTCATACTTGCCCTCATAGGTGTCGCGCATTGAATCCAGGCGTTTGACACCGAACTCACTCTGCGGTGTGTGCAGCGGTAATGCCAGGCCAACAGTTCTTGCGCCACTGGCATTCAGGTTTTTTATTACGACACCAAGAAAGCTGCGTGGCCACGGCCATTCACCGAGTTGCTGCAATGATGCTTCATCGATGGCGATGACTTCGAGGTTTTCCCGGGATACCGGCGCGGGTGAAAGACGGGCGCCGAGGCCATAGGCCTGCCACTCCAGCGTGGACATAAAGTCCGTCCACCCCAGTGATAGAAATAACACACTTATGATCAGGCCGGGGAACCAGCCTGCCTGCCAGAATCGTTTCTTTACCATAGCGCCCTAGATACTCCTACCCGAATCGCGCACTTTACTTAAGCATAAAAAAGATCAAAGTAGCGTCATTGCGAGGAGCGGTAGCGACGCGGCAATCTTATTATGGCGCGCGATTCAGGAGATTACAGATTACGTCCGTGTAATTTGCCCCTTGCGGCCGCACTTCGTGCGTTAATTTTTCTCCGGGAAAAATTCATGCTTCGTGCCTCGCAACGACAACAAAAAACTCATATGTCTTAAGTAAGTGCCGTTCTACTCCAAACCTGAGTATAGACGCTGGTCCGCATTTCTCACCTTGTGGAGAGCCCTTTGATTCCACAAAGCAAGCAGGTTGGTCATTGCCCACCGCTTTGATGCATTCAAGGGATTTTTCCACCGCAGAAGCGCAGAAACGCAGAGGAGAGTTTTTTGTGTTGGGAGCGGCTTCAGCCGCGAATTCATCGTGTTTTCGCGGAAAATTCGCGGCTGAAGAATCCTACCTTATCTGTATTTATACATTGACGTGTAAAACAGAAAATATCAATCGGTCTCTGCGCCTCTACGGTAAACATATATCCGCCTTCGTGAGGTATGCGCAAGTGTCGCTGTATTTACACGGCATCGAGCTGGCGCAGTGATGACGGTAGCAGTCTCATATCGACCAGTGATGTGACCAGTGCCTTGAAGAAGCTGGCCTCGTCTTCATAGATCAGTTTGTAGTACTGGATCTTCATCGTCAATGCACTGCCGAAGACGATGGAAAATAAGGTCAGGATTGAACCGATCGCCAGTGTGGAAACGCCGGTGATGCCCTGGCCGATGGTGCAGCCCATCGCCATCACGCCACCGAAGCCCATCAAAATAGCACCCACCAGGTGCATCAGAAAATCCTTGAAGTTTGCGAACCACTCAATCCTGAATGACCGGCTGACCAGTGACCACGCCAGGGAACCGAGAATGACGCCAATGGCAGAAACCAGGCCGAATGAGATCATTGCCCTGTCGAAACCCGAGATCACAAAGCCATAGCTCTGGCCGATGGGATTGATGAAAGTAAACGATTGTGCAGCCACCGCATTGCCACGCTCCGGCTTGCCCACTTCACTGTCGGCCAGCATGTCCCATTCAGCATAGTAGTCGCTCATCGAGTACAGATCGTCCTCGGCATTAACGCTGATGTTACTGCTGGTGTACCAGGCCACCAGAATGACGAGTCCGACCACGATGCCGCCAAGGATGTTGTCCCTGCTGGCACGGAAATCCGCGGAGCGGAAGATCATGACCAGTAAAAGCAGGCCTATCAAGCCACCGGCAAGCAGTCTGACCATGGCGGTGTTTTCAACAGGGATTACGGCGCCGATATCCTGCTGGCTGGCAAGATCAATCGAAATCGGGCGAATCCAGTCGTAGAAAAACAGGCTGAATAATGTCAGGTCGCTGCCCGGTAATGGATTAATCATGTACCAGGCGATCAGCGCGATGACGATGAATACCAGCACGGATTTAATATTACCTCCTCCAATGCGGACCAGGGTCTTGTTGCCGCAGCCGCTGGCAAAGGTCATGCCGATGCCAAACAGCAGGCCACCGAGTATATTTTCACCGATAACCAGCTGGCCGTTCCGGTAGGGAGGGAAGGTTGTATTGACCTCGACCATGCCCAGGTATTCGAGCACGGAAACGCCCAGCAGCGCGACAGCGATCGCCAACATCCAGGCGCGAAAGCGGCCAAAGTCGCCCATGTTGACCATGTCGGAGACCGCGCCCATGGTGCAGAAATTGGTTTTGTTGACAACCGCACCCATGATGAGCGCGATGACAAAGGTGGACCAGAGAAAGAATGACAACCCTTCAGCAAACGATTCAAATTCCATGACGCTACCCTGTTGATTGATGATGTTCGGCATAAACGACTGTAACAACAACAGTTTATGCTCAGTATCAGGACTTATAAAGGGGCTCGAGTATCGAATCTGGTGTTTTTTGTGTTTTCTGTTTCTGTGATAAAAAGGCATGGAATGCGGAACGCAGGGCTTTCGGCTCCCAGGCCCCGGCTTGTGGGCTGTACAGTGTCGTATTCAGCGTCATAATCTGATGGCGTAAATCTACTGGGCTGAGGTCGGCGATATCTGCCAGGCTGGTGATGGTGCAATCGGGCCAGCGTGCGGCAGCCCACTCGAGCAGCGCATCCTTGGTTCTGACGGCATCACCGCTGTTGCAGGCTTTCTCCACGGCTCTTTGCAGTGGCAGTATGGGGGGTGGTGGCACTGATTTAGCCGCCGCCGAGCGCGAACGCCTGCTACGTAACTGCAGAATGGTGGTGGTTATCCAGCCGATGGCGAGGGCAAGGCTGATCCATGGCCAGTAAGCCGGTTTGATGACAGCCCGATCCTCTGTGCCTGGCGTCGTTGCTGCGTGCTCTGCGGGCCGATCTGCCGTTTGACGATCCGGTGGTGCCACTTCAACTGATGGCTGCAGCGGAGCTGAGGCAGCAACGCCGCTAGCCTCGATCACCGTCGCTGGCAAGCGGGCGTACGCCTGTCTGCCGGTACGCGTGTTCCACCAGGGTATGCTGATTTCCGGAATAATGTAGCGGCCAGCCTGCGTCGGTATCATGGCAATCTTGATCTGCCGGCTGCCCGTGATGCCATCGCGTTTTCGCTGGTTTTCAATCACGGCCTTGTCCGGGTATTGCTTGACACCGGTTACCTGCACAAACCCGGGATCGTTCAGCTGTTCGCCGGTCAGGCCTGTGGCCTTGATCGTCAGTGTGCGTGTGACCGGTTCCCCGGTGCGAAGCTGGGTAATGTCATCTGACCATTCTTCATCGATGGATACGTTTTCGGCCGGCAGCCACGCGCCGGGCGGGATATTCTCAGGTTTGGGTTTGATGGTGACGCTGACGCTCTTCGAGCGCAGTCTTTTCAGCGTACCCGATTGCATGAACTGATCGAACAGCGAACTGGATCGAGACCCGCTGGCGACACGACCTTCTAACATGACTGGTTTGAAGGTCAGCGTGCCGCTATGTTGGGGATAGACGGCAAAATGCAGCTCGCTGACCGAGTAGGGCGTGTCGTTGATCATCTTCTGATAGTTAACGACCTGGCCGAGTTTTTCGATTATGGCATCAGGATCGCTGGTTTCCGGTTCACTCAGTGTGGGACGGTTGATCGGTATACTGGTCAGGAAGCGAATCGTGTAAATAATCTCGGATTGAACCCAGGCGCTTTCTCTGTCTGTGCTGACTTCAAGAAAGTACGCATTCTGGCCGCTGATGCCCTGTGTGTTGTTCGATGTCGAGGGTTTTACGGTTACCCGAACAGTCGGACTCGAGTCCTTGCCGAAGGGTACGGAAGGAATCGTGAACACACCAGCCTGCTTACTGATCAGCACCAGGTCCCAGGATTTTTTCAGGCTCCATGAACCATTAATCGACCGCATATTCGTGCTCTGGCTGCTGCTCAGTATCTCGAAGTCCTTGGATACACCGCTGAAATCAGGATCATCGTCAACGCTGCTGTCGGCCTCGTAGATCAGGTGAAAGGACTCATCCAGTGATACAGGGTTATGGCTCAGACGTGCAGTGATATTAGCCGCAGCCACGGTCTGTGAGCTGATCAGTAACAAAACGAAAATGTGTAAATATTTCATAATTCAAATAGATGTTATTTACCGTAGAGGCACAGCGTACGCAGAGTGTTTGTGTTTTTTTGTGGGAGCGGCTTCAGCCGCGAACCGTGGATCGCGGCTGAAGCCGCTCCCACAGTAAACTGACGATATGATATTAGCAATAAACAAGCAAAAACCTCTGCGCACACTGGGTCTCTGCGGTAAAAAACGCTTACCACGGTTCCTGGGCCTCTGCCTGGTTCGGCATTTGCCGGTATTGATAAATAAATTTGCGTCGCATCAGGCCGCCGGGATCATCCGGGATTCTGCGCAACCATTGTTCCATAGCCTGTTCGCTTTCAACGGTTTGTGCGTCTTCTTTTTCGATCGCTTCGTGCTGTTGTTGTGCCTGCAGTTGCTGTTCGTCGTGGTCCTGCCGTTGTTCGGCCTGTGGTGTTTCTGGTTGCTGCTCCTGTTGTTGGTCGGGCCGCTGTTCATCCTGGTTTTCATTGATGTCCCTCAGCTGGTCCTGCTGTTGTTCGGCGCTCTGCTGTTTTTCGTCCGCCTGATTGTTTTGCGGTTGTTCTTCGGATGCTTCGTCCGGCGGCTGGTGCTGTGACTTCTGCTGAGCTGGATCCTGCTGTTGTTGCCCGGACTGATCCTGTGACTGCTGTGAGTCATCCTGTTCTTGTTGCTGTTGCTGGTGCAGGGCCTGCTGTACCAGTTCACGATTGAAGTGCGCGTCCTCATTGTCCGGATCAATGTCCAGGGCTTGATCATACGCCTCGATCGCATCCGGATAATTACCCAGTTTAGCCAGAATATTGCCCTTGTTGTAATAATCCGAGCTGCTGTCGGGTGTATCGAGCAATTCGTTGGATCGGGCAAAATTACCTGCCCGGTAGTGGGCGGCAGCTTTCCAGTCGTTTTCAGTGAACAGCGCTGCCGCTTCTTCGGCATCGCCCGACTGGAATGCCTGCATCGCTCGCTGATCCTGTCTGAGCCACAGGTTGTCAGTATCTATCAGCTCGAGCGCGTATGCGGGTTGAGGCAACGGCAGCGTACACAAGAGCAGGCACAGCAGCCAGCCGCGGCGTGGCCATAATGCGACCAGGGGCAATACCAGTAGTAGCAACCATGGTCCTTCCTCCTGCCAGATGTCGGCAGTGAGATCATGTCCCTCCGTGTCGGTCCTGACGCGTTTGCTGGCGAACAGGCCGGTCAGCTGTTCAATATCACTATCATTGGTCTGCATATTCACATACACGCCACCGCCCTGGCGTGCAGCCTGCTGTAGTCGTGATGGTTCAAGCCTGGGAATGACAATGGCACCGGAGGCGTCTGTCAAAAAGCCGCCGCTCAACGGGATCGGACTGCCTTCGGTGGTACCCACGCCGATGATGGATAAACGGTGGCCGGTGGCAGTCAGTTTATCGATGGCCTCATCAGCGGCGTCTGGGATCCCATCTGTGACCAGCAACACATCACCACGGGTGATGCCGGCCTGCTGCAGTAATTCTGTCGCCAGGCTGAGTGCAGCGCTGGGGCTGCTGCCCTGTGCCGGCATCAGTTTCGGTTCCAGCGCGGGTATCAGGTTGGCAATGGTATTGTCATCATCTGTTAACGGTGTCACCGTGAATGCGGTAGCTGCATAGACGATCAATGCGGTCTGTCCGCCTTTTCTCGCCTTGATCAAATCCAGTACTTTCAATTTGGCCCTTTCCAGTCGCGATGGCTTCACGTCGGTTGCATGCATCGACTGTGACAGGTCGAGTGCAATCACCAATGAGGATTCTTCACGAAACACCGGTTGGGGCAGTTTTTTCCATACCGGTCCGGCCATCGCGACAATGCTGATACTGGCTGCCGTGATGATCAGCAGCATGGGCAGCACGCCGGATTTCTTTCCGCCGGCGATGAGCACGTGCGGCAGCAGTTTATCATCGCAAACCGCCTGCCAGCTCCGGCTGGTTGCCTTGCTGGTCAGGTAAAGTACGACGAATAGCAACAATGGCACAAAAGCATACAAGGCTTCGGGACGAAGGAAGTGAAACTGGTCTGGCAAGCTCAACATCATCGCCATCTGCGCCTGGACAACGCTGCGAGCGCAAGCAGGCCGGCAAGTAACAAAGCCATACCCAAAGGCCAGTAGAACAGCGACCATGTCGGGCGATAACTCTGTGTATCACGTTCGACAGGTTCAAGCTTGTCGATCAAGGCATAAATTTGTTGCAGTTCGGCGACGTCGTGTGCACGAAAATATTGTCCGCCGGTTTTTTGCGCGACGGTCTTCAGTGTCAGCTCATTGAGTTCACGACTGCCGCGTGAACCGATACCGATGGTGTGTATCTTCAGCCCTTTGGCAGCTGCGATCTCGGCGGCTTTCTCGGGACGCAGCTCACCGGCGTTGCTGACACCGTCTGTTAGCAGGATTAAAACACGGTCCTGGCTGTTTTCACCGTCAAGGCGTTTGACCGCCAGTCCGATCGCATCACCGATGGCGGTAGACTTGCCGGCGAGACCCGTGACGGCTTCGAACAACAGTGTTTTTACCGTGGTCCGATCGAATGTCAAGGGTGCCTGCACGTAGGCCTGTTCGCCAAAAAGAATCAAACCGATGCGGTCACCCACACGTTTGTCCATAAAATCGCCAGCCACGGCTTTGGTGGCGTAGAGTT
Source organism: uncultured Gammaproteobacteria bacterium (assembly GCA_942492025.1). Taxonomy (GTDB): domain Bacteria; phylum Pseudomonadota; class Gammaproteobacteria; order SZUA-229; family SZUA-229; genus JABDQW01. Next base: position 550,941 of record CALODJ010000008.1, on the reverse strand, counting down.
TGGTGACCTTGCGAAAACTGTGCGTGAAACTGTGGTCCATGCTGCCTGATAGATCGATCGCAAGCATCAGGTCGCGTCCGCTTACGGGCAATTCCACCGGTTCGCCAATCCACTGCGGTTTTGCTGCGGCAGCCAGTAGACATGACCACAGGAATAAATACACCAATAACGGCCAGCGCCGCAGCGTGCGTTGCACCGGTCTGGACTGGCCTCTCTCGAAATCATCCAGATAGGGCACACGCAAGGCGGCATCGTTACCGCTGCCAGCTTCAGGTAACACCGAGCGCAACAAAAAGGGTAATGGTAGTAATGCGAACAGCCAGGGCCAGCTAAACGTGATCATGGTTTTTTAGCCCTGACCGGTTGTTTTTTCAGCCAGTTTTCACACAGCGAGAGCAGGTCATCGATGTCGGTGTCGATCTCGCTGCTGGCTGGCAGGTAGGGTGCGCTTGCCAGTATTCGACCGCTGCCGTGCTGGAATTCCTTGCGTGGTGCAGTTTCGTCCAGGTGCTGCAGCCATCGTTCGCCGGTCAGGCTTGCCGAGTCTTCGCGTGGATAAAAACTGATACTGGCCCTGCGCATCAATGTCGATAAGGCTTTCACCAGTTGCACCCGGTCGTGGTGTTGATGGTAGTGCTCACGCAGCAAGCCCAGTTCGTTGCGCACGGTTCGCTTGAGCCGTCCCCGCCTGCGGATGCGTTTAAGCAGAAAGACACTCATGATGATAACAACCGCGGATATAAGCAGCAGCCACCACCCAGGTGCGGGCGGCCACCAGCTCACCGGTTCCGGCAGGTGTATGTCACGCAAAGGTAAGGGTTCAGCCGGCATGATCAATCAAGCTTTCAGCGGCGCGTCCTGAACTGGCTGTGTTGACTGGCCTGTATACCGAGTCCCTGCTGTAGACTGGTCAGTACATCAGCCTGTGTCGACACCGATAACAGGTACATCCGGTATTGCCGGCACAGCTTGACCAGTTTGCCCTGACGTTGATCGAAGCGCTGACGGTATTGCAGACGCAAGGTCCTGTCCGCCGTGTTGAGCTGGAGTTCGTTATCACCGTCACTGACCTTATAACTGCCAGCGGGAGGTAACTCGGCTTCAATCGGATCATAGATCTGTATCAGTACGACATCGTTGTGGCGGGCGACATTGATCAGGTGCACTTCTGCCTGTTCGTCCATTTCCCTGAAATCACTGACCAGGAAAATCAGGCTGCCCGGGCGGGTGACCTTGCGCAGGCGCGACAGCGCGCGAGCGGTATGGCGGGCATGTGTCTGGACGCTGGCACGCCATGCGGGGTGCTGACAGGTTTTACCGATCAGGTCGAGCACGGCCGATTTGCCGCGTCGAGGTTTCAGTTCGATGTGATCGTTGCCGGAAAATATCAATGCACCCAGGCGATCGTTGTGCGCATTGGTACTCCATGCGAGCAAGGCGGCGACTTTGCTGGCAGCAACGGCTTTAAAGCATCCCCGGGTCGCGAAAAACATCGATGCATTTAGATCCAGCCAGATCAGCACAGGCCGTTCACGTTCTTCGCGATAGACCTTGGTGTGCGCTTCGCCGGTGCGTGCGGTGACGCGCCAGTCCATGTTGCGGATATCATCGCCGGCAAGATAGAGCCGGGATTCATCAAACTCCATTCCGCGTCCCTTGAACGAGGACATATAAGCGCCGCCCTGGCGTGCGTGTATCCTGCTGCCCTGCAGGGGCAGTTTGTTGGCATCGTGCCTGAGCTTGATCAGCGATTGCGGGCTGATCCAGGTGATACCTTCGGATTTTGGGTCAGGGTTCATCGCAGTACTACCACTCGCCAGTCAGTTTATGGAACGGCAATGCGTGAAATCAGTTCTCGAATGAACATATCGGGTGTCACACCTTCTGCCTCTGCTTCATAGCTGAGAATAATACGATGACGCAACACATCATAGGCGATGGATTGAATGTCATCCGGGTCGACATAGTCTCGCCCGGCCAGCCAGGCATGTGCACGGGCACAGCGGTCGATGGCGATGGTTGCGCGCGGACTCGCGCCATACAGAGACCATTGCGCGAGGTCGTCACCGTAAGCGCCGGGATTGCGGGTTGCCAGCACCATGTGTACCAGGTACTCCTCGAGGTTCTCCGCCATGTACAGCTTGAGCACCTCCTGTCTTGCGGCGAATAGATGCTGTTGCGAGATCTTCTGTGACGGCTGGCTGCTTTCCGACACACCAGTGAGTGCTTCTTCACGGGCCAGTGCGAGTATGGCTTTCTCCGAATTCGCTTCAGGATAGTCGATGGTGACGTGCATCAGGAAGCGGTCGAGCTGAGCTTCAGGGAGCGGGTAGGTGCCTTCCTGTTCGATGGGGTTCTGGGTGGCCATCACCATAAACAGCTGCGGCAGCTTGTAGGTGACTTTACCAACAGTGATCTGTCGTTCCGCCATGGCTTCGAGCAAGGCGGACTGCACTTTTGCTGGCGCCCGGTTGATTTCGTCTGCCAGGATCAGGTTATGAAACAGCGGGCCTTGCTGAAACACAAAGGTACCATCCTGAGGGCGATAGACTTCCGTACCGGTCAGGTCGGCCGGCAGCAGGTCGGGGGTGAACTGGATGCGGTGAAAGTTGCTTTCGATGCCGTCACTCAATACTTTGATGGCCTTGGTCTTGGCCAGCCCGGGGGCACCCTCGACCAGTAAGTGACCGTCTGCCAGCAACGCAATCAGCATGCGGTCTACCAGGGTTTCCTGGCCTATGATGTGTTGTTCTACGTGTTGCTTGAGTTTTTGAATCGATTCCTGATGAGACATCTTTCCGGTTAATTTCCGCTTATTATTAGGTCCGACTGACGGCTTTTTCAGACACTGACTATTTTGATTGGTTCATTCGACGAATGCAGGCTGAGGGCCGGTGGTATTGTACCCGCATTCTGGGTAAACTTCGCGCTTCAGTACTACACCGGGTGCTCTATAACCCGGATATTGCACGACGGCGGACGCACCGTCGTGCAATATCCGGGTTTAACGAGAGATAATCGGGAATCTGGTGCGCGGGCCATCATCGGCCCGGCAAATCCAGAACTGCCCCCGCAACGGTAATTGGAAAGTACCTCCACAACACCACTGTGAGTGATCACGGGAAGGTTGCAGGTACGCTACAAATCCATCAGTCCGGAGACCGGCCCGCGTAGTCATAAACCAGGTTGCGGTGGGCGGCTGGGGTGCAGAACATCACTGAATCCTGTTCAGTGCCACGTTCTTTCCTTGTTGCCTCCAGACCGTTGGAGGTCCGCTTGTACAATGTCTTTTCCATCAGTGTCCTCGCGCTGGCAGTCGTACTGCCCGACGCAGTGTTCGCGGTTACAGAAGTGCCTGCTGTCGTTGTCAGTGCTGCGCGCACGGAACAGAGTGTACTGACGACACCGGCCAGCATCACCGTGATCACGCGTGAACAGATCGATGCCAGTGGTGCGCGGCATATCAACGACGTGCTGCGCGGGCAGGGCGGTGTCCAGCTCAATGATTTGTACGGGGATGGCAGCCGTGCGTCTGTAGACATGCGTGGCTTTGGTGAAACCGCGGGCTCGAACACACTGGTGCTGGTCGATGGCCGCCGTTTGAATAATCCGGATATCGCAGCGCCGGATCTGAACAGCATCGCGCTGGAGGATGTCGAGCGTATCGAGATCGTGCAGGGCAGTGCTGGCGTGTTGTTTGGTGATCAGGCGGTGGGTGGCATCATCAATGTCATCACCCGAAAACCGGGTGCACTCAGACATTCGTTGAAACTGTCCGCCGGCAGTTATGACACCGTCGGGTTGCACGCGATGACCTCGCAGGCTCTGGCCAATGGTATGAACTATCGCGTGTCGCTGGACGCACGCGAGAGCGACAACTACCGTGATCACAATGAAGCTACCTACCTCAACGGTTTTGGCAAGCTCGGTTACGAACATGATTCCGGATCTGTTTTTGGTGAATTGCAATATATCAACGACGAACTCAATACACCGGGAACCCTGTTCGCCGATGAGGTGATCGAAGATCGCCGACAGGTCAATCCGAATTTTGCCAATGATTTCTCCAACGCAAAAACCGCCATTGCTCGCATGGGTCTGGTGCAGCAGGCGAGTGAACACTGGACGGTTGAAGGCGAACTCAGCGGTAAAGATACCAATGGCGAGTTTCGCCTGAGTTCGGTGTTTGCAGCGGAAACCGAAATCAGTACCCAGGACAGACGGGTGGTCGAGTTTACGCCGCGACTGATCGGTTTTGTGCCAGCCATGAACAATACCATGATGACGCTGGGGGCCGATGTGTTTGTCAGTGATTACCAGCTGATGTCGCGCTTTGGCGAGCAAATGAATGACCAGTCGCAGAACTCGCTCTATGCGCAGGCGGTAGTGCCGGCAAGCGAGGTGCTGGATGTTACGCTGGGTGTGCGTTATGCCGAAGTCAAGAATGACCTGCAGGACACGGGCATGTTCGCGATTTTTCCAGATGGTATCCGCATCGAGGATGATGTTACCGTGGGTACCTTCGGCCTGGCGATCAAGGCTGATCAGAACTGGCGCATCTTGTTCCGTACCGACCAGAATTACCGCTTTGCCAAAGTCGATGAATACCTGCAGCCTGTATACACGCCGACATTTACCCCGGTGATCCTGAAAACACAGCAGGGATTGTCGGTCGAGACCGGTGTTGAATGGGTATCGGGTGGTGACAATGCGAAGCTGCTGGTCTATCAGCTGGATCTGGACGACGAGATAGCCTATGACCCGGTCAACTTCGCCAATATCAATCTCGCTGAAACACGGCGCAAGGGCGTAATCAGCAGTGGTCGCTGGCAGCAGACAGAGCGGTTTGGCCTCTCGGCAAGCTACACCTTCACCGATGCCGAGGTGTTGAGCGGTCCGTTTGTCAACAAGGATATCCCGTTGGTTGCGAGACATTCTGCACTGCTGGGCGGCGATTACCAGCTGACTGAACAATGGCAGCTTTATGCTGAATGGTTTGCAATCAGCGATCGGGTGTTTGCCGGCGACTTCAATAATGAGTTATCGCGTTTGCCGGGATACGGCTTGATCAATGTGAAAGCTCAGTACGATGTCAGTAATTTTGTTTTCACCGGCAGAATCAATAATCTGCTCAATAAAAAGTATTCAAATGTGGGCCAGTTGAGTTACGACCCGAATACCTTCGAAGCGACAGAGGCGTTTTTTCCGTCGCCCGAGACGAATTTCGTGCTGACAGCAGCCTGGCAATTCAGATAATCTATACGCGATGAAACCTGCGCTCAGCCCGATCACAATGACTACGACGATATCGCTTGCGTTGCATGCGTCTGTGATATTTGGTGTCGTACAGACGCATGAGGTCATGCAGGCAACGGGTACTGGCATACACATCGAGCTGGTGAGCTCCAGCACTGTCTCAAACCAGCGTGAAACCGAACGGGCAGCCCGCAGTGAGGCGGCTCAGTCACAGCGGTCGCAACAAACCCGGAGAATTAAACACAGCAATACGGTTGATCGCGAGAAAACGCCGGATAACCGGCTGGCAAAATTTGTCACTGGGGCTGTTATTCCATCCGCTGGTGCAACTGCAACGGAGAGTATTGACCACGATTCAGGCAAACAGGCTCTGACCCGCTCGACCAGTGCCGCAGGACACAGCAGCGTCATAGTCGAGCTGTTACACAGCAAGATAAGTGAGCACAAGCAGTATCCCTACATGGCCAGACGGCAACGTCGGGAAGGTGTCGCCCGGGTCGAGTTTGTGCTCCATCCCGACGGTACGATCAACGACACCCGGCTGGTGCATTCAAGCAAAACAGGAATACTCGACAAGGCCGCGCTCGAAGCAGTACAGGGCATTGAACCGTTCGAGCCTGCCAAAGACTATCTGCACCAGCCTGAAGCGTTCCAGGTCGATGTCGTCTTCAATATGATCTGAATGATGGGCAATCGACTGACGAAAATTTATACGCGTACCGGTGATGCCGGTGAGACCGGAACGGCTGATGGTAGCCGACTCAGTAAAACCGACAGCCTGATACACGCGCAGGGCGACATCGATGAGCTCAACAGCTTCGTCGGCCTGCTCGCATCAAAGGTCAGTAACGCTGAGTTACACGAGCTAATCAGCAGGATTCAGCATGACCTGTTTAATGTCGGTGCTGAACTCAGTCTTTCTCAAGCAATCATCATGGCAGAAGACGTCAGCTTTCTGGAACATCAGCTCGACCATTTCAACGCAGAGTTGCCGCCATTGCAGGAGTTCATACTTCCGGGCGGCGGTGAAGCTGCGTCCCTGTGCCATGTAACGCGCGCTGTCTGCAGGCGTGCCGAACGCAGCCTGGTAGCGCATCACCAGGATAGAGCACTGGCTGCGGATTTGCTGGCTTATGTCAACAGGCTTTCTGATCTGCTGTTTGTGCTGGCGAGGGTGCTGACCCGAGACACGAACGAGAGTGAAGTGTACTGGAGGAAAAGAGAACAGTGATTAGAGAACGGTTAGCAGTGATTTATTACCTGCAACTGCTGCGGAACTTTCTGGTTCTTGTGTAGTGATGATACAGAGGAGGTAGGGTGCGCCGTGCGCACCGCTCGGCAGTCCTCCTGCAGTTCTACTGATTTCGGTGCGCACGGCGCACCCTACGATGTGTACGCGTTATTTCATCAACGAAATACGTAACACATACAGCAATGACGTTGGTCTATTTCACGATTGGATGAAAAGCCCAGGCCTGTATAAGTAAAGCGTTACAGGCCAAACTCAAACCTTCGCGTACTCTGCGACTTTGCGGTTATTAACACCATGATCAAAATCGGCATCGATCTCGGCGGTACCAAAATCGAAGGTATTGCCCTCTCTGCCAGCGGTGAAGAACTGTTCCGTGAACGCGTACCCACACCGGCAGATGATTACGCCGCAATGCTGCAATGCATCAGTGTTCTGGTGAATGATATAGAAACCGGACTGAATCAACGCGGGAGCATTGGTATCGGGACACCGGGTGCCATTTCGCCAGCAACGGGCCTGTTAAAAAACTCAAACACCGTCTGCATGAACGGAAAAGCGGTTCACGAGGACCTGAAAAAATTGCTCCATCGGGACGTCAGGGTCGCCAATGATGCCAATTGCTTTGCATTATCGGAAGCGACCGATGGGGCAGCCGCAGGCGCCAATGTGGTTTTTGGTGTCATCGCCGGTACCGGAACGGGTGCAGGCGTTGTGGTCGGGAACCATCTGCTGCAAGGTCCCAACGCAATCGCGGGTGAATGGGGCCACAACCCTTTGCCGTGGCCGCAGGATAACGAACGCCCCGGGCCGTCGTGTTACTGCGGTAAACAGGGTTGCATCGAGACCTGGATATCGGGCCCAGGTATGAGTCACGATTATCTTGCACTGTCCGGGTCGGTGCTCGATGCCAGGCAAATTGTCGAGCTTGCTTCAGCAGGCAATGCTATCGCCGAATCCTGTCTGCACCGATATGAAGACCGTATGGCAAGGAGCCTGGCACATGTGATCAATATTCTTGATCCCGATGTGATCGTACTCGGTGGTGGCATGGGCAATATTCAACGGCTCTATTATAATGTACCCAAATTGTGGGAAAAGTACGTGTTTTCTGACCGGGTGGATACAAAACTGATGCCACCGAAGTTCGGGGATTCATCGGGTGTAAGAGGCGCTGCCTGGCTGTGGAATGACTGATACGGCCTGGATGTGTTATTTCACCGCAAGAGCGAAAAAGACGCAATGCTAACGTATTGCTTGTAACACATCGGTGATGCTGGTCTGCAAAGAAATACTATCACTGCGACTGCAGACGGACTGGATATGTTTTATGGCCTGGGTGTTTCGTACAGCTTTACCAGGGCATTGGCGATAACGGCAGACTGGGAAGTCATCAATTCATCCAGTCCCGAGTTCTCCACCTTGTCGCTGGGCTTCAGGTGGGGCTTTTACTAGTTATTGAATAGTAGGGTGCGCCGTGCGCACCGAATTACCAGCAGTCCAACACGAGTAATATGGTGCGCACGGCGCACCCTACGTTATTGGTGATAACGCGTTCTGCGATCTCAGCACCTCTACGTTAAATACGATCTACAACGACGGTGAACGTATCACCATCATTTTCTCGCTCTGCATATCTCTGAACGTGTAAGGTATACCGCCTACGCCGTAGCCGGAATGTTTCAAGCCGGCAAAAGGCATCCAGTCGACACGAAAAGCGGTGTGATCATTCACCATGATGGCCGAGCCGTTCAGGCGTTTGAAGGCGTGCATGCAGGTGTCGATGTTTTTGGAGAACACGGCGGCCTGGAATGAAACATCGAGCGCATTGGCCCGGGCTATGGCTTCATCGATGTCGTCGAATGCATAAACCTGAATTACCGGGCCGAATACTTCGTTGCACGAAATGACGGCATCGTCTGGCGGGTTGAACAATACGGTGGCTTCGTAGGTGGTGTCGCTCAATTTGCTGCCGCCACTGATGAGTTCAGCGCCCTTGTTGACTGCATCCTGGACCCATTCATCAACACGGTCGACTTCTGCCTGCCTGATGAGTGGGCCAATATCGGTGTCTGGCAAGATTGGATCACCGACTTTCATGTTGCTGCCGGCTGCGGCGATGCGTTCGGCGAGTTGCCGTGCGATGGATGAATGCGCATACACTCTTTGCACGGAAACGCAGACCTGACCGGCATGATAGAAACCGGCCTTTGCAAGCAGAGGAATAGCATCATCGAGATCGGCATCCTCGGCCACGATCACTGGTGCGACACCGCCATGTTCCAGCGCACAACGGGTTCCGGGTGCGAGTTTGGAGCGCAGCATCCAGCCGACACCGGCGCTGCCAATGAAGCTAAAGAAGCCGACGCGCTTATCCGCCACCAGTTGCGTGGCCACATCGAGGCCGGAGGTCAAAATACCCTGGCACCAGGCTTCTGGCAGTCCGGCTTCACGCAGTATGCCGATCAGGCGAAAACAGGATAAGGGGGTATCGCCAGCCGGTTTGATGATAACCGGGCAGCCCGCTGCAACTGCGGGACCGATCTGGTGCACCGCAAGGTTGAGCGGATGGTTGAAGGCACTGACAGCAACAACAACACCAATGGGCTCGTGCGTGGTGAATGCGAGACGGTTCATCGAGGCCGCATTTTTCTGCATCGGGATTTCCTCACCGTGCTCGGTGCGCAATACTTCAATGCAGTTCTTGATGCCATCGATTGCACGAGCAACTTCGACTTTAGAATCCATCAGCGGCTTGCCGCCCTCGCGGGCAGCTTCAACGGCAAGCTCATCGAAACGTGATTGCATGATGTCCGCTGTTTTGGCCAGGACTTGAATACGCTGCTCGGCGATCAGCCAGCTATTTTGGTCTCGAAACAGCGCATCAGCAGTTTTCAGGGCTGTATCAACTGCCTCACTACCGCCTGTATCAACCGTTGCTATAACCGCACAATCATACGGTGCGGAAACTTCAACTTTGCCATCAGCCGCAGCGCCAGGAACCAGAAGTGGGAAGTGCTTAGTCATTGTTCTTTACCATTTGAAAGTCGTTGCCATCGAGATATAGAGAGTACGGTAGTTTTATCGCGCATGGATTCATCAGTTGTCTTTTACCTCGACTCTCGCCCCTGTTTTAAATCGGGCAGGCAATGTCGCCCAGGCGTTCGGTCAGTTTCAAGTTCTCACGATAATCTATCGGTACAACGACCAGGCTCGGCCCTCGTTCCTTGAAGGCTCTTTCCAGTACAGGGGCGAGGTCGTTGCTGTTATCGACAAAGTGTCCTTTCCAGCCGAATGCGTCTGCCAGTTTCAGCCAGTCCGGATTGCCAAAGCTTAGATCGGTGTGCGTACCGAATTGTGTTTGCTGTTTCCATGCGATCAGGCCATATTCCCGGTCCTCCCATACCATGGCAACGATGTTCGAATCCAGCCGGCGCGCCGTTTCCATCTCCTGTACATTCATCAGGAATCCCGCGTCACCACAAACCGCGATAACACGCCGCTGAGGTAACACCAGATTGGCTGCGATGGCACCGGGAAGCGCCGAGCCCATTGAGCAGAAGCCGTTCGGAATCAGGCAGGTGTTGGGTTCGTGGCATTGGTAGTGTCGGGCAATCCACATCTTATGGGCGCCGACATCCGACAGCAGGATATCCTCTGGACCCAGCAGATGGCGTATATCCCATAAAACCTTCTGGGGTTTGATGACGCCCTGGGTGTCGTCATTCCTGTACATCTCAAGTTCTGCCTTCATGTCACGGCGGGTGGCGGCCTGCTGGGCAAGGTCGAACTCAAGACCACCATTGGCTTCGACGCGCTGGTTCAGCATCCACAGGGTATGCGCGAGGTCGCCGACAATTTCTGTCTCGGGGTGATAGTCCTCATCGATTTCCGCTGGCAGGAAGTCTGCATGTATGATGTGTTTGTCGCCCTCGGCGTTCCACAGGTCAGGATGATACTCGACCATGTCATAACCGAGCGCGAGCACGACATCGGCGGCATCCATCGCACAGGCCACCACATCCTTGGCCTGAAGGCCGATGGTATACAGGCAGTAATCGGCATCCATATCAACGCAGCCTTTTGCCATGAAAGTACTGATCACGCCGATGCCGGTGTTTTCGCAGAACATCCGCAACTGTTTACTGGCACGCTTGCGAATACAGCCGTTACCGGCGAGGATGACCGGGCGTTTGGCCTTCTTCAGTATCTCAAAGGCAACATCGACAATTTTGTCATCAGGTACCGGGCGTCGAAAGCGTTGTGGCTGCAGCGGCCTGGTCGTTGCATCTTTCTTGGCGATATCCTCGGGTAGCTCGATATGCACGGCCCCCGGTTTTTCGGTGCGCGCCAGGCGAACGGCCTTGCGCACAATCTCCGGGATGTTGTTCGGGTGCAGAACGGTGGTTGCCCACTTCGTCACCGGATCGAACATCTGGACGACGTCCATGATCTGGTGGGACTCCTTGTGCAGGCGCTCTGTGTCGCCCTGGCCGGTCAGTACCAGCATGGGGGCACGATCCATGTTGGAATCTGCGACGCCGGTGATCAGATTGGTCGCACCGGGCCCGAGTGTCCCCAGGCAGCCGGCAGTGTGCCCGGTAAGTCGGCCGTAGATTTCAGCCATGAAGGCAGCGCCCTGTTCGTGTCTGCACAGGATGAACTTTATTGCGTCCGATTTCTCCAGCGACAGCATGAAATCGGCGTTTTCTTCACCGGGTACACCGAAGATATATTCGATGCCTTCAGCTTCCAGGCATTGCACAAACAGATCAGATGCTTTCATCAGGATTCCTTTATTTCGTGGTTTCGTCTGGCTGAAACGACCGCGATCCACTACATCTTAGACTTGTAGCAGCTGCAAGCCAATAGACTAAGGAAACTCTGATATATTCAGCGTTTCATTGCGGCACATGGATGTGCCACCATTTTCAATCATATACGTGATTGAAAATAAAAAAAATAAAATCGCATTTTTGTTTTTCGCGCATTGATAATTCCTGGATGAAATTATTCAGAGCTTCCTTAAAATACAGTTTCCTGCGAGCGCTTATGCTAAGATCGATCGGAACATGAAGACGGCATCGAGATGGTGATGAATACCCGATTAATAACACTGGCTTTGATCATATTTGCGGTAGCGGTATTCCGAATACTGCCGCATCCGCCCAATGTATCACCTGTCGCGGCAATGGCGTTGTTTGGTGGCACCTACTTCTCCGACAAACGCGTTGCCTTTCTTGTGCCTTGTCTTGCGCTATTACTGAGCGATCTCATCCTCGGCCTGCATGACACCATGCTGTACGTGTATGGGGGATTTGCATTAACCGTTGTCATTGGTTTCTGGATCAGGAAGCAGATAAATACAGGCCGCATCGCAATCGCCGCAGTGGCTGCATCGGTTCTGTTCTTTTTGCTGACTAACTTTGGTGTATGGGTGACTTCCGGCCTGTATCCGATGACAGTCGATGGGCTTATGCAGGCCTATATTGCCGCCATACCGTTTTTCCAGAACAGTCTGTTGGGCAATCTTGTATTTACCGCGTTACTGTTTGGTGGCTTTGCTGCTTTGCAGCGCAATATCCCCGCACTGTCTGAAAACACCTGAGACCATAATCTTAAAGCGGCATATCACAGGTAGGGTGCGCCGCGCGCACCGGGACCGGTACTATCAATAAAATACCCGCTCAATGGTGCGCACGGCGCACCCTACGTCTGTTCACAAGGTATATCGGAAGGGTGCAGGTGCAGATAAAAAATTCTATTTTTCCGCAAATAAACGCAAATGAACGCTAATAGTCTCGGGTGTTTATGTTAAGCATTTTTACCAAGAAAAACTCCAATCGATATTTACGTGTATTCGCGTTTATTTGCGGATTGCATTGGGTTTTTTGTTTGCGTTTTTCGCATTATTCGCGGACAGTAATATAGCTGTCTATATTGTCGTTTCGGTTGCAGACTATAAAACGCCAGGGCTGTTCGAATTACGGCTTAATGCCGACACCCTTATCCAGCAGACGTAATGCAAATATGAAAAGGCCCGTGATAAAGCATAGGATGATAATGAACGCGACGGTCAGATCAATATCGGTTATACCCAGAAACCCATAGCGAAATGCGTTAATCATATACAGGATAGGGTTAGCCAGTGAAATCTTCTGCCAGACTTCGGGCAGCATGTTAATAGAATAGAATATACCACCGAGATAAGTGAGCGGCGTCAGAATAAAAGTGGGGATGATGCTGATATCATCGAATGTCTTGGCGTAAACCGCGTTGATGAAGCCTGCCAGCGCAAACAGGATAGACGTCAGTACAAACACCGCCAGAGTGACGCTATAACTGTGGATCTCGATACGGGTAAAGAACATCGAAACAAGGGTAACAACGATACCAACGACGATACCTCGCATCATACCACCCGATACATAGCCCGCTATGATGATGTAGTTGGGCAAGGGTGAAATCATCATTTCTTCCACACTGCGATGGAACTTCGAGCTGAAAAAGGATGATACGCAGTTGGCATAGGCGTTACTGATAACGGCCATCAAAATCAGACCCGGCACGATGTAGTCGATATAGGAAAATCCGTCAATATCGCCGATCTGCGAACCAATCAGTTCGCCAAAAATGATGAAATACAGCGCTACAGTGATAGCTGGCGGCACGACGGTCTGAAGCCATATACGTATGAACCTGAGAAACTCCTTGATGGTGATCGTTTTCAAAGCATTATATTGAGCGCTGAGTTTCATTTCAGTTGATGACTCTGATCTTTGCCGTTATTGTTTAGCATGGACATGAAGAGCTGTTCCAGCCGGTTACTTTTATTGCGCATACTCACGACTTTGATATCGCATTGGGAAAGCCGTGAGAAGAGTCCGTTCAGGTCATGGCCTTTATCCAGGTCGACTTCGATGGTGCTGTTATCGACCAGACGTACGCGATAGTCGCCGAAGTCCGGTAGCACACTGATTTCATGATCGAGATAAAGTATAAAAGTTTCCAGGTTCAAACGATCGAGCAGCGAACGCATATCGGTTTGTTCTATCGTCAAGCCCTTGTCAATAATCGCAATGTTGTTACACAGGCTCTCAGCTTCTTCCAGGTAGTGCGTGGTCAAGATGATGGTAGTGCCACTGGCGTTGAGCTCGCGCATAAAATTCCACATCGAGTACCGAATTTCAATATCAACCCCGGCGGTCGGCTCATCGAGAATGAGCAGTCGGGGTTGGTGCACCAGTGCCCGCGCAATCATCAGGCGACGCTTCATCCCGCCCGAGAGTTCTCTGGCCATGTCGAAGCGACGATCCCAGAGTTCGAGTTTTTGCAGGTACATCTGTGCGCGCTCACGTGCCAGCTTTCGCGGGATGCCGTAATAGCCGGCCTGATTCACCAGGATCTCGCCAACAGGTTCAAAGATGTTGAAGTTGAATTCCTGCGGCACCAGGCCAATGTGCATCCTCGCCGCAGCGGGATCCTGGTCGAGATCCACACCATAGACCTTTACCTTCCCTGCCGTTTTGTTGATCAAGGAGCAGATGATGCCAATGGTGGTGGATTTGCCGGCACCATTTGGGCCGAGCAGGGCGTAGAAGTCTCCAGGATTGACTGCCAGGTTCACGCCTGACAGGGCCTGAACCCCACTACGATAGGTCTTCTCCAGGTTGTTGATTTCGAGGGCTTTCAACAGATTGTCCAGCTATATCCCTGAGGTGATAAGTTCATGCAAGTGCCTGTTATTATTGATATTATCGACAGAGTTTCCATTTTGTTGTCAAACAGCGGGCGATAACAGGGTTTACTTAAGTCATACGACCGTCTAATATTTCGATACTATCGGCTAAGACGCTGTAATTTACCGTAAATAAGGAGCCACATGGGAACCAAAGGCGAAAATAACCGCACACGTATTATCGAGGCAGCCGACCAGCTGTTCTACGAGCGTGGTTATAACCAGACATCATTTAGTGATATCGCCGATATCACGGGCATACCTCGCGGCAATTTTTATTACTATTTTAAAACCAAGGACGATATTCTCGCGGCCGTTGTCGATGCTAGAGTCGAGCATTACCAGGAAGCATTGATGAATTGCGACAAGAGCAGCGATGATCCGCGCCAACGCTTACTCGCTTTCATCGACATCATGGCCAGCAGTGAAGGTACTATGCTCGAGGCAGGCTGTCCGATTGGATCGTTATGTTCAGAATTGGCGAAAGGCACGGAAGAACTGCAGTCAAAATCGAGAGAGGTATTTGAGCTGCTGCGTGACTGGATAAGCCGGCAATTTGAATCCATCGGTTTTACAGATGCTAACGATAAAGCCATGGACATGCTGGCGCGCATGCAGGGTGTTGCGGTGATGGCGTGTGCCTTCAAGGACAACGCCTTCCTGCACCGAAGTGTTGCTGAACTCAGGAGTTGGGTCAACAGTCTGACTTTGAACTGAAGCGTATTATGCTTGCTTGAAGAATTACGATATTTATGATGCAGACATCAGTACAGCAAAATTACCTCGATGCCTTTAAAGGACGCTTCACCTCCTTGATGCGTTGGCATCAGCTCGATGCGTTCTGGCAAGACTTCAAGCAGCAGGCAGATGATTGCTGGTACATCTATCATGTGGGTGATGCCCCGCCGGAAGCCCCCGTGGACAAGCACAAGCTGCTAGAGTTTATCGATGAGATCGACGCCTTGCTGCATCAGGAACACGAGGAGGATTACTGCGGCATCGTTTATACCGACAGCAAGGAAGAGCCGACGTACATCAAGATATTTGATCCGCACAATCTCGGCGTATCCTGCGGTTACAGTGAAAGACCGCCACTGCCCGGCTGGATACTGTCAAGAATACCCCCAATAGAACTTGAAGAAGCGCTCTATCCGACAGCCAGCCGCATACGCTGGTGGCAGCGAATATTCGAATAGTTGTCACTCGATATTCCAAGCGAGTCGCGACAGTGACATGGCAACCCCGTTCCATGGTATTGATGTCACGGTGGTCGATATAAATCGCGGAACACGGGAGATTGCTTTGCTTCGCTCGCAACCACGGTAAGAGAATAGTTCGTAGGGTGCGCCGTGCGCACCAAAGATCCATCAGAATGCAAATTCCAGCTTCATGGTGCGCACGGCGCACCCTACGGTCTCAAGTCGTCAATTTTCATCAACTACATACCTAACACATACAATTGCGAGTCGCGACAGCGGTTTCTATTCATAGCCCTGCTGATAGTCATCTGTTGGCGTTATGGCCTGAACAATATCCAGGTAAATGCCATTCGGGTCCTCAATACAAAAATGACGCTGTCCCCAGTCTTCTGAGCGAAGTTCCAGTACGATCTTGAGTGACTGATCCTTCGCAAACGCATAAGCCGCATCGGCATCATCGACTTCAAGACTGAAGATAACGCCGTTGCCATTGTGCGCTTTATGAAATATTGCAGGTTGTGTAGCCTGACCAGGCAACAAAAAACCAAGCTGTACGCCGGATTCGGATACAAGATGCAGGTACCATTCATTTTCGAAGGCTACACCAAATCCTAGGTTGTCCGCATAGAACGATTTTGCCGCGACAAGATTGTTAACGATAAATACTGGAAATGAGTCGTTTGGTCGTATCATTGTTCATCGTCTCGTTTTAATGGAGTATTGCTATACTTCTCTTCATCGAGTATCGAAATATTACCCAATAAATACTGTTGAAGGTATAGACGCAATGAAGATCAAAAGGATCAACACAGCCAGCGTGCTTTTTCTTTGTAGCCTGGTTTTACCAGTCATCACCGAAGCAAGGTCATTGCACGAACTGGAGCGGCGTTGTGAAGAGGCAAGGGAATGGTATATCGCCCCATTACGCGAGGCTGCGATTGATCGGTGTATCGACGAGAGGACGAGCGGCCGCAGCGGCAGCCGCAGCAGCCGAGATGCCCGCCAACACTGTATACGTTTTTATGCCGACTTCGGCCAGGGCGGCACCACCCAGTCAGTGGCTTTCGGCAGCGCATGTTCCATGACATCCCCGAATGCCAGGCACTCTACGAAGCCGAACGCGCAGTACGCAGACGTTAAAACGAGTATTTTTAGTGCACAGATCGAAAAATGATTAGTGTAACTGATAACAGCACCCGGTCGAACTACCTTGCCATTTTGTTCGTGTTTTCTACCCATTCAAGTAAGCGGTTTTCTAGGTAGTCGTAAAACGGGTTGTAGCGCAGCCGGAACATCCAGTCCGAAGGTATCGTCAACAGGCCGCGTTCACCCTGAATCGCCATTTGCCCTAGATACAGGAACTCTTCACTATTTGGAGGACGTTGTCCATATGTCGGATCATCCGGTGCTATTGGCAGCGCAACATGGGACAGGGAGATGACACCGGCGGGCCAGGAAAGTCCCAGCTCGCGGGTGTGCGATGCATCGGCCGAGAACGGATCTTTATATTTACTGATGACCCTGGTGGAATCCGGGCTCTGATTGGTGACCAGCGTGACTGTGAATGGCAGCTTGTCATCACCCATGACCCGGTCGGTCAGCGGTGCCGGGTCATCGATCAGTACTCTGTAAGATGCGGCATAACGGTTGATATCGAACAACACCAGTTCATGGCGATTGGGATTCAGGTGTTCAAGCAGGTTGTCGACAACGGCGTCCGTGGTGACCGTTGCATCAACGGTGGATTTTAAAACAAGTACTGGCGGCAGCACCACGTCAGGATTGCTGCCAGCCCTTTGTTCGACACGGTTGGCGACCGAGCGGGTCAGACCGTGCACAACATCAGCGGCATTGGTTGCGAATGAGTTATATTTATAGGGGTCAAATTCTGGTTGAACCTGTGTATAAGCCAGGTCATCCAGTCCGGGGATATTGGACAGCCAGTCCTTGAAGCTGGCAAAACCGGCAGCCGGGTGTATACCGATGGCCGGCGAGATCAGGATCAGGCTGCCGGGTACTGGTGCGCTTTTTCCGTCCAGCGCATCCAGTGCAAATTCGAGCGCCAGCGGTGCGCCGGTCGAGTAACCAATCATGTGCACCGGTTTGCCGTTCACTCTTTCATCGAGATGGGTCATGCCGATGCGCACGGCTGCTGCCATGTCATGGCGGCTGATGTACCTGAGTCCCGAAGGCGCGGTGCCGTGACCGGGCATACGCATGCCAATAACCCAATAACCGTGCTGATTGAGTGCCTTGCCCAGTGTGCGCAATGAATAGGGCGAATCGGACATGCCGTGAATCAGTAACACGCCGCCGCGTGGTTTTTCAACGCTCAGCTCAAAACTGCGGTTCCAGTTGGGTTGCTGCTTGCGCGGATCAGCCGCACTGCCGCTGCTGTAACGATCGAGTTTATGCTCGGGCCCGGTTTCTGTTTTAGCGTAGACTTTCTCATCCAGTTGTTTGAATAACCGCTCTTCCAGTTGCAGGTAGTCATCAAAGCTCTGAACTTCGTCGGCTTTATGTTCTTTAAATTCCTCGGTCAGTTTTTCCGTATGCCAGGGTTTTAACTGTGTACTACTGCAACCCAGCAGAGCGACACAAATTATTGCAACGGGAATAACAGTTAAAGTATTTTTTATACGTTCTGTTATCAGATTTCGAAAGAGCTTAACCATATTTATTATTCTTAATTAATTATCGGCCCGGTGTGAGTACCCAGTAGTGGGCGCCTTCCGGTGTTTGCAGTGGGTACAGCGGGCGTGCTTGAGGTGTTTGTTCATTCGTCAGGCGCAGGAACAGGTCATCGAAAAACTCCGGTGTCTCCAGGCTGAAGTTATGAAAGTTGCGCGTGCGGTTGACCGGTGTCACATCAACAAGCGTCACCAGTTCACTGTCCGGGTCGACGAGCTCGGCGATCCTTGCGGCTTCGTCCAGCATGTCGGTGCTGAGCGTGCTTTCTCCACGGCGTGTGTCGCCGAGGTTGACCAGCCGGCTCATCACCAGCGCGCGGTCGTTCGAGGAAACGTACACGGTCAGGTTTTTCGTCAGGCTGGTGATTTCCTTCTTGAACTGGTTGTCGAATTCTTCGTGGCTGACATCAGGCGCGGTCAGCACCACATCTTCGATTTCGATGTCGGCGTCGGCAAATTCCGGGTTCTGGTATAAGTGGCTGAAGGCATGCGCAACCACCTCTCCACCCATGCTGTTGGCGATCAGCCAGAGCTTGTCGGGTTGAACGTCGCGCTCGATCAGCTCGATGGTCTTTGCCAGTTCAGCGCCGGATTCAGCAGCGACATTGCGTGCACTGTGGTAACCGCGCAGCGACGAACCCTGGTCGCCGGGCCAGTCGAACACCATCACCGGTCAATTGATATCGAGGATATGACCAACGAAGGATGTTTTGCGCAACGCGGACGGGAAACGCTCCCTGAAACCGTGAATCACGACCAGCAATGATCGCCGTGGGGATTGTTCGACCAGGTCCCGCAGCTGTGTGACGAAATCCTCCTGCTGCAGCATCTTCATGTTATTGACCACGATTTCTTCGGTTTGGAACCACTCGCTCGGATTGATGAACATACCGAGGCCGACGCTGGGTTCGACCCGGGTATCGTACAGGCCGAATTTGAGCTTCGGTTCGCGTTCACTGCCGAAACGGTTCTCCAGAATCTCGTCGTCGCCGGTCTTCTTGCGGTTGGTGACGAAGAAATAACGCGTCGCGCCCTGTTCGCCGAGCTGAGACACGGTCATGCGCGTGAAGATGAAATTCTCGGCGCGTCTGAGCGCTTCTGCAGTGGAGCCGTATAAAGCCTGGTAGAGCCACATGCCGGCTATGACTAACAACAGCAGTACAATAATGATGATGTACCTGGTGCGGGATTGGAGCTTAAACAATGGAAATGCCGTCCGTTCAGTTCTTGAGGACTTCGATCATACTAGATTGGAGGTGTGCTGGCATCACGCGCCTTAATCCTTTTCAATTCTTTTCATCGTCGTTACGGGCATTGCTGTGGCTGGTGCGCACGGCGCACCCTACGATGCATACGCGTTATTTCATCAACAAAATATGTTACCCATACAACAATGACGGTTAGGGAAAGACTGATTTATTCAGAGCTTCCTTAGACTATATTTTTGTTTGCATCCCTCTTTCGATTGTTCGTTGGATAAGAGCAGTCTCATCGCCTGAATACGCGACCAGGCCGACTTCCGTAGCGTGTTCAATACTCAGGCTACCGGACAGCATGGCACGCAACGCGGTCGCGTGCGTGAGCACAACGACTTTGCCGGCAAGTGGTCCGTCGGTATGGTAGTTGGCCAGCACACCGCCGGCGGACATGTGGAAATGCGACCACAGGCCAGGGCCGACCAGGGCCAGGGAGAAGGGTGCGGCGCTGTCATTCGGTATCTGATCTCGCGCCTTGTTCAAACGGGTTTGCAGACGCCGGAGGTCCGTCAGCATCTGTTGCAGGCGGGTCTCTTTGGTTATTGCTTCGGTGCTTGCTGCCGGCAGCAGGCCACTACTGCGCGCGCTGGCCACCGCGACAGCAACATCAATAGAGCCCGGGTAGCTGATGGTTATGCCGCCATTGACGCTGGGTTCGAGGCCGCAAGCGTGAGCGGGCAGCGTGTCGGTCAAAACACCAATGGTAACAGCGATTGCCAGGATGCTTGCCATCGACTTTGAATGTATGCCTGTATTCACGTCGTTACCCGGTCGCTTCGAGGCACATACCGTTGTTTCCAGAGAAAAGGGTAGTTCCTCGGCTGTCCCACTTTCGCGTCATTGCGAGTCGCGATAGCGACGTGGCAATCTCTAACGGAACGCGAGTTCGAAAAGATTGCTTCGCTTCGCTCGCAATGACGAACAGGTGGGGCAGCACTGGTAGCATCCCCTTTATTCATTCGCCTCTCACATTAACCGGCTCCACCTCGTAATCCGTCAGGTCTTCTTCAGCAGGCCTGACCGCGGTACCCGGCAGGATCTCGAATCGTGGATCAAACGCCACCAGGGTCGAGGCCAGCTTGCCAATGATACTGGTATCACCTTCGACCTTGGCGGTGCCGTCAGCGATCTGAGATTCCAGTGTTTTTAACCCCATCATCACAGGTTCCAGGTCGCTGCGGTTGATGGTGATGGTCAGGTCTGCATCCTCTGCCTGGTAGCCCTCGATGTTGGTCAGGGTGGCGTTGGACAGTTCGACGATGAATTTCTCGTCATTGTCCGGCGTGATCAGGTTGATGGTGAATGCCATCTCCGCGGCTTTGTCAGGGTCCATCCGGATGCCGAGAAAATCAAGGAACAGCTCGATGCTCATCGCGCGGACGACGTCGGGGCCGCTGGAACTGATACCACCTTCCGGAATACCAGAACGCAGCTCGAAGGCGCCCGCGAGATAGCTGTTTCGCAGCCCCGGGTTTTCCTGCTGATAACCGATCTGCTCGTACACGTCAGCCAGCAGGTCCTTGGCGGCCTGGTGCTGCGGCTCGGCCTGTACCAGCTTGTTGAGAATTTCCTGTGCCTGCAGGTATTCCCCCTTGTCATGCAGCTCCTTGCCCTTTGCCATGATCTTTTAAAAGTATAAGCTTGGTGAAACTGTTCATGGATTGATGGTCCTTGTTGTTGATGATTTTTATTGAATAATCAGTATTCATATCATATGGAAAATGGGAATAACCTTTTTTTAGGTCTATGGATAAGAGGACGCTATTAATGGCACTTACTTAAGGTGAAAATGCACTGTTTTACAGTAAATTCGTCATTGCGAGGTACGAAGCAATCTTGTTAAACGCGCGCTACAGTAAGATTGCCACGTCGCTGTCGCTCCTCGCAATGACGCTACTCCAATCATTTTTCAGCTTAAGTAAGTGCCATTAAGGACGCTATCTTTTTTCAAGCTGCAAGAGCATAAAGAGGACGCTACCCTCTTCTATTGTTGATAAAGTGGTAAAAAGGGTAGCGTCCCCTGTTTTCTTTGTTTGTTTGAATAAAGAGTCAACTGCGGGCTAGACCTCAAGAGGCTCAGGGTGTATACCAGATTGGCGAAGTATAGGCACGGTCCTGTACCGTGGCCGGGACGATATCCGGTCGCTTGATGTTGAAGAATGCGGCATCGTAGGTGGTCCAGCGCGGTGTCGGGATCTCGAGCACGCGCACGTAGTAGAAGGCCGATTCTTTCGGATCGAAGTCCGGGTCGGTCCAGTGCGCCATCAACAAGGCATCACCAATGGTGTTGGTGTAGGTTGCTTTCTCGATATTAACGCTGCTGCCAACTGACTGCTTGGCGCGACCATCAGCGCCTACCACATGGCCATCAGATACGGCGATGTCGTAGATGCGTTCATTGGTTTCACCTTTGTCATCCAGCCAGCCCTTGATGACTTGCACACGGTCGAGGTTGGATACATCCGAGGTTTCAAAATCAGCAAACTCGTCCTCGGTCGAGAGCGTCGGGTGTGCCTCTTCATCTCCCTTCATCTGCGACATCCCGAAAAGTGGTTCCCAGCGGGCACGGCGCTCGGCATAACCACGGGTAATTTTCTTGCCTTTAAATGTCTTGCCATTGAACGTCAGGCCATTACTCAAATTACCGTTGTGGGGAATGGCCATGGCCCTGCAGGTAGATGCTGGATAGTGTTCATCAGGCTTTAACCATTCAATTAACACGAAAAACAATGACTGATGCAATATAATTCAGCTGTTTTCCCGGTGGCGGTTCTGAGCCTGTGCTCAGGCAGAAATAGCAACTATATTCAACCGCTGTTGATGTTGATGAATCACTTAAGTGCAATACATGCAATGACATATCAGTTAAGGGCTTTATCCGTCTTTTTATTTGTCGCCATCATGACGGTGTGCATACCGGATGCCAGTAGTGAATCAACACAGGCTGTGACCAAAGCTACGGGAGCGGAAACCATTGCAGAGAACGGATTACTCCGCAGAGTACCATTTCTGACCCTGAGAGCCAAAACCGGCAACGATAAAGCCTCGGAATATTTTGGTGGCGAACGCGGTAACCTGCAGGCCGGTGATTGCGTGCTTGAACGCACCCCGGTCAATTCGTTGAAATCCATAGCGGAAAAAGCACCGTTTTATATTCCGGATGAAATCGTCAGGCTGGATTCAATCACGGAGTTATCTGATGAGAATTTCTGGCAGCGTATGGATAATACATCCAATGGCCAAGCCCCGGTGCTTTACATGCACGGTTTCTATATCAGCTTTGAGAGAGGCTGTCGCAGGGCTTTGTTACTGAAAGAGTCGCTGGGACTGGAAGGGCGCTTCGCACTGTTTAGCTGGCCATCTGATGGTGCGATAACGAATTACACCCAGGATGAAGCTGACCTGTACTGGAGTGTGTATCCTTTGCGGGAAGTACTGGCTGATATGATCGACCGCTTTGGCACAGGCAATACCAATATCATTGCGCACAGCCTGGGCACGCGCGGCGTCATGCTCTCGCTCGTGCTGTTGGCGCAGACGAAGCAGCACGAGCGGCCGCTGTTCAACCAGGTGGTGCTGATAGCGCCGGATATCGACGTCGGTATCTTCAAGCAGTACCTGCCGCTGATCCGGCCACTGACACGCAACATGACGGTGTACGTATCGGACAACGACAGCCCGCTGACACTGTCGAGGCAAGTGCATGGACATCCCCGTCTGGGAGAAGCCGGTGAACATCTCGAAGGTCTAACTGGAGTGGAGATTATCGATGTCTCCGATCTACCGCTACGCGTTCCATCGGGTCATCTTTATCATCTCTACCAGGATGGTGTTATTGACGACCTCATTCAGCTTATTGACGAGAACAAGCCAGCGGCAAAGCGCAGGAACATGCAACAGCTGAGTGAATATCAGTGGCGGTTGCAGCAAGCTGAGACTGAGTAAAATGTTCTCGCGATGCTGCCATGAGCGCTAAGATTAAGCCAGGATCAGAGTTGAATGGCACTTGCATAAGACGTATAAGGTCTATGCTGCCATTGCGAGGCACGAAGCAATATCGTAATTCTCGCGAGACTGATGGAGATTGCCACGTTGCTGCCACTCCTCGCAATGACGCTCCTCTGGTTTTTATGTGCTTAAGTAAGTGCCATTAGGGTCAGAGTCGATTTGGTTTTGTATTAGAAATAATTGTTCGCCAGCCTGATTGCCTATCTGTTTTGGTGCATCAAATGTCAGAGGTGCTGGTAAAGTAAGGAAGACAATTTATCTGGAATTCAGGGGGAGATCACTATGGCGGTGACGATTGAAGAACTGGTGGTATGGATTGTGGTCGGGATGTTGGCAGGCACGCTGGCCGGGCTGATCGTAAAGCGAAAGAAAGCAGGTTATGGCCACCTTGCAAATTTGGGTCTCGGACTCGTCGGCGCATTGATCGGGGGCTATCTTTTTGATCTATTAAGAATCGCCCCTGGTTTGGATGATATATCGATCAGTCTGCGCGATATTGTTTCGGCACTCGCCGGTGCGCTGCTGTTTCTTGTGCTGTTGCACTATGGCCGCATCTGGTACAAGAAACGCTGAACCTGGGAAGTCCAGATATTGTGACTCAATCCATAGCAGTGGCTGCAAGGCTTCAAGACGAAATAGAAGATTAAGGGGGCCATTATACTTAAATCATCGGAAGATTGCGGGCACAGTACACTTAAGGAAACTCTGATTAATTCAGAGTTTCCGCGGCGCACGGATGCGCCGCCATTTTCAATCGCGTTAAGCGATTGAAAATGAAGGGAAACAGAAAATCGCATTTTATGTTTCCCGTGCTCTGATAATTCACGGATGAATTATTCAGAGCTTCCTTAAATAATAGCAACATGATCTCTTGACTGAAGATAAGTATACTCTACTCGGCTTTGTCCAGATTTATAGTGAGCCGTCAATGCGCTTCTTTCGCTTGCAGTTTTTCATTAGCCACTATTTTTAGGATGTGCTCAGGTATCTGCCTGGGCTTTCCATGTTGCGTCCAGCCCTGTGTTTTCGCTAATTCATTTATATGTTCTATACGGTTTCTTGTGTCCGGATGCGAGCTCAAAAACTGAGGTATGTCAATGTGTTCTTCCTGCTGTGTTTGTTCCAGAATTTCAAATAACGCTGCAGCACCCTGTACGCCGCCATAATACGCATTGAGTACCTTGATACCTTCTTCGTCTGACTCCTGCTCCTGGCCTCGATTGTAACTTAACAAGGTTAACGTGCTGGTATCTGTTATTACATTCGCAACGGAATCGGATGACTGTCCAAGGACCGCACTCATCACCAGGCTGATGACAACACCTTTACCCAGAGCCTGAACTGGATGCCGTAACTTAACATGTCCAATTTCATGCCCCAGCAGCATAACCAATGTGTTTTCGTCGGGCAGCTGTTCCAGCAGTCCACGGTATATGATTATGTGGCCGCCCAGTGTCGCCATGGCATTGACGGTATCTTCATTAACGTAGTGCAGATGAATTTCTACATCTGCAGGCAAGTCCATGTATGGAATTATCTTGTCCGCGAGCTGTTGAAGATATTTATCGACTTCATTAACCTCATGGTTCAGTTGTTCTGCAAAAGGCTGTGAGAGCGCCGTTTCGAACTCGAACGGTATGTATCGAGCAGTCCATTCAACAAATATCGTCAGACATGCGGTGATAAATATCACACCTGCAATGACAGTAGACAGTAAAAAAACAAGCTCTTTTAGCGGGTGCGTTTCAGTTGTGTTGATACCTTCCGGGATTTCAGGATTGCTATATTCCAGATCTATGACTCCTGTGGAGAAACCGGTTTGAAAGCAGTGCCATAGGCCAGCACTTCTACTGAGCCAATATTGCCCCTGGAATTTTTTGAGATAGAGGCGGTTTCAATTTTTATATTAAGTACTTTATTTGCACCCAGGCCTTTCGCCTTTGCCTTCATTCGCAAAATCGCTTCGCGCCGTGCACGGTCCAGTAAACTTTCATATGACACAACTTTACCGCCAACGAGGCTACGCAATGCGGCCAGAAAACGCTTGAAATAATCGACAGAAATAACAACGCTGCCAGCAACCAGTACGGGTGCATAAGGTGTTTGCGAAACCGGGGGTATGCGGCTGGCGATTGCCGCTATATGTCGCAATTCTGCTTCACGCTTGATGATGGATTTGTAGTGTTGTTTTTCAAAATAACGGCCGAAGAAGTAACCGAATGCCAGTAATGTCGCTATGACAATTAGATCGATCATGAAATTACTCCATTTTGACAGCAGTTCCATACGCAAACAATTCTGCGGCGCCCTGTGCAACCGAGGATGTTGAGAAGCGCACGTTTAACACGGCATTTGCACCGATAGCTTCTGCCTGCTGCTTCATCCGGTTGACTGCTTCTTCTCTGGACTCATGCAGCAGCTCGGTATAACCGCGAAGTTCGCCACCGAAAATGTTTTTCAAACTCGCCAGAATGTCACGACCGACATGTTTTGTTCTTACAGTGCTGCCCTGTACCAGGCCCAGGTGTTCTTTTATGTGCTTTCCCGGAATGATTTCCATGTTGCTTACGATCACCTATCTGTTCCTCTGTGTTAAATAATCAATAAAATGAGTATAGCTAATAATGAAAACATTCCGTGAAAGACAAAATTAATACGAAACTGTGATCTATCCCGAATGGCACTTACTTAACCACGAATAAGCGCAAAACCGCGTCATCGCGAGCGGTAGCGCAGCGATCTTGTGCATCTTTGCGTCACCCTGTAAGAGATTGCTTCGTTCCTCGCAATGACGGCAGAGTCCATATTTTGCTTAAGTAAGTGCCATTCGGGCCTGACTCTTTTACTCAGACTGAATGACTGAAATGCAACTCAGCAATCAATCCCGGATGGTTGTCACCGAATTCAAGCGCTGCATTGTGCATCTGCGCCACGGCGGCAACCAGACTGAGACCCAGGCCACTGCCGTGCTGCGAACGGCTCTGGTCCATGCGGTAGAAGCGCCGCAGTACCTTGTCACGTTCTTCAACCGGGATCCCCGGCCCGTTGTCCGATACCGTTAGCATCGGATGATGGCCATGCGCGGACAAGCGCAGCAGGATGTGACCAGACTGTGGCGAATACTTGATCGCATTGTCCAGTAAATTGATGATCGCCTGGAACAGCAGGTCGCGGTCACCGTGTATCAGTGGTTTCGCTTCCAGCTCGATGTCAATTTGAACCTGTTTTTCTTCGGCCACGGCGTCGTAGAGTTCGGCGGCATCCCGAACCAGTGCGGTCAGTTCAACCGTGTTGAAGTTCGCTTTTATGCCACCGGCCTCGATGCGGGCGATGCGCAGCAGCGCACCGAAGGTCGCCAGCAACTGGTCGGCATCGCTGATGCTCTGTTCGACATACGCGTTACTCGGGTCGCTGTCAGCCAGCTCGACGTGGAGCTTTTCCAGACGGGTGCGCAGCCGGGTGAGAGGTGTACGCAGGTCGTGCGCGATATTGTCGGTAACGTGGCGAATACCATCCATCAGCCGTGCGATTTCATCCAGCATCGCATTCAGGCTGATTGCGAGCTGGTCGAACTCGTCATTGGAGCCCGTGGTGTCTATGCGGCGCTTCAGGTCGCCGGCCATGATTTCACGGCTGGCCTGGTTGATGCGCTCGATGCGCCGGAGCATGCTACGGCTCATGATAACGCTGCCCGCCAGTGTCAGCGCCAGGGTCAACACCATGCCCCACACCAGCGCCCGGATGATCAATTGCTGGGTTGCGCGGAGCTCACGGGTATCGCGCCCGACCAGCAGATTCAGCCCACCCTGCAGGATAAAAGGGCGTGCGCGGGCCTGAAATACACGGCCACCGGCGCGGGTATCCTTGAAGGCGAAGGTGAGCCAGCCATCGCTGCCGGTTTCAACATCCGGCCAGGCATCGATATTGCCAGCCAGCGGTTTGAATGACGGTGAGGCGAGCAGGTAGACCGATGAACTGTCCGGGTCGCGTTCGATTCGCTGCTGCAGGATGTTGATCAGGCTGCTAAGCCCGCCTTCGCGGTATCGCTCGGCAAGCCCGGTGATTTCGGTTTCGATGGTCGCGTCGGTCTGTCTGGCCATAAAGCCGACGGTCGACCAGTAGAGAAATCCCAGCAGCAACAACACCGAGCCGGCAAACAGCACCATGTAGATCAGCGTCAGCCGGAACGACGAACTTCTGAGCAGTTCAGCGGCTTTCATGGATCATGTACCCGGCACCGCGTATGGTGTGCAGTAAGGGTGTGTCATAACCTTTGTCGATCTTGCTGCGCAAGCGGCTGATATGGACATCGATGACGTTCGTTTGTGGATCGAAGTGATAATCCCAGACATGCTCGAGCAGCATGGTGCGGGTGACCACCTGGCCGGCGTGGCCCATCAGGTATTCGAGCAGTCGGTATTCACGCGGCTGTAATTCGATGGCATGGCCGGCGCGTGAAGCCGTGCGCGACAGCTGGTCCAGTTCGAGATCGCCGACTCTGAGGCGGGTATCCATGTTGAGGGCGGCGGTCGAGCGGCGTTGCAGCACTTCCAGCCGGGCATCGAGTTCACTGAAGGCAAAGGGCTTGATCAGGTAGTCGTCCGCACCGGCTTTAAGCCCTTCGACCCGGTCATCCACCTCGCCGAGAGCGCTGAGTATAAGTACCGGTGTATGAATATCTGCAGCACGCACGCTCTTAACGATGGTGAGGCCATCCATGCCGGGCAGCATGCGATCGATGATCATCACATCGTAGTCTTCCGTGGTGGCTAGCACGAGACCGCTTTTGCCATCGTGTGCCTGGTCTACCGTGTGACCGGATTCGCTGAGGCCTTTGGCTATATATGCAGCAACTTCAGTGTCGTCTTCAATCAACAGTATGCGCATCTATACGGGTGTTTCCTGTTGGTCATCACAATAGTCAAGTCTACTACAGGATCTTTCAACAATATCCTTGCGGGAACATTACAAAAATGTAATGTTGTGGAAAGCAAGCGGTAAGCCGTGTGTCCTTACCATCGTCACCAGTAATAGAGGCGTTTATGCCCGGGTATCAATGAATGCCCGGCGCAATCTACTTAAAAACGGGAGACACGATGATGAACACAAGCAAGACCAATCGATTGCGTAAGACCGCCATAGCTGCGGCACTATCTGTTGCCTTCATTGGTACGCAGCTGCCGGGTATATCGGCTGCATCAGAAGCAAGACTGCCAGCGCGCACCCATGCCGGCTCATTGCAACAGCATCCGGGTAGCTTTTCTGAGCTGATCAAGCAGGTCAGGCCAGCGGTAGTTAGCATTACAACCACGGGTAACGGCGCAAAGCCACGCGGCATGCAGCAGTTCGAGTTCAATATGCCTGAATTTCCGGAGGGTTCTCCGTTCGGCGAATTCTTTCAGCATTTCTTTGACAACATGCCGCAATCACCCGAAAGTGGTCAGGGATTCGAGATAAAAGGCGCCGGTTCGGGTT
Organism: uncultured Gammaproteobacteria bacterium; assembly: GCA_942492025.1. Taxonomy (GTDB): domain Bacteria; phylum Pseudomonadota; class Gammaproteobacteria; order SZUA-229; family SZUA-229; genus JABDQW01. The sequence goes on along the minus strand of CALODJ010000008.1, from coordinate 522,070 downwards.
TCATCATCAGTGCTGATGGTTATATCGTTACCAATCATCATGTCATCGATGACGCCAGCGAAATCGAAGTCATCATGAATGACGGTGACCGCTTCACAGCTAAGGTCAAAGGTGTCGATTCCAAAACGGATCTGGCCCTACTAAAGATCGAATCGGATAAACCATTACCGTATGTGAATTTTGGTGACTCGGACAGTGCCGATGTCGGCGACTGGGTCGTGGCCGTCGGCAACCAGTTCGGGCTCGGTGGCTCTGCAACAGCCGGCATCATCTCTGCGCGCGGACGCGACATCCAGTCGGGTCCTTTCGATGATTTTCTGCAGATCGATGCCCCGATCAACCGGGGTAACTCCGGTGGTCCGCTTTTTGACACCAATGGACGCGTTATCGGTATCAATACCGCGATCTATTCACCGAGCGGCGGTAATGTCGGTATCGGTTTCGCGATTCCTTCCAATATGGCGAAGGACATTCTTTCCGAACTGAAGAACTCCGGAACAGTAGCCCGTGGCTGGCTGGGTGTCGAGATCCAGCCGGTGACCGAGTCGATCGCAGAGAGCCTGGGCCTGGAAGGCGCCCGCGGAGCGCTGGTTGCGAATGTTGTCACGGACAGCCCCGCGAGCAGGTCCGGTTTCAAGGTCGGCGATGTCATTCTGAACATGGATGGCGAGCCTCTTGATGAGTTCAAGGATCTGCCGAAGCGGGTGGCGGCAGCCCGTGCCGGCAGCGAGTCGGTATTCGACGTTTACCGGGATGGCGGGAAACACACGGTCGAGGTCGAGATAGGCAGCATGCCGGGCGAGGAGGACAAGCTCGCACATGTCGATCGCGATGCTACGGCAAAAGCGGCGGAACTGGGTCTGCGACTCGCCAGCCTGACATCGGAGAACCGCGAACGCTTCAAAGTTGCAAAGGGCAGCAGCGGTGTGCTGGTCGCCGGTGTTGAACGCAACAGTCCGGCTTCAAAGGCCGGAATACGCCCAGGTTCTGTGATCAACATGGTGGGTCAGAAGCCGGTCGAGTCACCCGATGATGTTGTCGAACGTGTTCGCCTCGCGGCAGAACAGAAGCAATCGGCCGTATTGCTGCGGGTAGAGTATCGTGGCCAGAACCGTTTTGTTGCGGTGAAACTGGCTACTGTCTGAGCATGATTCCTTCTGTTACAGGGGATAAATCGAACGCTGTAACAGTTCGATAAGCAACAGGCCCGCGCTCTGCGGGCCTTTTTTTGTCGATTAATTTTGCCGGTGGCGGTTCAGTTACTACAAAGCGAAATAAATCAAACGTCAACAATCACTCGGATAGCGCGTATTACATGAGGTAGGGTGCGCCGTGCGCACCATGAAACCGAAGCACGCTTGTTGTGTTGCTTTCGGTGCGCACGGCGCACCCTAGGTAGACAACCCGAGCATGCGCGAGTCAAACTCGCCGCGGATTGTTTCATCCCGCGCGCGGATGTTGATGTCTACGGTGTTGACGCCGAGACCGAAGCCGACGTGCTTGAAGGTACTGTGTTTGAACAGCAGCTGGAAATCCTGCTGGCTACCGCTGTAATCACCGATTTGCAGCAAGAATAACTCATACCTGAAGATGCTCTGCCATTTGTCCGTCAGGTTCCAGCGGCCGCCAATGACTGCAGTTGGCAGCGGTACCAGGCCCTCACCGTCGATGCGGTCATTGCGCTCGCTTTGGGTGGCCACGTTGGCCCGGTAGGCGATTTCAATATCCAGGTTACGAATATTCAGGCCGGCGCCGATGAACATTTCGTAGCGGCGCTTGTTCAGAAAAGACCAGGCATAACCGACTTTCAGCAGATCGAATTCCCACTGGGTCTGGACACGCGCATCCTTGGGTATGATGAAGCCGCCTTCGGGATCATCAGGATCGCCAATGATATATTCCTGTGTGGCGATGGACGTACCGCTGCGTCGACTCCGGTAATAGGTCCAGTCGATTCTGTGCTTTTTGTTGAAGCGATAAAAGCCATCCAGACGAAACAACGTTTCGCTGGAATCGACGTTAAAATTTTCCTCGAGGTCGATCAGCGTGCCAATCGGATACTGCGTCGAATCGAATCGTGCAGTGGTGTCAAAGCGGTCAATCAGGAAGCCACCGATGCGAAGCTTGAAGCGTTCGGCGAGTGGATACTCGTCGTAGCGTTCATCTGCGATAACCCCTGAGTAGCTGGCCATACCTAGAACAAGGCCGATTACGAAGACGACAGTCCTGTGCAAAGTGATTTGCCTGCAATGAATGTGTGCGCTAGTTTATCAGATCCCGTGTTGCCGGCTGCAGTCACGTTTCTGATAAAAAAGCAGCAACACATATATCCCCAGTGCTGCAAACAGGTGCTTCAGTGAATGGCCGCTGATAACACCCAGGATGGAAAAAACCTCGCCATCGAAATGTTCGAACAGCTTGGCTGCGATGTAGAACAGCAGCAACCACCAGTAAGCCTGTACATGAGTGCACCTTGAACGGAAACAAACCAGCATCACGGGTATGGCCAGCATCGGGTAGAACTGGATCAGGGCATAGAATCTCAGATCACCTTCATCACGTATTTCACTGAGGTGCCAGTACACCACCGATAAGATCCCCACCAAAATCAGCGGCAGCAGCAGGACCTTGCCGGATCGAATCGAAATAAATTCACTGATGATGATCGAGAACAAAGCCATGAATGCGATCGTCATTGGCAGGCGGTCCCATACCAGCGTCTGGTTATTTGGTTCCAGGTGATAGTAACTCGAACCGAAACCAACAAGAAAAGTGCCGAAGAAAAGCAACACATAGGCGATGCTGGTATCGTCCAGTACTTTCAGCTTTTCAGGCAGTCTTGTTTGATGCAGACCCAGCAGGCCGACGATAGCGAAGGGAAGGTTGGTGACAACATTCCAGAAATTCGGGATGGACCAAATCTCCCGGGTATCTACAAAAAGATGATAGTTGATATCCTGGGGTACCGGGTCCAGAGACAGTATGGCAGTCAGTGCAACGACTGCCGTAATGGCGAGAAGTGTAAATCCCAGTTTTTCATTCTTAACATCGATCATACAACGCCGTCACACTGAGAGTCGCATAAGCCGGCATTAATGGATTGAGCCAGAATGAATAGAGCAATGCAAGATGCGGGCTGGTTTCGAAATTACTGGACCCATAGCCCGGTTAACATGGGACGTCCCCAATCATCACAGCCGTACAGTAAAGGCACGACCGTCAGCCCGGTTGCTTTTGCGCTCAGCGCTGTGGTCAACAGGTATTTACCTTTGTCCGTATCACCAAAGATTCTTTTCCACTGGGTGTCTTTACCGGTGCAGGCGTCAGGATTGAAATCGGTTACGAACTGAACGTAAATCCGCTCGCCTGCAGGAGACCCCTCAATGATGAGCTGGCTGATCTTGGTTGGTTGCTGCCAGCCACCTTTGGCGAGCGCCTGTATGCTTGTAAACGCAACAGCGGTTGATAGAACGGCAATAGCAAGTTTGTTCATTATTACTCCTTGATTGTTAGTGTTGTGTCAGTTAGCCAGCCATCTGTTAACTCAGAGGCAGTATTGTGGCCAAGGACCGAACGATAACCAACATTTGCTTGTTGTGTAAGCTGGATAAAAGGGTCACCCATAACCTGGTCTCTGTCAACTGGGCAAATGAGTGATATACTGCAGTAAGCGCCGTATATCAGCGGGTTTGTTTGTGAAGGACTATCAGCCAGTGAAGAATATACTTGTTCCTGTCGAGAGTTGTGAGAGCACAACGATCGAATCACCATTAATTAAGAAGACCCTTGAGTTGGCCACTGCTTTTTCGAGCAAGGTGTGGATTCTGCATGTGGTTCCGCATTCTCATCAACTACCTTTTAATGTAGATAGCGAGGCAGCGCGTCGAGAGATTGCAGCCGAGTTTCGCAATGAACATGAGTTTCTTCAGCAACTCGCCAGGTGTTGTCAGAAACGCAATGTCGATACCACGGCACTGTTGGTGCAAGGTTCTATCATCAAAACGATATTGAAAGAATCCGAGCGACTGGACATCGATCTGATCATTATGGGCTGTCATAAACATGGCAGGCTGTACGGCGCCTTGATGGATAACACTGAAGAAGGTTTGCTGAGCAAATGTACTCATCCAGTCATGTTCGTACCTGCACCAGACTGATTGCTGGCGGCATCAACAAAAATACACCGATTTCAATAGTTTTCAAATGAGCTGGATGCTTCGTCTACGTCCTGACCATACGAAGATCTTCTATCTAAAACATACCTGCGTTGATTTCAGGCCAACGATACTGGCCGCATTAACCCAATATTGCGGGTTAAACCTGTAGCCAGTTCACCCCCTCCAGTAACACCCGTATCACCCCGCTCACTACCAGCGCCACACCCACGGACAACGCAATCGAAAAAAAGGCTTCCCTGCGGCCAATGGTCCTGAGCATGACAGCAAATGTGGATATGCACGGGATGTAAAAGGTCAGAAAAAGCAGAAAAGTCATGATCTGTACCCAGTCAAGGTAAAGCCCGATCTCGAAACTGCCGAGGGCCTGGTAGATCATTAACAGGGAGAGTTCCTTGCGCAATACGCCAAACAGGATGGGTACACCGAGCACGATGGGCAAGCCGAGCCACCAGCTGGTGATGGGTGTAAACAGTGTGTTGATCAGGTCGTCAGCGCCAACATGACTCAATAATGCGAGCACGATGCTGCCACCCACCAGCAAGGGCGTCACGATGGTCAGGATATCGCTGGTGCGCATCCATGTCTTGCTGATCAATGCCGCTGCAGAAGGCATCGCGTAGTGCGGTATATCGATAACCTGCCCAGGACCGGTCTCGGGATAACGCCAGGTGAGCAGTCGCCCGAGCAAGGCGATCACAATCATCGTGAGCATAAACACGGCAAACACGCCGATGCCGCCGAGGTATTTTCCGCCGATTGCCAGAATGATGGCGGAGCGCGCCGAGCAGGGCACAAAGGTGATAAGCAGCGACGCAACGACACGATCACGGCCGCTGGCCACAGCCGCGGCACCGGCGATGGCCGGCACATTACAGCCCAGGCCCAGCATGAAAGGCAGTGCGACACCACCGTGCAGACCGATTCTGTGGAAGCCGCGGTCCACCACAAAGGCGATGCGCTGCATGATGCCGGCTTCCTCGAGCCACACCAGTAACAACACCAGCGGGATCATATAGGGTACAACGATACCGACCAGGCCAATCAGGCCATCCACCACGGCACGGGCGACCACACCGGTGGTGGATGCCGGCTGCCAGTCAGATACGGCGTCGATGAGTTTTGCGGCTGTGATGCTGTCGATGTAGACACTGACCTCGAATACAACAAACAACACCAGTGCAAAAACACCCAGACTACCCAGCAAGCCCCAACGCGGATGCAGAAAGAGTTCATCCAGCCAGTGACGCCAGACGCGTCCTTCAAGCGGTGGCCCTAATCGACTGGCGGCCTCGAACAAGGTGGCTGCGCGGTGATGTCGATCCGCGTGTAACTCTTCCTCCAGTGGTCGCGGCAGCGACTGTTCTGCCTCGATACGCAGCTGCAATAACGCGGGCAGGTGCTGAGGAAAATGCTGCTCCAGCTCATCGATAAAGTGGCGGTCTTTTGCAGCGACCTGCATGAGCAGAAACGAGTAGGGCACCCGGAAGGCTTTCTGTAGCTCGGGTTTATGCAGCGCGGAATTCAACGGCTTCAGCGCTTTGACAATATAATCACTCGGGCGCTGCGGATGGGGTATCTCGCCCTTGCGTACGGCATTGGCTGCGGCGGTGAACAGTTCTGATATGCCATGGCCCATCAGTGCGACCGTTGGCACCACGGGTATTCCAAGCTGCTTACTGAGGGTCCGGCTGTTGATATGTATACCCTTCTTGCGCGCCTCATCCATCATGTTTAACGCCAGTACCATAGGCTTGCAAAGTTGGCTCAGCTCAATGGTGAGTTCGAGGTGGCGTTCCAGTGCGGTGGCATCTATGACCTGAATGATCACGTCGGGGGACGCGAACGGCGCCGGTGGTGACGTCTGCTCATGGGCTGATACCAGCGGTGAGCGCTCGCCCCACAACAGATAGTGCAAAGTCATCAGATCATCCGCAGGCATGTTTTTCAGTGAGCGGATGCTCGGCAAGGATACCAGTCGGGCTTCGTCGAAACCGACCTGGACCGGACATTCGGCGTAGGTCTGGTGCGTTCCAGTCAGTTCGCCGGTCTGGATTGAGGTCGCCGCTACCGCGTTGAACAAGGTGCGTTTGCCGCTGTTGGGCATGCCGACGAGGGCGATACGTAGATGTTGGTCTCCACGAAACACCGGTTTCGACACGGGTACATCGAAGTGTTGACTGGGCCGCTGTTTGATCATCCGAGCTTCACTCCACAGGATCAATGCCTTGTCTTTATGCTATGCCGCCTGGTGAGAAATGCGGGTTACAAGGCCATTATAAGCTTCGTGCATCCTCAGGGTAACAGGACTTTTCGACGCAGATTCGGCCCCATGGAGACTTTAATAATACTCTAATATCGCTATATCCCAATAAAATCATATAAGTTATAGGGGTATTGTTAATGATGAGAAAGGATGTTTATACTACCTACCGCCTACGAGATGATAATCAATTGAAAATAAGGAATCACGCACTTTGGATGACACACTTCAACAGCTTTTAGCGGCCGAGAGTGCGGCTCGCGAACTCGTCGAGAATGCGCAGAAAGAGAGCGATCACCTGGTGCGCACCGCCTTGCAGGAGGCACGCTTGCAGGAAGAACGTTTCCAGGCCCGTGTGCCGGAAATGCGTGCCTCCCACATTGAAAAGTCGGATCAGCGTGCCGCGCAGACAGTCGCAGAAATGGAGCGCCGCTTCCATGAACGTTTCGACCAACTGCGCAAAGATGCTGAGACACACGAGGAGTCTGCATTGGACGCGGCTTTTCACGAGTTGCTCGGTGCCGGTAAGAAGTGAGCGGGCTGGCAAAGCAGGCTTACCTGCGTACCCGTCTCGCGATCATGAGCGAGAATCTGCTGGGACGGGAAAAACTCCATAAGCTCTCGACACTCCCTCTCGATGAACTGGCCAAACACACTGGATTTGATAAATATCAGGGTTCAGATCCTGCCGCTCGTCTGGCTGCTTTTGAGCGCGCTCAGATGCAGACGTGGCTGGACGAGCTCAGCGCGCTGTTGCGCCCGCTCGAAGGACCGGCTCGGCGTTTGCTTACCCAATGGGCCAGTCGCTACGAGTTGCTCAACATCAAAGCGCTGGTGCGTGGCAAGATCGGCCAACTACCGAATGAGGAAATCGAACGCAGCCTGTTCAAACTGCCCGGTTTTCTCAGCCTCAATCTCGATGAGCTAATCAACACCGACACTGTTCCCGAATTGCTGCGCCAACTAATGAAAACGCGCTACCAGAGCCTGGCCGTCCAGGCGCTGCGACGCTATGAGGAAAATCCCGATCCGTTTCTGCTCGATGCGACGCTCGACCAGCAGTTCTACAGCAACCTGATCAACTGGGCGCAGCGGCTGGAAGGACATGATCGCACCGAGACGCTGAACATGATCGGTCGCTTCGTCGACCGCCACAACCTTGTCTGGAGCCTGCGCTACCGTTACAACTACCGCCTGCAAGCCAGTGAAGTTCTGTATCTCGCAATCGATGGTGGACGCGTGCTGAACCGGGCTAAGTTGCAGCAAATCCTGCAGATGGATACGCTGGAAGAGGCTCTCGGAAAGCTCCCACCGAATGTTCTCCGTTCGGGGCAGATGCCGCGAGAAATCACCAATATCGAGTACGCGATGCGCAGAGATCTGTCCGAATATGCTGAAGGTGCGATGCGTCGCAGTCCGTCGATCCTGACCAGCGTCCTGGCGTATTTGCTGCTGCGCCGCGGTGAAATCAGAAAGGTCTACGCTATCGTGCACGCACGGGTTAATGGCTTGAGCGACAGCATACTCGACGAGGCTTTGAATCCTCTTCAGGATATCGCCGCATGATTCTGGCTGGCCAGGATATGCGCCACATCACGATCAAGCTGATGCGCGACGATTTACCGCGCGCGAGTCTGGTGATGGCTGAACTCGAGGCTTTTGCGCCGGATCAACGCCCTCTGCTCGAGACGGAACTGCCGGAAATTCCGGGCGAAGATTTTCGCAGCCGCATCCGCCGTGCTTGGGGGCATCTCGATCGTCTGGTCAGTCTGATCGGCGAACTGCCGCAGGAGGACACCGAAACACCGGTGTTGGTTCTGCAAACCGAGCAGCTGATCGAAATCGATCAATGGTTGGCGAATGCGTGGAGAGAGTGTGTGCCTTGTGATGAGGAATTGCACCGCATCGATGATGATTTTCGTGAGCTCGACCAGCTGAAAAAATCGCTCGAGGATTTCGCGGATCTGGATGTCAATCTCAGCTGGTTACAGGGTGAACACGAGCATCTGGATGTGCGTATCGGCTCGATACCGGTCGAGAACATACCGCGGGTGCGTGATGTGCTGGCGTTATCCAACCAACTGATATTGAATGTCGCGGGTGATGGCGATACCCGGCGTATCGTGATCGCCGGTCGACGCGAGGACGCTGCCATTCTCGACAGGGTGCTCCAGGCCGCCGCGTTCAAACCGGTCAATATTCCGGCGACCTTCGACCAGCATCCGGCCCGGGTTCGAGATGAGCTGGCGAAGCGCCGGGAAAAACTCGAACAGCGATCGAGTGAGTTGCATGGCATGATGACTAACTGGCGGAGCAGCAATTTTCGCCAACTACTGCGGGCGCGTCAGCTGCTCGAGGCCGCTGAGCCATACTCGAATGTTCGAGGTGCCGCGCGTAGCCGTGGTGTTCTGGCGGCGCTGCAGGGCTGGGTGCCGGCCAGCCGTCTCGATGAAGTGGAGGCGAAACTCCAGAAGAGTCTGAAACTGCCGTTTGTGCTGGAGTCGCGCGAGCCGCGCAGCGATGAGCGCCACCTGGTGCCGGTGCCGGTTCGAGAGCGTGGTCTACTGAAACCGTTTTCTGTACTGGTTGAACAGTACGGTGTGCCACGCTTTGGCGAGTTCGACCCGACGATTCTGTTCGCGGTCACTTTCGTCGGTATGTTCGGTATGATGTTCGGCGACATAGGCCACGGTGCGATTATTCTGCTGACCGGGCTGGTGCTGCGTCGTAAAATAGGGTCGTTTACTTACCTGTTCGTCCTCGCCGGCGCGTCGTCGATGCTGTTCGGCTGGCTCTACGGCAGTGTCTTCGGCTACGAGCACTGGGTGGAACCGCTATGGCTCGCCCCCATGTCCGACCCGATCTACATGCTCACCGTTGCCTTAGGCTGGGGCGTCACATTTCTGACCGTCGGCTCCGGACTTGCGATCACCAACCGCCTGCTTTCCGGTGATCTGGCTGGCGCGCTGTTCGCTGCTGGCGGATTGTTCTCGCTGATTTTCTATATGGCTTTGCTCGGTGGTATGGTCAACCTGGTGCAGGGTGGCGGCTTCCCGCTGGTCGCCACCGTGATGATTGTGATCACGCTGATACTATTGATCGCTTATCAGTGGCTGTCCTCCGATATGCCCTATGGCGAGCGCGTCTTCACCACGATTATCGAAACGTTCGAGATCGTTAACGGCTACATTTCCAGCTCGCTGTCCTTCCTGCGCGTGGCGGCGTTCAGTTTGAATCATGTCGCGTTGGCGCTTGCGGTGTTCACGTTGGCCAACACGATGGGCCCGATCGGACATTGGATCACGCTGGTGATCGGTAACATCTTCATCATTGTACTCGAGGGTCTGATCGTCGCGATACAGACCCTGCGTCTCGAGTACTACGAGGGTTTCTCGCGTTATTTCTACGGCGATGGAACACCGTTCCGGCCTTTACGCGTCGGCCGCTCTCAAAACTCAACAATCAACTGATCAGGAGCAACCATGACGACCATCATCACACTACTCACCCTCGCACTGCTGGGAATGATCGCGACCGGTATCTATCTGCATTACAGGCCACTGCAACCGGAGCGCGCCCGACGCTTGTTCAAGCCAACGGTCTTCACCAACCTCGCGCTGTTTTTTGGCGCCCAGGCAGTAGCGGCCTTTCTCGGTGTCAACGATGCTCTGGCCGCGGCCGAAGGTGCCGCAGGTGGGCTTGCCGAGATCAGCACCGGTATGGGACTGGCCTTCATCGGCATTGGGTTGCCGACCGCGTTGAGCACGATCGGTGCCGGTATCGCGGTGGGGCCGATTGGTGCTGCTTCGCTCGCGGCCGTCTCCGAGAAACCGGAAATGTTTGGCCGAACCCTCGTCTACCTCGGCCTCGCAGAGGGTCTGGCGATCTACGGCCTGGTGATCTCGATCCTGCTGTTGAACCGGGTCTGACACCATGGAACCCACACCAACACGCCAGGTTTTTTTGGGCGCAGCCTCATTGGCGACTGGTTTTCGTCTCGCTGGTTTCGAGGTCTACCCGGGTGCTGATGCCGCGCAACTGGATCGATTACTGGATGAACTGCGCGCCTCGCGCACGCCGGCTTTGGTTGTGATCGATCAGGATCTTGCCGAGTCGGATAGTCAGCGTCTGGAATGGGTTCGCAGCGAAGGTGGCCGTATTCTGCTGACCCAGGTGCCGCCGTTGAATCGGCCGGATGAGATGCATAGCTCGGTCGATGATCGCATCGAACAACTGTTGGGCATGGATGGAGACATGGCATGACACAACCTGAAAATAGCCAACTGCAAGCATTGGAAGACGCGATCATGAAACGCGCCGAAGAGCTGGCGCAAGAATTCCATGACAAGGCCAACCGTCAGCGCGATATCATTCTGCGCGATGCCGCCGAACACTTACAGACGGCCGAGGAACGCGAGCTCATGGCCATCAAGGACGAGGCTGAACGGCACTTTCACCGCGTGACCCAGGCTGGCGAACTCAAGATGCAGAGCCGCCTCGACCAACTGCGCTGGGAGTTGGTGCAAACCGTGCAGACACGCCTGACAGAACACATGAAGACCTTCTGTAACGATCTCAAGGCCTACCGGGCCTGGCTAACGAAGATGGTGCGCGATGCCGCCGCTGTGTTGCCGGATGGCGATCTGGTTGCCGAAGTCAATGCGGACGATCTGTTGTGGCTTGACGAGGAATGGCCCGATCTGGTCGCCGAGGCGGCCCCGCAGCGCACTATCTTACTCGCCGATGAACCGGTCCGCGGACTGGGCGGCATCAACGTCCGTACTGTAGACAACCGCGCTCAAGTCGACAACCGCTTCGAAGGTCGCCTGTCGCGCTTCGCTGCTGATGTCCAGCGCGTGATCCTGCACGAGTTGTTCCCAGCCGATATCAGCGCCAGCGCGCGTAGTGGAGGTCCGCAATGAGTGAAGCACGCGTTGGACGCATTATCGAAATCAATGGCCCCATCCTTCGCATCAACATGATAGGCGCGCGCAATGGTGAACAGGTCCGCATCGGCAGTCTCGACATCGTCGGCGAAATCATCGCCCTCGAAGGCGATATCGCGATCGTCCAGGCTTACGAGTCGACCGAAGGGCTGCGCCCGGGTGAGGCGGTGCACGGCCTGGGCCGTCCGTTAACGGTTGAACTCGGGCCGGGTCTGCTGCAAGGCATCTTCGACGGCATGCAACGGCCGTTGACCGAAATCGCTCGCGTTGCCGGCGACAATATCCCGCGTGGACTGGCCATCGATTCCCTCGATCGCACGCGGCAGTGGACCTTCTTGCCCTGCGATGGCCTGGAACCCGGCGACACCATTGGTGCCGGGGAACTCCTCGGCACCGTGCAGGAAACCGAGACCATCGAGCACCGCATCATGGTGCCGCCCAATGTCCAAGGTGAGCTGATCGACCTTGCCCACGCCGGTGAATACACGCTCGAGGATACCATTGCGCAGATTCGCGACAAAAATGACCAGGTTCACAGGCTCAACCTCTATCACCGTTGGCCGGTGCGCATCCCGCGTCCGTATAGCAGACGGGATCACGGCGTCGAGCCGTTGATCACCGGGCAGCGCATCCTCGACACCTTCTTCCCGTTACTCAAGGGTGGCAAGGGTGCGGTGCCAGGACCTTTCGGCGCGGGCAAGACCATGGTGCAGCAGCAGGTCGCGCGCTGGTCCAATGCGGATATCGTGATCTATGTCGGCTGCGGTGAGCGTGGCAACGAAATGGTCGACGTGCTCGAGAGCTTCCCGCAACTGCAGGATCCTTACACCGGTCGCGGCATGATGGAGCGCACGTTGTTGGTTGCCAATACCTCCAATATGCCGGTGGTGGCGCGCGAGGCTTCGGTCTACGTGGGCATGACGATCGCCGAGTATTTTCGCGATCAGGGCCATGATGTGGTCATGCTCGCTGACTCGACCTCGCGCTGGGCCGAAGCCCTGCGTGAGGTGTCCGGTCGCCTCGGACACATGCCGGTCGAGGAGGGCTACCCGGCCTATCTCGGATCTCGACTGGCGGCGGTTTACGAACGCGCCGGTCGCGTACAGACGCTCGCTGGCGAGCGCGGTTCGGTGACGTTGATCGGTGCAGTGTCGCCACCTGGCGGTGATTTTTCCGAACCGGTGACCAGTCACACCAAGGAGATTATCCAGACCTTCTGGGCGTTGTCCAAGGAGCTGGCGGACGCACGTCACTATCCCTCGGTCGACTGGGTCGACAGCTTTTCACAGGATGTCTCGGTCGCCGCTGGTTGGTGGGCAGAGAACATCAACGGTCATTGGGGTAAGCGTCGCGAAGAGGCCTTGGGGCTGCTCGCGCGCGATGCCGAGTTATCCCGTATCGTCAATCTGGTCGGGCCGGAAGCGTTGTCGCACGAACAGCGCTGGGAACTCGAAGGCGCTGCATTGATCAAGGAGGCGGTTTTGCAACAGAGCGCGCTCGATGATGCCGATAGCTATTGTTCCCCAGGCAAGCAGTTCGAGCTGCTCGAGCTGGTGATGCAAGTATTCGATCGCGGTAAAAGATTGATCGAACTCGGTGCCCCGGTGCAGGAACTGGCCGAGCACCCGTTGATGGCACGCATCCGTCGGGCCAAATCGACCTGGCGCAGCGAGGAAACCGACGGCCTCGCCGAGTTTGCCACCGAGGTCTACGATACCCTCGCCTCGCTGCACAGTGAATATGCATCCAGTCAGGAGGCAACGTCATGAGCGATGTCGAATACCGCCGCGCGACGGCGGCGCAGGGCGGTCTGCTGGTCGTCAAAGGCGTGGAAAAGGTCGCCTTCGGCGACCGTGCGCGCATCCGCGACCATCAGGGCCGCATACGCAACGGCCAGGTGATTCTTTCTGCTGAGAATGAGACCCTGATCCAGGTATTCGAGGGTACCGACGATCTGGATCTCGAGAATACCTGGGTGCGCTTCCTCGATCAATCGCTGGTGCTGACGGTCAGCCCCGGTCTGCTCGGGCGTGTTTTCAATGGTATAGGAGAACCGTGTGACGGCCGGCCCCCGATCGTCGAAGGTGAGCAGCGCAATGTCAATGGCTCGGCGATCAACCCGGCAGCGCGCAACTATCCGCGTGAATTCATCCAGACCGGCGTTTCTACAATCGACGGACTGAACTCGCTGACGCGCGGACAAAAGCTACCGATCTTCTCGGCCTCGGGTCTGCCGCACAACCGGCTGGCCGCACAGATCGTACGCCAGGCACGACTGCCCGGCGAGGCCAGCAATTTTGCCATCGTGTTTGCCGCCATGGGCGTGTCCTACTCGGATGCGCGCTTCTTCGAGGAGTCGTTCTCCGACTCCGGCGTGCTCGGCAATGTTGTGATGTTCGTCAACCATGCCGACGATCCCCCGGTCGAGCGCCTGGCCTTGCCGCGTGTTGCGCTGACCGCGGCCGAGTACCTGGCTTTCGACCTCGACCGTCACGTACTCGTGGTCATGACCGACATGACCAACTACTCGGAAGCCCTGCGCGAAGTCGCCACGGCCAAGGGTGATGTGCCGGCGCGTAAAGGCTATCCTGGTTATTTGTATTCAGACTTGTCCGAGATCTACGAGCGTTCCGGGCGCATCCGTGATCGCCACGGTTCGGTGACGATGGTTCCGGTAGTGACGATGCCATCCGATGACATCACCCACCCGATTCCCGACTTGACCGGTTATATCACCGAGGGCCAGATCGTGTTGTCGCGAGAATTGCACAACAAGGGCGTTTATCCGCCGGTAGACATTGCGCCGTCGCTGTCGCGTCTGATGAAAGACGGTATCGGCAAAGACGATACCCGCGAAGACCATCCGCGTGTTGCCAACCAACTCTACGCGCTGTACGCCAAAGCTCAGGAAGCGCGTAACCTGGCGTCGATCATTGGTGCCGAAGAACTGTCCCAACGCGATCAGCGCTATCTGGAGTTCGCGACCGAGTTCGACAAACGCTTCGTCGGTCAGGGTGAAGACGAAAATCGCAGCATCATCGAGACGCTGAACATCGCCTGGGAGTTATTATCTCGCTTTCCGCGCGATGCACTGACCCGCGTTAGTGAAACCGATCTTGCGCATTACTATCGCGGTGGAGACAAAACGGCATGAACCGCTTGCGTACAGCGCCGACCAAGAGTGCGCTGCTCAACTTGCGCAAACAAGTAAAATTCCTCGAGGGCGGACACGCGTTACTCGAGCGCAAGCGTGAACTGCTGACGCGGCTGGTCTATCAACACATCAAGGAGTATCAGGAAAAGAAGCGCGCCGCGCATGAAATGCTGCGCCAGGCCTACCGTTGGCTCAGCATTGCGCAACTGCGCATGGGCGATCGCAACATCCTGCAGGCCAGCCTGGGCGCGTCCCCATCGACCAGCATGAAAGTGCTGCCCAGGCGTTCGATCGGTATTCAATATCCTTCGGTCGAGGCGGCCGTGGTGCCGCCGAGGCCTGTTGGCTTGCTCGGTACCGGTCCCAGTTTTGACGAAGCCCGACAGGCTTTCGCCCGGGCAGCGGTGAGGCTGGCCGAGCTGGCTGCAGTGGAGATGGCCCTGTACCGTTTGATCAGCGAGCAACGCAAGGCGCAGAAACGCGTCAATGCCCTCAAATACAACATCATTCCCGCGTACAAGAAAGTGATCAAGCAGATCGCCGAGGCACTGGAAGAAGAGGAACGCGGCACGCTGTTCCAGATAAAGCGCTTACGTGAGGCCAACGCCCAAAAGCGCAGCCTCTGATGCAACATGAGCACAGCGCCTGACGCAACGTGATGAACGGCTTCAGGATTTATCCATCAGGAAGATAATCGAAGTCTTCAATAGTCGAGAAAGTCTCGACGCCTTCTGCTTCGATCGCGTTGAGTCCTGCTGCAATAGCCTGGTGAGCTGATGGGAACATCTCAAACCATATCGATTGGATTCCGCGCGAATTCTCTATTGCGAGCATCCATTCGTAATCCCCAAACTCGGTTGCAATGATCTCAAGTTTTTCACCACCAATGACAACCGATCGTCTTTTTTCAGTTTCCAGCATCCTTTTTACTCCCTGTTAAATCCCTGCTGTTATTTCCTCAAAGCCTGCTTCAGTCTGACATAAAAGCTAAGCTGATTGCGCCGTGTCGTTGCTCGTGATGGGACGCATTGATCCGCTCTGACCGTGAATAGCATACGAGTGACTAAAGCTTGCTAAAATCACTATAAATAGTAACCAAAGCGGCTGTCAAGCCAGAAGGGATCGAATTTTGTAGATCGGATTGATTAACGCTATGCCTTTCAAAATCCTCTAAGCGACGTCTCGCCCAGATAAGCAGCACATGCATCGAATGCTGGCTGACGTCCACCATGCATATCGTAATTAAAGGATACATTTCATAGTGCTTCACCGAAGATGCTATCTTGCTGAAGCCTCCTTCCAGCATGTTCTAAGCTGGTATCCAGTGTCTTTATCTGTTGGCTACCTATGTTACTTCAGGCATCCTTCCTTTTTTAAAAGGGACGTTTCCCTTTCACTTCTTAGGCCACAGGATTACAGGAATTCATCCATGCATTTTCTCCTGCGCGGCCGCACTCTTTGCGTTAATTTTGCGCCTGACAAAATTCATGCGTCACTTCGTTCGCAATGACCGAATGTTAATGGCGCCCTGCAACTAAAAAAACATTTGCGTTATTCGCGTTCATTTGCGGACAATAAATGCCTCCGTCAATTCTGCGACCTGCGTTTCAGCAAAGGGTGCGCCGTGCGCACCAATCGGCAGCAATCAGGCTTGTTGCACTGATTTTGGTGCGCACGGCGCACCCTACAGTCGTATACGCTTTATTTCATCAACGAAATACATAACACAGACAGCAATGGTGCGTGTTGGATCTGTGTGTGGTGCGACGGATTGTTAGCGTTTCGAGCACTATGTTTCCAGGCCCAGCTTCTCGATCGCCATTTTGCGCATGCGGTATTTCTGCAGTTTACCGGTCACGGTCATCGGGAATTCGTCGACGAAGCTGATGTATTTGGGTATTTTGAAATGTGCGATCTGGCCTTTGCAGTAATCACGAATTTCTTCTTCAACGCAGTGTTCACCGTGGTGCAGCTGGATCCAGGTGGCGATGGCTTCGCCGTACAGTTTGTCCGGCACGCCGAATACGGCGACCTGGGCGATCTTCGGGTGGGTGAACAGGAAGGTCTCGATTTCTTTTGGATAGATGTTCTCACCGCCGCGGATGATCATTTCCTTGCGTCGTCCGGTAATGCGCACGTAGCCGTCGGTATCCATGGTGCCGAGGTCGCCCGAGTAGAGCCAGCCATTGGCATCGATAGCTTCGGCGGTCTTATCCGGCTGGCCATAGTAGCCGCGCATGATGTGATAGCCGCGAAAGCAGATTTCGCCGATCTCGCCGAGCGGAACGGTTGCGCCGGTTTCGGTGTTGACGATTTTCACTTCCTGGTGCGGCAGGTTTTTGCCCACGGTTTCGGTGCGCCGCTCCAGGCTGTCATCGCGCGTGGTCAAGTGGGTCAGTGGCGAGGCTTCGGTCTCGCCGTAACCGATCAGTATTTCGCTGCAATGCATGTCCTGCATCACGCGTTGCATCAGGGCTGGCGGGCAGGGTGCGCCGGCCATGATACCGGTTCGCAAACTGGACATGTCGTAGTTGTTGAAGTCTTCGTGTTCCAGTTCGGCGATGAACATCGTGGGTACGCCGTGTATCGCGCTACAGCGCTCGGCTTCGATGGTCTTGAGCACCTCGAGGGCATCGAAGTGCTCTGCCGGGATCACGATGCAGGCCCCGACGGACAGACACAACACATTCGCCAGCACCATGCCGAAGCAATGATAAAAAGGGACGGGTACGCACAGGCGGTCGTGCTCACTGAAGTGCATGGATTGGGCCGAGAACCAGGCGTTGTTCAGAATATTGTGGTGCGTGAGCACGACGGCCTTTGGAAAACCGGTGGTGCCGGAGGTGTACTGGATGTTGATGGCATCATCCCGGTCCAGTGATGCCGTGATCGCATCGAGTGCTGCTGTGGTCATGCGGCTGCCGGCCTGGATGACGTCCTGCCAGGTCGTGAAGCCGACGTGCGGCCGTTGTGTATGCTCGGCATCGGCGGGGTCGTACACGATCACCTTGCGCAGCAGTGGGAACGCACAGTTGTTCAGTGCGTCTTGACTCGACTGTGTTAATTCCGGGATCAGTTCCACCAGCATCGCGACATAATCGCTGCTGCGAAAGGCGGGTATCGCAAATAACCCCTGTACCTCGGAGCGCTCGAGGGCATAGGCCAGTTCGCGCAAGCGGTAAGCCGGGTTGATGTTGACCAGCACCGCGCCGATGCGCGCCGTGGCCATCTGCAGCAGTAGCCATTCGGTATTGTTGGTCGACCAGATGCCGATACGGTCGCCTTTGACAAAGCCGCTACCTGCCAGGCCTTTGGCCAGTCGATCGACCGCATCCGCTAACGCCCGGTAACTCAGGCGCCGTTGTTGCGGTAACGACACGACCGCTTCGCGCTCGCCAAAGCGCGCAACCACGTCGCTGAAATGTTCCGCTATCGTGGCACCCAACAGCGCCTGGTCACCGCCGCGGTGAAAATAACTTGTTGGTTGCCGGCTCATGGTTCGAACCCGGGTTAGCCGACATTGTGCCAGTAGCGGTCGACTTTTTGCTGGATCTCGGTAATCAGCGGCTCGTTGCGCTCGGGTTCGAACAGGTGTTTATAGCGCCCCTGCAGCTTCAGGTAGTCTTCGACCGGTTTACGCTCTCGGGGTGGCTTGGTGTGTACGACCTGACCATCGATATATTCTTTCAGTGGCCAGATCCCGGTCTTGACCGCCAGCTTGCCGATGGTGACGGTGTCCTGCGGGTCGTAATCCCAGCCGGTGGGGCAGGGTGACAGTGCAATGATCAGGCGCGGGCCTTTGATGCTCATCGCCTTTTCGATCTTGCGCGCCAGGTCGACCGGTTCGGCGCCGGCGACGGTGGCAACATACGCGGGCTTGTGCGCGGCCCATATCGCGAACAGGTCTTTCTTGAAGCCGGGATAACCGCGTCGACCGGTGCTGGTCGATGTTCTGGCGCCGTGTGGTGTGGCGGCAGAAAACTGCTGGCCAGTGTTGCCATAACCTTCGTTGTCGTAACAAATGTACAGAAAATCGAGGTTGCGTTCGATCGCGCCGGAGGTGGCCGATAGTCCCATGCCATACGCCGAGCCGTCGCCGGTTAGCACGACCACCTGCATGTCTTCGTCAGCCGGCATGCGCTGTTTCTTGATCAGGATATCCAGTGCATCGCGAACCCCCTGGGCACCAGCTGGTGCCGAGGCCATCGCGGTGTAAAGCCAGGAGCCGCGAAACGGGGTGAACGGGTACACCGACAACAGGGTCATGCAGCCTGCAGCATTGATGAACACCGATTTTTCACCGATGATGTCGTACAACTGGTTCAGCGCTTCCAGCCCGCCGCAGCCGGCACACATCGGTGTACCGGTACCGAGCAGATGGGTCGACGGCAGGTCTTTCATGCTGCGATACAGGGTCACGGTTTGTTCAGTCATGCTCCAGGCCTCCGGCGTTGTTCAGTTCGTCGCGCTCGACGCTGGCGATCGCCTGCAGCTTGCGCATTTCGCGCAGTTCCTGTTCGGTATACAGCAGCCGGGGCGGCGGCGTGTGTTGCTCGGCTACGGCGGTGCGGGTGACTTCGGCGATTTGAAAAAACTCCTCCAGGCTGATGTCGCGGCCGCCGAGCCCGCCGATGAAACTCAGCAAGCATGACGGTGCCCGCGCATGGCCATAGAGCGCACCCGCCAGCTCGGCGTGCAGCACGCCACCCATGCCCATGGACAGGTTCTGGTCAATCACGGCGACACCGGATATACCGGCGAGCAAACGGCGGAACAGCTCGGCCGGGAACGGGCGCAACAGGCGCGGTCGCAGCAGACCAATGCGGTGGCCGGCCTCGCGCAGCCGGTCGACCGCAGCCTGTGCCTTGGTCGCAAACGAGCCCAGCATGACGAAGGCGGTGTCGGCATCATCACAGCGGTAGGCGTCGATGGCCGGGTAGACACGCCCGAACTGCTCCGCGAAGGTCGTGCTCAGTTCGTCGTAGACAGCCAGTCCATGCTGCGCCGCCATGTGAGTCTCGTAGCGAAAATAGGAATAGGGTGCACCGCCGAGCACGGCCACGGCCTGGCTGACCGGAGCGCTGGCGCGAAAACGGATGTTCTCGGCATCGTAGTCACCGACAAAGCGCTGTGCTGCTGCCGCCTCGGGCAGCTCCACCGGTTCGCGGGTGAACGACAGGTAAAAGCCGTCCATATTGACGATCACCGGCAGGCGAATGTGTTCGTGTTCGGCCAGTCGAAAGGCCATCAGCGTGCTGTCGAGCACCTCCTGGCAAGTGGCGCAATGAATCTGCAGAAAGCCGCAGTCGCGCGCGGCCATGATGTCGTTGTGGTCCGGTTCCAGTGTGATCGGCGAGGCCAGTCCGCGTGAGACATTGACCAGCACGAACGGGGCGCGCCAGCCGCTGACGGTGTAGAGCATTTCCATGCCGTACAGCAGCCCCTGGCTGGAAGTTGCGCTAAACACACGGATACCGCTGGCGGCAGCTGCGGCTGCGGCTGTGATCATGGAGTGCTCGGACTCCATCGTGACCATGCGGGCATCCAAGTCGCCCTGGTCGATCCAGGTGGAGAGCGTTTCGATGATTTCGGTCTGCGGCGTGATCGGAAAGGCCGGAATATAGTCGGTCGCCGCCAGCCGTGCGCCCCAGGCGGCGGCACCATTTCCGGTCAACAGCTTGCGTGTCATGCTGGTGTCTCCAGTTCGGCTTCCTGCTGTTTGGCCTGTTCCTCGGGTATCGCTTCAATGGCGTGCGGTGGACACTGGGCGACACAGACCATGCAACCTTTGCAGTGGTCGTAATCGATCACCGGCGTTTTATCGTCGACCTTGATGGCGCCATCCGGGCAGAAGGTGCTGCACACCCACCAGCACCGGCTGCAGCGTGCATAATCGATCACCGGGCGCAGCGTGCGCCACAGGCCGGTGCGTATTTTCACGCTATTGGCTGCGGCATGAATGTCCGGTGCCGAGATGCGCGCGTCATCAAACGGCAGTTCGATCCAGGCCGGTTTGTGATAGTCAACGGCGTTTGCTTCGGCTGCTGTTTGTACGCAGCCTTGATGGCCCTGCATGCTGTCGTAGGCCAGGCTTGCCCGGGAAAGGTTTTTCTCGATAATCGCGTCACCCAGTTGCGCCAGTTCCTGTTCGATCGCTTGCTGCAAATTGTCGCGCGAAATCACGCCCAGCAGGCGCGCGGCAGCGCCGGTACAGGTGGCACCGATAAAACGCAGCTCGTCGCGCTCCAGAGCTTCTGCCGGTAGGGTGATTATGCTGCTGGCAAGGTTCAGGCGATGCTGCCAGGTTGCTGTGGTTTCATCGCTGTTGATCAGCATCACTGTGTGTGCGTCCGCACCCGTGAGTACACCGGCAGCGGGTACCGGAACCAGGCTGTCGTCGGCTACGATCACCAGATCGGGTTGGGTGATGATGCCGCGTTCGAAGATCGGCTGTTGATCGGCGCGCACATAGGCAAAGATCGGTGCGCCACGGCGTTCGGCGCCGTAGCGGGGCGCATCCTGAACTTCGTAGCCCTGCAGAAAAAAGGCCGTACCCAGAATGCGGCTGGCGGTTTTCATGCCCTGGCCACCACGACCGTGAAAACGTATGCGATACATGCTTAGAACATCCTCAGAGCACTAATGCGCTCCAAGCCCGCGTTGGTGCGAAAGGCATCACCTTCGTTACTCTTGACCGTAGGGTGCGCCGGAACGAGCCAGCAACCTGAAGATCCGTGGTGCGCATGGCGAACCCTACGAACTGTAATCGGTAGCATGCTCGCCGTGTCTGCGGAGGCAGGCATCGATCGTCTCAAGTCACTGGATCCCGGCCAAAAACATGCCGGGATGACGAAAAAGTGGAAACATGCCGGGATGACGAAAAAGTGGAAACATGCCGGGATGACGCGTAAGTAAAAACATGCCGTGATGGCACTTAAGTGGGACCGCAGCGGCTCGAGATCCGCTGTGTTAAAAATCGGTGTGATCATTAGATGAATTTGGGCCCACATGAGAATAACGAATAGCGTCGGAAACTCATGGCTCTTTTAATACGCTGCAAGGCCATGTCTTTGGCCGCTTGGCGCGGCAGTACTTTTTTGTGTTTGACGGCTTCCAGCACCTGCTCGGTATTACGTCGCAGTTTTTCTTCGATGCTTGCCAGCGCCGCTGCCTGGCTGGCACCCTGGTACTCCATCGCGGCGCAGATTACACCGCCGGCGTTGGCGATGAAGTCGGGAACACAGAGCACGCCCTTGTCGTGCAATATTTTTTCTGCGCCGTGGGTGAACGGAATATTCGCGCCTTCAACCACTAGGCGGGTATTGAGCCGGTTGACGTTGTCTTCATGCACCACATCCGGGCGCGCCGCCGGGATCCAGATATCGCACTCGACATCGATGACATCATCCCGTGCGAGTTTTTTCGCATCGAGGTAATCGGTGACGCACTTGCCTTCGCTCTTGAGCCGGATCAGTTTGTCGACATCGAGACCCTCCGGATTATGGATGGCGCCGTGCGAGTCCGCTACGGCGACCAGCGCAGCCCCTTGCCGGGACAGGAAACGGGTGGTGTGTTTACCGACCGCACCAAAGCCCTGTACAACCAGGCGTGCACCGGGCAACTCAAAGTCACAGTAGTTCAGTGCAACGTCGACCACGTGACTGAGGCCAAAACCGGTGGCGCCGATTTCATCCAGAGGAATGCCGCCGATTTCACGTGGCAGGCCCACCACGCGACCGATTTCGTCCCTGACCCAGGCCATGCATTCTTCATCAGTCCCCATGTCGGGTGCAAAGATATAGGTATTCTCGTTACGAAGAGCATTGGCGAGGGCACGGATTAGCTGTTCCTTCTCGGTCTTCGGCATTTTCGGATCGCCGTAGAGCACGGCTTTGCCGCCGCCGTGGGGCAGGCCGGCGGCTGCATTCTTGAATGTCATCGCGCGCGCCAGCCGCATACATTCCTCGGTGCTGACATCGGCCGCCATACGCACGCCGCCGATGGAAGGCCCCTTGGCCACATTGTCCACCACCAGCACGGCCTTCAGGTTGACCGAGGGTTCGTAGACATGTATGACTTTTAGCGGTCCCAGTTCGTCAGCAAATTTGAATATATCAGTCATATAAACGTTTGAATTCAGGACTAAACTCTGTCTGTGTGCAAGATTTTTTTCCTTCTCATGACCCGAGAATGAAGTAGTTAAACATTTGACCGGCTATTGCATCATAGGCCGCCCACTCTGACTCGGGCGCCTCAAAGCTCACCAGATACAATTCATCACGATCATCCATACCGATGGCAATGTGGTGTGTCATTGTCCTGACACCTGCTTTGTCCTCTAAAACGCGCGCTACGTTCATATCGGTAACACCGTCCTTGACCACGCCTGAACTTATCACTTCATGTTGGTTGATCGTTTTTTGAATGTACAGCTTGGCATATTGTGAAGCTTTAATGGATGAGTTGCTCGAGTAGGCGCTTATCTGATTGACGGTGAAGCCGATAACAAATTTAGCCTGTTTCTCGATGTTTTCTCGTGTGATAAATAGTGCGTTGGTATTCCCTTTCGTTTGTTCCAGCACATGCCAGTTGTCGGGCTTTAGAAATGTACCCACACCGTTATTGGCGACATGCCAGCTAAACCCGGCAGGCGCGGGTGGTTTTTGATCGCAAAATACAGTCGCAGGTAAGGCGAGTAAAAGCAGTATTAGTGTATAGTACCTTGTTAATGGCTGTATCATTGTATGTTCACGCCGGTTTCTCCAATAGATACCTACTCCCGACATAATGTAACGATTAGAGGCGAGGGTCAAACGTTTAATACCGTGGAAATGCATTAACAGAGTAAGACCTGGCGCGCGGATTCCCTGATGATGGGCTAAACGGAGTTGTCGCCCTGAAGTCGCGATCAACGTCGTTGATTGTAGCCCCGATGTGGGCTCGATCAATCCCACCGGAACAGCATGGCTGCGATTAACAACAGTATCAAGCCCATGCTGCCGAGTAGCGCAATTTCAGGCAGCACCTGGATCACACCGGCACCGTCGACCATCACTGCACGCGCAGCATTCACCAGATGGGTCAGCGGCATTAACTCAGACAGAAACTGCGCGGCGGCGCTGGTACCTTCCATCGAGAACCAGACACCCGACAGCAACAGCATCGGCCAGGAAAATACGTTCAGGAGTCCATCAGCGAGTTCCTCAGTGCGCAGGCGGGCGGCGATGATCAGCCCCATACTGATCAGACACATGGCACCAGTGACGTACACCACAAACAAGGCCAGGTACGAACCGCGCATGACGAAATCAAGGAACAGGTCGGCGCCGACGTAAACGACGGTGGTTGCGGACAGTACCACGATGAGTCGTGACAGTACCTGCGCGGAGAGGAATTCGAAAGCGCTCAGGGGTGTAGCCTGCAGTCGCCTGAGCACACCGTTCTTACGGTAACGCACGATGACCCAGCCGACGCCCCAGAAACAGCTGAACATCATGTTCATCGCCAGGATACCCGGTATCACCCAGTCAACATAGCGCAGCGCCTGTCCGCTGACCGTTTGCCGCTGCGGTGGCGGGCCTCCTGCCTCGGTATAGGCTGCCAGCATCAGGCGCTCGGACAGATAGCCTTTTTGTGAATGCTCATTAACCCAGTAACGGTGCGACTCTGTGGTATCCAGCAATAGGTCGAGCTGGTGGCGATCGACCTTGGTGATCGCATCTTCAACGTTGTCCATTTTGATGAAGTCGATATGTTGGGTGTTAATGAAGGGTGATGCTGTCTTTGTTACCGCTTGCTGTTTCGTCAGGATACCGACCTTGAACATGTCCTGAGGCTCGCCGCTGAATATCAACGCGAAGCCGAACACAAACACGACCGGCATGATGATGTTCCAGCCCAGACCGGCGCGATCGCGGTAGAACTCGCGATTGCGTGCGCGCAGTATTGCCAGGATGCGTTGCCACATGATTTGATGTTTGTTATCTCATTTGTGGAATGGTTCCTGCTGGAAACGCGCAGGAACGACGGCGTGGAGCAAAGCGGAATAAACTCATGAGATGATGCTGTTGCTAACTTCGCAAGTCATGACCAGTGAGTTTGAGGAACAGGTCTTCCAGGTTCGGTGCCTCGATTTTGAGCTCACCGAGATTGGCACCCGAACGCTCGAGTTGGTCCAGCAGCAGGTGTTCTTCATCGGCAAAAATTTCGATGAAACCGTTGCGCAGTTCGCTGTTCTCGGGCAGGCGCAGATTTTCTGGCCAGGCGTTTGCGGGCAGGCGTGCGATGACGGCGGGCAAGTGGTCCCTGACGAGGGTCAGGGGTTCGCCGCTGGCAATGATACGGCCCTGGTCGACGATCACGATTTCGTCACACAAACGCTGTGCTTCTTCCATGTAGTGGGTTGTCATCACCACCGTCTTACCGCGTTGCAACACCATCTCGATCAGGCCCCAGAAGTTGCGCCGGGCCTGCGGGTCCAGACCAGTGGTCGGTTCATCGAGAAACACCAGTCTGGGGTTATTGACCAGTGCGATCGCCAGCAACAGGCGTTGACGCTGGCCACCCGAGAGTTTTCGGGTGTCACGATCGAGTATGTCCTCGAGGTTGCACAGCCCGATCAATTCATCGATATCGGCTGATTGGCGATACAGGCTTGAAAACATGTTCAATGATTCACCTACGGTCTGGTAATCCTGTAAGGCGGTGCTCTGGAACTGGATACCGATTTCCTCGCGGAAACTTCTGTCGAGTATACGACCTTGATAGAGGATTTGTCCTGATCGTGGTTGCGAAATGCCTTCGAGCATCTCCATGGTTGTGGTTTTACCGGCGCCGTTGGGCCCGAGCAGACCAAAGCACTGGCCCCGTTGCACTTCAAAGCTGACGCCGTCGACGGCACGCACTCCGGGAAAGGTTTTGACCAGATCAATCGCTTCGAGCAGATGTGTCATCAGGTATTGATACGTACTGGGTGCATCACGTCGTCGTTAATGGCCGATGTAAGTTATTTTTCTTGCAAAGGCGCTGAGAACGCCAGGATGTTGTGATGATAAAGTGACTTCAACAGAATCATTGTTTTAACTAATTTTGCGGTCCTTGCGTCTTTGCGAGATAAAGTTTGAAATTGCAGGGTGCGCTGTGCGCGCCGTGAGACAGGAATGTGCTCAATTGTACTGGTTTCGGTGCGCATGGCGCACCCTACGGTCGATCTCATCGATTCCATCAACAGACAACGTAACATATACGCATGTGAGAGAAAACTTTCTGTATCGTGTTCTGTATGAGCCGGTCAGGCCTGTATGGGAAGGGTATCTCGGGGTAATTGCACATCAGCGATTGTTGCTCCAGTCTACTCCTGCATCAACTGCCTGATCTGTTTTTCGACCTCGGGATGATCGAATTCGCGACCGCCGATGGCGCGGTAACGAATATTGCCCTGTTTGTCGAGAAGGTAGGTTGTCGGCAGGCCGTTGACCCTGAAGCTGTTGGACACCTTGCTGTCCTTGTCGAACAGAATGGTGAAGCTTGGGTCGACATCGAGCTGTCCTATGTAGGCAAACACATGATCACCGTCTTCCATCTGGTTGACTGCGATCACGGTAAAGTCTTCGCCATTTAACTTCTGGTAGAGCCTTTCCATTGAAGGCATCTCGCGCCGGCACGGTGGGCACCACGTTGCCCAGAAGTTCAGCAGCACCACCTTGCCACGCAGATCTTTGAGGCTGTGTGGTTCTTCATCCATGTCTTCCAGCGTGAAGGCAGGAGCCGGCACCGGTTTGCGCACTTGCGTCAGGTTATGACCCAGTTTGGGCTGCTCGTCCCATGCGGCATAGGCATTCAGCGACGGCAGGCCCAGGAGTAGTGACAGTAGCACCACGAAAATGCGTTTATTGATCGGATAATTGTTCAGGTGCACAGCGCAGGCCCTCGAAGATGTCAGTATGTTCAGTACCGTTGATCGACCATTTGTAGGTCAGGCTAAACTCGCTTTCGCGTGGCAGCTTGATCGTGGTAAAACCCTGCTGCCAGTCGCCCTCATAGAATGTTCCCTTGTCGGGAAGTAGTGTCCAGGAAAAAGTGACGCCGGCTTTGCGCCATTGTTCGAGCCATTCGGATTTTGTTTTGACCGGATGGTTCTTGCCATTGTTGTCGGTGTAGTACCAGTTGGCGACATCATAATCCAGTGGCTGCTGAGAGGTGTTTTTGATTACGGTACCAAAAACACAGTAACTGGCAATATCATCGACTTCTGTTGCAGGGAAGTCGTGTGACATATAGATCGCACGAATAAAATCCGGCAGCAACTGGATCAGTTCAATACTGAAACCCTGGCTCTCGGCGACCCATGAATACAGGCCGCTGGCCTCGTTTTTCTGCGCGCTTATCTTCGCGGCCCGCGTTGCCGTGCTGGCCAGAGAAAAGGCCATAATCAGGAGCACACAGATACGGATGTGGGGTGTTTTCATGGCGTCATACTGTATCAGAAGTCCATAGTCGGGCCCATTCGACCAAAGCATGCAGTCAGCATTATTTCGATACACCCAGCACGATACCGTAGCGCTGTAATTCCTGCAGGGCCGACAGGCCACCTTCGATCACAAGCTCGGGTCTGGGGTGGTTCATTTCGTGCACGATCTGCTCCAGTGCAAGCTCGCCGGTGATCTCCGGGTTTTCCTGCAGCAGGTTGATCAGGCGAGCCGTGACCGGGTTGATTTCGAGAAATTTGACCGCGTCGTTGCGGTTACGGTACACCACCAGGTAGCTTGGCTGTTCGGGCGGGGCGGCGGGCAGGTATCCCGGGCCCATCCTGTGTACCGGGAATTGATAGGCCAGTGGCCACGCCAGTGGCGACAGCACCGGGTGTCCTGCGAGCAGGTCACCATTGGGGTCTATGCCGTTCAGGTCGGTATCTTCATCCGCTACCATGAGTGCCAGTTCCACCCATTCATAGTGTGCCAGCTCCAGCAGTCCCTGTGGATCTCCTGCCTGGGTTTCGCGTTCACTTTGCAGGTAGTCGAGAAATTCCTGTGAAATCTCCAGGAAATAAGGGGTCGTGCTTTGATGGCGCGCAAAGAAATCGCGAACCATCTTGTGCCAGTTTTCGTCGCTGTAGATCGAGCGTAACACCGGAAAACCGTTGGCGATAAAGCCTTCGACGTTGTTGTAGAGCAGGTCACGGTAGATACCGATACGACGGTCTTCGATGCCCTCGGGTGCGGGGTTGTGCTCCGGGTCACGCAGATGGGCGGTGAAGTCGTACTGGTATTTTTTGAATGTGGGTTCTGTCATATGCACGAACTCTATCAGTAGCGGTATGGGCGGAGCTTTTACTACCTGCCGACCGAGCGCTGTTCATATTCATGCCATTTGTGCTGGTAGTGTACGATCTGATCGACCTCTTTTAACAGCTCGGCTACCGGCGGAATGTTGAAATCACGTTCGAGCAAGGTTGGGAATACGCCGAAATGCTGGTAAGCCTTGTCGAGCAGGTCCCATACGGGATCGATCACGTCGGCACCGTGCGTGTCGACGATCAGGTCTTCTGCTTCGTTGTAATGGCCGGCGATGTGCGCGTAGGCGATACGTTCCGCCGGCAGGCTCTGCATGAACTCGACCGGATCATAATTGTGATTGACCGAGTTGACGTAGATGTTGTTGATATCGATCAGCAGATCGCAATCGGCTTTCTTTAGCACCGCCTTGATGAAATCGATCTCCTGCATCTCTGACCCGGGAGCCGGCGTGTAGTACGACGCATTTTCCATTGCGATACGCTGTCCGAGAATGTCTTGCACACGCAGGATACGTTCGGCAACATAGTCGACCGCCTCTTCAGTGAACGGTATCGGTAACAGGTCATACAGATGACCGTCATCCGAGCAGTAGGTCAGGTGTTCCGAATAGGTTTTAACCTGGTGTCGTTTCAGAAACTCGCCGATCTGTCTGACGAAGGTTTCATCCAGTGGCGCAGGGCTGCCGATGGAAAGCGACAGGCCATGGCAGACAAAGTCGTATTGCTCGGTGAGGTGGCGAAGCTGTTTGCCAAAAGTGCCGCCCACACCGATCCAGTTTTCCGGCGCGACTTCCATAAAACCGACCTGTGGGAGGGATTGATGCATCAGCTCTTGTATGCTGTCTCTACGCAGGCCGAGACCGGCGCCATGAATTTTGTAGCCTTTTTGTTCCATATTAATCCGTGCAGTTGCTGTAACGTTTAGCGATGAGATGATCGATGCTGGCCTTGCCCGGACCGTAAAAGAACAATACCAGTAACATGATGAAATAGGTAGTTGCGAATTCGATGCCGTTGTTCAGTACGACGAAACTGCCGTTCTCGGTCAACCAGTTGTAGTTACCGTTTTCACGCAGGATATCCTTGGCACGGTCGAGCCGCTCGACGGCACCAATTGTGCGTTCCGTGGCAAATATGCCACTGCCTTCGGCAATCGCCAGCCAGCCATTGTGCCAGTGCACGGTGACTGCAGCGACCACCATTGTGATCATCAATGGCATCGATATCCAGCGCACGCCCAGGCCGATGAGCAGTGCAACGGCGCCGCCCGCCTCGGTGAGTGCTGCGGCCCAGGCCATGAACGTCGGGAAGGGCAATCCCAGACCCCAGTCAGGATTGCCGAACCAGGCAATGGTGTCTTCCATCGAGCCCAGTTTCTTCGTGCCAGCCACCCAGAATACCGGTACCAGATACAGGCGCAGCGCTAGTGGCCCGAGAAAATCAAGCGCGCGTGTCGCATTGAGCAATCCCTGGGCTTTACAAGCCAATGTCATGATTGTTTCCATTAACGTTAATCCACCTGATGGGCTTTTTGCATGCCTTAACCAGTTGACCCGGTAGTTGGAGCCGAGTTCAGTGTCAGTGCACGGATGATTTACACGGATACATCGTTTCCAGCGTGACGCTGGTGCCATTCTCCACGACGATGCGGGCGTGACTGCGATTCAGGTCCCGTGGCGAGCGTACGCCGCACGAGTGGGCGATGAGCCCGACTTCATAGACGATGTTTTTGATGTAGTTGTGCACGCGCGAGGACTTCTGCTCTGCGACCAGACCTTTTTGCAGTTTCGCATCGTGGGTGGTGATCCCGGTTGGGCAGGTGTTCTTGTTGCACTGTAGAGCCTGTATGCAGCCCAGGGCGAACATGAAACCGCGCGCGGAAACGATGAAGTCAGCCCCCATGCACAAGGCCCAGGCAACCTCCGAGGGATTGATCAGTTTTCCCGAGGCGATGACCTTGGTGCGTTCCCTGAGATCGTGGTTGACCAGTGAATCGACAAGGATCGGCAGGCTTTCCTGTATCGGCAGGCCGACATAATCCATCAGGCTCTGGGGAGCGGCACCGGTGCCGCCATCGGCGCTGTCGACGGTGATGAAATCCGGCGCATACTCATGTCCACGCTGGTTGATGCAGCTGCAAAGCTCATCGATCCAGCTTGTGTCACCGATAACAGCCTTGAATCCGACCGGTTTGCCGGTTACCGTTCGGATGTGATGAATCATATCCAGCAGATCGTCATTATTCTCGATGTCAGGATGCCGATTAGGGCTGATCGAGTCGACGCCTTCCGGGACGCTGCGAATCTCGGCGATCGCTTTCGATACTTTTTTAGCCGGCAAGATGCCGCCCTTGCCGGGTTTTGCCCCCTGTGACAGTTTGAGTTCAAACATGCGCACCTGCTCGTGTGCGGCAATCTGTTTCAACTTCTCGTCAGAAAGATTGCCGGCTTCATCACGCACGCCGTACTTGGCCGTGCCAATCTGGAACACGATATCCGCGCCACCTTCAAGGTGATACGGTGATAAGCCGCCCTCGCCGGTGTTCATCCAGCTGCCGGCCTTTTTTGCACCATAAGCCAGCGCCAGTACCGCAGGTTTAGAGATAGCGCCGTAGCTCATGCCCGAGATATTGAAGATCGATGAAGTGGTGTAGGGTTTATCGGCAAAGGACTCACCGATTGTGACATTACTCGGTTCCACCGCGTCTTTTCCCAGTGTCGGGAACGGGTGATTAACGAACAGTATGGTCCCGCTGGGATGCAGGTCGCGTGTTGAGCCGAAGGCAACGGTGTTATCGATGTCTTTGGCGGCGCGGTAAACCCATGATCGTTGTGCCCGGTTGAACGGCATCTCTTCGCGGTCCATGCTGAAGAAGTACTGGCGGAAGAAAGTACCTATGTGCTCGAAGAAATAACGCAAGTGGCCGATGACCGGGTAGTTTCTTCGTATCGCGTGTGTGGTCTGGGTAACGTCAGCAATAAACACGCCGATCAGGAACAGGATGAACAGGCCGACGACGAAGATAAATATCGCGGCCAGCCAGCCGAGGGCTTCAAGACCAAACGAATCAGCGTGAAAAATGGTATCCGACCTCCAACATTATTAGATTATTTATAGCAGTTGATGGCGCAGTCAGTTAGGTGCCTGATTTAAAAAAAACCCCGAAACATGTCGGGGTTTTGCCTTTTCTCATTTGCAAGGTGAGGTTCAGTCTTTACCACCGCATTTGCCTTCACCGCATTTGCCTTCTTTCTCTTTTTCTTTCTCTTTCATGCCGCCGCATTTGCCTTCACCGCATTTACCTTCCTTCTCGGACTTTCCGCCGCATTTGCCTTCACCGCATTTACCTTCCTTCTCGGACTTGCCGCCGCATTTACCTTCACCGCATTTACCCTCGGCTAGCTGCATGTAGCCGCTCGAGAGATTCTGCATGCCAAACGGGTTGCTGTCAGCGTTTGCCACGGGCGATGCTGAAAGCGCTGCTGCAAAGGTGGCACCCATAGCAATGGCGAGTGGTTTCTTGAATGATTTGTCGGACATATAGGTTCTCCGTTAATTTGTGTCAACCCGTTGTGGCGGGACTGACGAGTCTTCGTTGATTACAATGTAAATGACACGCGTTTACAATTGAAGTTCATGAAATTAATTATTCTCAGCGAGATTTTTCAGGCAATCGAGATAGGCGAATTCATCGGGAACTGTATTGTTACGCTGTGCCTGCCAGATCGCTTCTGACAGGCACGCCATCATCGCGTGTTCGGCTGCGTGGGCAGAGCCCAGGGCCCGGGTCAATTGTTGATGGCAATGGCGGATGCCGTCGGGACGATTGGTCGAGATTTGCTCGATCAGCGCGATATGCATACTCATGTGCAGGAAGGGATTGGTTTCACCCTGGGCCGGATCGTAGTCTCTGTCGAGATTGTCAGCCGTTTCCAGCAAGTCGTGGTATTCCGGATGCTGCTCGATAACAGCGGCGATCATTTGTTGCAGCGCGTCGAGAGTCATCCCGGATTGCTTCAACTTCCAGCAGTCCTGGAAAAACCTGCGCAATTCGTTACGGTCGTTACTGAACATCATGCGCTCTTGTGTTTGTATTCACACAGGTCTTCGATCACACAGGAACCGCAGCGGGGCTTGCGTGCTATACAGGTGTAGCGACCGTGCAGGATGAGCCAGTGGTGAGCATCCTTTCTGAATTCCACTGGCACGAACTTGAGCAGTTTTTTCTCGACTTCAAGCACGTTTTTTCCAGGTGCTATCCCGGTGCGATTGGAAACCCTGAAGATGTGTGTATCGACGGCGATGGTCTCGTGGCCGAAGGCGGTGTTTCTGACTACATTGGCCGTTTTGCGGCCAACCCCGGGCAGTGCTTCCAGCTGTTTCTGCTGTTCGGGTACCTGACTGTGATGCTGTTCGATCAATATCCGGCAGGTGTTGATGATATTTTTTGCCTTGCTGTTGTAAAGGCCTATGGTTTTTATGTACGACTTCAAGCCTTCTTCGCCAAGCGCAAGCATCGTCTCGGGTGTATTGGCGATCGCGAACAAGCCGCCCGTTGCCTTGTTGACGCTGACATCGGTGGCCTGTGCCGACAGCATCACGGCGATCAGCAATTCAAACGGGGTCGAATAAATCAGCTCGGTGGTCGGCTGCGGGTTCTCGCGCTGCAGGCGAGCAAAAATTTCATAACGCTTGGCTTTGTTCATTGGCAGCGTTTGGATCTAGCTCGCATTTCTCACCAGGATCACGGAAGCAAGCGCAGGATTCGTGTTCGGACGCGCCGCTCTGGAGCGAAAAGCGTAGCAATAGCACGGTTTGAGTGAAGAGCAAGCTTACGGACACGAAGACTAGCCTGAACCGTGATAGGCATGCTTGAATAACACACTGTATTTTGGGTCATCCTAGCTTTACTCCATATAGCCAATGCCATATCAGTTTTCCACGCCGCCTGGTGAGAAATGCGGGGTAGCTGTTTTTCAGCTATTTTCAGCGCGCCGGCGTTTCAACGGGTGCTTCTCTGACCGTCACCGGTCTGGCAGATGCCAGACGTTTGTCCAGATGATTCTTGATCGCGATCAGCAGCCCCAGGCCGATGAAGGCACCAGGGGGCAGTACTGCCAGCAGAAAGCCGGGGTAATCCTCGCCCAGTGTCAGTACCATGGCTTTTGCGCTCTCCCCGAACAGCAGGTGGGCGTTGGCGAACAGGGTTCCGGAGCCGATGATCTCGCGCATGCTGCCCAGCGTAACCAGCACCAGCAGAAAACCCGATCCCATCATGAAGCCGTCAAGCGCAGAATCGAGCACACTGTTTTTCGAAGCGAATGCTTCGGCACGTGCAATGATCGAGCAGTTGGTGACGATCAGTGGGATGAAAATACCGAGAATCAGAAACAGCTCGTGAAACCAGGCGTTCATTGCCAGTTCGATTGTGGTGACGATCGAGGCAATGATCAGCACAAACACCGGGATTCTGACCTCAGGCCTGATCCATTGGCGGATCGTTGAGACCGATACATTCGACACAACCAGGGTCAGCAACGTGGCCAGACCCAGTCCGAGGCCGTTGATGAAGGTACCCGTGACGGCGAGTAAGGGACACAGGCCAAGCAACTGCACCAGCGCAACATTGTTACCCCAGAGGCCGTCCTTAACTATCTTTAACTGCGTTGCTGCCATCTTCGTTTTCGTTGAATAACTGTTTGCGGTGTTGCTGGAAGTATATCAGAGCTGAATGCACGGCTTTTACCACTGCTCGCGGGGTTATCGTGGCGCCGGTGAACTGGTCGAATTCACCGCCGTCGCGTTTCACTTTCCACTGTTCAGACGAAGGGGTATTCAGCGATTTGCCATCAAACCCCACAATCCAGTCAGAGCGCTGTGATTCGACGGCGTCCCCCAGCCCGGGTGTCTCCCGGTGTTTGACGACGCGTACGCCGGCCACGGTGCCGTCATGATAGATACCCACCAGCAGGTTGATCGGACCGCTGTAGCCGTTCGGTGCGATCGGTGATAACACCGCAGCCACGGGTGTGTTGTTTTTGTAGGCGAGGTAAGCCCGAGAGGGAGCAATGGTGCCAAGCAGTACGTCCTGCTCGAGCATGATCTCGTCATCGAGTAAATCGTTGTCATACTCCGAGGGCGCCAGGATCGTATTCAGTTTGCGTAAGAGTACCTCTTGTTCATTGCGTTTTATCTTTTCGTAGGTGTTTTCATAGGTCAGGCCAACGATAGCCGCGCCGATTATCGCAAAAACCATCAACAGTGAAGCCGTGGTCAGCACCTGTTTATGTATGTTCACTCGCGTCTTTCCGCTACACCGTAGGTGCGTGGTCGGGTGTAGTGATCGAGCAGGGGTACGGTCATGTTCATCAGCAGAACCGCGAACGCAATGCCATCCGGGTAACCGCCCCAGGTGCGTATGACATATGTAACAGTGGCGATGCCGGCTGCATAGATGATCCGGCCTTTGGGTGTGGTGCTGGCGGATACCGGATCGGTGATGATGAAAAAGGCTGCCAGCATCGTGCCACCACTGAAGCTATGGAACAGGGCCGAACTGTAACTGGCGTAATCGAATACGGCAAAGAAATTGGAAATCAGGACCAGACTGATCAGAAAAGACAGTGGCAGGCGTATATCGATCACGCGTTGCCGGATCAACCAGATGCCGCCGAGCAGATAGAGGCCATTGATCCATTCCCAGCCGACGCCGGTCACCGTGCCAAAGAGTTCGCCGTAAACACGGTGGGCCCTGACATAGGCGATGTCATATTCGAGGTTGACTTGTGCCTTTAGCGTATCGATGGGCGTCGCCATGGTCACGGCATCGATGCCAGGGCTGTCTGCGGCACCTAAACCAAAAACAAGTGAGACCGTATCGATAAAACCCGGCCAGCCTTCGGCGACGCCCATCGGCAGGGTCCAGAAAGTCATTTCGCGTGGAAACGAGATCATCACCACGACATAACCAACCATGGCCGGGTTGAACGGATTGAAGCCGAGGCCGCCATACAGGTGTTTGGCGACGACAATCGCGAACACACTGGCGATTGTGGTCAGCCACCATGGCGCCAGTGGCGGCAGAGCCAGTGCCAGTAAACAGGCCGTCACCAGTGCGCTGCCATCGCTCAGTGCCGGCATGACGGGACGCCGCCGCAGCCTCAGCATGGCCGCTTCAGCGATAAGACTAACGCTGATTGCGATCACCAGGTTGAACAACACGCCCCAGCCGAAGAACCAGAACATCGCGATGCTGCCAGGGATCAGCGCGTACACGACTTTCAACATCAAGGACTGTACGTCGCTGCTGGTTGTCAGATGGGGTGCGTCAGCTTTACTGAACAACATCGGGGTTATTTGCCTTGCTGCTTCATTTGTTCACGACGGGCGTCGGCTTCCTTTATTTTTTGCTGCTGCTCTGCAGTCAGGTTCTCTGTGTTCCTGAGCTTGATGTTCTGTTTTGATCTCTTTTTCTTGACCCGCGCCAGGGCGTCGGCAATCAGCGCTTTCTTCTTCTCCATCTCGGTGTCGCGACTGTGTTTGTTTTTCGATAGCGCTTCGCGTTTCTTCTTCAAGCGTGCCTCACGCTCCTGTTTCTGTTTTTCCAGGCGTTCCAGTCTGCGTTCATGGCGTTCACGTGCGATATCCGATTTTTTGCGTTCACGCTCCTGTTCCCAGATGTCGGATTTGGCATGGCGGTAATACTGTACCAGGGGTATCTGACTCGGACAGACATAGGCACAACAGCCGCATTCGATGCAGTCGAAAAGATTGTATTCGATCGCGCGGTCATAATGTTTGCTGCCTGAGAACCAGTACAGTTGCTGTGGCAGCAGGTTGGCCGGACAGACATCGACGCACTTGCCACAACGAATGCACGGCATATGGTTTTCACTGCTCGGTAATGTGATGTCGATACCCGCGCTGACCAGCAGGCAGTTGGTGCTTTTGATGACAGGCAGCTGGTCGGTGTCCAGCGTGAGGCCCATCATCGGGCCGCCCATGATCAGTGACTGGGCTTCTTTCTTGTAGCCGCCGCAGAATTCGATACAGTCCTGGATAGCCGTGCCAATGTCCACTTCGAGGTTCTGTGGTGACTGCACACCGCGGCCGGTCACGGTGACGATGCGTGAGATCAATGGCTCGGCTTCAAATACCGCCTTGTATATCGCATAGCTGGTCGCGACGTTATGGCAAAGCACATGAATGTCTGATGGCAGGCCATTCACCGGTACTTCCTTGCCTGTGATCACCTTGATCAACTGACGTTCACCACCGCTGGGATAGATGGTCGGCACCCTCTGAACTTTGATGGTGCTACTGCCCGAGTGCTTTACCGCGCTGGTCACAGCGGTAATCGCTTCAGGTTTGTTGTCTTCGATCGCGACAACACAGGTTTTCGCCCTGATGATGTGGGCGATGATCTGCAGGCCCTTGATGATTTCATCGGCGCGTTCACGCATCAGCATGTCGTCACAACTGATATAGGGTTCGCACTCGACGCCATTGAGGATCAGCGTATCGATACCGACTTCAGTTTGTTTGACGGCGGTCGGAAATGAGGCACCGCCCAGTCCGACGATGCCCGCATCGCGTATGATGGTGCGCAGGTCATGCGATGACATGTTGATGTAGTCACCCGCAACAGGCTTGCGTTCGATCCATTCGCTCTGAAAATCATTTTCGATGACGATGCAGAGGCCGGGAAGCGCCGACGGATGGGGGAAACGATGTTCCGCGATTTCAATGACCGTGCCCGAGACGGGTGCGTGTATGGCAGCGCTGATCAGGCCATGCGGTCTCGCCAGCATCTGTCCTTTGAGTACGCGATCGCCCGTGGCGACAATGATTTCACCTTCAGCGCCTTTGTGCTGGTTCAGTGGGATCACATAGCGCTTGCTCGCCGGCACACGAGCGATCGGTGTCTGCGTGGACATCTGTTTGTGCCCGGGCAGTTTGATACCGCCGTGAAAATGCCAGACATCTTCCTCTGTTTTTACTATGTTCGAGTTATCAGCTGCGTTCATGATCAACCAGCCCTCGGTACGGCAAAGCCGCCGTCTGGCTGCCGCCATTTCCAGGTGTTAAGCGTCGGCTGGATTGGCTTGACGTGAATACAGTCGACCGGGCAGGGCGGGATGCACAGGTCGCAGCCGGTGCATTCGCTCTCGATCACCGTGTGCATGTGTTTGGCGGCACCCAGTATGGCATCAACCGGACAGGCCTGAATGCACAGGGTGCAGCCGATGCAGGTCTCTTCATCGATGTAAACCACCGTCCGGCTCGCTTTTTCCTCGCCGTGCTCGGCATTCAGCGGTTTGGCTTCGACATCCAGTAAATCAGCCAGCGCGATAATCACGGTTTCACCACCGGGCGGGCATTGGTTGATGTCGGCTTCACCTTTGGCGATGGCTTCTGCATATGGCCGACAGCCGGCATAGCTGCACTGTCCGCACTGGGTTTGCGGCAACAAGGCGTCGATCTGTTCGACCACAGGATCACCTTCGACACGAAAGCGTATAGCCGAATAACCCAGAACCAGGCCAAACAGCGCTGCAATTATCGCCAGTGTTATTACGACAACCATCATGAGTGTGACTGCGCGCCTATACCTTGATTAAACCTGCAAAACCCATGAATGCCAGCGACATTATACCGGCCGTGATCAGCGCAATGGATGTGCCCTGGAAGACTTCGGGAACATCTGCCGCAGCGAGGCGTTCACGCATGGCTGAGAACAACACCAGTACCAGTGAGAAGCCCACCGATGCGCCGAAGCCGTAGAACAGCGACTGGATGAAATTGTTCTGTTCCTGAACATTCAGCAGGGCAACGCCCAGAACGGCGCAGTTGGTCGTAATCAGGGGCAGGAAAATACCAAGCACATTATAGAGCAGGGGGCTGGTCTTGTGCACCACCATCTCCGTGAACTGGACCACCACGGCGATAACGAGGATGAACATGATAGTGCGCATGTACTCGATACCCAGCGGTGTCAGGATGTATTGATTAACCAGGTAGCTGAACACCGACGAAAGCGTCAACACGAAGGTCGTGGCCAGTGCCATACCCATTGCGGTTTCCAGTTTGCGTGATACGCCCATGAACGGGCACAGGCCGAGAAATTTTACCAGCACGAAATTGTTCACCAGGATGGTGCTGAGAAGTATCAGTGCGTATTCAGTCATTTCGGTTATTCTAATGTGTCAATGATACGGGTTTCGTGTTCGTGCTATATCCGGGTTAGTGTAACAAAATAAGCCACTAATAATATGTCAGTATTACAGGGGATATGCTGAGCCTGATCATGTACTTGCGTTATCCCAACGTTCAGTAAGCCCGGCTGATGATAAGACCGGCCCACACCGGATAGTGCGCATTTGGCCCTTTGAATTCCTTGCTGGATGCGCGATAGAAAAAACTGCCTCTGATGTTGTCGGCGAACTCCCAGGTCGCACCGAGCCAGACCTGTGCCAGCAGCTTTTCAACCTCGTCGCTGCTGAATTTGACGATGCTGTTGCGGAACTGCCCCTGCATCAAGGCGCTGTAGACGCGGTATTTTACGCTGCTCCCGGCCCAGACATAGAGTTCGCGCGGGCCCGTCTGTTCGTTACCAGCGGCAACCGGGGTACCGAGGTTGATATATTCAGCGTGTTGCGGGTTGATGCTCCACCAGGGCGTATTGATCCGGCCCCAGCGCCAGCTCAGGCTGGCATTGACGTCGGTACTGAAGCCGGCATTGGCTTCGTAGGCCGTTTTGAGCTCATGACGCCTGGCGCTGTTCACGCGATCGATATGATTTTGCTGAACGGACAGGGTGTACATCAAGGTGGGTTCGCCGCCTGACGAGATCTGGTTGTCCCAGCCGTTGGCGACGTCTGAATCGGTGAGTGCATGAATCGCTTTCTGTATGTATTCGGCGGCGTCCAGGCCAAGAAAGCCGAAGGTCAGCGTCGATAACCAGGCTTTGTCGTCTGACGGTGCAACGGTCAGTTCGGTGTTGGCGATGAAAAACAGGCTGCCGTAGGGCCGGTCATCGAATATCGGCGCCGGCTCGGTTATGTCTTCGGGTGTGAACAGCATGGTGCCGTACTGCACGCTGTGTAACTGAAAGTGTGGCTGCGGCGCGTAGCGTCGGTGGATGCCCAGCAGACCATCCAGCCAGTTGCGTACGCCCTCCAGAGAAAACAGGTATTCCTGCGCGCGCCTGCCGGACAGCGTCAGCGCGATCCCGCCAGTGTAGTCACGATCGGATTCGGCGAGGATGTCGTTATCGAGGTTGAGCCGCCAGCCGGTGTTGTATTTTTCTTCGATGCCGTATGTACGATTACTGATGACAATCAACAGTATGAATATCAGGTAATACCGACTTTGCAGGGTCTTGCGCATGCGCGCAGTGTAGGTGAAGTATGGGGCGATGTCATACCATGGCTGAGCGAGGCGCCCTGTTTTTTTAATTCTTTATGTTGGCCGCAGAGGCGCGGAGGTGCAGAGGATTTCTGTTGTGTGGAGCGACTTCAGTCGCGAATATCAACAATTCGCGACTGAAGTCGCTCCTAAGCCAGTCTTTATTTTCGTGTCTCCGCGGTTAGTCAGTTAGCCTTGAAAGCCCGCGGAATAGCCTTATATAAGGTACAACAAAAGCATTTCAGAGGGTTATAAACATGCGAATGGACAAGTTCACCAGCAAATTCCAGATGGCGCTGGCTGATGCACAGTCACTGGCGGTGGGACGGGATCATCAGTTTATCGAGCCAATACACGTGATGGCGGCATTGCTCGAACAGGACGGCAGTACTGTCAGGCACCTGTTTGCTACCACCGGTTGCAATGTCGATCTGCTGGTATCAAAGCTGCACGAGGAGATGGAGCGCATGCCGCGCGTTGAAGGCACCCAGGGTGACGTGCAGATATCCAATGAGCTCGGCCGCCTGCTCAATGTAACCGACAAACTGGCGCAACAGCGCAAGGATCAGTACATCTCCAGTGAGCTGTTTGTGCTCGCTGCGATCGATGACAAAAGCAAAATCGGTGATTTATTGCGCTCGTGTCACCTGAATAAAGACACCCTGGAACGGGCCATCAACGATGTTCGTGGCGGCCAGAAAGTAGATGATCCCAATGCGGAAGATCAACGTCAGGCGCTGGAAAAATACACCATCGATCTGACCGAACGGGCCCAGCAGGGCAAGCTCGATCCGGTGATCGGCCGTGATGAAGAAATACGCCGCACCGTGCAGGTGCTGCAACGCAGAACCAAGAACAATCCCGTGCTGATCGGCGAGCCGGGTGTCGGTAAAACCGCCATCGTCGAAGGTCTGGCTCAGCGCATTATCAACGGTGAAGTGCCCGAGGGTTTGAAAAACAAACGTTTGTTGTCACTGGATATGGGTGCATTGATCGCTGGCGCTAAATTCCGCGGAGAATTCGAAGAGCGTCTAAAAGCGGTGATCAACGACCTCGCCAAGCAGGAAGGGCAGATTATTCTGTTTATCGATGAGCTGCATACCATGGTTGGCGCCGGCAAGGCCGAAGGTGCGATGGATGCAGGCAATATGCTCAAGCCGGCCCTGGCTCGCGGTGAGCTGCACTGTGTCGGTGCGACCACGCTGGATGAGTATCGCAAGTACATCGAAAAAGATGCCGCACTCGAGCGCCGGTTTCAGAAAGTGCAGGTCGATGAACCAACCGTGGAAGACACCATTGCGATCCTGCGTGGTCTGAAAGAGCGCTACGAAGTCCATCACGGTGTCGATATCACCGACCCGGCCATTGTTGCTGCCGCAACCCTGTCGCATCGTTATATCAGCGACCGTCAACTGCCGGACAAGGCCATCGACCTGGTCGATGAGGCCGCCAGCCGCATACGAATGGAAATCGATTCCAAGCCCGAGGTGATGGACCGGCTCGATCGCAGGATCATACAACTCAAGATCGAACGCGAAGCCCTGAAGAAAGATGAAGACAAGGCGACCAAGGCACGCCTGAAAACGTTGGAACAGGAGATCGAGGCACTGGAACGCGAATACAGCGACTACGAGGAGCAGTGGACCGCAGAAAAGGTCGCGGTGCAGGGTTCGAAAAACATCAAGGAAGAGCTCGAGCGTGCACGTCTCGAGCTGGAAATGGCCCATCGAGCCGGTGATCTGGCGCGTATGTCCGAATTGCAATACGGGCGCATCCCCGAGCTGGAGAAGCAACTCCAGCATGCAGCAGAGATCGAACAGGGCGACCAGTCTGAAAACAGGCTGCTGCGCAACAAGGTCCAGGAAGATGAAATCGCCGAGATCGTGGCGCGCTGGACCGGTATACCGGTCAGCAAAATGATGGAAGGTGAGCAGGACAAGCTGCTGCGCATGGAAGAAGAGATCGGCAGACGGGTGATCGGCCAGGAGGATGCGGTTATTGCGGTATCCAATGCGATCCGCCGCTCACGTGCCGGCCTGTCTGATCCCAACCGCCCGAATGGCTCGTTCATGTTCTTCGGTCCG
This sequence comes from uncultured Gammaproteobacteria bacterium, assembly GCA_942492025.1. Taxonomy (GTDB): domain Bacteria; phylum Pseudomonadota; class Gammaproteobacteria; order SZUA-229; family SZUA-229; genus JABDQW01. The sequence continues at coordinate 480,748 of CALODJ010000008.1, read as the reverse complement.
ACCGGTGTCGGTAAGACCGAGCTGACCAAGGCGCTGGCCGAGTTCATGTTCGATAGCGAGGATGCGATGGTGCGGCTGGATATGTCCGAGTACATGGAAAAACATTCGGTGGCACGCCTGATCGGCGCGCCCCCGGGTTATGTCGGCTACGATGAGGGTGGTTATCTGACCGAGGCCGTCAGACGAAAACCCTACTCGGTGATCCTGCTCGACGAAATTGAAAAAGCCCATCCCGATGTCTTTAATGTGCTGCTGCAGGTGCTCGATGATGGCCGCCTGACCGACAGCCAGGGACGAACGGTCGATTTCAAAAATACCGTGATCATCATGACGTCCAATCTAGGCTCGCACCAGATTCAGGAGATGTCAGTTGCCGGTGATTATGACGGCATGAAAAATGCGGTGATGAATATCGTTGGCCAGCACTTCCGTCCGGAGTTCATCAACCGCGTCGATGAAACCGTGGTATTCCACCCACTCGGTCGTGAGCAGATCCGTGCGATCGCCGGTATCCAGATAGAGCATCTGCGTCAGCGTTTGCAGGAAAAAGACATCGCGCTGGAGGTCAGCGATGCCGCCCTGGATAAACTGGGTGAGGCCGGTTTCGACCCGGTGTACGGCGCACGGCCATTGAAGCGGGCGATCCAGCATCAACTTGAAAATCCGCTGGCCCAGCAGTTGCTGACCGGTGAGTATATCGCTGGTGATATGATACGTGTGGATGTCAAGGAGGGTGGCATCACGTTCGGTAAACTGCAGGCGGTAAAAGCTGCCGTATAAAACAGAACGGCGAAGGCCGGCGCATGCGCCGGCCATGCTGATTGAAAGCAAGGGAGTTAGGTATTACAGAGTTGCGAGGAAAAAAACGAGAGCAACTTCATCACCGTACTGATCATATATCGCCATTTCCTTCTCCAGTTCGGCCATTACACCGATCAGAGCCTGAGAACGATCATGGCGTTTACCCAACAGAGACAGGCGGTTTCTGAGCGGTTCATAATAATTGGACCAGGCTTTTCGGGAAGCGCTCACTGGATCAAGCGCACGCAAGCCAGCGGTGGCTAATTCGGCTACGATCGCGTCGGCTGTTGTTATCTCCGGATATTCGTTACCCCAAAACGCGTCTGCCTCGGTAGAGCGTCTATCCGGTTCACGTTGCCAGATGATGTCACTGAAAACCAGCCAGCCATTGGTTCGCAGCAATGGCCGCCACAGGCGGAATGCACTGTTACGACCCATGGCGTAGATCGCTGATTCAGACCAGATGAGGTCGAATTCACCATGGATACCATCCATAGCTGGCGGTTCTGCCATATCACCCACGACGGCATTAATGCGATCACCCATTCCCTGTCCAGTCACTCTGGATTGCAGTCTTGATATAAACGGGGCATGTGAGTCCAGCGCCAGTAGATGAGCCGCTGGCAGCGCTTTTGCCAGCACTAAAGTCGAGGCACCGACGCCACAGCCAAAGTCAGCCACACGTGGAGCAGATCGTAAGGACGAGCGGATTATCTCCAACACGTCGCGGGTGTCATCGGGATCACCCGGCCCTAGATGATCAAGTCCGTCGAAAATCTCCGTGTAAGCAGCCATGATTTGATCGTGATCCTGTGCCATAGGCAATAATATCAAACAATCTCATCCATGTTTTGTGAATGGCCTTGCGATTTGAATACACTCGAAATTTCATTTCTCTGAGCATCAGGACTATGGCCGAAAATCATCGTCTGCAAAAGTTCGATTGTGGCCCGGATGTTGCGCGAAGATTGACGCCTCACCTTTTCAATACCTGGAAATTTCAATCAGATAAATGAATATCAGCGGTGTATCATACTCGCGCACTCGGTGGGCTAAACGTCTATCTGGCATCGCGCACTATCGCCCTGCTGCCGCTTGACTTTTTAACGTTAACGTAAGATTATATATGACGTTAACGTTAGATATTAAGGTTCCTGCTGTTTGTTCGTCAGATAGGGTTATTTGCGTGATCAACACAGCCAATCGACGGTGATCTTGCAGTGCTAGCCCGCTAACCCGCATTTCTCACCAGGCGGCGTTGAATACTGATAAGGCACTAATCCACTTAAGAGTATCCAGATGATCAGAAATACAGTGTGTTATTCAAACAGGCCTATCACGGTTCAGGCTGGTCTTGGTTTGCATGAGATCGTAGGGTGCGCCGTGCGCGCCGTGAATCTTCAGTGTGCTGGGCTGTTTCGGTGCGCACGGCGCACCCTACGGTCGCTTCGCCCAAGCTATGGCTACGCTTTTCGCTCCAGAGCGGCGCTTACGAACACGAATCCTGCGCCTGCTCCCGTGATCCTGGTGAGCAATGCGGGCTAAGTGAAGGTCTGTCAATGTCGTCTGAATATTTCAAAATCGGTGAGGTTGCTGAAATGCTCAACACAACCACACGCACAATTAGATACTATGAGGAAGAAGGGTTAATAACACCTGATAGATCGCGCGGGGGTACTCGCCTGTATTCAGAGCATCATATCGATCGGTTAAAAGCCGTTCTTCATCTTGCAGAAAATGGCTTCTCGCTCGATGTGATAGGGCTTATTGGAATCGCAAGACAATCGTGTTCAACAGGCGATGAAGGCAGTCAAAAATTATCATTAATTATTGATACAGCAGTGAGCGATATCGAGGAAAAAATAGCCGAGCTGAACGTGCTGAAATCTGAATTGGAAGCGTCAGGAAGACTTGTTGCACAGTGCAGGGGCTGCCTTAATGAACCATCAAGCAGGGGCTGCCCAGCGTGCCCGCTTAATCGTAACCTGAACAAGATCGAAATTCTCAACCTGATATGGGAATAGGTATAGCCGCATGACATTCAGTTCGTTTCAAAATTCGTTTCACAATGTGACACGCTACCCGCAACATTTACTTCGAAAAGACGAAGACGGTGTAAAGGTTGCGGTTACGTACAAGAGGGTGTGGGATGACGGATTCGGCGCCAGAGGCTGGAAGCTGGACGCCACGATCGCCGACCCCGCGATCATTGCAAGTACACGAGAGACGGGTCAGCGAATTCACACTTCAGTATTTGTTCACGACATACTGGATCATTTTCTCTCAGGTTTTGGCGTTAGTGGCCATAGAAGCGAAGCAATGGCGCTTATTCAGCTATCGAAGCGCACAGGCTCGGATCCACGCGCGGACTATGAGCAGCTGGTCAGAGAGGATATTCTGAATGGCAGAGTGAATGGTGAACGATTAATCGATTTCTTACCCGAGGATCTTTGCTCTGAGATTCCTGAGAACTCAGCAATGACCGATCGGGAAATGATTGTATTGCTGCGTGAGAGCATAGGTGAAAAACGTTTGTTTGAATCGCTGGTGGATAATTTTTTCAAGCTAGGAAGTGCAGGTGAAAATCATGCCGATGAAACCTGGAAGACACTGGGCCTGGATGTAAAAAGGCGCACGCAGATAGGTTATGCCTTACAGTCGCTACTTGAAGTCATCGACAGGACTGTAGAAGAAATGGGTATTGAGGCGCTACATGGAATAATTGGAATCAATAACAACGATGTAACGTTTTTTATGCCTGATGGCAACGCCATTGACTCAATTGAAGGATACCGTGTTGCAGTTGCCTGACATGTAACAGTCTAGCCCGCATTACGTAACGCCTTTCATGACTACACAAGAGCCAGAAAGGTATTCACAAATCCGTAACAGAACAAGATTATTTCCATGTTTTTAGTGTTGGATATCAGGGCTTAAAACGAACACTCGCGGATCTGAAAACACTGCGATCTTTTTACATTTGCCTCGTTTCAAAATGATAAACTCGATGTCATTGATATAATAACTGAGGATTAAATGTGTGAAAAAACCGTCTAGGATTGCGTGGTGTACTGGTTTGATACTTGTGGCACCAGCTGCAGTTATGGCTGACGATGGTGCGACTACATATCAAATGGTTTGTTCTTCCTGCCACGAAACTGCTGCTGCTGGCGCCCCTCTGCTCGACGACAAGGCTGAATGGAGGCCTCGTATTGCTCAAGGAAGGGATGCGCTTTACGCGTCTATAATCAACGGTAAATGCAAGGTGTCTGTTCAAGATCTTCGAAAAGATATAACCGATGAAATGATCAAGACGACCGTTGATTACATGGTTTCCGAAGCCAGTCAATCCATTGAGAATCCCTGATTAGACATGCGCGAAAAATGCGGGCTGGTCCGCATTTTTCGTCAGTAAGGTAGGGTGCGCCGTGCGCACCACTTCGCAACCATCGTACATGGTGTGCTTCCTCTGGTGCGCACGGCGCACCCTACGATGTATACGCTTTATTCCATCAACGAAATACGCAACACATCGATAATCTCTGCGTGATCAACTCACACCTGGCGCAATTAGTTGCTTGCCAGGTTCAGCAGCCGGTCCAGGGTCTTTGTTGGTAGCACCCGCTTGAGATAGCCGAACAGGTAGGTCGGGAAGGTGACATAATAGCGTGCCCTGGGTTTGCGCGATTCGAGTGCGTGTATCACTTTCTTCAACACCGCCTCTGGTGGTAGCGTGAACGGAACGGCCGGCCCTTCCTTGTTCAGGCGTTCGAATACCCGCCGGTAGCGCTCTTTGTGTACGCTGTTTTCGGTATCGATGTGCTTTTGCAGGGCCAGGAGTGAATTGGCGCGGAAGCGGCTCAGTATGGGGCCAGGCTCCACCAGGGAAACGTGGATATCGGTGCCTTTGAGTTCGAGCCGTAACGTGTCGCTGATTCCTTCGATGGCGAACTTGCTGGCGTTGTAGGCACCGCGAAAAGGCATCGCGACCAGGCCGAGAACGGAGCTGTTTTGTATGATGCGACCGTAACCCTGCTTCCGCATCACCGGCAGCAGCAGGTTGGTCAGTTCCAGCCAGCCGAATACATTGGTTTCGAACTCGGTGCGTATTGCATGACGGCTAAGGTCCTCGATTGCACCGGGCAAACCGAAGGCGCCGTTGTTGAACACCGCATATAGCTGCCCATCGGTGCGGCGCAGGATGTCATCGACCGCCTGCTTGATCGAGACCGAGTCGTCCAGGTCCAGTTGCAGGCTCTCCAGGCCCTCCGCAGTCAATGCTGCCACGCTGTCCGGACGCCGGGCCGTGGCGAATACCCGGTAGCCACGCTGTTGCAATCCGAGGGCGACACAGCGGCCGATGCCGCTGGAGCAGCCGGTGATCAGTACGGTTTTATCGGCAGAAGATAGCATGCGCGAAGCATAGCATGTACATGACAGCGGGTTGGCGGGGCGTATATAATTCGCAGCTTTGCTTTCATTCAATGGTCGAACTGACATGCCAATTTATGAATACCAGTGCACTGAATGTGGTTTCCAGTTAGAGGTGCTGCAGAAAATTAACGATGATCCGCTGAGGGACTGCCCCCAGTGCGGCAAGCCGGCCATGAAGAAAATGGTCTCGGCGGCGGCTTTCCGTCTTAAGGGCGGCGGCTGGTATGAAACCGATTTCAAGTCCGGTGACAAGAAAAAGAATGTGCACGCTGCTGACGACAAGCCTAAAGCAGACAGCAAGTCAGCAGACAAACCGGCTGCCGCTGGGGGCAGCAAGTCGGCCGCCGCCGGTCCGACTGCGACGAAGCAACCTTTAGATTCTAAAAAGTAGAAACAAACAACAACATAGCGAATAATATCGCGTACAAATTCAGAGAACATCATGCGTAGCCATTATTGCGGACAAGTAAGTGAAGAACTGATCGATCAGGAAGTAACCCTGTGTGGCTGGGTCAATCGCCGCCGTGACCATGGTGGTGTGATTTTCATCGATTTGCGCGACCGCGAAGGCCTGGTGCAGGTCGTGTTCGATCCTGACCGTGCCGAGATGTTTGCGCTCGCCGAGCGCATACGCAACGAGTATGTGCTGCAGGTCAAGGGCAGGGTACGCGCCCGTGATGAAGCGACTGTCAACGAAAAACTCGCAACCGGTGCTGTCGAAGTGCTGGGGCTCGAGCTGGTGGTGCTGAACACCGCCGAGACACCGCCGTTCCAGCTTGATGAAAATGATGTTCACGATGATCTGCGTCTGCGTTACCGTTATATCGATCTGCGTCGCGACGAAATGCAGCAGCGCATGCGCCTGCGCCACCAGGTAACGACCTATCTGCGCCATTATCTGGATAGCCACGGTTTCTGGGAAATCGAAACGCCGATGCTGACCAAGGCAACACCGGAAGGCGCACGTGATTACCTGGTGCCCAGCCGCACGCACAAGGGTCAGTTCTTTGCGCTCCCCCAGTCGCCGCAGTTGTTCAAGCAGCTGTTGATGATGTCGGGCATGGACCGTTATTACCAGATTGTGCGCTGTTTTCGTGACGAAGACCTTCGCGCCGACCGCCAGCCCGAATTCACCCAGCTCGATATCGAAACCTCGTTCATGGGCGAGGACGCGGTGATGCAGATCAACGAAGCTATGATCCGCGGCCTGTTCAAGGCAGTGCTGGATGTTGACCTGCCTGATCCGTTCCCGCACATGACCTATGCCGAGGCCATGTCGCGTTACGGCTCGGACAAGCCCGATCTGCGCATACCGCTGGAACTGGTCGATCTGGCCGAAGAAATGAAAGATGTTGAATTCAAGGTGTTCTCGGGGCCGGCGAATGATCCCAACGGTCGCGTGGTGGTGCTGCGGCTGCCGGGTGGTGGCGAGCTGTCGCGCAAGGAAATCGATGATTACACCGATTACGTCAGCCGCTATGGTGCCAGGGGTCTTGCCTGGATCAAGGTCAATGATGTTGCGCTTGGCCGTGATGGCCTGCAGTCGCCAATCGTCAAGTTTCTGCCGGACGACGTGCTGACAGCGATCATCAGCAAGACCGGTACGCAGTCAGGCGATATCCTGTTTTTCGGCGCTGGCGATGCCACCACTGTGAATGAATCCATCGGTGCCCTGCGCGTCAAGCTCGGCCATGACCGCGGCCTGGTCGCCGACGGATGGCAGCCATTGTTCGTGGTGGCCTTCCCGATGTTCGAGGACGACGGTAACGGCGGACTGACCCCGTTGCACCATCCATTCACGGCACCGGCGATCACCTCACCCGAGATGCTCAGGGCCGAGCCCGAGACCATACTGTCGCGAGCCTACGACATGGTACTGAACGGTACCGAGCTGGGTGGCGGTTCGGTGCGTATCCACGACAATGAGATGCAGAAGGCAGTGCTGGAAATACTCGGCATTCCTGATCAGGAAGCAGAGGATAAATTTGGCTTTCTGCTGAATGCACTCAAATACGGTTGTCCGCCGCACGCAGGCATCGCCTTTGGTCTGGACCGCCTGGTCATGCTGATGAGTGGCGCCAGTTCGATCCGTGATGTCATGGCGTTCCCGAAGACACAAACGGCGGCCTGCCCGCTGACGTCGGCGCCATCGGCCGTCTCTGCTGCCCAGCTAAGAGAGCTGAACCTGCGCCTGCGCAAATCCGATGCCGATCAGTCAACGGAATGAATCTCGATTGCGGGCTAGTGCTCAAACGGTCACCGTAATTTAATCGAATCAGTATTTTTTTATCTTCCGTGCAGCCTGTAAAATACACCCATGCGTGAAGCGGTCGTATTAGTGCACGGTATCTGGAGTAATGGCCTGGACATGTGGCGTCTGCGTCAGCATTTGTCTCGCTCGGGCTATGAGTGCAGCGTGTTCAAATACCAGATTTGGGGCAAGCCGCCTGTCATCATTGCCGATCGCCTGCACCAGCACGTTGAACAAATGGATGCCTCCGTGATCCATTTTGTCGGGCACAGTTTTGGCGGCATCGTGTTGCTGCACATGTTCGATAAGTTTCCGTTTTCAGCGAGCGGTCGTATCGTGCTGATGGGCTCGCCGGTCAATGGCAGCGCGGTAGGACAGCGACTGTGTCGTCTGCCGATAACGCGCTGGACGTTGGGTAAAACCACAGAACAGGGCATTCTGGGTGATGTGCCTGCCTGGAGGGGCTGGCAGGATATCGGCGTTATCGCCGGCACGCTGCCGATTGGTGCAGGTCTGGTTGCCGGTGGACCTGCGGCTCCGCATGATGGCACCGTCGCCGTCGATGAAACCCGTCTCAAGGGGGCAACGGATTTTATCGCCTTGCCTGTAAGTCATACCGGTATGCTGTTATCGGCACGTGTTGCCACCCAGGTCGTTACCTTTCTGCGTTCGGGTAAGTTTGGTGATGTTGTTGGTACGCCGTTGCTCGATACGGGCATTGCTTGACCCGTCCTCACCACTTGCCGGGGCCAAAAAATGTTACACTTTGCGCCATTGATTCAGTTGTACGGGTAACACATGGCAGGTCATAGTAAATGGGCGAATATCAAGCACAGAAAGGCAGCCCAGGACAAAAAGCGCGGAAAAATTTATACCAAGCTGATTCGTGAAATCACGGTTGCTGCACGCAGCGGTGGCGGGGGTGATCCCGCAACCAATCCAAGGCTGCGTCTTGCGATGGACAAGGCACTCGGCGCGAACATGAACAAGGACACGATCGAGCGCGCCATCAAGCGTGGTACTGGAGAAGGGGATGATGCCAACTACGAAGAGGTGCGCTACGAAGGTTATGGACCCGGTGGCACCGCGATTATGGTCGATTGCATGACAGACAACCGCAAGCGAACCGTGTCCGAAGTACGGCACGCGTTTACCAAGGCGGGTGGCAATCTTGGCACCGACGGCTCGGTTGCCTATATGTTCAACCGTATCGGTCTGCTGTCTTACCCTCCGGGCAGTGATGAGGATGCGATCATGGAGGCGGCGCTGGAAGCGGGTGCGGACGATGTCGAAACCAATGACGACGGCAGTATTGAGGTCGCCACCAGCTTCGAGGACTTTATGACGGTAAAAGATGCGATGGATGCAGCAGGACATATATCGGAACAGGCTGAAATTATCGAGAAACCAACAACCGAGACGGTCGTTGACGAGGATGACGCTGAAAAAATCATGCAACTGATCGATACACTGGAGGAGCTGGATGATGTGCAGGAGGTGCACACCAATGCGGACTTCCCCGATGATGTGCTCGCCAGTCTGCAATCCGCTTAAGTGAGTCCGCATTGCTCACCAGGGGGCGAGATGGTCACGCAGAGGTTCACTGATCGAGTGAGGGCTCGTCCATCTGGTGAGAAATGCGGCCTGAAGCGATGATACGCATCATTGGTGTCGATCCTGGATCGCGTATCACCGGGTATGGCATCATCGATACCGATGGCTTCAGGCACAAATATGTGACCAGCGGATTTATAAAAATAAAAGCTGACACGCTGGGCGAGAAACTGGGTATTATATACGCCGAAGTCAGCCAGATTGTGTCCTGCTGGACGCCGACATCGATGGCGATAGAGCAGGTTTTTGTCAAACACAACGCAGACTCGGCGTTGAAGCTGGGGCAGGCCAGAGGCGCCGCGATCTGTGCGGCGGTGCAGACCGGGCTGGTGATTGGTGAATATACACCACGGGCAATAAAAAAAGCAGTGGTCGGTAGCGGTGCTGCCGATAAACAGCAAATACAACACATGATTCAACGATTACTGAATTTGGAGGCGTTGCCGCAAAACGATGAGGCGGACGCGCTCGCTATCGCTATCTGTCATGCACACCATATCAAAGTTCGGAATTCAGGTGTTGCTGCGGGAACGCGCCGGGGCCGCTGGGTTTGATAGGCCGAATCAAAGGCCGGTTGCTGAGCAAGCAACCGCCTGAGCTACTCGTGGATGTGCAGGGCGTTGGTTACGAAATGGAAGCGCCGATGTCGACATTTTATCAGTTACCGTCAGTGGGGGATGAGGTGGTGCTGCACACCCATATGGTCGTGCGCGAGGATGCCCAGCTGCTCTATGCCTTCTATTCAACCGCCGAGCGCCGATTATTTCGTGACCTGATCCGCATCAACGGTGTCGGACCCAAGCTGGGCCTAACTATTCTGTCGGGTATCAGTGCCCGGGATTTTGCCCGTGCTGTGCAGGAGGGCGACGCAGCGGCACTGACCGGGTTGCCGGGTGTTGGCAAGAAAACCGCTGAGCGCCTGATCGTTGAGTTGCGTGACAAGTTGAGTGAGGATATTTCGCCGCTCGCAGAGGATGCCGCTTTGACCACGGCGGCCAACAACGGTTATCAGGCCAGCTCGGTGAGTGATGCCGTCAGCGCTCTGACCGCACTGGGTTACAAGGCGCAGGAGGCCAGCCGAATGGTACGAGCGATTAACGCCACCGGCCTGGAAACCGAGGCCATCATCAAGGCAGCGTTGCAGGGCGCGTTGAAGGGGTAGCTGGCCATGACAGAGCAACGCATTATCGCACCCGAACAGATGGATGATGAAGTCGCAATCGATCGCGCGATTCGACCACAGCTGTTAGGGGATTATCGAGGTCAACCCAGCGTATCCGAGCAATTGGAGATATTTATTCCCGCGGCGATGGCGCGCAGGGAAGCGCTGGATCATGTGCTGATTTTTGGTCCGCCGGGTCTTGGCAAGACCACATTGGCCCATATCGTTGCCAATGAAATGAAGGTCAACCTGCATTCGACCTCCGGGCCGGTGCTGGAGAAGCCGGGTGATCTGGCGGCGCTGTTGACCAACCTGGAACCACACGATGTGCTGTTTGTCGATGAAATCCATCGTCTCAGCGCCGTGGTCGAAGAAATTCTGTATCCGGCGATGGAAGATCATCAGCTGGATATCATGATCGGTGAGGGCCCGGCAGCGCGTTCGATCAAGCTCGATCTGCCGCCTTTTACCCTGGTGGGTGCCACAACACGCGCGGGATCATTGACCTCACCGCTGCGTGACCGCTTCGGGATTGTGCTGCGACTGGATTTTTATTCTCCACAGGATCTGACCCATATCGTGCAGCGATCCGCACATATCCTTAATGTCGAGATCGATGTCGCCGGCGCGGCTGAAATCGCGAAACGGTCGCGCGGCACGCCCCGAATATCCAATCGTTTGCTCAGACGGGTCCGTGACTACGCGCAAGTCAAAGCTGATGGCGTGATCAATGCGGGTATAGCATCGGCGGCGCTGGCATTACTGAATGTCGACCAGAGCGGCTTCGATATCATGGACCGACGCCTGCTGCAGGCCATTATCGAGAAGTTTGATGGAGGGCCTGTGGGTGTCGAAAACCTCGCGGCCGCGATCGGTGAGGAGCGAGATACCATCGAGGACGTGATCGAGCCCTATTTGATACAACAAGGTTATCTGATGCGAACACCACGAGGCCGTGTGGCAACGGCCAATGTATACCGGATGCTGGGCTTGAAAGTGCCGCAATCGTTGCAGCAAAACCAGGCAACTCTTGATCTGGTGCAGGACAAACAATAGCAACTGGTTTTTCTGCAGAATGGCAAAACAGATTGAATTTAGCTGGCCGGTGCGTGTCTATTACGAAGATACCGATGCTGGGGGCGTCGTTTATTACGCAAATTATCTTAAATTTCTGGAGCGAGCCAGAACTGAATATTTACGTGAGCTCGGATTCGAGCAGGATCAATTAAAACAAGAATACGGAATCATCTTCGCTGTCCACAGCCTGACAATACAGTACCGCAAGCCCGCAGTGTTCAATGATGCACTGAGGGTGACCGCCGTGATTTCCGATAAGGGCAATGCCAGACTTACATTCAAACAAATGATAACCCGAGAAGACCAGAATACACCCATTTGCAGTGCCGAAGTCTCTATCGCCTGCCTGGATGCCAACAAATTTTCCCCCGTACGTATACCTGCACACATTCAGGAGGTTCTGCGTGGAAACTGATATGTCATTTATTAGCCTGGTATCACGTGCCAGCATACTGGTGCAGCTGGTCATGCTGGCATTGGTGGCGGCTTCAGTGCTTTCCTGGTTCGTAATCTTTACCAAACACAAGATATTAAAGGTGGCGCGCGAGGACGCGATGCGCTTTGAAGATCAGTTCTGGTCGGGTATCAACCTGGCCGACCTGTACAGTCGTCTCAAGAAGAGAGATGAAGAGCGACAGGGCATGGCGCGCATCTTCGAGTCCGGATTTGCCGAATATGCACGTTTGCACAGGCGCACTGTGGGTAGCGGTGAAATGCTGATCGCCGGGGTGCAACGCAGTATGAAGGTGTCGTTGGCGCGCGAGGAAGACAGGCTCGAGGCCAATCTGTCATTGCTGGCAACCATTGGTTCGATCAGTCCCTACGTCGGTCTGTTTGGTACGGTATGGGGCATTATGCGTTCATTTACCGCGCTCGGGTCAGTGCAGCACGCCACACTGGCGATGGTGGCGCCGGGTATTGCTGAAGCACTGATTGCGACGGCCATGGGTTTGTTTGCTGCGATACCGGCCGTGATTGCCTACAATCGTTATTCAGACCAGGTTGATAGACTGATCGGCTCATATGAAAACTTCGCCGAGGAATTCTCGACCATATTGCAGCGACAAAGCACAGCAGAGCTGGATCAACCGCAGGCAGAGGTTGCCTGATGCGTAAGAGTGGCAAGCGCAAGCCGGTTTCAGAGATCAATGTCGTACCCTATATCGATGTCATGCTGGTGTTGCTGGTGATTTTCATGATTACGGCGCCATTGCTACAACAGGGGGTGGAAATTGACCTGCCCCAGGCCAGCGCAAACCCGTTGCCACCTGAACAACGTGAACCCATGATAATCACAGTCAGCAAGCTTGGTGATCTGTATCTGAATATTGGTGAGGACAACGACAAGCCGATCGCCGAAGAGCTGCTGGCAAATCGTGTTGCAGCCGTGATAAAGAATCATCCACAGACACCGGTGCTGGTCAGAGGAGACAAGGCTGTTGACTACGGTCGTGTCACCGAGGCCATGGTCTTGCTGCAGTCGGCAGGCGTTGAAAAAGTAGGTCTGATGACCGAATCGCTGGATCAGTAGGCCCATGGCGTCATCCAGTCTGTGGCCAAGTCTGTATCAGGTAATGAAGCGTCACCCGACGGCCGTGGCCGCTTCGGTCGCACTGCACGCCGTATTGCTGGTTTTGTTGAGCCTCAGCCTGAGCAGCAGCAAGGTGCCGGAACAACCCAAACCCCAGGCCAGTACGGTCAAAGCCGTCGTGGTTGATGCAAAAAAAGTTGACGATGAGCTGAACCGCCGAAAGCAGGTTGAACAGAACAAGATACAGCAGGCGCTGGCCCAGCAACGTAAAATTGAAGAAGATAAAAAGCGCAAAGCTGCTCTGAAGAAGCAGGAAGCGGAAAAAAAACGCCAGGCAGAGTTAAAGCGGAAAAAGGAGGCCGAGAAAAAACGCCGGGCTGAAGCCGAGCGTAAGGAAAAACTCGAAGCCGAACGCAAACAAAAGGAAGAACAGAAACGCCTGGCCGCCATTGCGGCAGAAAAAAAACGCAAACAGGAAGAAACGCGCAAGAAAAAACTGGCGGAAGAAGCCGAGAAGAAACGCCTGGCTGAAGCAGCGGAAAAGAAACGTCTGGCCGAGGAGGCTGAAAAAAAACGCCTGGCGGAAGAGGCGGAGAAAAAACGGGTGGCAGAAGAGGCTGAACGCCAACGCAAGCAAGAAGAAGCACGCCAGAAGAGACTGGCCGAAGAGGCGGAGAAAAGACGTGTGGCGGAAGAAGCCGAGCTCCAGCGCAGACTAGTCGAAGAAGAGCGGCGTGTCGCAGAGCATAACCGGATGTTGAATTCTCTCCGGTTGCAATATGTTAAGCTGATCGAACAAAAAGTAGAAAGCAAATGGCTGCGTCCCACTGCATTGAATTCGAGTCAGTCCTGTGAAGTAGTTGTCAGACAAACGGCTCTGGGTGATGTGATCAGTGTGAACTTGAATGAATGTTCAACCGATGTGGCCTTTAAAAACTCTATCGAGCGCGCGGTCTGGGCGGCATCGCCGTTACCGCCGCCGCCGAATCCAGAAGTCTTTGATAATGAAATACATTTTACCTTCAGGCCACGGTCGTGACCCTGAGGGTATGGAATATTGAACAGGAGATTATTTGATTGTGTTGAATCGCTGGATAGTGTTGTTATGGGCCGTCTGTTTTAGCCAGACCGCCAATGCTGTGCTCAAAATCGATATCACCGAGGGCATCGAAGGGGCGACACCGATCGCCGTTATTCCTTTCAAATGGAACGGCGCCTCGAAACTGGTTGACGCTGACATCTCTGAAATTGTGAGCTCAGATCTTGCCCGCAGCGGTAAATTCTCGCCAGCGCCTGCCGCGGAATTGCTTGCCAGGCCACAACGGGCTGAAGACATCCACTTCAAGACCTGGCGTGTTGCCGGTATCGATCATCTGGTTATCGGTGCGGTTAACATGAAGCCAGATGGCCAGTTCAGGGTCGAATTTCGTCTGTTCAATGTCTACCGCGGAGAACAGGTTCTCGGTTACAGCTTCAATGCGACACGGGCAACCTTGCGCGCCATTGCCCATCAGATCAGCGACCTGATATTTGAAGAACTCACGGGCCTGCCGGGGGCGTTCAATTCCAGGATCGCGTACGTCACCTCCTCGGGTAATCCGGTCAAATACCGCCTGCAGGTCGCGGATACGGACGGTTATAATCCGCAAACCTTGCTGACTTCAAAAGAACCGATCATGTCGCCAGTGTGGTCACCGGATGGGTCCAGAGTGGTCTATGTGTCCTTCGAAACGGGTTTGTCCGCGATCTATATCCACAATATTCATACCGGCGAGCGCGAAAAAGTGGCCTCTTACGAGGGGATCAACAGCGCCCCGTCGTGGTCACCTGACGGTAAGACCCTGGCGATGACACTATCCAAGGAAGGCAATCCCGATATCTATATTCTATCGCTGAAGAGCGGGACCTTGAGGCGTCTGACCCGGCACTGGGCCATAGATACGGAACCCGCCTGGATGCCTGACAGTCAATCGCTGGTGTTTACCTCGAGTCGAAGTGGTAAACCGCAACTGTATCAGCTATCGCTTGACAAAGGTTCCCGTCCCAGGCGTTTGACATTCGATGGTAACTACAATGCCAATGCCAGTGTTTCTGCTGATGGCAAGGTCGTTGCATATGTTCATGGTGCCAATAATTCATATAAAATTGCAGTGCTGTATCTGGATACTCGAATCATGCAGATTTTGACTGACGGGCCCCTGGACGAGTCGCCTGATTTTGCGCCCAATGGAACCATGGTTCTGTATGCGTCCCAGGATAAAGGCAAGGCAATACTCGCCGCTGTATCAACCGATGGCCGGCAAAAGCAACGACTGGCCCTGTCAGACGGTGAGGTGAGAGAACCGTCGTGGGCGGCTAAACGAAAATAATTATTGATAAGAGGTTTAAAAGCAGGACAATGAGAAATATAACAAAGAATAGTAACTTGCTGATCTTGATGATGATGGCAGTGCTCGTAGCCGCCTGTACACAAGCCACAAAACCGGACGATGAGATGGCCGGTCTGGGTGATGATGTCAGTGAAGCGACCAGTGGTACCACGATTGGAACCATTGGTGAAGGTGACGCCTTCGCCGGTACAGCACTCGCCGGTATGAACATCTCCTATGAGAAAAACGCCATTAATGATCCGGAAAATGTTCTATCCATCAAAACGATATATTTTGCTTATGACAGCAGTGAACTCAGCGAAGAAGATGTCGAGGTGATCAAACATCACGGCAAATATCTCGCCTTGCATGCAGATATGAGCCTGCGACTCGAAGGTCACACTGATGAGCGCGGAACCCGTGAATATAATATTGCGCTGGCGGACCGGCGCGCACAGGCGGTAAAGAAGCTGCTGCTATTCCAGGGCGCTGGTGCCTCTCAAGTCACCATCATCAGCTATGGTGAGGAAAAACCAGCTGCTCTGGGACATGATGAAGATGCCTGGAGATTGAACCGCCGTGCAGAACTTGTATACGAGTAACAGTAATGCTTAAACAACATGGCCTTTCATTGCTGGTCATCGTCAGCCTGGTGTCGGGCTCCGTCGTTGCGGCCGATGATGAGTTGTTATCGCGTATGAGTGTCAAACAGAGGCTGGAGCGTCTTGAGCGCATCATCAGCTCCGATGTGCTGATTGAGCAGTCGCAACAACTCGATGCCTTGAGACAGGAAGTTTCCATGTTGCGGGAAATGCTGGAAGAAAAAGACTACCAACTCGACCTGGTCACACAACGGCAACGCAGTCTTTATGCAGATATGGACCGCAGACTCAATAGCCTTGAAGGTGGTGCGAGCAGCTCGGTTGTAGCTGCTCCGGTACCGCCGCCCGGTGCTGCCTCAGGATCATCTGCTTACCCTGGCGCTGCAACCGCAGGCGGCGACAAGGATGGCGCGCAAGAGTACTCGGCGGCTTTTGATCTGCTGAAACAAGGACAATACCGCGAATCCATCACAGCCTTTGAGAGCTTTCTGAAAAGCTATCCCGAGAGTAAATATGCAGATAATGCGCAGTACTGGCTGGGTGAAGCCAACTATGTTTCTCGACAATATAAAACGGCACTCGATGCGTTTCAGACGCTGATCGCGAAGTATCCCGAGAGCAAAAAGTTATCAGGTGCAAAGCTGAAAATTGGTTACACGTATTACGAACTGAAGAACTGGTCAGCTTCCAAGGACGCGTTGATGCAGGTCATAAAGCAGTATCCCGACACGACGGTGGCGTCGAAGGCGAACGATCGTCTCGAAAGAATCAAGCGCGAAGGTCATTGAAAAACCGGTCGTACCCATGGCTGGACTCAGCCATTTGGTACTGGCAGTGAATATCGGTCTGGCGTATCGTATCTTGAGCGAAATTTTCCAGCATTATTATGTCCAGCGGTCTGCGACTAAGGATTACCGAAATTTTCTTTTCCCTTCAGGGTGAAGCTCTGACGGTGGGCATTCCCACGACCTTCATTCGTCTTACCGGTTGTCCGTTGCGCTGTCAGTATTGTGATACCGCGTATGCATTCACTGGCGGGGAATGGATGACCCTGGATGAGGTTTTGCATCAGGTCAACGTCAACAAGACGAATTACGTGACAGTGACCGGAGGAGAACCCCTGGCACAAAAGCCCTGTATCGAATTGCTGGCCCTGTTATGCGACGCAGGCTACAAGGTCTCGTTGGAGACCAGCGGCGCACTCGATGTTTCTGCGGTGGATGCGCGTGTGGTCAAGGTTATGGACATGAAGACGCCGGGCTCGGGCGAGGAGAAGCGTAATCGTCTGGACAACATCGGTATCATGCGCACACAGGATCAGGTCAAGTTCGTGATTTGCGATGAACGCGACTATCTGTGGTCGCGAAAATTTGTTGCCGAGCACAATTTGAGTGAACGTTGTGAAGTACTGTTCTCGCCAAGTTATCAACAGCTTGAAGCAAGCGAACTGGCAGACTGGATTTTGCGGGATGCGTTGCCAGTGCGCATGCAGATGCAGTTGCACAAGTTGTTATGGGGCGACCAGCCGGGGAGGTAAGGCATGGGTTCGCGGGCAAAAGCGATTGTATTGCTATCAGGCGGACTGGATTCGGCTACTGTGCTGGCAATGGCAAGCAAGGATTTCGAATGCCATGCAATCAGCTTCAATTACTCCCAGCGCCACGTCTCCGAGTTGAAGGCTGCACAACAGCTCGCTCAGCGATATCGCGCCAGACACCAGATGATTCGGCTTGATGATGGCGTCATGGCCGGTTCTGCGCTGACCGACCATGCTATCGCGGTGCCAGAAACCGGGCCAGATGAGGGTATACCGGTGACCTATGTTCCGGCAAGGAATACCATTTTCCTGGCACATGCGCTGGCGGTCGCCGAGGTGCAGGCTTCAACAGATATCTATATCGGCGTCAATGCAGTCGATTATTCGGGTTATCCTGACTGCCGGCCGGATTATATCGAGGCGTTTGAACGCATGGCAAATATTGCCACCAGGGCCAGCATTGAAGGCCAGAGGCTGCGCATTCATGCACCGTTAATCCGCATGGGCAAGTCGGACATCATAACCACCGGCATACAGCTGGGCGTTGATTATGCATGGACGGTGTCCTGCTACCAGGCTGATGAGCAGGGTCGAGCTTGCGGCCTGTGTGATTCCTGCCGCTTGCGCCGCGATGGCTTTGCTGCTGCCGGTGTCGCGGATCCCACCCGTTATCAAGCCTTGTGAATGTATAAACGGTTTGTTTTTCGGCGCGAGTCCATGTATTATGCGCGGTCTTCACGGGCCGTTAGCTCAGCTGGTAGAGCAGTTGGCTTTTAACCAATTGGTCGAAGGTTCGAATCCTTCACGGCCCACCATATACTGGCTGGCGTGGGGCGAGTAACGAGATACAGGGGTTTTTCCTGATCGCTTTTCGCGTCGTCCTAATTGTTCTGCAGATTTCACCAGCCACAAAAAAACCCCGGCATGCCGGGGTTTCTTTGTGGCTGGTTGCCCGCGTTCACTTGCGCTGGCTTGGGCCGTTCACTTCCAGGTCGTTGCTCATGTAAGTGTGGAAGTACTCAAGTGCCTTGTACTCATCGCTTTGAGGTTTGAATGGTTTGGCGCGCACTTGCTTGTTGCAACCGCCATAACGGCGGTGCAGCGTCCCCATGCCATCACCTTTGGCTGATTCTCCTGCCCACTTGTTACGGTAAACGGGAAATCCAGTCGGGTGACCCAGAGCGGGGCTGAGTATATCTGCGCGAATCTTGCTGCCGGCATAATTATAGTGGCAATCGGCACAGGCCATATTCAACTGACCACGCTTGGAGTAAAAATGCATCTTGCCGCGGTTGTAGGCAGCGAGGGCCTGGGGATCGTTCGGCACTTTGATGTTGAACTTGTTACCGCGTGACAGATAAGCCAGATAAGCGCTGATGTAGCTTATGTTGCCTGTTTTCCATTCATAGGGCTTTTCACCATTGTCTGTCAGGCACTTGTTGATGGCGCTTTCCAGGGTCACCACTTCGTCCGTTTTGGTGTCAAAATACGGATAATTTTGACGTATACCTTTTTTGTAGTCCGGGAAGCAGTCTGCAAAGCCTTTGCCATTGGCGAACGTCTTGTCAAAAAGCTCTTCACCTTTCTCGACGAAGATTTCATATGAGGGGAATTCCTCAAACGCTTCCCACTGTTCACGCGATGCGGGATCGATTGAGTATACGCCGTTGATGAAATCATTCTTGGGTGTATCAGGGAATTTGTTGAAGAAGTGCTCTCTGAACTCTTTCAGGTCCTGTTCAGGAGTCGCCTGCGCGGCATAGGGTGTCACCACCAGGAATGCAGCGATCAGGATGTTAGTGCTTTTGTTCATTGTTCACCCGTTCGTTGTGATTGATCATGTTGCTCACGAATTACTTGATTTTCTGATCAAGCGAATCACTGTTCCCTTTGTTGTCCACCCAGCTCACCTTGATGGAGTCGCCAGCTTTGGCGCCGCTGAATCTGAATGAGATGAAGGGGTTTTTGGAGATTGCGCTACCCCATTGTGCGTTCAGCACGGTTTTACCCGCGGACTCAAAAACAACTTCCTGAATGAATTCTGCTGGTATGGGCTTGCCGGTTTTTTTGTCTTTACGCAGGCCTGTCTCCATTGGGTGGCTGATCAGGGCCTTGACCGTTGCGACATCGTCTTTCGCCTTCGCCCGCAGTTTGATTGATTTTGCCATGTTTCTATTTACCTCTAATTTGCTAATCGATTAACCGCCGCAACCACCGATGGTGACCTTGACTTCTTTTTTGGTACTGAACAGCTTGCCATCAGCCTTGACGACAGCGATCACATCGGATGTTTTGCCCATCTTGACGCGGGTCGAGATATAGGCTTCTGTTGTCGGACCCAGTACATAGGTTGATGTCAGCGGCGTGTTGTTTCCCGCAACGAGTACGCTCATGTGGGTCGTGCCTTCGATTTCACTGGTGACAGTGACGGGCACAACCGCACCGTTCTCGGCGATATCCGGGGCTTTCAGTTTTATCTTGTCACTGGCTGTGGTATCAGCGCTGCCCATCGAACCTTTCATTGCTGCGTCAACTTCTTTGGCTTCAAATGCCTCTTTGGACCAGGCTGCCAGTACGGCTTTGGGTGACAGCAAGCCGGCGCCGACTGCAGCGCCTACGACGCCAGCCGCCAGTGATCCTTTCAGCATTACCCTTCGATTTTGATTCATCTTGTTTAACCTCTAACTACAATGTGTAAATAAATTGTGAAACCAGTTCGATCTCCTGAGCCGTGAGCACTTTGTGTGGACCGAAAGGGATCATGATCGTGTTTGGATTTGTAACACGCGGATCCGCGATCTGTGCTTTCATTTTTTCGTAGTCAGGAAATCTTGCTTTCATAGCTACGAGCGGTGGACCGATATTGCCGGCGAGTGTTCCGCCTTCAATCATGTGACAGGCGAGGCAATTACCTTTTTTTCTGTCAAATGCCAGTTCCTTTCCCTTGGCAATATCAGCCGCATCTGCTGCGCTGGCTGTGAGTGGTGCGATCATGCCGAGACAGCCCATAAGGGCGCCTATAGAGACCGATGTCTTGATCAAATGTGCGGTTCGCCGCATTTGGCATTCCTCCGGATGTGGTATCTATGAGTATGTTCTGTTGAACAAACGTATATAGCATACACGCTGTCTTGAGTATGACAAGGTTAAAATTGAAAAGTTTTCAATTAATTATTTATTATCAGGAGCTTATATTAGAGTTGATTGATATGGATTTTCGCTGGTCGATCTAACCCGGATGCTGCACCCAGGGTACGGATTGTACGGGCAAGCTGTAACCGCAACAATACCTGTTGCTTCAAATTCACGTGATTGAAGTAACTGCAATTTCGCAGTAGTCGTCGTCCGCCTGCGTGCAACATCCGGGCTAATCTCGCTGTTTAATTATTTCTAGCAGCTCATCCTTCTTGGTTTCAAGTCGCGCTCTGGATGTTTTATTCAAGGCCTTGTCTTTGAGTGCGTTGTTATACTGTTGCAATGCGAGTTCGTAATAGCCCTGCAATACATACTGATTGCCGGTTGACTCCAACGCTGCACTGGTCTGTCCATTGAGGTGATAGGCCTGGGCGAGCACCTGGTAGATCTCTGCATACTCGTCATGACGAAGCTGGCGCAATAACAGTTCAATACTTCTTTCGGGTTTGTTGTCAGCGTTCAGTGCCCGGGTATAAGCCAGTGTCACAGGCAGATAGCCAGGATAAAGATTGTTCATTTGCTCGAGGTGTTGCAAGGCTTTTTCCATCTCGTTATTAGCATAGTAGGCATCCGCCAGCGCAAGTTTTATCCAGGGATGTTTGTGCTGATTCGACAGTTTTTCAAGAATGGTGATGGCCTTTTCAGGCTGGTTGATCTTGGTGTAGGCAATGGCGCGCAGGTAGTCGGCGATGATGCCTGTGTTGTGTTCGTTGGCGGCGATCAGCTTTCTCAGGCTGTTGTTGTTGCTTGCCAGCACGGCCAGGCGTGCTTTGGCGAAGAGGAAGTCTTCGCTGTTTTTGGGTAAATCTGAATGTTCGTCTTTAATACGGTTTTTCGCTTCGGTGACACGGTTGATGTCGAGCGGGTGGGTTCTGATGTATTCGATCTGCAGACCACTGCTTTTGTCGAGCAAATGTTCAAAAAATTCAACCATGCCGTCCGGATTGATACCGGCTTCGATCAGCAGGCCGATGCCGATCCTGTCGGCTTCGTACTCATTGGCGCGAGTGAAGTTTATCGAAGACTGCTGTGCGCCGGCGAGCCCTCCCATAAGCACAGCCTGGCCGGCTTCAGAATTTTGTGATCCTACCAGGATGGCTGCGAGCAGCGTGGCGATGTTTATCGCTATTGAACTACCGGATTCATCGATCATGCGTGCCAGATGGCGCTGGGTCACGTGCGAGATTTCGTGGGCCAGAACGCTTGCCAACTGGCTTTCGTTATCTGCATCGAGAAAGAGTCCGCTATGCACCCCGATATAGCCAGCCGGCAGCGCAAAAGCGTTGATAACCGGTGACTGCACGATAAAAAAAGTAAATTTTCTGCCGGCTTCATCGGACTGGGTGATCAATTTCTGCGCCAGGCTTTCCAGATAGTAGTTGAGCTGGATGTCATCGATTATCGGCAGGCTGGCTCTGAGTGAGCGATAGTAGTACAGGCCCAGTTGAGCTTCCTCACGGGTGCTGATGCTGTCGAGGGTCGGGTCGCCCAGCGTTGGGAGCTCGGCCTGCGATATTTTTGCGCAGAAAAAAAGCACAAATAGCAGCAGCTGAGCCGTTCGGCAGTGAAGTCTGGGGTATCTAGCGGGCATATTCAGTCTTACAGACAAGTCTGGCCTGAAAAAGTTATCAGATTAATGGAAGCTTGCCTTTTATGTACATATCCATTATATATGTGCTATTTTTCAGCACACAAGTGCTGGGCAAACTCACCTAATCATTAGGAGTCTTAACAGTGGCAGATTATGACGAAGAGCTTGATGCAAGTGGCTTGAATTGTCCATTACCCATTTTGAGAGCAAAAAAGGCGCTCTCGGCGATGGATGCAGGCAAAGTTTTACGCATCGTGGCAACCGACCCCGGTTCAGTTAAGGATTTCGAGGCATTCGCCAAGCAAACCGGCAACGAATTGCTGGAATCGACTGAAGAAGGCGGAAAATTCTGCTTCCTGATGAAAAAGGTTTGATTGACTTGCCAGTGGATATTCTTAAGAATACAAAAAACCCGGTTCTGAACCGGGTTTTTTTATGCCCGTTAGTAAATCATTAAATTACTAAAAGCTGATTTACTAATGAGCAGATAACACATTAGCAATTAGATTGTTAATTTTTTCCAGCTTCACGGCAGCCAAATGCAGCTCTGTGATGGTATGTGAAATTTAATCATAAGATATGAACAATAAATGTTTTATATTTTGTTATTTTTATTTGGAGACCAAGTAGATGAATTTTAAAATCCGTAAATCCTTGCTCACAGTCGCTGTGTCAGGCCTGCTAGCTGCGCCAGTGGCGCAGGCGACCAATGGTTATTTCATGCACGGTTATGGCACCAAGGAAAAAGGTGTGGCCGGTGCAGGTGTGGCCTATAATCATGATGACGCTCTGGCGGCCGCGACCAACCCGGCGGCAATGGCCTTTGTCAGCAAGCGCGTCGATCTGGGCCTGCAAATATTCGCACCCTCACCGCGTGGCTACACCGTCACCGGCACACCGCCGGCGCCCGTCGGTACCCCGGTGTTTGACCCCACCACAGGCCAGTGTAATTTCGCCCTTCCCAATGGCGCTTGCGCGCCGCCGTTCAGTGTGAATCCGGGCACGGTCGAGAGTGAGAATGACCTGTTTCTGTTGCCCCACTTCGGCTGGAACAATCATCTGGGTCAAGACTGGACCGTGGGCATTGCGATCTACGGTAACGGGGGTTTGAACACCGAGTACAAGAACGGCAGCGCAACCTTGCCGGCTGGCAATCCCCCGGCGATAGCGAGTCTACCCGGTACGTACGGTGCGGGAACCGCGGGCGTTAACCTGGA
This sequence comes from uncultured Gammaproteobacteria bacterium, assembly GCA_942492025.1. Classification (GTDB taxonomy): domain Bacteria; phylum Pseudomonadota; class Gammaproteobacteria; order SZUA-229; family SZUA-229; genus JABDQW01. Next base: position 457,367 of record CALODJ010000008.1, on the reverse strand, counting down.
GCAGCTGTTTTTTAACCTCAACGGTTCCTACAAGGTCAATCCGAAACATGCATTCGGCGCCAGCTTAATTGTCGTGTCCCAGCGTTTCCGCGCTCAAGGACTCGAGAATTTCGCCCAGTTTTCCCTCGATCCAAACTATCTGGCAGGGAATCGCAATTCGATCGCATGGGGCCTGGGCGCCAAGGTGGGCTATCAGGGTGAAGTGGTGAATGGTGTGCGTGTGGGCATCAGCTACCAGTCCAAGGTTGATATGGAGGAGTTCGATGATTACAAGGGTTTGTTCGCTGAGGGCGGGGACTTCGACGTTCCGTCGACCTACACGCTCGGTGTGTCCTTCGACGTCGGTTCAACCGGGGTTCTCCTGGCTGATTACCAGCGCATCATGTACACTGATGTCAAATCCATTTCCAATCCGATATCCAGGCTCACGGATGGAAGCTGCCTCAATGGATTGAACAACTTCATTCAAACAGGCACCTTTGCAGCTGCCGGTGACGGCTGTTTGGGTGGCTCCAATGGTGCAGGTTTTGGCTGGGAAGACATCGGCATCTTCAAAGTCGGTTACATGTGGAATGCAGCGAATATCGACTGGCGCCTCGGTTACAGTTATAGCGACCAGACGATTCCGGAAAGCGAGACCCTGTTCAATATCCTGGCCCCCGCGACGATCAAGCATCATGTCACGGCAGGTATGACCAAGGCGGTGGGTGCCAATCAGGAATTCAATCTGTCACTGATGTATGCACCGGAGGAGCAGGTGAAAGGCCCAAATCCATTTGATGGGGGCGCTACCACGATAGAAATCTACATGTCACAGTGGGACATTCAGGCCGGCTGGGCGTGGAAGTTCTAACCGGGTTGCCGTAATCGTTCTGGCAAAAAAGCCCCGCAATGCGGGGCTTTTTTTACCGGTTTTTAAGGTAATATAAGCTGTTGTTCTAGCCCGCATTTCGCACTAGCACGTGATCAGGAGGTAGCGTGTTTTTTCGATAAACAAGATCGGAAGGGCTTGTCGCTTGAATGTGAATTGCGAACCAGCGAACGGCTCGAGAGGTTTCACTCATGAGGCCAGGTGCAGCGATGTTAATTGATACCCATCGGAGTAGTTAACAGTATGATACCAAAGCATTCGACACCCACGGCAACATGGCTACTACTGGTGGCGGCAGCGATCGCCGGGCTGGCCTCAACAGCAGCTCAGGCCGAGGATAAAATGAAACCCTTTATTCTCGCGTCAACCGCCACGGGTGAAGTTGCCGATCAACTTGAGGGTGTCAAAACTGCGCTGAAAGCCGAGGGTTTTGAGATCGTTGGTGACTACGCGCCCTATCAGAGCGCGCACATCATTATTGTAACCAATAGTGACCTGAAACGAGCCGCTTCCAGCCATAATCGCGCCGGTTATGTCGCCGGGCAGCGTGTCGCCATCACCAAGGTGGGCGATGAGATTACCCACGCCGGTGATCAGCTTCAGGTCTCTTATACCAACCCGCTCTACATGGCGGCTGCGTATCGAATCGATACCGATTTGTCCAGCGTCGCAGAGGCTCTCGAGGCTGCATTAGGTGCTGAAGTCGAATTTGGTCCCGATGAAGGGCTTACAGCTGACGAACTGGCAAAATACCATTATACCTTCGGCATGGAATATTTCGATGAACCCACGCACCTGGCTTCTCACGAAAATTATCAGGAAGCAATTGATATCATTGAAAAGAACCTGGAAGAAAACTTGGAGGGTGTTAGCAAAGTGTACCGAATCGATATCACCGGCAGCAAGCAGACAGTGTTTGGTGTATCGATGAAGGCGACAGGGAAAGTCAAGAACAAATATATGGATGAGACATATATTATGAATGAAATTGATTTCAAGCCGGTGCGTTCAACGGCACACCTGCCTTATGAAATTCTGGTCAACGGTGGTGAAGTTGAAGCATTGCATGCGCGTTTTCGCATAGCGATGAATTTCCCTGATCTCAGTATGATGGGCTCAAACAGTTTCATGAATATCATGCCGTCACCCGATGCCATCAAGGAGACGCTCACACTGCTGGCTGGCGGTGAAATCGAAGAAGAAATCTGATGCGTTGTCCGATTGGCCTGACAACCCCGGCCGGCGCCGGGTTTTTTTATTGACACATGTTGCTTAGCCCGCCCAGGCTCAGGCACAGGGCTGTAGGGCGTGCTGCACAGGTCGTCCGGCTTAACACATGTAAAAATTCGGATGAAATTTTTACATGAACAGTTTAGACTTTAAGGTTCGTGTAAGTTAGCGGCCTGTATAAAAGTCGATGATTTACAAGGTTTTTTCAATTTGTGAGTAACGAAAGTGGAACTGACTGGCGCAGATATAGTTTTACAGAGCCTGAAGGCGGAAGGCGTTGAGTATGTATTCGGGTATCCGGGTGGTGCCGTATTGCACATCTACGATGCGTTTGACAAGCAGAAGGATGTGCAGCATATCCTCGTGCGTCATGAGCAGGGTGCTACCCACGCTGCAGATGGCTACGCACGTGCGACCGGAAAACCGGGCGTGGTGCTGGTTACGTCAGGTCCGGGCGCCACCAACGCGGTAACAGGCATCGCCACTGCTCATATGGATTCCATACCGATGGTGGTCATCACCGGGCAGGTGCCCAGGCACCTGATTGGGAATGATGCATTCCAGGAAGTCGATTCGGTTGGTATCACCCGTCCCGTGGTGAAACATAACTTCCTGGTCGAAGACGTCAAGGACATTGCGACGACACTCAAGAAGGCATTCTACGTTGCAACCACCGGACGCCCGGGCCCTGTTGTCGTTGATATACCGAAAGACATCACTGCTGCTCGATGTGAATTCAACTATCCATCCGAGATCAGAATGCGCTCTTACAATCCGACGGTCAAGGGTCACATAGGCCAGATCAAGCGCGCCGTTGAGCTGATACTCTCTGCAGAACACCCGATGATTTATAGCGGTGGTGGTGTGATCCTCGGTAATGCCTCCTCACAGCTGACGCAGCTTACCCAAAGGCTTGGATATCCCATTACCAGTACCCTGATGGGGCTGGGTGCCTATCCGGCCAGTGACAAACAGTTCCTCGGCATGCTGGGTATGCATGGGACGTATGAAGCCAATATGGCGATGCATCAATGTGATGTGCTGATCGCTATCGGCGCACGCTTCGATGATCGCGTCACAGGCAACCTGGAAAAATTCTGTCCGGATGCAAAAATCGTTCATATCGATGTTGACCCGGCCTCAATTTCCAAAAACGTCAAGGTTGATATCCCGATCGTGGGCCAGGTCTCGCAGGTGCTGGATGATTTCAACAAAGTCCTCGACGGCGGCAAGAAAACGCCCGATGCGTCTGCACTGGAAAAATGGTGGGCGCAGATCGATGAATGGCGTTCGCAGGACTGTCTGAAATATGACCGCAACAGTGAGTTGATCAAACCACAGTACGTCATCGAGCAGTTACACGACCTCACTAATGGTGATGCTTTCGTGACTTCCGATGTTGGCCAGCACCAGATGTGGGCTGCCCAGTATTACGGATTTAACAAGCCAAGACGCTGGATAAATTCGGGTGGTCTGGGCACAATGGGTTTCGGCCTCCCTGCCGCCATGGGTGTACAATTGGCCTATCCGGATGAAACCGTTGTGTGCATAACCGGTGAAGCCAGTATTCAGATGTGTATACAGGAGTTGTCTACCTGTAAACAATATGGCTTGCCGATCAAGATTATCTGCCTGAACAACCAGTACATGGGCATGGTCCGGCAATGGCAGGAATTCTTCTATGAGAAACGCTACGCCATGTCGTATGTTGATGCGTTACCGGATTTTGTTGCGCTGACGCAAAGCTATGGTCATACCGGCATGCAAATCGACAAACCAGCGGATGTGCGTGGAGCGCTGGAAGATGCCTTGAGCCATAAGGACGAACTTGTGTTTCTCAACTGTTTTACCGACAAAACCGAAAATGTATACCCGATGATACCTGCTGGTGCAGGTCTCAATGAAATGATACTGGTGTAACTACGATGAGGCATATCATTTCCCTGTTGTTGGAGAATGAGTCAGGTGCGCTTTCACGCGTGGCCGGTTTGTTTTCTGCACGTGCTTACAACATCGAGTCATTATCTGTAGCACCCACTGATGATCCCTCATTGTCACGTATGACCATTGTCACCAACGGTACAGAAGAGATCATCGAACAGATCAACAAACAACTCAACAAACTGATTGATGTAGTAAAACTGATCGATATGACAGCGGATGTTCATGTCGAACGCGAGCTCATGCTGATCAAGGTGAATGCGACTGACGGTGAACGCGATGAAGTCAAACGTCTGGTTGATATCTTTCACGGACGCGTTATCGATGTCACCGACACGACCTATAGCATCGAAATCACCGGTAATGGTGACAAGTTGAATGCATTTGTGGAAGCGCTTTCCAGTATCACCATCCTTGAAGTCGTGCGCTCCGGCTTGATCGGCATCAGTCGAGGCGACAAAGCACTCGGCTGACCACACATAACCCGCTCACTAATAAATTCTAAAAATTTACTCAGGAAAACAATAGATGAATATTTATTACGATAAAGACTGTGACCTGTCGATTATCAGGAGCAAGAAGGTCAGTATTATCGGCTATGGTTCTCAGGGGCACGCACACGCCAACAACTTGAAAGACTCGGGTGTCGAAGTTTACGTTGGCCTGCGTGAGGGTTCTGCATCCGCCGCCAAGGCAGAACAGGCCGGTCTGACTGTCAAATCAATCGAAGATGCCGTGGCCAGTGCTGATGTGGTCATGATTCTGGCACCCGATGAGCATCAGGCTGCGCTCTATACCGAGCAGGTCGAACCGAATATCCAGCAGGGTGCAGCGCTGGCTTTTGCGCATGGATTCAATATCCATTTTGGCGCCATCGAACCACGCCAGGACCTTGATGTGATCATGATCGCGCCCAAGGCGCCCGGCCATACCGTTCGCAACGAGTTTGTCAACGGTGGCGGTATACCGGACCTGATTGCCGTCTATCAGGATGCATCAGGGCATGCAAAAGATCTTGCCTTGTCTTACGCGTCAGCCATCGGTGGTGGTCGAACCGGCATCATTGAAACAAGCTTCCGTGAAGAAACGGAAACTGACTTGTTCGGCGAACAGGCGGTTCTGTGCGGTGGCGCCACAGCCCTGGTGCAGGCAGGATTTGAAACCCTGGTTGAAGCCGGTTACGAACCTGAAATGGCTTATTTCGAATGTCTGCACGAACTCAAGTTGATTGTCGATCTGATGTACCAGGGAGGCATTGCCGACATGCGGTACTCGATCTCCAATACGGCGGAATACGGTGATGTAACCCGAGGTCCTCGTGTCGTCAACGAAAACACCAAGGCTGAAATGAAGAAAATTCTGGGTGAGATCCAGAGTGGAGAATTTGCCAAGGAGTTTATTGCGGAAATGAAAGCAGGTGGTAAGAACCTGGAAGCCCTGCGCGAGCAGACACGTCAGCACCCGATCGAAGTCACCGGTGCAAAGCTGCGCGGCATGATGCCGTGGATTCAGTCGAATAAGATCGTCGACAAATCCATCAATTGAGGGCCGGTTCGCCTACGTGTGGCAGGTGGCAACTTTTTCTCACCGCAAACACGCAAAGGGCGCAGACGTTTCAGTCCGCAAATGAACGCGAATAAACGCAAATGCCACTGATGTCGCTCCTGATCAAAAGCGGTCATTGCGAGCGAAGCGAAGCAATCTTTCGAATCTGACGACTGCTGGAGATTGCCATGTCGTTATCGCGACGCGCAACGACGCATAAATGACCGTATGGGTGGATGCATGTGTTTGATTTTAACTTTGCGCCCGTTGCGTCTTTAAACAAATTTACCTGAGCGATGTTTTGCGCAATGAAACAGTGACTCAAGGTGCCTTTTTTATTTCAGTCGTTGCTGAAATAGGCTATTCTTCTGCTTATGGAAGAAGAAACGCCTAAAAAAAGCCGAGGCATCTATCTGTTGCCGAACCTGTTCACCACGGCTGCGTTCTTTTCCGGTTTTTATGCGATCGTCGCTGCGACCAACGACAAGTTTGAACAGGCAGCGGTTGCGATCGTCATTGCGATGATTCTGGATGGTGTGGATGGTCGCGTCGCCCGCATGACCAACACGCAGAGCGATTTTGGTGCCGAATACGACAGCCTGGCTGATCTGGCATCGTTTGGTCTGGCACCTGCGCTGGTCATGTATGAATGGTCGCTGTCATCCATGCGCGATATCAGCTGGCAGATGGGTAAACTGGGCTGGCTGGCAGCCTTCATCTATGCCGTTGCTGCGGCGCTTCGTCTGGCGCGATTCAACACGAAGGCCAGCAGCACTGACAAACGTTACTTTCAGGGGCTGCCCAGCCCTTCGGCTGCTGCTGTTATCGTCGGCATGGTCTGGCTTTGTTTTGATGAGAACATTGCGGGCGAAGATGTTGCCTATCTGGCGTGGCTGCTCACAGTCGTTATCGGTATTCTGATGGTCAGCAAGGTGTCTTATTACAGTTTCAAGGACATCGACTTCCAGAATCGGGTGCCGTTTTTCATGATCCTGATCGTCGTGCTGATTTTCGTATTATTCGCGATGAATCCGCCGGTGGTCCTGTTCACCGGTTTCTTTCTTTACGCGATGTCCGGCCCGGTGCTTTCGGTGGTGCGCCGTATTCGCAAGCGTTCGCAGCGAGCGGAATGAGCGGGTGCCACTTGTTTATTGTCCACAGAGTCGTTATATTTATTGCTAAAGGTGCATTAAACGCAAATTTCAACTGATGAACCGTACCATTTCACACGTCGCTGCCTCAAGCTACGCTCGGGTTGAGCGCCTGGAGCGGGTAGCGTATGGATCTGCCATTCTCTTCGTAACCCTGTTCCTGCTACTGCCGTAAGGCAGAACATTCAAGCCCTGGCGAGGCGATACGCAATCAATTTCTAGTTTACAATCGCAACATTATGCGGAGCAGGTCATGAGTAACGACAATCTTGTCATTTTTGACACCACACTTCGAGATGGGGAACAAAGTCCGGGCGCTTCGATGACCCGGGACGAAAAGGTGCGTATCGCCAAGGCGCTGGAGCGTATGCACGTCGACGTCATCGAAGCCGGTTTTCCGATCGCCAGTCAGGGTGATTTCGAGTCAGTTTCGGCGGTTGCCCAGGCTATCAAGGACAGTACAGTGTGCGGGCTCGCGCGTGCGCTGGACAAGGATATCAAGCGTGCTGGCGAAGCGCTGCAAGGCGCGAATTCGGCCCGGATTCACACCTTCATTGCTACGTCACCGATACATATGGAGAAAAAATTGCGCATGCAGCCGGATCAGGTTGTCGAACAGGCAGTGAAAGCGGTCGAGCTCGCGCGCAGCTTTACCGATAATGTTGAGTTTTCGCCGGAGGATGCCGGACGTTCGGAACTGGATTTCCTTTGCAGGATTATCGAAGCGGTGATCGATGCGGGTGCCACTACGATCAATATTCCGGATACAGTAGGCTACAATATCCCGCACCAGTTTGGTGAATTGATCAGGCGTCTGATTGAACGCATACCGAATTCTGACAAGGCAATTTTCTCTGTGCATTGTCATAACGACCTGGGCCTTGCGGTAGGTAATTCACTCGCTGCGGTACTCAATGGTGCCCGCCAGGTTGAATGTACGATCAATGGCTTGGGTGAGCGCGCGGGTAACGCTTCACTTGAAGAAATCGTCATGGCGGTGCGTACGCGGCAGGATATTTTCAGCTGCGATACTTCGCTCGATACCACCCAGATCGTACCTTGCTCACGGCTGGTTTCCGGAATTACCGGATTTCCGGTTCAGCCCAACAAGGCGATTGTTGGTGCCAATGCCTTTGCACACGAATCAGGCATACATCAAGACGGCGTGCTCAAGAGCAGGGAAACCTATGAAATCATGCGCGCGCAAGACGTCGGTTGGGCGACCAACCGTATTGTTCTGGGTAAACACTCGGGTAGAAACGCCTTCAAGACGCGATTGCAGGAACTTAACTTCGAGTTCAATTCCGAGCATGAACTCAATGCAGCGTTTACCCGTTTCAAGGATCTGGCTGACAAGAAACATGAAGTCTATGACGAGGACCTTCAGGCGCTGGTGGCTGACAGCAACTGGACCATTGAAAATGAACGCTTCCAGCTGGTGAGTCTTCATGTCTGTTCGGAAACCGGAGAAACACCCAATGCGACGCTTGTGCTTTGTATCGATGGTAAGGAAGTCAAGGCGGCTTCAGATGGCAGCGGGCCGGTGGACGCGGCGTTCAGGGCCATAGAATCCGTGGTGCACAGCGACACGCATTTGCAGCTGTATTCCGTGAATAATATTACCAGCGGTACAGACGCCCAGGGTGAGGTGACCGTGCGACTGGAGAAATCGGGGCTTATTGTCAACGGCCAGGGTGCGGATACCGATATCGTGATAGCCTCGACCAACGCCTATATCAATGCGCTCAACAAGCTGTTGCATTCTGAAGCCCGTGAGCATCCTCAGCACGGTGATGTTTGAGGTATGGGTTTGGCGTCCGTAAGCGGTAAAAATAATGCGGGATGTTGTTTGACGGAAAGTATGCGTCGCTACTATCTGGATGTAATGGGTATTCAGCTCTGGCAATCGCTCGAGATGCCGGATGATGGTACCGTGATCGGCGAACCCGTCCGTGATGATGTGGCCTGGCAGCAACTTGAACAGGCTGTGGCAAGCTGCACCCGGTGCGAATTGCATCAGTCTCGCACCCAGACCGTATTCGGTGTGGGTGATAAAAATGCGCGGCTGCTGATTGTCGGTGAAGCACCGGGCAGGGACGAGGACCTGCAGGGCGAACCCTTTGTCGGCCGTGCCGGTCAGCTACTGAATGCAATGCTTGCGGCGATCGGTTTTCAGCGAGAACAGGTCTATATCGCCAATGTCCTGAAATGCCGCCCGCCGAACAACCGTGATCCCAGGCCCGAGGAAGCGCAGGCCTGTGATTCCTGGTTGCGACAGCAAATAGCATTGATTCAGCCTGACCTCATTCTCGTCCTCGGGCGCATAGCCGCGCACCATCTGTTGAACACCGATCGCAGCCTCGCGGCACTGCGAGGCCAAACACATCAATATGCTGGAATTCCGCTGATCGTGAGTTATCATCCAGCCTATCTGTTGCGTAAACCTGTTGAAAAGCGTAAATCCTGGCAGGATCTGAAGCGTGTAAAATCCTTCTTGACCAACGATGGCAGCTCAACCTGACAGTCTGAAAGTGAAAATGGCTCCGGATGACACTATTCGCGAGATGACAGGCGATGATCTGGGCAGCGTCATTGATATTGAAATAGCGGCTTACGAGCATCCCTGGACCTTAGGTATTTTTCGGGATTGTCTGCGTGTCGGCTATAGCTGCTGGGTATACCAGCATGACAAGGTCGTCATCGCATACGGTATCGTCATGCTGAATGGTGCCGAGGCGCACGTGCTGAATCTGTGTGTACACCCGGATTACCAGAGTAGAGGGATCGGCCGTTTGATGCTGGATCATCTGACGCAAACCGCAAGTGAGGCAGGCGCAGACACGATCCTGCTCGAAGTCAGGCAATCCAATATTATCGCCATCCAGTTATACCTTTCAGCCAATTTCCACCAACTGGGTACGCGAGCGGGCTATTATCCTGATCACGATGGTCGTGAAGACGCGATTATTCTTGCCAAGAGTCTGATATCGGATTTCGACCCGATGCTGGGTATCTAGTCCGCATTTCTCACCAGGCGGCGTGTAATACTGGTAAGGCATTGGTTTTTTGGAGTGAAGCGCGGATGATCAAAATACAGAGTGTTATTCAAGGATGCCTGTCACGGTTCAGGCTGGTCTTCGTGTCCGTACGCTTGCTCTTCACTCAAACCGTAGCTATTGCTACGCTTTTCGCTCCAGAGCGGCGCTTACGCACACGAATCCTGCGCCTGCTCCCGTGATCCTGGTGAGAAATGCGGGCTAGGAGTCTGTTCGAATTTACGTGTTTTTCAACGAATGATGTCACCGCAGAGACGCGGAGGCGGAGAGAAAACTGCTGGTTTTCGTAGCGACTTTAGTCGCGAATTGTTGGAGTTCGCGACTAAAGTCGCTGCCAAACCAAAAATAAAATCCTCTGCACTCTTTGCCTTTGTGGTGATGCTGTTTTTCCAGTGTCCTGCCACAGCTCCTGTTTCGGCAAAGAGCCTGACGTCAGTATGCCCGGTTAAGGTCTTTCAACTGGCGAGCAACGCTGTATAATGCCTCGCCCATGTCATACCTCGAACGAGTCAAGCAGCGTCGCACTTTCGCCATCATCTCCCACCCCGATGCGGGTAAAACCACACTCACCGAAAAGCTGCTGCTGTTCGGTGGTGCCATTCAGCTCGCGGGCACCGTAAAGGGGCGCAAAGCGGCAAGACACGCGACATCAGACTGGATGGAGCTGGAAAAACAGCGGGGTATCTCGGTAACATCCTCGGTGATGCAGTTCCCCTATAAGGACAGCATCATCAATCTGCTGGATACACCGGGACATGCAGATTTTTCCGAGGATACCTATCGTACCCTGACCGCGGTGGATTCTGCCCTGATGGTTATCGATGCCGCCAAGGGTGTGGAAGAGCGTACTATCAAGTTGATGGATGTGTGCCGCTTACGTACCACACCGATCATCACTTTCGTCAATAAAATGGACCGTGAAGCACGCGATCCTATCGATTTGATGGATGAAGTCGAGGATATACTCAATATCCAGTGTGCACCGATAACCTGGCCAATTGGTATGGGCAAGCAGTTCAGAGGCGTCTTCAATCTGGTCGACGACAGTGTGCATCTGTTCACCGCCACCCACGGCGGTAAAATACAGCACGGCGATGTCATCGAAGGTCTGGATAATCCACAACTCGATGAGATTCTGGGGGCAGTTGCTGAACAGCTGCGCGAAGAAATTGAACTGGTCAAGGGAGCCAGTCATGAATTTGATATCGATGCCTATAATCGAGGTGAAATGACACCGGTGTTTTTTGGCTCCGGTATCAATAATTTCGGTGTGAAAGAACTGCTCGATGCACTGGATGCATACGCGCCCGCGCCACGGCAACGCGAAACTCAAAGCCGTATTGTCAGGCCGGAAGAAGAAAAATTCAGCGGCTTCGTGTTCAAGATACAGGCCAATATGGATCCCGGTCACCGTGACCGTATCGCGTTCGTGCGCATCTGTTCCGGCATTTACAATAAAGGCATGAAAGTCAAACACGTTCGAATCGGCAAAGACATCAAACTCGCCGATGCGCTGACCTTCATGGCATCAGACAGGGAGCATGTCGAGGAAGCCTATCCCGGTGATATTATCGGACTGCATAATCATGGCACCATGCGCATCGGGGATACGTTCACCCAGGGTGAAGACCTGGTATTTACCGGTATACCCAACTTTGCGCCTGAGTTGTTCAGGCGCGCACAGCTGCGAGACCCGCTCAAAATGAAAGCCCTGCAAAAAGGGCTGATTCAGTTATGCGAAGAGGGTGCAACGCAGCTCTATCGGCCGTTGAATAATAATGATCTGATACTGGGTGCCGTCGGTGTGCTGCAGTTTGAAGTCGTCAAGCACCGCCTCAAGGATGAATACGGCGTCGATTGCAGTTTTGAGAACGTCAATGTGACGACGGCAAGATGGGTGGTTTGTGATAACGACAAGGAGCTGGCCAGATTCAAGGACAGGCACAGCAACAACCTGGCGCTCGATCACGCCGGCGATCTTGCCTATATTGCGCCAACACGTGTCAATCTGGATATGACCGTGGAAAAATGGCCGGAAATGAGCTTCCTGGCAACCCGCGAACACGGTATCTACGCCTGATCACGGCACAATCCTGTGCCTTCTCTGCGGTGAAAAAACACGTACTCGCCGTGAACGGATCAATGCACTTCCAGCTTGCCCAGTTCCTGGAGTATCTGCACGATCAATGATTCGCCCTGGGGACCGACCTTGTCGCAAAGCTTGTCGACATCGCGCTCGCCGTCGATAAGATCTTTCAGGATAGCGCCGACCTTGGCCATGTCACCGCCTGGCATGGACATCTGCTCAGCCATCCCACCCAGCATGATCACGGCATTGTGATCACCGCGTCTTGCATCGTTGATCAGGTTTGCCAGCATCGGTGCGGCCAGAGTTGCGTCGGCTTTGTCATCCGGTTTAGGCAGGGTGTTGGGGTCCTGCAGGCCTTGCAGAATGGCGCCAACAATTACGCTGTCTTCATCATCCAGCCCGTTAAATACGTTCTCATCTCTGCTGCCATTCATGATTTTGCGAATGGCGGCGACCAGTTTGTCCCAGCCGTTCTGTTCAGAAATCGCCAGTGCCTGTTCCATTTGAGGCCTTAAATCAGAATTGTGAATACTCTGAACGACGCCGATAATCAGACCGGCATGGGTTCGAATGATTTGCTCTTGTTTGTCTGGCGTTTGCATTGCATGACCCAGGTTCGATATCTACAGCATCAGATTACAGCGACACGGCGTTGCTGTGCAAGTCCCAGTATGTCAGGCCATCACAGGGCGCGAATTTTTTCAGCCTGTTGTTCGAGTTGCTGTTTGGCTCTAGCCATTTCCTCAACGCGCTGACGTTCTTTTTTGACAACTGCGGCGGGTGCCTTATCGACAAAATTTGGATTTTGCAGTTTCGCATAACCTTTGTCGAGATTGCCGTGCAGTTTGCTGATCTCCCTGTCGAGACGCGACAGCTCCGCTTCCTTGTCAATCAGGCCGGCCAGAGGTATCAGAATCTGCATTTCACCGACCAGTGCAGTGGCTGATTCGGGCGCCTTGCGGTCGCTGTCGAGCCACTCAGCCGATTCGAGCTTTGCCAGGGTGTATATAAATGCCTGGTTGCTGTTGAAGATATCCCGGTCTTGCTGGCTGGCATTCTGCAGCAATACCGGTAGCGCCTTACCCGGTGCGATGTCCATTTCCGAACGAATCCGCCGTACACCGCTGATGAACGTTTTCACCCATTCAAGTTCCCGTTCGGCACTATCGTCAATCTTCTCGGCATCAGCCTGAGGAAAAGGCTGAGTCATGATGGTGTCGCCGGATGAGTGCATTTTATAGCCCGTCAGCGGTGCCACCTTTTGCCAGAGTTCTTCGGTGATGAAAGGCATAATCGGGTGGTTCAGCCGCAGGATGGTTTCCAGTACCCTGACCAGCGTTTGCCGGGTACCCCGTTGCGCCGCCTCCGGCGTGTTTTCATTGAACAGCACCGGTTTGGACAGTTCAAGGTACCAGTCACAATAATCTTCCCAGACGAAGGCATACAGTTCCTGCGCGTACAGGTCGAAGCGATAGTTCTTGATGTGCTTTTCTATACCTTGTTCAATGTGTTGCAGGCGGGAGATAATCCAGCGGTCTGCCAGCGACAGATCGATATCAACGTTGTCAATCCCTGTGTCCCTGTCTTGAGTTTGCATCAGTACGTAGCGCGTTGCGTTCCAGAGCTTGTTACAGTAATTACGGTAGCCCTCGATACGCGAAGGTGCGAGCACGATGTCACGGCCCGTCGTCGCCAGAGCGGCAAAGGTGAAACGCAGTGCATCGGTGCCAAAAGCAGGTATGCCTTCAGGGAAATTCTTGCGCGTGATCTTTTCAATGCGTTCGACCAGGTGCGGCTGCATCACGGCGCTGGTTCGCTTTTCGACCAGCGCCTCGATGTCGATGCCGTCAACCACATCGATCGGATCGAGCACGTTGCCTTTGGACTTTGACATTTTCTGACCTTCGGCATCGCGCACCAGGCCGTGGATATAGATTTCGTGAAACGGCACATCGCCCATGAACTTCAGGCCCATCATGATCATGCGCGCGACCCAGAAGAAGATGATGTCAAAACCCGTTACCAGCACATTGGTCGGATAAAAGTCTTCCAGCTCCGGTGTTTTTTCCGGCCAGCCCAGCGTGGAGAAGGGCCAGAGCGCGGATGAGAACCAGGTATCGAGGACGTCTTCGTCCTGCCGTAACTGAAAATCGGCGGGCAGCCGGTTTTTCTCGCGCACCTCATCGATGTCGCGGCCGACATAGACGTTGCCGACCTCGTCGTACCAGGCAGGGATGCGGTGCCCCCACCAGATCTGTCTGGATATACACCAGTCCTCAATATTACGCATCCATTCGAAATAGGTGTTTTTCCAGTTATCCGGCACAAACTTGATATAGCCGATCTCGACCGCCTTAATGGCCGGTTCGGCCAATGGTTTGACGCTGACATACCACTGGTCTGTCAGATAAGGCTCTATAACGGCACCGGATCGGTCGCCCCTGGGCACCATCAGTTTGTGATCGGCGACCTTTTCCAGCAAGCCGGCAGCCTCGAGGTCGGCGACGATCTGTTTACGGGCATCATAGCGGTCCATGCCGATGTATTTTTCGGGAATCAGTGCGCCTTCCTTTTCTTCGTTTGCCCGGATGGCGGCATCAATGGTGAAGACGTTGATCAGGCCGCCATGAACCATTTCACGCAGTTCATTTTTGCTGTTGTGTCGTTGCCAGACCTGGTAGTCGTTGAAGTCGTGTGCCGGTGTGATCTTGACACAGCCGGTGCCAAACTCGGGGTCAACATGCTCATCTGCAATCACCGGAATGCGCCTGCCGGTCAGCGGCAAGTCCAGATATTCACCCAGTAAATACCTGTAGCGCTCATCGGTTGGGTGTACCGCAACGGCACAGTCACCGAGAAGTGTTTCCGGGCGTGTGGTCGCGACGACAACATGACCGGCGCCGTTGCTGCGTGGATATCGCATGTGCCACATATGGCCGTTTTCTTCTGCCGAAAGCACCTCGAGGTCAGACACGGCTGTGTGCAATACCGGGTCCCAGTTCACCAGTCGTTTACCCCGGTAGATCAGGCCTTCTTCGTAGAGACGAATAAACACTTCCTGCACCGCGTTGGACAAACCCTCATCCATGGTAAAGCGTTCACGAGACCAGTCGAGAGAGGCGCCCATCCGGCGCAGTTGCCCGGTGATCGTGCCACCGGAATGCTCTTTCCATTCCCAGACTTTTTCGGTGAATTTTTCCCTGCCATAATCGTGGCGGGTTTCTCCTTCGGCGTTGATCAGGCGTTCGACGACCATCTGGGTGGCGATGCCGGCATGATCGGTGCCGACCTGCCAAAGGGTCTTATCGCCCTTCATACGGTGGTATCGGATCAGGGCATCCATGATGGTGTCCTGGAAAGCGTGCCCCATGTGCAGCCGCCCTGTGACGTTGGGCGGTGGTATCATGATGCAGTATCTGTCGCGTCGGCCCTGCTTCCAGCTGTCCGCATCAGGACTGAAATAACCGTTCTGTTCCCAGGTCTGGTACCACTTCTGTTCGAGCGTTTGCGGGTTGTAGGTCTTGTCCATAGGATCAGGGTGCTGGCCGATGTTCATAAAAGCGCGGAATTATACCGCATGCTCTGCGGATAGCCCACGAGGGTGGCGGAGTGGCGTTCAGTCGGACTCGCTTTCAATCGATAAATGCTGCCGCAGTGTTTGCCGGATTTCTTTGCTGAGCAGCTGTTCCAGAGCAGGCATCAGGCTGCCCAGTATTTCTTCGGTCAAGGCATCGATATCCAGGGAGCTGGCTGGCGCTGGTTGAACGCTCCGATCGGGCGTCGGGCTGTCTGCCTGATTGGTATTCGTTTGCGACATCGTTTCAACAATTTCTGTCGCGAGCGAAGCGCTTAACTGATGCATGGTGCCACGATCGTGCGGATCTTCCATCTGGAATTCGGTGGTCCCCGTCTGATCAGTGTCCGCAGTCGACGTGTTCAGTCCTGCAGGATCGCCTGCTAAAGATACCTCAGTTGAAGACGCTTCTGGTGTATCACTGTCTTCATCTCCCCATAATGAACTCTGTACCTTGCTTGAAGGTCGCTGCACGGATTTGTCGGCATCTCCGGGAACAATGATATCATCCAGTATTGGCAGATGTGTCGTGTTTTTATCGGGCATAAACGGCTGCTCAGGATGTTATTTCATGATAGTGCAACGCATAGTCTCCTTGTTTATAGGCTGCGTAGCGTTTACGACCGAGTTGCAGGGTTTGTGGTGCTTCATTGATGACTTCAGCAATGCGTTCAAAGTTCTGTATGTTATCGGGTAGTTCCTCACTCAGGTTGATCAGGAGATATGCCCTGTACTGATAGGCATTGTGGCCAATGGTCACCGGAACATCACCGTCTGCCGCGTCGTCCAGAATGGCGTGTGGAAGAAAACTGCTGTCGCTGTAGGCCCACATCAGGTCATCCATCACGCGTGATTCGGTCGGGTCTTTTGTTTTTACGAAAACCGGATTTCCCATCTTGACGACTTTGTCCGCGAGCTGGCAACAGAAGCGAATGATGCTGGTTCTGTCTTGACTGTTAAGCTTGTAAAAATCGATTCGCGGTTTTTGTTTCGAGCTCATGCCTGTTTTATTTCTGACTGTCGTTCAGGTGCTGAAAAATGTAGTGCACCAGTAAGCTGACCGGGCGCCCGGTGGCGCCTTTTTCCTTGCCGCTTTTCCAGGCAACCCCGGCTATGTCGAGGTGTGCCCAGTGGTATTTCCTGGTAAAGCGTGAAAGGAAACAGGCGGCTGTGATCGTCCCGGCGCCTTTGCCGCCGATATTTGCCATATCTGCAAAATTGCTGTCCAGCTGTTCCTGATAATCATCCCACAAGGGAAGCTCCCAGCAGCGGTCACCGCTACTCTTTCCTGCCTTGAGCAAATCATGGATCAGTGGCTTGTGATTACCAAGCAAACCAGCGGGGTGTGCGCCCAGCGCCACAATAACGGCACCGGTCAGTGTGGCGATATCAATGACGACTTCAGGGTCGTATTTTTCCGCGTAAGTCAAGGCGTCACACAATATCAATCGCCCCTCCGCATCGGTATTCAGGATTTCAATGGTTTGGCCGGACATGCTGGTGACAATATCACCGGGTTTGCTGGCAAAGCCGTCAGGCATGTTCTCAACCGCAGGTATGATACCGACAACGTTGAGCGGTAGCAGCAACTCAGCACAGGCTGAGACGGCGCCCAGCAC
Organism: uncultured Gammaproteobacteria bacterium; assembly: GCA_942492025.1. Classification (GTDB taxonomy): domain Bacteria; phylum Pseudomonadota; class Gammaproteobacteria; order SZUA-229; family SZUA-229; genus JABDQW01. The sequence goes on along the minus strand of CALODJ010000008.1, from coordinate 440,291 downwards.
ACTGGCTGCACCGCACATATCGAATTTCATCTCGTCCATTGCCGCGCCTGGTTTCAGACTGATACCGCCGGAATCGAAAGTAACGCCTTTACCGACGAGCACGATGGGTCGCTGCTTTCTATCACCCCCTTTGTATTCGATGGTGATCAGTTTGCCATCTTGCTGACTGCCCTTGCTGACAGACATGAATGCCCCCATGCCCATGCCTTCGATCTCTTTTTCATCAAGCACAGTGACCCGGGTTTTCGGAAACTGCTTCTGCATGGTGATGGCCTGTTTTGCCAGATAATCGGGTGTGCAAATGTTGCCCGGCAGGTTTGCCAGGTCTTTGGCCAGCTTGATGCCCGTTGAAATCGCCATGCCCCGCCGAACAGCCTCTTCGCCTTCGGTCAACTGCCCCCGACCTGATACGCTGAAAACGAATTTACGCAGCGGTCTGCGCGGCGGTTTCTGCTCTGATTTGAGCTGATTGAACGTGTAAAGTGTGTCATCTATCGCCTCGATAGACTGCTGGATTTTCCATGTCAGGCTTTTGCGTTTAATCGGGATCTCGGTGAGGAATGATGCAACCTCGGTGGTGCCGCTGGCTTTAAGGGTAGCGGCCATGACACTGTTGATTTGTCTGAAGGCGCTGGTGTCGATCTCCTTTTCCTTGCCACAGCCGATCAGCAGGACACGATCGCACAGCGTGTTTTCCACGTTGTGCAGCAACAGGGTGCCGCCGAGGTCGCCCTCAAGCTCGCCCCGTCTGATCAGGTTGGATATCTGATTGCCGCTGGCTTTATCGAGTATCTTTGCCGCCGGCGACAGTACTCTCGGGGCGAAAACAGCGACCACGACACAACCGATGCGCTGTTTTTCGGGGCTGCCACTCTTGACTGTGTATTCCATGTTAGCTCCGTACTAAACAAGTGATCCTGGGCATTGTATGAAATTCACTCGCATTTTTCATGGCTGATTTACAGAATATGCCAAATGAGTGGATGTTTTACAGATTGGCTGGTCAATGATACGTCTACGATGTGATAATTCACCCTATGAACTTCGGCACCACAATCATTGACCGTTATGTCGTCAGAGAGGTTACGACTACCTGGCTTGCTGTCACCTTCGTGCTGCTCATCGTGGTAACCAGCGTAGAAATCGTGCAGTTGCTGAAATGGTTTTTGAAGGGTGATCTGACCACGGGAACCGTGCTGCCGCTATTTATCAATAGTCAATTGAAGGTGATTGCGCTGATGATCCCGGTGAGTCTGTTTCTGGGTGTACTGCTCGCCTTGAGCCGCCTGTACATGGACAGTGAGATGACGGCAATGATGGCAGGCGGGATAGGGCCCAGGCAATGGATGCATTCCTTATTACTGGTTTCGGTGCCTGTCAGCCTGATGGTGCTGCTGATGATGCTGTACATGCGGCCCTGGGTTGCACTCCAGCGTGCGGAAATCAATGCAGAAATTCGTAATGTCAATATTATTAGTACCTTTTCGCCAGGCCGATTCAACCGCTCGCCGGATGGTCAGGCCGTGATTTTCATGGAAGAAATCAGCAAAGATGGCAAAAACATGGATAACGTCTTCCAGCGCTTCAAAAAGGATCAGAATACACATGTCGATGTTGCCAAAAAAGCGAAAAACATCACCCGGCACGACGGGCAGAATTTCATGGTATTCGAAGACGGCTATCACTACATTGGTATGCCAGGGCAGTCGGACTATCAGGTCATCGAGTATTCTGAATATGCCATACTGGTACCCAAGCCAGCTGACAAGAGTTATCCTCTGCGTGTGCAGGCGCTATCGACGAAACAGCTGTGGAATTCTGACAATCCCGAGCACAAGGCAGAACTCGACTGGCGCATTACTTTGCCGGTTGCGACCTTGATTATTGTCATGATGGCGCTGCCGTTGAGTCAGACTACGCCTCGGGGTGGACGATATTCCAAGCTTGCCCTGGGTATCCTGATCTATCTCATTTACTCCAATCTGCTCGGAATGGGCAAGGCCTGGATTTCTAAAGGGGTGGTTCCCTACTGGATAGGAACATCCTGGGTGCACGTCCTTGCTCTCATTGCCTTATATTTTCTGATGAAACAGAGTGGGCTACTTTATAGGAAAAAGCGGCAGCCAAAGCTGTTGCCAGTGAGGCGGCCCGTTGATAATTGATCGCTATATTGCTCGAGCCGTTCTTGCCGGGACGTTCATGTCGTTGTTTGTGTTTGGCGCCCTGTTCACCTTCATCGCCTTTGTATCCGAACTGCAGGATGTAGGCATGAACGATTATGGTGTTCTTCAGGCAATGATGTACGTGTTGCTGAACCTGCCGCAGCTACTCTACCAGGTTTTTCCGTCGGCTATGTTGCTCGGAGGCTTGTTGTCATTGGGTGCGTTGGCATCCACTTCGGAACTGATAGTGATGCGCGCAGCGGGCATATCTATCATGCGGATCACAACCGCAGTACTCAAGGCGGGTGTCCTGCTGATCGTGATAGCGGTGTTGTTAGGCGAATTTGTTGCACCGACAGCGATCAGTACAGCTAAGACGATACGCGCTCAAGCGCTTGAGGGCAGGGTGCTGACCGGTAACCGAATGGGACTGTGGTCCAAGTATGGCGATAATTTCGTCTATATCGGCACTGTTCTGCCCGATGTACAACTCAGAGACGTCGTGATCTACGAGCTGGATGAAGAGCAGCGGCTGAAAAAGACCAGTTTCGCTGAACAGGCGCGTTACGAGGACGAGCTGTGGCACCTTACACGTGTGACCAGCAGTGAAATAACCACCGATAGTGTCAAGTCGACGTTTAGTGAAACAGAAACATGGCCCGCCATGGTCAGCACTGACTTGTTCAAGGTGCTCAATCTTGAGCCTGAGGATATGTCCGCCAATGAGTTATGGCAGTACGGCCTGTATCTTGATGAAAATGAACTGGATTCGGATGCATTCTGGCTGGCGTTCTGGGTAAAGCTATTTACGCCCTTGACCAGTGTTGGCATGTTGATGATTTCGGTGCCACTGGTGCTATCGTCAAGCTCACGCTCGGGTGGAGCGGGTCAACGGATCATGATCGGCGTTATGATCGGTGTTGCGTTTTTTGTCCTCAACCGGGTCGTCAATCAAATGGGGATCATCTATGGCGTCACCCCGATAGTGAGTGCCGGTTTGCCTTCCTTACTGGTGATCGCGATATCGATGACTCTGATCAGGCGATTGAGGTAGTCCTCATCAGGCACGACAGACATAATCTGTTGTTAAGGCACCCTGCGTGCGAAGGCCGGTTATTGTTAGCATACAATCCATGTCCTATCTATCATGCGTTCCAGGTTTCTTGCCTGCCCTGAGATCGATAACCACGCAATTCGAAGCAATATCATGCCAGGTCCGCTTCTGAGGTTGAAGCAGCGACCATAAAAAGCCAGTACCCGCCATGGACCAGGATAGTATTGCCGTAGTGAAGCGGATCAAAGCCAATAGCCAGCCTACGTCCTGACCATCGACCTGCTGCAGTCGCATTTTCCATGTCTTCATGCCCAGTGTCTGGCCGCCATGTGTCCAGAACCAGCCAAAAAAAACAAAACTGACCGTGACTAGAGAAATGAGATAGAAGGGATATAGCGGCTGTCCCGGTTCAATCGCATTCCCCTGATTGAATACCATTGCTATCGCGGTGGCAACAAACAGCAGGGCGATCAACAGAAACAGGTCATAAATAATTGCCATCATCCGGCGAACGAGTCCGGCGTATTGGCATGGATAATCGATATTCTCAGTCATGTTTGATCACCGTCCGCAGTTGTGTTACCGCTGTCGTTTCACACGCCAGGCCATCAGCATAATAGTCTGACATGCACTATGCTCAGTGGTACTGCGGAGTAAGAAGTTATCTGAGGATTTCATGAAGCATTATAAAAAAATTTTATCAGCATTGCTTGTCGCCGTCTTTTCATCTTCAGCGGAAGCAACATCCATTTCAGTTGAAGCCAGATCCCTGGGTATGGGTAATGCGCGTGTTGCTACGGCTGATATTGCGACAGCACCATTCGCCAATCCGGGTATGCTGGCTTTTCAACGAAGTCGAGAGGATTTTGCTTTAGTGGTCGGATTCGGCGCTTTTCTGATGGATCAGGGCGGTGTCGTCGACAAGATCAATGACTACCAGACGGCTTATGACAACTTTCAGTCTGACCCTGTCGGGAATATTAGTGAAGGCAGCCGAGCGATCGCTATTGCGCAATCACTGGAAGGCGATGTTCTCGCACCAAATGCGTCTGTCCTGTTATCGACAGGTTTCTCGGGCAAGAAATGGGCTTTTGCGTTCAGTGCACGTGCGGATGCGATAGCTGCCGGAACTGTCACCAACATCTCTCAAACCGTAGCAGAGTTATCGGATCCGGCAAAAAATATCCTTGAACTGGAAGGTGTGCTGACGAGCGAGCTTGGTGTCTCGCTGGCCAGGAACTTCCAATTGTTCGGACAGAAAATCGGCATTGGTGTTAAGCCAAAGTATTTCAAGGTAGATAATATTTATTTAAGTGAGTCTATATCGACTATCGATACAGGTCTTGGCGATTTGATCGATGATTCAAAGAATGATCTGGGTGATTATGCGTCAGTCGATATCGGTTTTGTTATGGGCCTGAGCAAGCATACACAAATCGGACTGCTATTAACAAACCTGGTATCACACAAAATCAATTACATTAATTTGGCCGGTACTCCCACATCGCTCTCATTCGACACCCAGGCTCGACTGGGGATCGCATACCGTAGTGATTTTCTGACGCTGGGAGCAGATCTCGACCTCATTGAGAATGATGCATTATTGACCAGTGAGAATTTCCAGGCATTAAAATCGCAATTTGTGTCGGTAGGTGGAGAATTTAACATATACGATTTTATGCAGTTGCGGTTAGGAGCCCAGAAGAATATCGCTGACGGCATATCGGAAGCAGCTCAAGAAAATCTATATACCGCGGGTATCGGGTTCTGGTTTGGATTCAATGTTGATGTGGCAATAGTGTCGCAGAGTGATTCACTGGGCGGTTTTCTGCAAACCGGATTCAGATTCTGAGTTCTTCTAACCTGCCTATTGCCTCAACTGTAGCAGTCCAGATTTGACCTGTCAGCTATGTTCAGATCTTGCATGGTCAAACGGATGATAGTCGATGTTCGACTATGACATTCTCGCAAAGGCGCCACGGCCGCCAGGAAATCGTTCAGGGACGTTGTAATATTTGAATAGTCAATTCATTTGTTGAGAAATGCGGGTTAATCCACTTTTCCATGAAATTCGTTGAGATTTCAGTCTCTATGTTGCTATTTTGTCCCCACGGTGAATCGTGCGGGGCTGCACATATCAGAACAATATTGTGACTAACCTGGTCGTCAGAGAACAGGCGTATCCCAGCCATGACTCCAGTGACGCCCGCGCTAGCTGTGATTTGTCAGTTTTCGTATTAAACGTCAGTGTAATATTCCAATTATCATAATTGTGATTTATAAACTCGTAACTAAATGAATTGCGCGGCTAAATTTTTAGCGTTGTTAACTCTTGCCGATTTATTATATGAACAAAAAAAATAAGCTTGTATTTGTATGATAAAACGAAAAACTATTTGTTTTTAAATTAAAAAATATTTGATAATTTAAAAATTAGTTTTATACTTTCGTTTGTAACTCACACATAGAGGAAGCACTAATGGCTCGAGCTATAACAAAAAGTAAAAAGAAAACTACAGCTAAGCGTGCGGTGAAAAAGAAAACTTCTACAACGAAGAAGAAAGTAACTGCAAAGAAAGCGACCAGACCGAAGGTTAAGAAGAAAGTAGCCAAGAAGAAGGTTGCCAAGCGCCCAGCTAAGAAGAAAGTCGCTAAACGCACAGTGAAGAAGAAAGTCGCTAAACGCACGGTCAAGAAGAAAGTTGCCAAGCGTACTGCTAAAAAGAAAGTAGCCAAGCGTGCAGCTAAAAAGAAAGTAGCTAAGCGTGCAGCTAAAAAGAAAGTAGCTAAGCGTGCAGCTAAAAAGAAAGTAGCTAAGCGTGCAGCTAAAAAGAAAGTAGCTAAGCGTGCAGCTAAGAAAAAAGTCGCGAAGCGTACGGCAAAAAAGAAAGTCGCCAAGCGTACAGTAAAGAAGAGTCCTGCCAGAAAAAAAGCGGTTACCCGTCGCTAGCAACAACAGCGACGGATTCGAATAGGTTTGATGCTGTGGCAGAATCACGAGGCGATTTGAAAGAACGTATTGCTGCAACAAACGCGGCATTAAAAAAGGCTAAAGCTGAAATTGCGGCGGCAAGGAAACGCCAGCATCAACTCGAGAAAATGGCCGAAAAGAAGGAAAAAGCGATAGCTGCCTTTATCGAACGCTGGAAAAGCAAGGATATTACCTAGCCCGCATTTCTCACCCGATGGATGAGAAATGCAGGTTGGCTGTGAGGTGCCATTCGCTTAAGAGAGTGATTTGCACTGGCAGTCGGGTTGTACCGTTTCTAGCAGACCAAAAAGCCACTCTCCCGGGGTGGCTTTTTTTATGCACGGACTCAATTTTCGCTCCCTTATGCAATTTGTGGGCTATACCTTGCCTTGCAGATGAATCATCTTGGCTCGAGTCGCTCTGACCTTTTAGGTCAGATTCGACCCAGACCATTACGCATCATCAGGGCAATGATAGAGATAGCAAAGCACAACCAATCGGACATCTCGGAACTTGGCACTACACAAGCAGGCTATTGTTGTGATGTCAGGTTCGTTATGCTGCGTTTCAGGTTATACTCATCTGCCCGGGTCCAATGCCTGCTCAAACCTTCAGGAACGTAGTGTGATAATTATATGCCTGCATTCAGCGTCGTACATTCGAGCGTAGATGGCTAGAGCAGACAATGTCTCAACGCAAGATTCGAAACTGCTGGAGCAGTTTATCGATCATCTGTGGATGGAATACGGTTTGACCGACAACACTTTAAGTGCATATCGCAATGATCTTGCAGGATTCGCAATCTGGCTGGCAGTTCATCAAAAAGCATTGATTACGGTCACGAGTGGTGACATCCAATGCTACCTCGCAGACAAGTTTCGGCAAGGGTACAAGAGTCGTTCATCTGCGCGTCTCTTGTCGACATTCCGCAGGTTTTACGCCTGGCTCTTGCGTGACAAGCGTATAAATCTGGATCCTACCCACCTGCTTGAGTCACCGAAAGCAGGGCGTCGATTGCCCGATACACTTAACGAACAGCAGGTTGTTGATTTACTCGATGCGCCCGATACAGGTCATGATATCGGTTACCGCGATCGCACAATGCTTGAACTGTTGTATGCAACAGGTTTACGCGTATCTGAACTTGTCAATCTACAATTATCACAGGTCGCTATAGAACCCGGGGTGCTTCGTATCATGGGCAAAGGTAATAAAGAGCGTCTTGTTCCTGTTGGCGAAGTGGCGCTAGACTGGTTGGCCGCCTACCTGCGCCATGTGCGACCATCGATACTGGAGGCTAAGAGTCCATCCACGAACGCCGTTTTCGTGACTCAACGTGGCAAGGCAATGACAAGACAGGCCTTCTGGTATTTGATTAAGCGCTATGCCATGCGTGCCGGTATAGATCCTGCGAAATTATCACCGCATACCCTGCGCCATGCTTTCGCCACACATCTGTTAAATCATGGCGCTGATCTGCGGGTTGTACAAATGCTGCTTGGACACAGCGATATCTCTACAACCCAGATATACACGCATGTTGCAGATCAGCGCTTGCGGGATCTTTACAAACAGCACCATCCGCGGGCGTAATTCGGCGCCATTTTTAGTCACATATGTGATTGAAAATGAAGAAAAAAAATCGCATTTTTATTTTTCGCGCGCTAAATAATTCCTGGATGGAATTATTCGGAGCTTCCTTTGCGAAAAGTTTTCTCTCAGCACAAGGAATTATCTATAATGGCCGCTGTCTAGTCTTTGGAACTAACCAATCTTAATATTATGAACAATATGTTACGTACATTTGCACTTGCACTCACAATCCTTACTACATCACAAGTGTCAGCCGATGATAATATCGATGAGCTTAAAAATTCATTGGCCAAGAGCCTGCCTCAGTACCAGGTCTCGCGTATCGACACAACACCCATTGAAGGTCTATATCAGGTAATTCTGGGAGGGCAGGTTATCTATATGACCAAGGATGCGCGTTATATGCTCGACGGCAATCTGGTTGATCTGTCAACAAAAAAGAATTTCTCGGAAGACGCTATGTCTGAAATTCGCCTCAGTCAGCTCGACGAGCTGGGCGAAGAAAACATGGTGGTATACAGCCCCGAGAAGATCAAGCACACGATTACTGTAGTGACCGATATAGATTGCCCCTACTGCAGACGATTGCACAGCGAAATGGATCAATATCTGGATGGAGGTATAAAAGTCCGTTATGTATTCATGCCGCTGAAAGGCAAGGGTGACTACGAGACCACGGTTACTGTCTGGTGTTCAGACGACAAGAATGAGGCCCTGGACATGGCGAAGGCAGGCACGGAGCTCGAGGCTAAAGAATGCGACAATCCCATCGAACAGCACCTGAAGGTGTCGCGCAGTCTGGGCGTGCGTGGTACACCTGCAATTATTCTGCAGGATGGCAGCATGCTGCCCGGATATGTACCCGCCAAGAAGCTGGTGACCGAGTTGAACAGGATGAATCTATCGACAGCCAAGTCCGTGAACTGATGAGTTACCGGCTTCTGCTCCATGCCGACCCGTAATAAGGTCAGGGTGGCGGATGATCAGCCCGCTCTATACGTGAGCGGGCGTATGGTGTCGACAGGAATACCTTCAAGCTTGCGTATATTCAACAGGCTGACTGAGATATTTATCGCGGTTTACCCTGGCTTCGCGGCATTGGAGGGCCGACGTGGGCTTCGCATCAATCGCAGTAAGACGCAGGAGCGGGGTCTGAGCGGGTAGTTCTCACCCGTGTTAAAAGTTCGGTTGTCCGTTCGTTTGCCCTGTTCATAGCAGGTGTCAATCACTACCAGCCAACGGGCGATTCCCGCTTGATGTGGTACGCGAAAAGGGATTGCGTGCGAACCTGCATTCAGCAGCAGCAGGAAGGTGTCGTCGTTAATGCTGCGTCCGCGTTCGTCCTGTTCCTCAATGACATCGCCGTGAAGTAAGAGCCCGAGACAGCGCGCGTAGTGCGTGCTCCATTCTTCATCGGTCATCTCATGACCGTCAGGTTTCAACCAGAAGATATCCTTGACGTAGGCGCCCTTGATGTGGCGGCCCTGGAAGAAGTGTCGTCGATGAAATACCGCGTGCTTCTTTCTAAGGGAGATGACATTGCAGACGAACTGCAGAAAATGCTGCTCGTGCCTGGGCAGGTTCCAGTTGATCCAACTGATGTCGTTGTCCTGACAGTAGGCATTGTTGTTGCCTTTCTGTGTGCGTCCCATTTCGTCTCCCGCTGCCAGCATCGGCACGCCTTGCGATAGCAGCAGCGAGGTCAGTAAGTTCCGTTTCTGTTGTGTCCGGGCCTGAATAATGTGCAGATTTTTGCTGACTGGGCCTTCAATGCCCATGTTCCAGCTCAGGTTGTGGTTTTCACCATCGCGATTATCTTCCAGGTTTTCTGTATTGTGTTTTTCATTGTAACTGACCAGATCCTGTAACGTAAAACCGTCGTGGCAGGTTACAAAATTTATACTGGCGTAGGGGCGCCGTCCACTATGCGCGTACAGGTCGCTGGAACCGGTGATACGATAAGCCAGTTCACCGATGAGACTGCCGTCACCCTTCCAGTAGGCGCGCAGTGCATCGCGGTATCGGCTGTTCCATTCGGTCCACCCGACCGGAAAATTGCCAACCTGGTAACCACCCTCGCCCAGGTCCCATGGCTCTGCGATCAGCTTGACCTGAGACAACACGGGATCCTGGTGGATGATATCGAGAAATGCGCTAAAGCGGTCAACGGCATGCTCCTCGCGTGCCAGTGTCGGCGCCAGATCGAAGCGGAAACCATCGACGTGCATTTCCATAACCCAATAGCGCAGACTGTCGGTGATTAACTGAAGCACGCGTGGGTGCATCATGTTGAGACTGTTTCCACAACCCGTGTAATCCATATAGTAGCGTGGCTGATCGGCGAGCAGCCGGTAATAAGCGGTATTGTCGATGCCGCGAAAGCACAGCGTGGGTCCCATGTGGTTACCCTCCGCGGTGTGGTTGTAGACAACGTCCAGGATGACCTCAATACCATTCGTATGCAAGCGTTTCACCATGGTCTTGAATTCGCTGATATCACCTGTCGCTGAATAACCGGCATGGGGTGCAAAGTAGCCGACACTGTTGTAGCCCCAGTAATTACTCAGTCCGTGTCTGATCAGGTGACGGTCGCTGATAAAGGTATGAACGGGCATTAATTCCACCGCAGTGATACCCAGTCTCTTCAAGTGGTCGATAACCGGCTCTGTTGCCAGGCCGGCAAAGGTTCCACGGTAGGCCGGGGGAACATCGGGGTGTTGAATGGTAAATCCCTTGACGTGAAGCTCGTATATAATGGTGTCGTGCCAGGGAGTGCGCAGGGGCTTATCATCACCCCATGTGAAGGCAGTATCGACAACCCGTGATTTGGGTACACCATGTGCACTGTTCCGTGGGTCGAGCCGCAGGTCCTCTGCCTTGTCACCGATCGTGTAACCAAACAGCGCATCATTCCAGCGCACATGCCCCGCTATATCTTTGGCGTAGGGATCCAGCAGCAGTTTATTGGCATTGAAGCGATGGCCTTGATTCGGATCATAGGGTCCGTGTACCCGGTAGCCATAAAGCTGGCCGGGTCGCGCTTCGGGCAGATAGCAGTGCCAGACCTGGTCGGTCCTCCAGCGCATGTCTATTCGTGCGGTCTCGCGACGGCCGCGTGCATCGAACAGACACAGTTCCACCTTGTCCGCATGCTCGGAAAACAGGGCGAAATTGACACCCTCACCATCCCAGGTCGCGCCAAGGGGATAGGCGTGGCCGGGCCATACAGCGGTCGTAGCGCCGTTCATTGCTTTATTTTAACTGCACTACAATACCTGCCAGTGGCGGTAGCGTCAGACTCAGCGAGTAAGGCTGGTTCATCCACGGTATGTCTTCTGAAACCAGGCAATGGTCTCCATTGCCGGTATTGCTGCCACCGTAGCAGTCTGCGTCGGAGTTCAGGATTTCGTGGTACTCGCCAGCCTGGGGAACGCCAATACGGTAGCCATGTCGCGCAACCGGCGTGAAGTTGATCACGGTGATCACAAATTCATTTTCAGAACGTCGTAGGAAGCTCAGCACCGAATTTTCAGAATCATGGCAATCGATCCATTCGAAGCCGCGCCAGTCGAATTCGAAGTGGTACAGAGCCGGCGTACGTTTGTAGAGTGCATTCAGGTCTGCTACCAGACGCCGCATACCCTGGTGTAGTGGATACTCCAGCACGTACCAGTCCAGTACCCGGGTGCTGTCCCACTCCTCACCCTGTGCGAACTCGGTACCCATGAACAGGAGTTTCTTGCCCGGATGGCAGAACATGTACGTGTACAGCGCGCGCAGATTGGCGAAACGCTGCCACTCGTCACCGGGCATTTTGTAAAGCATCGAACGTTTACCGTGCACGACTTCGTCGTGCGAAAATGGCAGCAGAAAGTTTTCGGTAAACGCATAAAGCATGCTGAATGTCAGCATGCCATGGTGATAGCTCCGATGTATCGGCTCATTGGCCATAAAACTCAGGGTGTCATTCATCCAGCCCATGTTCCATTTCATATCGAAGCCCAGACCGCCGGTCCAGGTGGGACGACTAACCTGCGGCCAGGAGGTTGATTCTTCCGCAATCATCAGCACACCTGGGTGCTCTTCGTGAACTGCAACATTCAGTTCGCGCAGAAAGTCGAGGGCCTCGAGGTTTTCCCTGCCGCCGTACTGGTTAGGTATCCATTGCCCTTCCTCCCGAGAATAATCGAGATAGAGCATCGAGGCCACCGCATCCACACGCAGACCGTCGATATGCATTTCCTCCAACCAGAACACCGCGCTCGAGAGCAGGAAGTTTTTCACTTCGTTACGGCCGAAGTTGTAGATCAAGGTCGACCAGTCGAGGTGCTCTCCCAGTCGCGGATCCTCGTGTTCGTATAAAGCCGTACCATCGAAGCGCGCCAGACCGTGGGCATCCTTGGGAAAGTGGGCCGGTACCCAGTCGAGTAGAACGCCGATATCGTTGCGATGACAATGGTCGATGAAAAATCTGAAATCATCTGGACTGCCAAAACGGCTGGTCGGAGCGAAGTAGCCGGTGGTCTGATAACCCCAGGACGGGTCATAGGGATGCTCGGTTACGGGTAAAAGTTCGATATGGGTGAAGCCCATTTCCTTCACATAGTTGACCAGGGATTCCGCCAGACGACGATAATCGAGGAATTCGCCTTCCGGACCCCGCTGCCAGGAGCCGAGGTGGACTTCATAGATTGACATCGGGGAATGTTGCCAGTCCATCGATTGACGCCGTTCTAACCAGGTCTGGTCATGCCAGTCATAAGTGGATGGCTTGATACAGACGGACGCTGTCTGAGGACGTACCTCGAAAGCCTGGGCGTAGGGGTCGGATTTGAGAAAAATCTCACCACTGTGTCGATTGCGTATTTCGTACTTGTAGAGATGGCCAGGCTCCAGGTCGGGTATGAACAGTTCCCAGATGCCGCTGCCGCCACGCACTCGCATCGGGTGTTGGCGGCCATCCCACTGGTTAAACCCGCCGACGACGCTGACGCGTTCTGCATTCGGCGCCCACACCCCGAAAAGGACACCGATGACACCATCTATTTCATGCAAGTGGGCACCCATGAAGCGGTAGGCATGGCGGTGCTTTCCTTCGCCAAACAGATGCAGGTCAAAATCCTGCAACTGGGGTGGAAAGCTGTAGGGGTCATGCGCGATGTGTTCCGGGCGGCCGTCTTCGTGCCAGATCAAGCGGTAACGATCGGGCACGGTACCGGCGTCGCCGCGCCATTCGAATAAATCTGTACCGGCAATGCGCTCGAGTTGAAGGTTACCTTCAGCTATAAAGACCTGGTCTGCACCAGGCAGAAAAGCCCGTACCAGTTCTTTGCCATTCTCCGTGTGCTTGCCTAAAACATTAAAAGGGTCGTGGTGTCTCGCCTGGGCAATCTGTTCGAATTCAGTCTGACGCTCATTGTCTTGCATGGTGTTCTCTCTGTTGATTCTAAGTTGAATCGTTGGAAATCCGGGATACGAAAATGTTGCCTATTTTAAACGTTAGCCGCGCAAAAGCGTAGTTTTGTCACTAGCCGTTGAAATTGTCCGGGATATCGGAGTATTAAAAACAAATATCACTGCTGAGGTGCTGAGACGCAGAGAAAGCTGCTGATTCTCGTACAAGGGGCGACTTTAGTCGCGAACATCGGCAATTCGCGACTAAAGTCGCTTGTAAGTTAAAACCCTCTGCGCCTCAGCGTCTCTGCGGTGAGTTCTTTCGTCGGAAAATACGTGACTTCACGTGATAGGCGGGTTAGTCGACCCATACCAGGCGGGCACTGTGAGTGAACAGCAGCCCGCTGTTGATTTTCCTGTGGGGCCATAGCCTGTTTACACCGGTCTTGTAAAGATTAATCTGATGGCGATACGCCTGTGTGAGGGCTTCCAGTTGTGTTTCGTCATCAACCCGGTGTGTTTTGTAATCGATCAGCGTGATGTAGTCATCTTTGACAATGAGCCTGTCGATCAGGCCGAACACGGCTTGATCCCTGTCTTGGTACAGGACAGGCAATTCATTCATCACCTTATAATAATCCGTTGGTTTGAAAATAGCTTCAAATCGCGTGTCATTCACTGTCTTGCAGGCTTCATCCAGCCACTGTTCCAGATCAGCATCATCGGTGGCGGTTGATTCCTGCCTGATCTGTCGCCTCGCCTGGTCCGCTGTCAGGGGCGGGTTCCTGCTCATCAGGTCCAGCGCGCGATGAATAATGATCCCGCGCCGGGCTCCTTCGCTATCTTGAGACGAAAGCAAGCGCTGGTCATCGTGGTGGAAACTCAGGCTGGGCGCAACCATGTTTAGCGGTGCTGCTGGGGTCTGTATCGGTCGCTTGAGTCTGGCGTCCACCACGGGCTCTTTGCTGGCGGCAGCGTGTGTTGTGTTTATGACTGCCTGTTCAGGGTATTCACCAACCGCAAAATGATAGGCATTGTCCGGACTGGGAGTCACGCGTGTCTTCATGGCTGTTTCAAGATATTCAAACCAGCCGGACTTGTCTCTGCAGGCGCTACCGGTGATCAGTAGGTACTGGCGGGCACGCGTAAGGGCAACATAGAGCAAATTCAGTTCCTCACGCTGTTGTGCCGCCTTTTTGCGCTTCAGTATGTCAACTGTGGTTTGATCATTCTGTTGCTGGCCGGTAATCAGCTGAAACCTGACAGGTTTGTTGCTCTGTGCGGGCCAGTCGACCAACGCAGAATAGGCGTCATTATGTCTGCCCTGGTTGTCGCAGTCAGCCAGGATGACCACGGGTGCCTCGAGCCCCTTGCTGGCATGGATGGTCATCAAGCTGACGCTTGATTGTCCCCGACTGACTGCGGGTTCGTCCGGACGTCCGTTTTTCTGTTGACGAATACTGCGTAAATAGTGCAGGAAATGGCTCAGACTGGGATAGCGACCACTATCGAGTTCCAGTGACAGTTCAAGAAAGCGGAGCAAATTGGCGCTGACACGTTGTCGTTGCGCCGCTGGTACCGAGGAAACATAGCGTTGGATGATATTGCCTTCTGCATAGATACGATCCAGCAAATCGTGAACAGGCATGGTGTCTGCCAGTTTGTGCCAGCGAGGTAGCAAGCGGGAAGCCCGGTACAACGGGTGATCTGCATCGAGGTCGTCATCCAGGTCGAGCAGACGCTGGTACCATCGCCTGTGTTTTGGCCACTGCGCAATGCGCATCAGATCGGCATCAGAAGCTGCAAAAATGGGCGATTTCAGTACCTGTGCAATGGACAGGTTGTTGAACGGTGCCATCAGGCTGTCCAGAAGTTTTTCCAGGTCCTGTATCTCCTGGTTATCGAGCAGGCCGCCACGCTGGCTGCCGGTGAAGGGTATGCCACGTTCACGCAGGACAGATTCGTAGACGCCTATATGGGTGCGGTTGCGCAGCAGGATCATGATATCACCGTACTCCAGCGGCCGGATACCATCATTGTCATCCCCGTCTTTTGTGCTGATCAATGTCCGTGTTTCGACAAGATTCTCGATCTGATCCGCAATCATATTGGCCTCATCGATTCGCGCTGTTCGGGTGTCGATTGCTCTGGGGCATAGCAGTGGGTTTCTGAGTTCAGTTGAATCTGAGGCCGAGATTTGAGCATCATCGTTGTCGAGCCGGTGCAGCGGAAACAACGAAGCCCTTCCAGGTAGCTGCTGCAGATGGGTGGCGTGATTGGAAAATTCGGGCATGTACTGCTGAATGCCGTCCTGGTTGAAAACGGCATTGACTGTTTCAATTATGGCCGGTGATGAGCGTCTGGATGCATCCAGGCGCACTTCAACCGCAGACACGTTTAGGGCAAGATGGATCGAAGCCTGTCGCTGTAATTCAGGATTGGCACGCCTGAAGCTGTATATGGACTGCTTTTCATCACCAACAAGGAAAAAACTCCGTGCCCGCTCACCCGGTCCTGCCGCTATTTCCTCCAGCAATGGCGTGATCAATTGCCATTGGGTTGGATTCGTGTCCTGGAATTCATCGATCAGTACATGATTGATACGTTGATCGATTTTGTACTGCACCCAGTGCGCATTGTCAGCGGTATTCAACAGGCGATAACAGTTCCACTCGAGATCGGTGAAGTCGAGAACCCGCAGCTCACGTTTGAGTTGCTGGTAAAGTTCGATGTAACGCTGGCCTGTGCGATACCAGACTGAATTCAGCGCCAGCGCTTGTATACGTTTGGATATTTCCAGTGCATCCTGCATCGCCGAGCAGATATGTGTGTGCAGCGCCAGGAAAGCGGTTTCGCCGTCGCTTCCCATGCTGGCGGCCTGTGCTTTGCTGGATTTACGTGCTCTGGGCGCGCAGCTCGCGGTCAGAAAAACCGGCTGGAGCTGATTGAAGGCGCTCTGATGCAGCATGACGGCCTTGAGGGCCTGTTCGATCTGCTGGGCATGACTGAGGTTGGTTTTGGTGGGGTGTTTACGTAAACAATCGATAAAACCGATGAGTTGCTCTCGGGTTACCGAGGTGAAGAACTGCGTGAAGGGATCCGTGTTGACCTGTATCTGCAGTTGTTGCTGCAGCTGCTCACTGGCGAAGGCGGCCTTGTCGATACTGTGTTCGCAATAGGACCACCAGTCGCTGCGGTGATCGAGCATACTGTTGAGTGCAGTTTTGGTGTTGGCCGGGCCGTTACAGTTCTGCATCAGGATATCCAGGTCATTCGCCAGTTTGCCTTGTGCATCGCGTGTTGCCTCGGCAAACAGCTCCTCCAGGGCCTGCTGTTGCAACAGGGCAGTGTTTTCCAGTAGCTCAAAACCGGGTGTTATATCGGCTTCAAGCGGAAAATGTGACAAGATATCCTGGCAAAACGAATGGAA
The DNA here is from genome assembly GCA_942492025.1 of uncultured Gammaproteobacteria bacterium. GTDB lineage: Bacteria > Pseudomonadota > Gammaproteobacteria > SZUA-229 > SZUA-229 > JABDQW01. The sequence continues at coordinate 423,687 of CALODJ010000008.1, read as the reverse complement.
AGTCTGCAGTCGTACCGGAAAGTCAGCATGTAACAGCTTCTCGTACAGCGCACGCGACTTTATTATGTTCTGTTCGGTATTTGAAACGCCCGCCTGTGTCAACAGCCTGGTCAGTGTTGCGTCGTCGGCCGTTGCCATTTGATAAAGACGTTCCTGCAAGCGCATCTGCATTTCAGCGGCGGCTTTTCGGGTAAATGTCAGCGCCAGTATACTTCCGGGTTCTGTATCGGCCAGCAGAAGGCGTATAATGCGCGTCACCAGTAACCAGGTTTTACCGGTTCCTGCAGAGGCAGACACGGTGGCATTGATATCGGGCTGGGCTGCGGTCAGGCTGTCAACAGACCTGTTGCTGGGGCTATTCGCTATCTTCATAGGCTGATAGCATAGGTATTCGCAGTGCGGGTGTAAATCATTACCTGTTATAAATTTGCACGCTTCATAATGAAATCACGTTCAGGCTAGTTAGAACATTACATAGGGTAACTGCATCGAAGATCCGCTGGTCATCAAGAAGATGTTGACACACCTGTGCGGTAACGGGCTGTCTGTCGATACTGTCGGTTTGCCAGAGAGCAGGCCGTCACCGTCTTCATCGGTGCCAATAAACAGAGTGATTTTCGATTGATCGTAGTTATCTCTGGTAATGCCCAGGTGCGTGTTCAGTATTGCGAATGTAGCAGTTGATGTAGAGAAATCGTCTATTCTGATCTAATCCGAAATCGCCTTCAGCCGAAACGTTCATTCAAACGTTCGGTTAGAGTGATCACTATACCTGGCGGTTGTTTCCATCCACTTTTAAAATCCTGACACATATATATCCCCCATTGTTCCCAACGAAATCTCTCCATCCCCGCTTCCAAGTGTCCCGCTCAGAGAAGTCGATGTTTTAACAATATCCTGAAGCACAAGATTAGAAGAGATATTGATACTTCCGAAGAGAGTAGTTGCGGAGAATGTTGCCGATGTGTTTGTTGGTATGGCGAGTTGGATATCGCCCCCAGTCGCCACTTTCAGGTCAATCGTGCCCTGTAGTGGTAAAACCACTTCGCTATCAATTGTGCCATTGGCTAGCCCTACCAAGGCGCTTCCATGAATATTCCTCAATGTAACCTCCCCATTCGCCATGTTCACTGTGACATCGTTCTCAATGGAGTCTAGTGTCACGATGCCATTGATACTATCAACCTGAACCATAAAATATGTCGGAAGGGTAATCGTATAGTCAACGATATAATTCTGATCTACTGTATCATCAGGTTGAATAGTCTCTACATAGACCGTGTTTTCCAGACTTTCGCAATTTACCACCAGCTCTTGCAAGTGATCTTTGGCATCCTGGGCATCAAGCTTTGATTGAACGCGTTTTATAGCTGTAATCATGACCGAATCAGCACCTGATTCACCGGTAATGGTAATTTCGCCATTTACCCCCTCCACGGTGAGTTGCGTGTGATTGCCTGCTGGTAATTCACAGGAAAATAGCTCCGTCTCTTCAAAGACGAGGGCACCGCCCTCATCATCGCCACCACCACAGGCAGATAAACTGATTGGTACAAGCAAGAAAAACAATCTAACGAATTGCGATTGCATCACACATCTCCCTGGAACTGCCACCATCATTGCAATATATGATTAAACGTTTGGTAAATAATTCTTATTAAAGATATAAAGGCTTTCACTCATCATCGCCATGATGCTGATCAATCAATCTTGAAAAAGACACTACTCTCCAATGCACCAATAGCGGTCGATTCATCCAGGCAATAGTGGTATTTGAAATAACTAAATTGGGCCGGCTTGAGCCCGTCGTCTGAAATAGGTGAATGCCCGCTGATGGGTAAACCAAACCCAGAGAAGAGAATTTCGGGATTCGAGCTAGCGAATGTCCGATCGCCTCTGAAGCCGACGGTCGCGGTTTCAGTCTGGACAGAAGCAACTAGCCGTAAACGGACTGTCAAGCCGAAATAGAGAGCCCCGCGAACGCAGGGCTCTCTGCTTCTGGGTTCCCCCACCGTGGTTGACCTTTGATTACCACAGCGCGGAAGACTGAACCCTGGCTATGTATCTTTCTGCTAAATCCAGCTGGAAGTTTTACAAAGGTCCCGTTCGACCGGCCATCATTCAGGTTGCCCCAAAGATAGCCTAGCTTCGGGCCGTTGGCAGAAGCCGATATACCGGTCGGATCGACCCAAACGATGTTCGATGCATCCGAGTTGACCGGTCTTTCTTCACTATCAAATGCCGCTGTTGTTGGAAGCACGAGATACGGTCCTTTGTCAATTTCGACGAGTACTACATTGGTATCACCACGCGCAGCAGTAATGTGTACTTCGCCCTTTGGCTGCGTCTAGAATGAACCTGCCGGCATCCACACCTCAGCGGCATCAGGATCATCGTTGTGAATACCGCCGCTAATGACCACTGCGCGGTATGTAGCATTGTGAATATGAGGTGGTGATGAGAATCCGTCCACAAACTTAACGAGAAAGCCTGTCGGTACAGAGTCTTTGCCATTCGGGACGCTACCCTTTTAATAACCATACAGTTTCGGTCTGCCCTGTGCCACAATCGAAATGACCGACCAATCTTTTTTATAGATTGTGAAAAAATTGATCAGTGCCGCTAGGTAATACCCTTTCGGTAAAGGGTAGCGTCCCCATTAGCCCTCCTTTAGCCTCAAAGCAAATTAGCCCGTGTTTCGCCAGGCGGGATAATTAGCTAAACTGGTTTGGGTGCCACGAAGCTGCTTTAGCTTTTTTTGCCAATAACAAAGGTGATTCTAATGATAGTTAAATTGTACACGTTGTTTGTTTATCTGATTTTTGTTCTGTTCACCGATCGATGAGGAAACATCCCGCCTACGCTTCCTTGAATTCGGCGAATACGCACGGGAAATCGAACTGTACGTCTATATCGAGACGCGCGATGTCGTCGAATACCTGGAACAATGCGAAGACATCAATCTGAGCACACAGGGCATCATCGAGGCCAGCGGTACGCAACCGGTCATTCCCACCAGGACAACGTACTTTGAAGACAGCCCTTCACCAGAACCGAACTGAACGCTTGCTCATGCTCAAGCGGATATTCACTGCATCTGCGTATACCCTGGTATTTATACTGGGTGGCTTGGCTGTATTCATCTTCGCTGATCTTGTTATCAGCCTGAAACAGGCTGATCTCAATCCCTGGCACACCATTGAATTGAGCCGGGAATTTGACGCGAATATGGAAGAAACCGTTGACTGGAATGGCTATCTTGAACTGGAACAGAAATTATTCGATGAACTGGATTCCTACAGGCAAGCCATAACAACTTCCATTCAACTCGAAAGCTCGCGCTATATAGACGGTGGCAACAGATTTGAGCGCAGATTAAAATCGGACTGGAACAGGAGCTACAAGCTCGATACAGATAATCCCACAGGTGTCGCGCTTGTTGTTCATGGCCTGTCCGATTCACCCTATTCCATGCGAAGTATCGCACAGGCATTGAATAATAACGGCGTTATAGTCTACGGACTCAGACTGCCTGGCCACGGCACCCTGCCGTCGAGTCTCGATACGGTGGCCTGGCGGGACTGGCTTGCAGCCGTGCGCATTGCGGACAGGCATATCCGTCACCAACACGCCGGCCTGCCTTATTTCTATGCGGGCTATTCCACCGGCGCTGCCCTTGGTATCAAATTGACGTTGGATGCGATTGCTGAAGACCGGCCAATTCCCGACCAGCTGTTTTTGCTGTCGCCTGCGCTTGGTGTCAGTGTGCTCGCCCGGCTTGCAAACCTGCAAAGAATACTCAGTCATCTCGACACATTCAGCAAGGCCAGATGGGTGGATGTGTTGCCCGAATATGATCCTTACAAGTACAACTCTTTCACGAAAAACGCTGGCCGGCAGATCTCATTACTGATCAGTCAAATCTATGCGGACATCGACAGCTTGCAACAGTCGGGAGATGCCAGGCAACTTCCACCCATCATCAGTTTCCAATCACTGGTTGATGCCACTGTCAGCACAACGGATCTTGTCGATAAACTGTATGCGGTGATCAACAATAAAAAATCTGAACTAGTGCTTTTTGATGTCAACCAGATGAGCTATTTCAAGGATCTAATATCGTACGACCCGGACGCGGTCATCCAAGCGCTGAACCAATTGCCGGCCAGTGATTTTCGGCTGACACTGATCACTAACCGAAATGATTTCACTCCTGAAGTCAAAGAAACATCCTGGCTGATTTCGGCTAATGAGCTTAGCGAAAGGCCACTGGCGCTCGCTTGGCCGGAGGAGGTGTATTCACTGTCGCATACATCGCTGCCATTCCCTGCCGATGATCCGGTCTATGGCTATGATGTAACGGACGCACAAGGTAACGAAATACTCACACTGGGAAACCTGAGCATCCGCGGAGAAAAGGGTGTGCTTACAGTACGGGCGGGAGACCTGCTAAGGCTGAGATCGAATCCGTTTTATACGTACATAGAACAGCGCATAATGGAGGCTATAGTTACACACCCACCTGACCAGGCGCAGCCAAATTAGACGATACGCTGAATAAAGCGCAGCTGGAATCTGTTATCACATTGATATAACAATATGATGTGACAGCCATGCGCCAATTCATCATCACCAACGATGCATTGGTACTAAACGATGGTGAATCAGACTCATAATAGTCGCTGCGTAAAGAGGGATGATTCAACACAATACGTAAAATCTCGCGATCATCGATGAGGAAACATCTCGCGTTCGCTTCGTGGAATTCGGCAAATACGCACAGTAAATCGAACTTCACGACTATATCAAGACGCGCAATTTCTTTTTGAGATGACGCTGGGATTCGCGATTGGGAATGTACGTGTGGCTGTCTCTGGCTGATAAATTAGGTTTGACCTTCGGATAGCAGGGCGTTTATTCTTCTATAGCTCGATGATTAGATGCAAGAAATGCTACGTTTTTGCGAATCCGTTGAATTATTGACCGGAGATCCATGTACATGACCGATACATCGAAAGATGCTGGACTCATTCAAGTTCTGGCGGAACAGTTGGAGACCCGTCGGCTGCCACGTGCGCTATCACTCAAGGTAAAAGTGGATGGGGGCGAAACGCTGGACGAACTCGATATCAAGTTTCTCGAACAGGTTTTCAAGGACGCTCAGAGCATTCGCCCACTGGTAGAACGTCACCCGGAATGTCAGGACCTGGCAGCGAAAATGATGGTTCTATACAAAGAAATCACCGATAAGGCCCTGGAGAATGAGAAGGCAAAGAGCGGCAATTCCTGATATTCCGACATACCTGCACTATGTTCCACTTTCTGAGCTCGCTGTTTTCTCCACCTGCAGAATGCCCATCAGGCGGGCTCTGACCCTGTACTTTGGGCAGCGAGTACATTGTATTTGTTCAGGATATAGGCAAGAATTCCTGTCGAGTTTGTCCTGATATTATTATTGTTCAACAAGAGGATGAGGACATGAATGATTACCGACTCGGCAGAATATTCGCTCTGCTACTGCTCGCCCTGTTCTTCAGCGGTTGTGCGACCGTGTCCTTCGATGAACCCAAACCGTACAGTAAAACAATCACTGACACAGCGGATACCCGGCTGGGCAAAGAGGTATCCAGGTGGGTGGCAGCCCATGATGGGCTCCCCGGCTTCTACCCGCTATCCGAGGGTATGGATTCGCTGGGTGCAAGATTGTACCTGGCTGAAAGAGCTGACAGGACTATCGATCTACAGTACTTTCTGATGAAAAAGGATACCGCGGGTCTGGTCATGATGAATGCCTTGCTGAAGGCGGCGGATCGGGGTGTTCGGGTTCGCTTCCTGCTGGATGATATCTTTACCACCGCCCCGGACCGGGGGTTGCTGCTGATCAACCAGCACCCAAATATCGAAGTCCGGCTGTTCAATCCGGTTTCGCGTCGCGGGTTTTCCTCGCTGAATTTTGTCGGCGATTTCAAACAGGCCAATCGGCGCATGCATAATAAGTCATTTACCGTTGACAACCAGATCAGCATTACCGGCGGGCGAAATATTGCCGATGAGTATTTTGACTTGAAGGCGGACTCGGTATTTGTCGATTACGATGTGCTCGCGATGGGGCCCATCGCCGCTGAAATTTCCAAGTCATTCAACGAGTACTGGAATCATTCCCGCGCGATACCCATCGATCGGGTCAATTCCACGGATGAAGATATTGAGACTGTGCGCACCGCCATCGCAGAAGAATTCAACGGGATCTATGATACGGTCTATAGACAGGCACTTGAAAGCCAACTGCTTCAGGAGCTGATCGCGGATCGCCGGTCGCTATACCCTGCCGAAGCGCGCGTGCTGTCGGACAGCCCCGACAAACTGATCAACGAAATCAGCGAAGAGCAGATGCAGCTTGCTACAGACTTGAGAGAGGTGCTGCTCAGTGCCGAGAAAGAAATCATCATTATAACGCCGTACTATGTGCCCGGTGACAGCGGTGTTGAATTTGTCCGGAACCTGGTCAACAAGGGCGTGCGCGTGGTTATTTTGACCAACTCACTGGCTTCCAACAACCATGTTCCAGTACATAGCGGCTACTCACGCTATCGCAAAGACGTGATCAGGGCCGGTGTGGAACTTTATGAAGCAAGAGCACCCGCGGCACGCGAACTGAAAAGAACGGATGAAGGTCCGGATATAATGACGCTGCATACCAAGGCTTTCCTTATTGATCGCCGATATCTGTTCGTTGGGTCCCTGAATCTCGATCCCCGCTCTATCGAAATCAATGCCGAGATGGGCTTACTGATCGATTCAGCGAAAATGATTGCGGAGCACCACAGTGATCCTGATGCAAGGCTCGCTGAATTGACCTATCGTGTTCTGCTAAACGAAGATGGCGATCTCGAGTGGCACGGGCGCGTAAATGGCGAAGACGTCGTCAAAACCAAAGAGCCTGACACGAGTGCATGGCTGCGTTTCAAAGCATGGTTCATGAAAATCGTTCCTGAAAGCCAGCTCTAGACCGAATTTCTAAGCAGGCGGCCTGATCATTGAACCGCGTTGCGTTAGCCTGTGGATGGGGCGGGCGCTCCCTACAGCTCTTTGTGTTTTCTAACCTGTGGTTGTACTGTATTGCTGCTACCCTTTTTATTCTGGGGAACCTGAGTTTACGGCATACCTTGCAGAGCAGGGCGCGATTTTGCCGCGCTATTTAGAGCGCGAATTCGAAGCCCGCTGTCTCAATCGGCCAGCCTGGCCTCGGACACGGCTTCCTGCGCGTGCAATGCAACAATTGCCATGCTGAGCATACTGCATCTGGTGGCTTTGCAACTGCCCGCGGCCTTTGCCCTGTTGGCGGTGCGCGGCGCATGGCTGAAAGCGCGGCGGCCTTGTGGCGGCCGAGGTCTTGCCGGAACAGCCGATGCGCCAGTGGGTATTGAGCTTCCCGTATCCATTGCGCTTTCTGTTCGCCAGCCATGCAGCGATGAGCTGGGCGCAACGTTTGAAGCGGGTGTTCGACATCGACATCGAAACGTGTCGTGTCTGCGGTGGCCGCATGAAAGTCATCGCGTGCATCGAAGATCCGCAGGTGATCAAGCAGATACTGACGCACCTGCGCGGTAAAACTCTTTAGTTGTCGAACGCGCCCGTTTGCCTGAGTGAGGGCGCCACCGCAGGGCGACATGTTCAGCTGAGTAATTCCAAAGAGATTCAAAACACACAGAGCTTCGACCCTGACAGACGCGGCAGGATGCCTTCTGGCCCGTTGGCTGGAATTGGCCTGGAAACGGTTGAATCAGCGATTGGCGTGCGCGGTTTTTGTTGAGATGACGGTGGAATTCGACCTCTGCTTGATGAGAATGCATTGGTAGCGTGCATAGTATACGTCGATCTCAATCTGATCCGAGCGTGGACGGCAACCACTCTTCTAATTATTGGATGTCCATGATTGTGATTGGATACAAGTATCTCAGAAGGTGGCGTCAAGGATACTGGTAGGACCTGGAAGGTAAAAACCGAAGATTCACCTTTTCGATCTGTTCAGCCTCTGACTGTATCATCGCACCCAGGTCCTCAACGGTGGATGGCGCCTCTGTTCCGCTGATAATAATCTTTGCCGAATTACCGGAGACCACGACGGATTTGATTACAACGTCAGTGGGATATTGACTCACCCATTGATTGACAATGTTCGTGATCTTCACCTGGGCTATACTGTCACGCCCCACTTTTGTGGTTGAAATACTCAGGGGAATGGCAACGACAAGGACTCCAAGAGCGATAATTCTGTAAGCCCTGCCTCTGTTTAGATGACTCATATCCTCGGTTGCGGCTGCCCCCAACCCCAACAATGCAAATACACCTCCGCCCGCCAACAGGATCGACAGCAAGTTAGTCAGAAACAACAGGAGTGCGCCCCATGCATCAGCCCATTGGGCCGCTGCTAGCGATATACCGACGACACACAAAGGCGGCACCAGTGCAATGGATATGGCGACACCAGGTATTGAGTCTGCGATTTCCTTGCGACTTATGGCGTAGGCGCCCGCAGTACCTGCTGCCAGAGCGATGATGAGATCCAGCACTCGGGGAACAACACGGGCTGTGATTTGGGAATTGGTATCGAAGTCGATTACATGAAGTCCCAGGCTGCCGATTGCCGCAGACACGACGATCACACTGAGCGTCCCCGTCATCACCAGTAGAATGGAATGCCATGCGCGCTGCGCGTTGCCCATCATCAAACCGGCCGTAGTCGCCATGATCGGAATCATCAGGGGTGCAATGAGCATGGCCCCAATCACCGTTGCGGTAGAATCTGCAATTATTCCCGGGGTTGCAATCACGGTGGAGATTATTAGGAGAAAAAAGAATTGAATAACATATCGCTGTTTTCTATCTCCTTCGAAGAAGAGCTTATCCTCGAGATTCGGCATATCCACTGGTGCGAATTGCTTAACTTTCAGAATTTTTGATAGGTTTGCCACGCTTTGCTGTCCCACAAAGAGAAACAAATAAGGCTTAATTCGCACCTGGTTGATACAATGAGAGTGCGACCAAACACTATAGAAACCGGAGGAACTAAGCCTTGGCCGATACTAACACAATTTTCTCACAGATCCTGCGTCTGGTGCCGGAGTAGTCGGGATAGAAATACGGCGCGCGCAACCTTAGGCAAAAGCTTGTCTGTTTCAGCAAACATGAAACAGGACACCCAAAAATTTAAACTGACACTGGCCTGGTAAATTCGTAGGGTTTAACAAACAGGCCGCTACGGAGAGCACCATGCCCAGAGCACGGAAGACCCTGGTATCGCTCGATACCCCCCTTACTACCACTGCACCTCACGCTGCGTGCGCCGCGCCTTTCTTTGCGGAGAAGATCAACATAGTGGTCGTAATTTCGAACACCGACGCCAATGGATCGAAGACCGTCTGTTAGCGTTGGCTGGCAGCCTGCATGGTGTGCGTCGATCTCAATCCCATCCGCACGCTGATAGCGACAACACCGGAAAGCTCCAATCACACCTCAGTGCAGCGCCGCATTGAAACAGCGGTAATCAACCCGTACTGATGGTTCTGCGTCGCCTCAGCAGCTCATAGGGTCACGCAAAGGATTTTAGGAAAAGGATGTTTGGAACGGTAAGCCACTGATTTAATGGTGGCCGAGGGCAGAAAAATCTGTCGGGAACAGATTTTCGCGCCAGCCCCGAAGGGGTGAGGCTCAAGGATGAGCCGAGCAATTGAACGGGGCAGTTCAATTCGCAGTCTCAGCAGGATGGGCACCTGATGAGCGCGACTTGGTTTCGGTTCATGTAGGTGGTGGCCGGGGGCAGAATTGAACTGCCGACACGCGGATTTTCAGTTACCTTGTCTGCCTGAACATGGTCTCTCATACTATAAACAATTGTTGATTTATCAATGTAGTTAACCCCCCCCCCCTCATAAAATTAAACCGTGAAGTTGGTCGGCTACTTGCAACCAATAGTGGAACCAGCACGTAATAATCAGGCTTAAATAAATGCGGACGAAGGCCTGTGTTCAGGTAACATCGTCGCCGCTCAGAACGCGGCCAGTAAAGTCACTATCAGTGTGCTTGTGGTCTTCACCGAGCAGTTCCTTCTTGAAAGCCTCCTCATCGATACTGGCCTCCAGGTATTCGACAATAATACGCAGATCGATTTCGGCGTTTTCCAGGCAGGATGTCCCGCCCGGCGAGGGTGTCATATTGAAAATGGCTGATGTATATAGCAATGGACCCGCTTTGCGTTTGCTTGCGTTTGGGCGGTAGACTATATAAACCACAGTCTCGCAAGGATGCAGCTCATGTCGACGGGCGTTGCGGCAGGAAGCCGCGACAAGCAAGCTGGCGCGTATCGCTATCAACGCCACCAGCCCGAGAACAGCCTGCTTTACCAGGTCGTTGAACGTTACTATCCTGAGTTTACGGCATACCTTGCAGAGCAGGGCGCGATTTTGCCGCGCTATTTAGAGCGCGAATTCGAAGCCTGTCTCAAATGCGGTCGCCTGGAACACGGCTTCCTGCGCGTGCAATGCAACAATTGCCATGCTGAGCATCTGGTGGCTTTCAGCTGCAAATGCCGCGGGTTCTGCCCCAGTTGCGGTGCGCGGCGCATGGCTGAAAGCGCGGCCTTGTTGGTCGACGAGGTCTTGCCGGAACAGCCGATGCGCCAGTGGGTATTGAGCTTCCCGTATCCATTGCGCTTTCTGTTCGCCAGCCATGCAGCGATGAGCTGGGCGCAACGTTTGAAGCGGGTGTTCGACATCGACATCGAAACGTGTCGTGTCTGCGGTGGCCGCATGAAAGTCATCGCGTGCATCGAAGATCCGCGGGTGATCAAGCAGATACTGACGCACCTGCGCGGTAAAACTCTAGTTGTCGAACGCGCCCGTTTGCCTGAGAGTAGGGCGCCACCGCAGGGCGACATGTTCAGCTGAGTAATTCAAAGTGATTCAAAACACATAGAGCTTCGACCCTGACAGACGCGGCAGGATGCCTTCTGGCCCGTTGGCTGGAATTGGCCTGGAAACGGTTGAATCAGCGATTGGCGTGCGCGGTTTTTGTTGAGATGACGGTGGAATTCGGAAGGAATTCGTACTTGGGGCAGGGTCAGTGGCTATGTCTGGCTGGGTAAAAAAGGTTGATTTTCGGGAAACAGGTCGTTTATTCTTCCTATGCTTCGTAATGAAGCAGCAGATTATCGCTGGCAAGCTGGGTATCGCGCGTATCGAAGGGCGTTACGAGCTGGTGCCTTTGGCAATTGCAGAGAAAATTCTTCGGCGCAATGAAAAGCGTATCGTACTCTTCAGTGAGGAAGATCAGGCAGTTGATGAAAACGACCCGTATGCCGATTACAAGGTTCCTGATGACCTGACCTGGTGAAACATTATCACGGACAAGGTTTATGGTTTTTTTTCACCAGTCAAGTTAGCTTTTGTATCAGCACGCTTCGTGTCTTATTGCTGCTGCTTATCATCAATCCCATCGTGGCTTTCGCCGGACCCGCCATCGATATTGAGATAGAAGGGCTTAGTCGCACATATCGGAATAATGTGCTGAATTATCTTGATCTTGAAAAACGCAAGGACGACGAAAATTTAACCGTTACCTGGCTCAAGCGCCTGCACGCCAAAGCACCCGATCAGATACGCGCTGCATTGGAACCCTTCGGCTACTACAATCCCGAAATTGAGGCCTCGTTGACCGAGAAAAACGGCAAGTGGTTTGCCGTCTACGTCGTGGATATCGGCCCCCCGCTAACGATTTCCAAGGTCGATGTCCGCGTGACCGGCGCCGGTGCGAAGGAGTCCACTATCCAACAAGCGGTCGCAGAATTTCCTCTCAGCGTGGGAGACGTGCTCGACCACGAACGTTACGAACAGGGCAAGGATGCCGTCATCGACGCGGTGTCCGGCTTGGGGTATGTCAAGTTCAAACCCGAAAAGGCGCAGGTCAGGGTCGATACAGAAACCAACCAGGCCGAGATCGAATTGGCGATCGACACCGGGCCACGTTACTACTTCGGTGAGGTCAGGATGCAGCAGGATTTTCTCGACAAGGACCTTGTCCATGATTTTATTACGATAGAAAAGGGAGAGCCCTTTCTGAACGATGATTTGCTGCGATTTCAGCAGGGTCTGATGGCATCGGCTTACGCCTCTACGGTAAAGATCGACCCCCTATTCGAAGAATCCGTGGAAAATCATGTCCCTTTGGATGTTTCCATGGTGCCGAACAAGCGCCATCGTATCTCGATCGGCGCAGGGTACGATACTGACCGGGGACCTCGGGTCTCGGGCCGGTGGACGAATCGCCGTCTGAATCGGCATGGGCATCACTCGGAGGTCATTCTTAAACTTGGAACCACCCAGCGGCAACTTAGAGGCTCCTATTTTATCCCCGTGGTCAATACCCTAACAGATCGGTTTGCCGCCTCGGCGGGATACGAGTACGAAGAGTTGGACTCGACAGAACGAGAAACGACCGATGCAGAGTTAGGCTTTGTCCGGCGCAATCTCGACGACACGTATCTGGCCAAGCTGTTTCTGCAGTTCTTGCACGAGACTTACCGGGCCGGTATCCAGCCAGAGACGACGACCAACCTGCTACCCATCGGGGGTACTTTGCGTTTTTCAGAGATAGAGCAATCACTGTTCCCTCAACGCGGATATGACCTGTTCGGGGATTTGCGTGGTGCCACCTCCGCGATCCTGTCTGACACCAGTTTCCTGCGCTTGCTGCTGCGGGGGGAATATTTCCATCCCTTGGGCAGCAAGGGTCGACTCAATCTTCGCACCGAGTTGGGCACCAGTTGGGTCGAGAATTTTCTCTTGTATCCGGTTTCCCTGCGCTTTTTCGCCGGTGGTGCAACCAGTGTTCGTGGCTTCGGTTACAAGGAACTGGGTCCCACGGACTCTGCTGGAAATGTGATCGGGGGCGAGCACCTCATTACTGGCAGTGTCGAGTATAACCATAGGTTCCTGGAAAAGTGGGCAGCGGCGGTCTTTGTCGATGCGGGCAATGCCTTCACCGACGAATTCGAAAAATTACGTGTCGGCAGCGGCGTTGGTCTCCGGTGGCTCGCCCCATTTGGAAGCCTGAAGGTCGACGTGGCCGTGCCGGTTGATGAGCCATTGATGTTGGACAATGTGCAGGTCTATATCGGTTTCGGAGCGGTGTTATGAAAAAGCGTTTGTATTGGGTTTTCGGCACGCTGCTCGGTCTCGTACTGGTGCTCATCACCACGGTTATCGTGTTACTGGGGACCGAAACCGGCCTGAGCTGGGCACTCCGACAGACGGCGCGGGTCGCCCCGGAGTTATTGGAAATCGGCGCTGTTGAAGGCCATCTTCTCGATCGTTTGCAGGTGCAGAAGATGCAGCTGAATCTGCCCACGATGCGGCTGCGTGTGGACGATCTTGTGCTTGACTGGCAGCCGAGCGCGCTGTTCCAGCGCGAATTTCATCTCTCACTGCTAAAGATTGATGGCGTGACCATCGAGGCGGTTGACCTTGCCCAGGAGCCCCCCGAAACAGCGCAGGAGAAGCCGCCTTATCCGATCGCGCTGCCGGATGTGAAACTTCCGTTGACCGTCATCATCGATGCGGTTCAGATCAATGGTGTTCAGATAGTGAACAATCCGATGCGCATCGAAAACATCGCCCTGCAGGCGCGATGGGATGACAAAGGCATAGCAATCCAGCAGTTTGACGTGGCCATGCCAGCGCTGCAATTCGCGGCCGATGGTCGAATAAACCCGGTCGGGCATTTTCCCCTGGAGATCCATACCCTGTTGAGCCTGTCGCACGCGTCGCTGCCCAACGGGAAGTTACAAGGGACGATAGCAGGCGACAAAAAGCAAATCGACATCACGCAGCGCTTTGAAGGTGACGCCCAAATAGACCTTGGCGCTGCGATCACTCAGCCACTGGAGAATCTTGCTTGGGATGGTGCCTTGGTTGTCAAGGACATCCCCGGACGCCTGATCAGCCCAGCGCTTGCCGCACACATCAAAGGGAAGATCAATACACGCGGTGATTTACAAGGAGCGCAGCTCGATGGGCATCTCTTTGCCAATAGCCCATCTGATCCGTCGATTGATGTGAAATCCGAATTTGCTATTGCGGCGGATTTTGAACAGTATTCGATTCTGATTAGCAAACTGCAGGCCAATCACCAAACGCAGCCCATGCAGCTGTCGATGTCTGGAAGCGCCTCACTTGAGGATAACCGCTTCGATCTGAAAGGGGACTGGCAGGATATCCAATGGCCGCTGACGGGAGAGCCCATCGCCGGCAGTGCTAAAGGGGAGTTTTCTGCCAATGGTGCCATGGACGATTACCAGTTCAAGCTCGCCACCGACCTGTCGGGAAAGGATATTCCGCAGGGACAATGGACGATACAGGGCATGGGGAACGAGCAAAGCCTCGGGCACATCGAAATCGTCGGACAGACGCTCGATGGCGTGCTCAAGACCGTCGGCACGCTCTCATGGCTCCCAGCGCTTAACTATGATTTCACCACGACGGCACAACAACTCAATCCCGGTGCACAGTATCCCGACTGGCAAGGCGCGATCGATATGAACGCCAGCATCAGCGGTACGCTCAATGAGGCCGGTCCCACCGCCAAGGTGGCGCTCAACGCCCTGACAGGCGAGTTGCGGGGACTGCCGATACGAGGCAATGGCGTGGTCAATGTCCATCCCGAAGAGATCAAAGTCGAGGATTTGATCATCGGTTCCGGTGATTCAGAGATCCGTGCTAACGGCAGGCTGGGAGAGAATTCCAAATTGGATTGGGAGATCGATGTTCCCGATGCCTCTGACCTGATGCCGGAGGCTTCTGGGCGCCTCGTTGCTCAAGGCATGCTAGAGGGGCCACAGACACAGCCCCGGATCAGCGCCCAACTTGAAGCTAAGTCCTTACACGCCCTGCAATTTGCACTCGATCAGTTAGCGGCGGATCTGGATGTTGATCTCTCCAGCCGGAAAACATCAAACATTGACCTGGCCGGACAGGGGCTGATGGTGGGGACTCAGCAAATCAGTCAACTGTCCGTCACTGCGAACGGCACCCGCGATGCGCACGAAATGGAAGCATCCGTTTCACACGAACAGGGGCAGGTCAAACTCGCGCTGCAAGGCGGGCTCAAGGGCGAGCTCTGGATGGGTTTGCTGCAGCGCCTTTCGCTGCAATCCGACGCCTTTGGCGATTGGGATTTGGAGCGTGCGACTGCGCTGATGGCCAGCGCGACCAAGGCCTCGGCCGCCCCGCTGTGCATGAAACGTGAGGGTGCGCGGGTCTGCGCGCAGGGCAACTGGGATAACCGTGACGCGCAGCGACAGTACGCCAGTGGCAGCTTTGAGATCGTGGCGTTTCCGCTAGGCTGGCTCCAGCCCTTGATGCCGGCGGAGATTCAAAACCTCGACGGTGAGCTCTCGGCAAGCGGCAATGGGGAACTGGGGACAACCCTACAAGCCCATGCCGATGTCGATATCACCCCGGGAAGGATTGTCTATCTGCTCCCCGAGACCGGCGAAGTGAGCGTACCGCACGACGGCGCGAGAATGGTTGCCGATGTGCAAGGAAACGCTGCCACGGCGGAGGTCAGGCTGGGACTGGCTGAAAACAAGATAACCGCCAGCGTCAACGCCCCCGATGTTCTCGCCGTCGAAGATCCTCGACAAGCAACGATCGGCGCAAACATCGCACTCGATGGACCGACGCTCGATTTCCTCACCGCGATGGTCCCTCAACTTTCCGCACTCGATGGAAGCGTTCGATTGGATTTCGATGTGCAGGGAACGATCGGGCGACCAAGACTAAATGGCGAGGGGAAAATCAACATCACACGGCTGGACGCGCCGGAGCTTGGTGTCGCGCTCAACGATTCTTCGATCGACATCGTTGGCAGGGGAGAAAGCGTGGACATCGACGGGTTGTTGGCATCCACAGAGGGCAACATAGCCATCAAGGGAAACAGTCAGTTAGACGCCCAATCCGGCTGGCCAACGAAAGTTGAGATCAAAGGGGATAATTTTCTTGCGGTGAACCTGCCGGAAGCGCGCATCTTGGTCAGTCCGGATCTGGTCATCGAGAAAACACCACAGGCATTGCGCCTGGCTGGGAACACCACAGTGCCAAAGGCTGATATTTTCCTAAAGACCCTGCCACCGAGTGCCAGGTCGGCCCATGCGGATGTGGTGGTTCTCCAGGACGCCGAAACTGAAAAGGCAGCGCAACCCATGCCATTGGATATGGATGTCACCTTGACCTTGGGTAAAGAGATCCATTTTGTGGGTTTTGGACTGGATGCCTTCTTCGAAGGTGAACTAAATGGCAAAGCAAAGCCAAACGAGGCGCTTTCCGTCGCCGGTGATATCAGCATCGATCAGGGCACCTATCGCGCCTACGGGCAAGATCTCACGATCGAGCGGGGAATTATTTCCTTCGCCGGCGGGCCTCCCAGCAATCCCGGAATCAACCTGCGCGCCACTCGTCAGATCGATGAGGTAATCGTCGGCATCAATGCCATTGGCGCCATCAAAAAACCCCGAATCACCACCTTCTCAACTCCAGCGATGAGTGAAAATGATGTCATTTCCTATCTGCTGATCGGCAAACCAACCCAAGATATCGGGCAAGGGGGAGACACGAAGCTTGCTATAGGTCGCCAGATCAACCCCCGATTGTCGGTATCGGTGGGCACTAATCTGGATACAGGAGAAGCCGAATTTTCCACACGTTACCGACTATCTCGGAAAATCCATGTTGAAGGCACGACGACACCAAGAAGCAGTGCCGCAGATATCTTCTACACTTGGGAGCTAGAATGAGAGGCTGTGAAGCTGCTCAGCCCAGTTAGCTTTCACCATGAAGACCGCACACACCGGTGGGGTCTTCCACGATTCAAGATGATACCGGTGGTTCTCCGATTCTACAAAACAGACTTCGCGGGTATTGCCGCGCTGCATGATGTGATGCGGATAGCCTTAAAGATACATACTGTTTCTTCGTGAAATAGCAGCGCCTCTGCTATGGAGGCAGATATTGTGGTTCTAACAACTCAACGGAGCTTGCTTAATGACTATCAAATAAATTTTGCACAAGCACTATCGAAAATGGAGCACAGAATCTTTCGTCTCGTTTTACACACACACGATGACATCAAGCGGCATATTGAACGAACCATACACTTATCTTCGAGTGTTTCGTTGGTGAAATCGAGTGGCGGCGCGAGTGCGGCCGCTCAGTGTGTTGCAGGGGCATTCGATTGCGTATCGCATTGCGCTGGGGCCGCAGGCCGGGCGCAAGGTGTTTAACTTGCAAACCTTACCACCGGTCGATATCGATGCAACGGCCAGCGGTACAGTGGGGCAGGTCGGCGGGTTCAATCTCCACGCCGACGTTGCCGTCCGGGCCGATCAACGCCACAAGCTGGAGCGCTTGTGCCGGTACATTACCCGACCCGCGGTTTCGGAGCAACGCCTGTCCCTGACCGCGCAAGGCTAAGGTGCGCTATCAGCTGAAAACCCCGTATCGTGACGGAACAACCCATGTCATCTTCGAGCCTCTGGATTTCATGTCCAGGCTGGCGGCGCTGGTGCCGAAGCCGCGGGTGATCAAGCAGATACTGACGCACCTGCGCGGTAAAACTCTAGACATAATGTTTTGACCTGTCCAACCTCAACCGCGTGGGTTATGTTGGGGTTGGAAACCTAAACACAGAGCCATTATTGAGGAGGACAGGTCATGAAAGAGTTTAACGTAGAATCGGTTCGGGTCGAAACGGTATCGGCACTGGAGACGATCAGGCAGGCCCAGACTGAGCGCCAGTATCCAGCCTACATTGGACTGGATACGCATAAAGACACGATTGCCGTGGCGGTGGCACGGGCAGGGCGAGGGGCGCCGGAGCTGAGGGGCGAGATCGCGAACAAGCCGAAGGCGGTGGCCAAGCTGGTCGAGCGCTTGAACCGCGAGTTCGCTGGTGAAGTGCTGCTGTTCTGCTATGAGGCGGGTCCCTGTGGTTACGGGTTGTATCGGCAGCTGCTGACGTTGGGTCATGATTGCGAGGTGGTGGCACCGTCGCTGATTCCGAAAAAGCCGGGGGAACGCATCAAGACCGACCGGCGTGATGCCGGCAAGCTGGCCAGGCTGCTGCGCAGCGCGGATCTGACCGCGGTGTGGGTGCCGGATGAGGAACAGGAGGCGATGCGGGACCTGACCCGCGCGCGCGACGACTTGAAGGCGCAGGAGCGCAAAGCCCGCCAGCAACTCAACGCCTATGTGCTGCGCCATGGTCACGCGTGGCCATCGAACCGGACGCGCTGGACCCGGACCCACTACAACTGGCTGGAGTCACTGACGTTTGGCCATGACTGGCAACAGGTGGTGTTGCAGGAATATATCGATGCGGTGAAGGCGGCGAGCCGTCGGGTGGCCGACATCACCGCGCAGATGGAACGGGTGTTGCCGCAGTGGTCGCTGGCGCCGGTGGTGAATTCGCTGGTGGCGCTGCGCGGTATCGACAAGCTGGCGGCGATGGTATTGCTGGCGGAACTGGGGGATATCAGCCGCTTCGATTCGCCGAAGCGATTGATGGCTTACCTCGGTCTGGTGCCGAGCGAGCATTCCACGGGTAGCCGGCGACGCCAAGGGGCGATTACCAAAACGGGCAACCACCATGCCCGGCGCATGCTGGTGGAGTCGGCCTGGAGCTACCGCTTTGTGGCACGCCAGACGATGCATCTGAAACGCAAGGCCAAACACGCCTCGGAGGAGGCCAAGGCGATTGCCTGGCGCGTGCAGAAGCGGCTCTGCGGCCGCTACCGCACACTGATCCAGGCGGGCAAGAATACCAAGCAGACGACCGTGGCCATTGCGCGCGAGCTGGTCGGCTTTATCTGGGCAATCGTGTGCCAGGAGATGCCCAAGCTGCAGCAGAGCGCACGCTGAGCTGAAGTTGCATTGACATCATTATTTCGACAATCACGCGTAGAGAGGAGGTAACTGGCACGTTGAGTCAGGGCACGGTCGGGCCGGTGTGGAGAACCCTTGTTCGGGCTATACCGGCATCGGCCAACCGGATAATCCCTTAGGGGCGTTCCCGGTCGATGAACCCTGCTACTAGAGAAAGGCAAGCTCCGCGATGCAGTGAGGAACGGTCGGTAACCAACCCACGCATATCAGCATGACCCACCATCGCAATCTGCCTGGCCGTGTTCTGACCCAACGTGCTTGAAACAAAAGAGAGTTTATGAAAATACTTGACAGGTCAAAACATATCAGCCCGCATTTCTCACCAGGATCACGGAAGCAGGCGCAGGATTCGTGTGCGTACGCGCCGCTCTGGAGCGAAAAGCGTAGCCATAGCTACGGTTTGAGTGAAGAGCAAGCTTACGGACACGAAGACCAGCCTGAACCGTGATAGGCATGCTTGAATAACACACTGTATTTTTGATCATCCGAGCCTCACTCCACAAAACCAATGCCTTACCAGTATTCCACGCCGCCTGCTGAGAAATGCGGGTTAGCTGATTCTTATTGGCGCCTGCTGACTCGACAGCGGTTCTACTTCGCCGATGATCGCAGCTTCCGGGTATCCCGTTACATGCAATTCATCAATGCATGCGCTGACGTGCTCATTTGGCACACCCGCCAATAGGCCTCCGGCTGTTTGCGGATCGAATAACAGAGGAAATGCAGGGTGCTTTGAGATCTGTTCGATATCCCGGATGGCGCGTCGCAAGCGAAGATTCTGGGGTTGTAGTGAGGACTGGATACCCGCTTTGACGGTTTCTAATGCACCGTCTAACAAAGGTATCGCTTCCATGATCAAGACTGCATCGACCGTAGAAGCTCTCGTCATTTCAATCAAGTGGCCCATAGTACCGAAACCGGTGAGATCGGCACATGCGTTTGCACCATAGCGTTGCAGACACTCTGCTTCCCGTTGATTGGACAATAGCATCGACTGAATCGCCGCATCGATCCAGCGACCTTTGGCTTTCGCGCGCATCTCGGCGGCAAGCAGCGTGCCCGTGCCGACTGGTTTCGTTAAAACGATGGCATCACCAGGCTGAAGTCCCTGTTTACGCCGTACATGATATTTAGTTGAAGTACTGATAAATATCTACAATCGTTCTATTGGGAAAGCTTTTGCACTTTCCAGATGACGATGGCCTACACCATTATGAAGAGCGGTTAGCGGCCTGCGTGGGCGTGATATTGATTTCTAGGTTGTGCTTCTTCATGTTCGCTTCAATCTTACGGTTCATGTTGGGTTCTGCAGCAAAGCTTCAACTTTTTGTTGGCCCAAATAAAAGCCATAGAACAAGACCGAAAATCGGCAGAATAATTATTAACAGAATCCACAATACTTTTGCTCCTGTCGTAGCACCGCTGTCTATCGTTTTGACGATTGCCCAAATATCAAGAGCCAATACAATAAGCCCAAACAAGCTCGTCACTTCAACGCCCATGCTTTTTCTCCTTCGTTGACTTTCTGTTCTTGTTCAAACGTGTAATGATATCAAATGCCGTTGGATGATTGTCAATCAAAATACTCGTACTTTTTGCACGTAGTCCCTAGACTGTCGGAGAGCGTTCTGTAACCATCAAAACAGGGGCTGGAATAAGCCCGGCAGCAGACAAGATCCAGACAATATTCTCTTTAGTCTTGTATTCTATTCGCAGACAAGTGTAAGTCAGCCAGGTAAACAAAGATGAAAATACGTCTGTTGTTAATATGGAACCGTTTGCAGGAAAGCTACTGGTTTATCCCCGCTATTTTCAGTTTTCTCGCCTTGTTGCTAGCCATCATTGCGCCGCTGGTTGAAAAAAATTATGTGACTTGGGCTATGTCAGCGCTAAATTCGGTGATGAGTATCGATGTCGGCGGTGCACGAACATTGCTCAGTGTCATCATAGGCTCGTCAATGACGGTTATTGGTGTGGTCTTTTCGATTCTTATTGCCGTGTTGGCTAACGCATCGACGCAATTCGGTCCGGGACTATTGCCGCGTTTTATGCGTCTTAAAACGACTCAGATCACTCTCGGTATTTTCCTCGCATGCTTCGTTTACGCAATGGGTGTATTTACCCAAATTGATGATATCGCTAAAGTTGACAGCAGTGCTCCAGTTCTATCCGTTCTTCTTAGTATCATTCTGGGTATTATCAGTTTCTTTGTTCTGATTCATTTCATTCATCGCATCACGCATTTTTTGCAGCCACTCAGTATTATCAACAGTGTGGCCGGTGATCTGCTCGGAACACTATCGAGGATTTATCCTGATTCTGGAGACACTAATCGGCATCATCATTCAACTGAAAGCAGTGCTTCTTTATATGAGCGGCTAAATGTAGATGGAGTTAGAACAGTGGCCTCTCCTAGAAACGGCTATTTGCAGGCGGTAGAGTTCCATAAACTCGAGAAGATAGTAGCAGAGAAAGGAGTGTCGGTTGATTTGCGCGCGCCTCCGGGTGCGTTTGTGCTCGAGGGCGACACGCTGGCGCGATTTGTTCCTGATACCGAACCGGACGACGATGTGGGCGACTTGCTGCAGAGTGCGTTTGTCATCGGCGAGCGCCGCGACTCGATGCAGGACCCGGGTTATGCCATGGAGCAGCTGGTCGAAATTGCGGTACGTGCCTTATCACCCGGGATAAATGCTCCGTTTCTGGCGCTCCAGTGCTTGAACCAAATCTGCGCGGCATTGGTTTTGGTCGCGGGTCGCTCGAAACCTACACAGGTAAAGATCATGGGTGAGCATTTTTGGATGAGCAACTGGTACAGGTATGACGATTTGTGTTGTTCAGCATTCAATCTGTTGCGTCAGTACGGTGACAGCAGCGAGGAGATAATGCTGACACTGCTTCAGATTATCGCTAGAGTGCTAGGCGAGGATATAGAACCCGAATATCGCGAAGCACTGCTGTCACACGCCGCGTTGATCGATCAACGCGCTGAGATTGTCTTTGAGCAACACAGTGTGCGTGATGTCATCTGGCAAAAATATCAGCACCTGCGCGCACAAGTGGAACCAAAAAAGTTCTTATAAGAAGGCCTGGATGATAGGATCCTGCTTCTCACTATTGCTATGTCAGCGGTTAGCTGTAGGCCGATTCACCGGTGTCGACCGGCCTTGATTGCTTCATCGCAAGTACGCCTTGCCCGGTTGTTTCGTAGGGCGGTTGTTCGCAGACCATGCTGATGGTATCGTGTCAGCTTATTGCCTTTTTCGATTGTGATCCTCGCCCTGGAGGATGCCATTTCGTAACTCAACTCGCATCGAGGGGGAGCATATTGAATAGACATACCCGGCGACGATCGGCGCAGAGGCTGATGGTGTATGCGCGCCGTTCTTGAGCAGGGCAGCAATTGCTGGCGTTCGGTTCGTACTGATCGCATTGCCTTTGTTATCGATGGCGAAAACTACTTTCGCGCCGTTCGCGAAGCTTTTTGCAGCGCACAATGCTCGATTTTCATCGTCGGCTGGGACATCCACAGCGAACTCCGCCTTGTTCGCGATGGCGAGCAAGATGACTATCCCGAAAAGCTCGGTCCCTTGCTCGATCGCCTGGCCAGGGAGCGGCGCGAACTCAACATATACATTCTCAACTGGGATTTCGCGATGATCTACGCGATGGAGCGCGAGTTTTTTCCGCACTACAAGCTGCGCTGGAAATCGCACAAGCGCGTCCACTTTTGTCTTGATGGTAACCACCCGGTCGGCGCATCACAACATCAGAAGATCGTGGTCGTCGATGATAAGCTTGCGTTCTCCGGTGGTTTGGATCTGAGCAAGTGGCGCTGGGATACATCCGAGCATGCTATTGATAATGAGCAGCGGATCGACCCGGACGGTAAGCCGTATCCTCCGTTCCATGACGTGCAGATGATGGTCGATGGCGACGCTGCAGCGGCACTGGGTGAACTGGTGCGGGAACGCTGGCGCACCGCTACCGGTGAGGAAACGGTCGAACTGAACACCAACACAGAAGGCGACCCATGGCCGGCGAGTTGTGATGCGGCGCAGGAAGACGTTGATATCGGTATCGCCCGGACGCTTCCCGCCTATGAAGATCGCGCTGAAGTCCGCGAGGTCGAGCGTCTCTACATCGATTCCATCGAGGCCGCGCAAAGCTTCATCTATATGGAAAACCAGTACCTCAGCTCTCAGTGTATCGTCACGGCGCTGGCGAGCCGACTGCAGGAATCGGACGGTCCACAGGTGGTGATCGTGATGCCTCAAAAGACCGGTGGCTGGCTGGAGCAGCACACCATGGACGTTTTGCGGGCGCGCGTGTTGGAGCAATTGCGGAAGGCGGACCAACATGATCGCTTTCGCATTTATTATGTCCGCCTGGCGAAAGATCCGCCGGTGTCGCTGATGGTGCACGCGAAGGTGACGATCATCGATGATTGTTTTGCGCGTGTCGGCTCTTCCAATGCCAGCAACCGTTCGATGGGTTTGGATTCGGAATGTGATATCGCGGTCGAGTCCAGTGAGGCACAGGATTGCGGTGACGCCATCGTCGCTTTTCGTCGCAGACTGCTGGCCGAGCACCTCGGTGTAACAGCGGATGATGTGGCCGCTGCGGAGCAAGCGCATGAATCGCTGATCGATGCCATCGAGTCGCTGCACGGCAGCGAGCGCAGGCTCGAGCCGTTGTCGGGTGACATTCCCGAGGATGTCGATGCTTGGATCCCGGAATCGGCACTACTTGACCCTGAAAAGCCCGTCGAACCCGATGAATTTCTCGACCAAATGGTTGCGCCCGATCAGCGCAAACCGGCCTATCGCTACCTGTTGCGAGTCGGTCTGTTGGTGATCGCAGTGCTGGGAATGGCCGCACTATGGCGCTGGACACCATTGTCCGACTGGCTTGCTATCGACAGGGCTGAGGCCGCAGCCAACTGGATCCGGGACAGCCGCTTTACACCCGTGCTGATGCTCGTCGCCTATGTTATCGGCGGACTGGTTGCTGTACCCATTACTTTGATGATTGTCGCCACAGTCGCCGTATTCGGTCCCTGGGGCGGTGCCGCTTACGCCCTGGTCGGCGCCGAAATGGCGGCGCTGGTTGCCTTCGGCGTCGGCCATGCGATTGGCCGCGACGTCGTTAGCCGGATTGCGGGCAGCCGCGTCAACCGCCTCAGCCGCAAACTGTCCGAACGCGGTGTGCTCACCATCGTAACGCTACGTATCGTCCCGGTGGCACCCTTCACGGTCATAAACATCATCGCCGGCATCTCCGACATCAGGCTGCGTGATTTCGCCATCGGTAGTTTCATCGGCATGCTGCCCGGTGTGGTGGCGATATCGCTGCTCGCGGATCGTATCATTGCCTCACTCAAAGACCCGAGCTTAACCAGCATTCTGGTGCTCATCGCTGTCATTGCGCTGGTCGTGGTTAGCTTGGCTGGCCTGCGCTACTGGATAAACCGCAAGCGCGATAACAAGAACGTATAGGTCATCGAGGCGCATGCGCATCGCGACCTATAATATTCACCGGGGTATCGGCAGCGATGGCCTTGAAGATCCAATTCGCATCGCGGCGGTGCTGCGTGAACTGAACGCCGATATTGTCGCTTTGCAGGAAGTCGGCTATTTCTCTGGAATACCTGGTAACGTGCTTGAATACCTGGGTGAGTCGATACAGGCGCGCGTCATCGAGGGTGTCACGTTTCAGGATGCGCGCGGTCACTATGGCAATGCCGTGCTCAGCCGTTTACCGATTGACGGCATCCAGCTGCACGATATCAGCGTGGCCGGTCGTGAGCCGCGCGGCGCCATCGAATTGGTTCTGCCGGTGGACGGCTTAAAGGTACAGGTCATTGCCACGCATCTCGGTCTGCGTCCGGGTGAGCGTCGTCATCAGGTCGAACAACTGACACGATTGCTCATGGCCTCATCGGCTGACATCAATGTAGTGCTGGGCGATCTCAACGAGTGGTTCCTCTGGGGGCGG
Source organism: uncultured Gammaproteobacteria bacterium (assembly GCA_942492025.1). Taxonomy (GTDB): domain Bacteria; phylum Pseudomonadota; class Gammaproteobacteria; order SZUA-229; family SZUA-229; genus JABDQW01. The sequence continues at coordinate 398,698 of CALODJ010000008.1, read as the reverse complement.
CCGCTGCGCAGCCTGCGCCGTGTGTTCGGCCGCACACCGGCACCGGCAACCTTTCCGGCGACCTGGCCGTGGCTTGCGCTTGACCGCGTGTGGGTGCAGCCGCTCTCAGCCATCGACAGCCTGCGTGCGCACAGGAGCGCCACAGCAAAGCGAGCATCAGATCATTTGCCGCTGATCGCTGAGCTGCGTCTGGTTTGACAAGTTAATCGGTGTTGGGCAGGAGTGGCGCTCACTTAAAAAAAATGGCTAGGTTGAGATCAAAACCCGACAACGGCGCGCAAGCTGGCGATCCAGCCTCTGGGACTCGCTCTGAGTTTATAGTAATCACGCTGATACTGGATGTCCGCTGTTAGCCCGAACATCTGGCCCAGTTGCCAACGGTAATACGCTTCGGCCACATTGGTCCTGTCGATTGCGAGGTTGCCGCCACTGAGGTAGGCAAAACCAATACCGATATTGTCACGCTGGCGCCCCCACAAGTTACCTTTGATATCGATGCCCCCCGAAAAAATACCATGGTAATTGATAGCGGCCTTCTCGCTCTGCCAGCCAAATCGAACCCAGCCACCGACCGAGCTGCCAAACGCTTGATCGAACGAGTAAAGATTGGAAGCGCGTTGTTCCAGTTGGGTTCCGGCCGGGTTGAGGAAGTCCTCGCTACCGCCGGTAATCACCACTCGATACTGCCCGGCTCCCAGCCTGTTGTGGACGCGATAGCTGGCCTGCAAACCATAAAAAAGATAGTTGTTGCCGTCATCATTCTCGCCAATGTCCATCAATACGCCGCTGAAAGACCATGATTTGTTGTGCCATTCCAGCGCGGCACCGATATCATACGAAGGCAGAAACACGTTAGGGCCGTTGGTCAGCGTGGCATTCATGAACTGGGTGTATTCGTCATTGGCATAAGCGTTCTCATCGAGATAATCGGTAGCATCAACAATGCCGAAGCTGGTGCCGAGGCTGTGGTCGATACCAAAAATGAAAGTGTGCTTGTACCATGCGGTCAACAGGTTATCCCGATCACGTCCGTTGATGTTCTTGACACTGCTCTGGAGATCTGCCGCCCAAGGCGCATTCACAAACGTCGTCTCGTCATTCAGTCCGTTGCCGGCTGCAAAACCGAACTTGACAAACACTTCGTCGGTACTGCTAGGACGGAAGCGTATATACGGTTGAAAGGGCACAGCTGCCTCGCAGGTATCGCTGGAGTCCGATGTGTTGCTTATTGTCTGGCACTGGACAGCACCGGCCAACAGGCCACCGATAGCGAGTTGCCTACTAATATCGTGGCCGAGAGCGGGGGCTACCAGCAGGCTGGAGATCAACGCATTGGCGCCTAGCGTCAAACGCTTATCAATCATTGCCTCGCAACCAGATCAGGGCACTCATGCCTCGGTTTGCGCGACAAACAGTTTCTGAGTCGGGTAGGCAAAGTTGATACGTTCACGTTCGAAAGCTTCGTGAATAGCGAAATAGATCGATTGCTGGATATCCATGTAGATGTTGTAGTCCGACAATTTAACATAGTACACCGTCTCGAACTGCAAGGCATAGTCGCCGTATTTCATAGAATGTGAACGGTCAAATCGGGTTCTTTCTTAAGCATTGATAGCGTCACGAATTAGCGCGGGGATGCGCTCGAGTTTGTCCCTGGGAGTGCTGTAGGTGACACCGATACTGAACACGACGCGCCGCTCGAACATGCGGCCATAGTTGCGGATTCGGCTCTTCAATAGACCGGAGTTGGAGAATATCAGCTGTTCGCCGGAAAGGCTGCGTATCCGTGTCGTCTTCAGGCCGATGTATTCAACGCTGCCCAGGTGTTCGTCGATGATGAGAAAGTCACCCATCACAAACGGTTTGTCGAGGATGCAGAGGCCCTGTCTATTTTGATGATTTGTTACCCTATCGCCAGAGCGTGCGTGTTGCCGTTTACCTGTTCCAATTCACACCATGCAAAGCGCTTTCGGAGCTGCGCGTTGAGCGCGTGGTGATTGCAGATTTGCATAGAACATCTAATCGCGTTAAATGCCCGTTTCCGTAGAGGACATTCGTTGTTATTACTTTACGATTAAAATTTAGTTGAGTTCCGAGTCGGATTTCAGCACCTGATCGCCATCATCTTGCTCAATCAGATAGGCGGGGTTGTCAGCGTCGGCATTGCGCACAATCTCGGAACCCTTGAGCGTCTTTGAGACACGCTTTTCGTAAATCTGTTTAATGGTTACACTGGCTGTGCCGTTACTCCAGTTCCAGCTCACCTCATCTCCAACTTGTCGTGCCATCGCATCATCTCCTCTGAGTTAGTCTGATTTTTCACGCGAGCCCGTAGAGCTCGATTGCCTTGGACAACTCTTCGAAGGCCGCGATGTTGGCCCCCTTTTTGTAATCGATACCGTCTTTCGTCTTACCGTAACGGACGCAAGCGCTGTGAATGTTTTCCATGATTCGCTTGAGCTCATCGTTGACCATGCCCTCGTTCCAAGACATGCGTGACCTGTTCTGCGTGATTTCCAGGCCAGATACCGCAACGCCACCGGCATTCACGGCCTTATTTGGCGCCAGCATGATACCGGCACTACGCAGGACCTGCACTGCTTCACTGGTGCAGGGCATGTTGGCACCTTCGAATACGGCCTCACATTCATATTTCGCGAGTTGCTTGGCATCATCGGCGTCCATTTCATTTTGGGTCGCGCAAGCAAGAGCGGGGTCAGCATCCAGTGACCAGAGTTTTGAGTTCTCCATAAAGCTCCAGTCTTTCGCCTCCGCGATTGATTTCAGATCTCCACGCTGTTTTTTGTGTTGCTTGATGGTCGCGAGCTGCTCTTCAGTCAAGCCGTCTTTGAAATGGACTGCGCCGCGTCTTTCCGAGAGCCCTATCACCTTGGCGTCATGATCAATCAGCTTTTCGGCCGCGTGCGGGGCCACGTTCCCGGCACCCGATATGGCGCAGGACTTGCCCTCCCGGCTGCTGTTTTTTTCTGCTAACACATGTTCGGCAAAATAGACTGCACCGTAACCAGTGGCTTCCTCGCGAAAGCAGCTGCCGCCGAAAACCGGATCTTTGCCGGTGATCACACCGCTGAACTGGCCGGAGATGGCATGGTACTGGTCGAAGAGATAGGCGATTTCCCTGGAACTGACGCCGATATCACCAGAATATGCACTCGCTACCTAATTTGCGTTTTCGGATTGGTTGTACCTTGTCGGTTAGCGGATTGGCGAAGGCCGCAGCAGCTCGTTATGTTTCATCGCATCGCCGGCTTTTGCATCCATGTGCGCTGTTGTTGCTTCGACTTGATCCACTCATTGCTGAGGGTGATGCGACCCGCTCAACACTGTCGGGTTTCGGTCCTCATCAATGGACTCAGTGGGCAAGCACGCCGCTATTGACCACTGCTTTCGAGTCTACGGCAAGAATCGCGCGTTTGATCTCATCCGTTTTTTCTTCGTCCACGTCAGCCAGCATGAGTATCTGTCCGTCTTCGATCGCATCATGAAAAGCCTTCAAATCGGAGTTAGGCACGCTCACGCCTATCATCGAAGACGTCCACGTGCCGGCCGCCGCCCCCGCAACGCTTAATCCAGCGATAGCACCGCCCGCGGCAACCAGTCTCAGAGGGGCTATGGTAGCCGCAGTGAGGCCAGCGAAAAGTCCGGCGGTGCCGCCGATTACGGCGCCGCGTTTGGCCGCGTTGGCAAAATTTGATGTTTCCACCAATCCCACCTCGGGTATGTCTTCATCGAGGGGATACTTGTCGCGTTTAGCAACGGCATGGATATTCGCATCATCGATGTTTTTGGCGCGGATGGCTTCGGTTACTTTTTTTGCCGACATCTCGTCCGGAACCAGGAAATATAAACGTGTTTTCATTATCGCTGTACCTCCTCTTGATCAGTAGGAAGCTCGGCATGAAGCTCGATTGGATCGGTCTAATTTCACCGATCGGAACGAATACACCGTTACCTCGTTCATTTCGTGAAACACACTCACAATGGAAATCTATCTAATAACAAACGTAAACAAAAAATGGACATCAACACCGGATTGGTGACTGGCGACAAACGTATGAATCCGGAACGGTATTGCTGCCTTGCGACAACCTACGGTAATCTAGCAATACTCTATGCTCAACGTGGAGACTTCAGATGGGAATCGAGAGCCGCAATCCCGCAACCGAAGAGCTTATTGAAGCCTTCGATGCATTGCCGAACGATGCCGTTGACGGTGCCATTGGCCGCTCCGTTGCGGCTCATCAGCACCTTCGCTCGCTGAGCTTGGATGAGCGTGCGCTATGGATGCGCGAGGCCGCGAGGCTGCTCGAAGAGCGAAAGCAACGCTACGGTCGTCTATTGACCGAGGAGATGGGCAAGACCTTGAGTTCTGCCATTGCCGAGGTCGAGAAGTGTGCGTGGGTTTGCCGCTACTATGCCGACAATGCGGCCGCACAGCTCGCCAATCGCCCTATCGAGACCGACGCAGCGCGAGCGTACGCATGTTATCTCCCGCTCGGGCCAGTGCTCGCGGTCATGCCGTGGAATTTTCCTTTCTGGCAGGTTTTTCGATTCGCAGCGCCGGCGCTGATGGCGGGTAATACCGGGCTTCTGAAACATGCGTCGAACGTGCCCCGCTCAGCACTCGCGATTGCAGACGTGTTTACCGACGCGGGCTTCCCGAGCGGTTGTTTTCAAACCTTGCTGATCGGCGCCGATCAGGTCGAGCGCGTGGTCGCCGATCCACGTGTTCGAGCGGTCACGCTGACGGGCTCCGAAGGCGCAGGGACTGCCATCGCCGCGGCGGCAGGCAATCATATAAAGAAAACCGTGCTCGAACTCGGTGGCAGCGACCCATTCATCGTGATGCCCTCTGCCGATTTAGACAAAGCCGTGGAGACTGCGGTCACCGCGCGTACTATGAACAATGGCCAGTCGTGCATTGCTGCGAAACGGTTTATTGTTCACCGCGATATCTATCCTCGTTTTCGCGACGCCTTTGTCGCGGCCTTCGAAGCCCTCGAGCTCGGTGATCCGATGCTAGCGTCGACGGATGTCGGGCCGCTCGCGACAGCCGCAGTCAGAAACGACCTTGCCACGCAGGTCTCCGATACACTCAAAGCAGGTGCGCTCAGACTCTGTGGCGTCGATCCTGTTGATGGCAAGGGTTTTTTTTACCGGCCCGGCATTCTTGAGGACATACCCCCGGAATCGCCCGCGTTCCGGGAGGAACTGTTTGGTCCTGTGGCACTGTTGTTTGCTGTCGATAACCTTGACGAGGCGATCGAGCTCGCGAACTCATCGCGCTTTGGACTGGGCTCGGCGATTTTTACGAACGATGAGAACGAGATTAGCCGCGCCGTGCGCGAGCTCGACAGTGGCAGCACGTTCGTCAATGCGATGGTTGCCTCCGATCCACGGCTGCCGTTTGGCGGCGTCAAAGCGTCGGGTTACGGGCGCGAACTCTCCGAGGATGGCATACGGGAATTCGTCAACATCAAGACGGTCTCTATCGCAACGTAGCTTGCCGGCGTTCACCAACGTGCCGCCAAATAGCCGCAAGCCGCGACGATGGATGTTAAAAAGGTACCCCAAGCGATGTCCGTCACAACAAGACCAAGCGTCCAGCTGTTGAGTACCGAGTAATTGGTGACGGTAAACGTGCCGTACGCAACTGCGCCGAGAACGGCACCGCCTACGAGTGCATCCGTAAGGCGACCTGTTGCCAGCGCAGGCCTGACGGTAAGGAAGACGATAGCGCCTGCATACATGAGATAAAAAAGGAAAGCGGCGCCAAGATGCGGCGTGTCGCGCAGTAGACCGCCGATCTGTCCCTCATAATAACGGCGGACAAACAGAGAAATCCAGACCGCATCGATGACGAAAAACGAAAGCACAGTCGCGATATATGCCTTAACAAATACCATCAGATGAGTATACAGCGTTATTCGGGAGCGACCAACCAACCAATATGTAGTGTCGCTAATTGGGTCGATCGCTGCGAGTATCTAAAAACACTCTAATATCTTCGAGTGTTTCGTTGGTGAAATCGAGTGGCGGCGCGAGTGCGGCCGCTCAGTGTGTTGCAGGGGCCTTCGATTACGTATCGCATTGCGCTGGGGCCGCAGGCCGGGCGCAAGATGTTTAAGTTGCAAACCTTACCACCGCTCGATATCGATGAAACGGCCAGCGGTACAGTGGGGCAGGTCGGTGGGTTCAATCGCCACGCCGGCGTTGCCGTCCGGGCCGATCAACGCCACAAGCTGGAGCGCTTGTAGAGTAAGAGGCAGGGTGTAGTCAGACTACTTCCCTGCCTCTCCTCCCCGAACCGTACGTGCGCCTTTCAACGCATACGGCTCTCCACTTAAGCGGGGCCAAAGGCCCTCGCCACCTCCGAAAGCCGGGAACAGAGCGGATGCACCGATGCACTCTGGATATAAGGATTCACCTGAGGCGTGCGCCACCGAAACCGTTGTTTGCCTCGACCCACAAGGCGGGTCAGGTATACGCGGCGAGGGTAGCCTCGCGAGGTGGGTCCAAACCATACCCACGTACGTGGTTGGCCAGGCACGGGCGATTGACACGAGCGCTGCAACAGCGCCCTGATACGCGACCGATACTTGCGACCTAACCAGTGAGCGAGTTTCCAGAACACCACGCGGTCAATGCGAGAGAATACCTTGGCCACGTGGTCCGTGAAGCGATAGAATTGTCCCCAACCAATGAGCTTCCGGTTGAGTTGCTCGATCACTTCAACAGTGTATCGCCCGTGGTCGGACGACAGCAGCGCTGTGAGTTCACGCTGAAAGCGTTTCGCCTTGTCTTGGGGGATCGTGGACACCACACGCATCGCGCCACGCGGGCCGCGCTTACGGATGATCCGATGACCCAGAAAGGTGAAACCGTCGTTGACATGGGTGATATGGGTTTTATCCATATTCAATGTCAGTTTCAGCGTTTGCTCAAGTACCCTGCGACATTCCTCCCGAATGGCTTGCGCCTGGGCTTTCGTGCCCTTCACCACGATGACAAAGTCATCCGCGTACCGACAGTAAGCCACCGCAGGTTTCCACTGCCGCTGCTCCCGCAAGGCGACAGCCGATCCCCGCTGGATGCTGTGATTCCAGTACCAGCGAGCAGCTCGCGCTTTCCGACTCAAGTAGCGATCATCAAGGTAGCTGTCGAACTCATGCAAGATGATGTTGGACAGCAACGGTGACAGAACGCCGCCCTGTGGAACCCCTTCGCTGGCAGCACAGAAGAGCCCATGCTCAATGTGCCCCGCCTTGATGATGCGCCACAGCAGCGTCAGGAATCGTCGATCCCGGATCCGTTTGCGGACACATTTCATCAATAAACGATGGTGAACCGTGTCGAAATAGCTCGCGAGATCGCCTTCAATCACCCAGCGGCCTCGCGTGTCAGTTGAGTCGGTTAGCTGCAGTTTTACGGCGCGTATGGCGTGATGCACACTGCGCTCCGGCCGAAAGCCGTAAGACGTTGGATGGAAGTCACTTTCCCACAAGGGCTCCATCGCCATGAGCATGGCACGCTGGACGATACGGTCTCGCAACGTGGGGATACCCAACGGTCGACGTTTCCCGTTTGCCTTGCGGATGTAGATGCGTTTGGCTGGCGCGGGCTCATAAGTCCCTGCCAGCAGTTCAGCACGCAGTACATCCAAACAGCTATCCAGCTCTGGCAGGAGCGTGGTCTTGGTGACACCATCAATGCCCGACGTCTTTGACCCACGCGCTGCCAGCGCTTGTCGCGCCGCTTCCTGCAACCACGTTGGATGGGCTATCAGGCGAAGCAGACGATCGGCTTTCCAGGCGCAATCGGTGCTCGCCCAGATGGCGAGTTTGCGTTGCATTTCACTGATTATCAAAGGTCTTCACCTCTCTCGGTCAGATAGTTTGCCGTGCAAACCAATTAAGCTGCTCCCCTTCGCCCTGTGATGGGCTTTCCCCATCGCCGACTACTACAGGAGCTCCGCCAGCGTGAAAGACATCGGCGTCGCGTCGCCTTAACATCCCCTCACGCCTTCCCCGGTTTGTCTGTCTGGACTCGAACAGGCTGGGTTAGCGGCTGGCCGCAATCTTTAGCCTTGCGTTTTGCAAGTTGATAGGAAGCAACAGTCCGAGCCTGCGTTACTAGACCGTCGACCCTTGGGCGCCCACCCGGGGCTTCCCAATTCGTCTCGATAGTGCCGTCACAGTTCACCCTCTCGCACTTCCTATACCGCGTATCAGATCGTTTTCGCGGTGGCGATGTTTCAACCCACAGATACGAATAAGCCAGTTCGTGTTCCTCCGCATACCAACCCTCAGCCTCGGGAAACCTCTTGGCCCAACGATCTGGCCTCACTCCCCTTCGGTCAACGGGTTACATCACGTCATCGACGCGCGATGACTCACTGCCGTCTAGGCTCACCCCGCCGCGCAAGCCGACGGGGGGGCTTCGGGCGCGAGTTCCCTCGCAGCCCTCAGGCATTCCAGAAAGACTCGTGACTCGGATTCTGACGTTCCTTGTCTGCCCCCGAGTTCCGGGCACACGTGCCGGTATATCAGCCGACCCGCGGTTTCGGAGCAACGCCTGTCCCTGACCGCGCAAGGCAAGGTGCGCTATCAGCTGAAAACCCCGTATCGTGACGGAACAACCCATGTCATCTTCGAGCCTCTGGATTTCATTTCCAGGCTGGCGGCGCTGGTGCCGAAGCCGCGGGTGACCAAGCAGATACTGACGCACCTGCGCGGTAAAACTCTAGCCCGCATATCTCACCAGGATCACGGGAGCAGGCGCAGGATTCGTGTTCGTAAGCGCCGCTCTGGAACGAAAAGCGTAGCAATAGCTACGGTTTGAGTGAAGAGCAAGCTTACGGACACGAAGACTAGCCTGAATCGTGATAGGCATGCTTGAATAACACACTGTATTTTTGATCATCCGAGCTTCACTCCAAAAAACCAATGCCTTACCCGTATTCCACGCCGCCTGGTGAGAAATGCGGGCTAATTGTCGAACGCGCCCGTTTGCCTGAGAGTAGGGCGCCACCGCAGGGCGTTTATTCTTCTTATGCTTAAGAATTTTTTTAGAACTATCAACACGGTTAAATAACGCAATTGATAATCGTCAATTTATTATTGTTAATTACATGTCAGATATTGTTAATTACTTGTCCGACCATCATATGATCGAGCACTTGATGTTCCGATGATCCCCGTCAATATCGTGCGCTGGTAGCCTTGTATCATTAATACATTAGTCTGAGATGGAGGCGGTTATTGAAATGGGGAGCTGCGTCGGAACTCCGTCTCGTGTGGTTCTCAGACACGTAGCTCTTCTCTTCGCAGGGAGGTATCTGTGATGAAAAAAGTTCTTGTAGCGTTGATAACAACTCTTTTGTCTGTCCCGGTCTATGCAGCGGGGCCAGGTGGCGATCCTGGCGCAACCGGTTACTTCTACGAATCTCTATACGCTTCTGAGAGAAGTGTCGACTCTGTGACATACGTCTCTATAACTCGACAGGAATACTCTGGTGGGTACGGCTACGGCTACGTCGCTGGGCGCGTGTATGATGCCGACTTTTTCTGTGAACTGGATTACGATGAAGACCTGTTGGCGGTAGAAAAAGATGCTGCGAGAGCAGTCATCCGAGTCGACGATGAGGCCATCCAGAACTGCTGGAGTAACTGGCCACCAGCAGTGATGACCTTCGATTGCAAAGCTAGTGGTTATATGGGGTCTAAGGGGGTCTCGAATTACGAGACTGTTTATTTTGACGGCTATGAATACAAAACCCACAGCAGATACGTCGAAAACGCTCTCGACTGCGTTGTGTTCATCGGCGATGCTGTTGTGCTGGATGCAAGCTCAGGGGTTGTATGGGATGGAAGCGCACGAGTCGACAAAACCATCGAGCCCAATAAGGAGCAAGAGGAACATGATGATTAGAGTTCGAAGAACGACATGCCGCACATTGAGATGATTGCGCGGCCAGTGGGGGGCAGTTGGACGAGGCTGCCCCCTCGATTAACAATAAGACAAAATCAATCATCATTTTCCAGCCGATCGTGACCCCCGAGCCGATCCGAGATTTTATTGTCTGTCAGACTGAATTTAGAAAAAACCAAATCCTGGTTAACAAGATTGTATGCAACGACAAATTTGAACAGCTAGACATAATGTTTTGACCTGTCCAACCTCAACCGCGTGGGTTATGTTGAGGTTGGAACCTTAAACACAGAGCCATTATTGAGGAGGACAGGTCATGAAAGAGTTTAACGTAGAATCGGTTCGGGTCGAAACGGTATCGGCACTGGAGACGATCAGGCAGGCCCAGACTGAGCGCCAGTATCCAGCCTACATTGGACTGGATACGCATAAAGACACGATTACCGTGGCGGTGGCACAGGCAGGGCGAGGGGCGCCGGAGCTGAGGGGCGAGATCGCGAACAAGCCGAAGGCGGTGGCCAGGCTGGTCGAGCGCTTGAACCGCGATCAATGCTGAAGTGCTGCTGTTCTGCTATGAGGCGGGTCCCTGTGGTTACGGGTTGTATCGTCAGCTGCTGACGTTGGGTCATGATTGCGAGGTGGTGGCACCGTTATGTATCCGATGCTGATACACTGGTATAAAATAGCGACAAAGCCCATCAGACCAATGTAGTGCAAACCGGAACAAATCTCTCACTTTGAACATTCAGTGAGCATATGATGAAAAAATTGATTGCAGCTCTCGTTGCCAGCCTGCTGGCAAGCGCACCCGTGATGGCCGATAACTGGGACCTTGGCCAGGATGCGCTGGCAATGGGTGTTACCGATGTGGACTGGACGGTTAGCCCGACCTTTCATGGCACGAAGCTCTTGCTGGGTGGGCGCTACGTATTTAGCCGCGAAGCAGCAACAGACTATGGTCGGCCAGAGGCGGATATTCTGAAACACCGTCTGGACGCGCATCTACAGGTGGGCGATTCATCGACCGACCTGGAATATGCTGTACTGGGTTTCACCTACTGGACCTATCAGAACAAGAAAGATTACAAGAACCCCGGCAGATTCAATACCGTGCGCGACCAAATCGAGATCGGGCAGCTAAAGGCAAGCTTCGATGACAACCTCGGTGTCGATTATTATTATGAATTGAATGCCGGCCGCATCGGGCGCTTCTGGGCCTATAAACGATCACAGAATTCCGCATTCAAGTTCACCTTAGGATTGAACGCCGCGTTGGGCTGGGCCTGGGCCAGTTCCAAGGACCCCAGATATGCGGATGTATCCAATCCCACGATGGGGTTGTGGAACGTATTCATTTTTGAACACGAACGCTGGGGGCAGTTCTACGTCGACGCCCGCGTGATATCCGGTTACACTTTTGGTGAACCCAAGTCGACAACCTCGCGCGAAGCCAATGCGCGTTTCGGTATCCGCCGGGATTTCCAGAACAACCTGGCACTCGACATCTTCGGTGAGAAGCGTTCCTTCCATTATGCAGCATTCGATATACCGGACAGTTACAACAAGGCAAGGCGCATAGCCGTCGAACTGACCTATAAGTTCTAGCCCGCATTTCTCACCAGGCGGCGTAGAAAACTGATATGGCATTGGCTATATGGAGTAAAGCCAGGATGAACCAAAATGCAGTGTGTTATGCGAGCCTGCCTATCACGGTTCAGGCTGGTCTTCGTGTCCGTAAGCTTGCTCTTCACTCAAACCGTAGCTATGGCTACGCTTTTCGCTCCAGAGCGGCGCTTACGAACACGAATCCTGCGCCTGCTCCCGCGATCCTGGTGAGAAATGCGGGCTAGCGCTGTGCGTGATACCAATCGCGCGTAATGATCAGAGTGCTTACGTTATTGTAGTGGCGCTACATTACTTCGCATCTATCACGATTGAGCCACCTTACGGACACGAAGACTAGCAGGCTGGCGGCGCTGGTGCCGAAGCCGCGGGTGAATCTAACGCGTTACCACGGGGTGTTTGCACCCAACAGTCAACAGCGCGCGTTGGTGACGCCGGCGCGGCGGGGCCGATGCAACAAGGCCACAGTAGCCGCGCCAGAAGCAACACCGGTTGCAAGCCCTGCAGCGATGAGCTGGGCGCAACGTTTGAAGCGTGTGTTCGCTATTGACATCGAAACTTGCAGTGTCTGCGGCGGCTTATTCTTCCTATGCTCTGTTTTCCTTTTCCCAGATTGCGTCGAGAGATATTCGTTTACATTTTATTACAGACCTCAAGCTTGCGAAAACAACACTTCGTTCCTGTATTTCTATACTTAGTTTGGAAACTTTGTCAATGAAATCAAAGGATAAGTTATGAAGAAAAATATTCTGGGGGCACTCTTGGTGTTGTCCGTTTTTAATGCTCATGCGTATGAATGGACAGGAAATCTAAATGTTTTTTTGGGACAAAAGGCATTAGATAAGGATAACTTTGAGCCTTTAGATGAGCAAACCCAGTTTGGTGTGCTTCTGGATTTCAAAAAGGAAAACTGGCCTGTTAGCTTTGCAATCGACTATCTCAGTTCGAGTGACGATGTAACAGAAAACGATCCGTTTACAGGCTTGGGCATGGCCATTGAGTTATCGACCACCGAGCTTGACGTGGGTTTGCGCAAAATATTCGACGGCTCAGACAGTCGGTTAAAGCCTTACATAGGCGGCGGTATTGCTTTGATTGACGTTGAAACAGAACTAAGCCTCAGTGGTTTTTTTTCCGAATCGGTTAAAGATGATGCCACAGGCTATTGGCTCAATGGTGGTGTATACTGGACACTTGGCAAGGGTTTCAATATTGGCGTAGATTTACGCTACTCCTCAGCGGATATCGAAGATGTTGACATCGGCGGCACACACATAGGGCTGCTTCTCGGGTTTCATTGGTAATCGGATAGCGCTGTTATCTGTCCACCCAATTGTTGGTTTCATCTGGGTCCGTAAACACGTTGACGGCCCAGCTGGATTTGTCGAAGTAAGCCAAGGGGGCAAGCGCGCGTTTCCATCGGGTCAATGAGCCCGCCAGTGCAGAACTGACACAGCTGGTGCATCAGATAGCGCACCGGGTTGGCCGTTACCTGGAACGGCAAGGCTGGCTGGAACGCGATGCCGAGAATGACTATCTGGCCCTGGATACCGCGGATGACGATCCGCTCAGTGTGCTGCAGGGGCATTCGATTACGTATCGCATTGCGCTGGTGCCTAAGCCGCGGGTGAATCTAACCCGTTACCACGGGGTGTTTGCACCCAACAGCGCGCGTTGGTGACGCCGGCACGGCGGGGCCGATGCAACAAGGCCACAGTAGCCGCGCCAGAAGCAACGCCGGTTGCAAGCCCTGCAGCGATGAGCTGGGCGCAACGTATGAAGCGTGTGTTCGCTATTGACATCGAAACGTGCAGTGTCTGCGGCGGCCGCATGAAAGCCATCGCGTGCATCGAAGATCCGCGGGTGATCAAGCAGATACTGACGCACCTGCGCGGTAAAACTCTAGTTGTCGAACGCGCCCGTTTGCCTGAGAGTAGGGCGCCTCCGCAGGGCGACATGTTCAGCTGAGTAATTCAAAGTGATTCAAAACACATAGAGCTGCGCCCCTGACAGACGCGGCAGGAAGCCGTCTGGCCCGTTGGCTGGAATTGGCCTGGAAACGGTTGAATCAGCGATTGGCGTGCGCGGTTTTTGTTGAGATGACGGTGGAATTCGGAAGGAATTCGTAATTGGGGCAGGGTCAGTGGCTATGACTGGCTGGGTAAAAACGGGTGCTTTTTCGGGAAACAGGTCGTTTATTCTTCCTATGCTCGGACGATTTTTAGGCCCAGTCATCGTGACACTAAATATCGGGTACCAAGTCAGCAGCGGCATTCAGAAAAGTTTGCTCACACCCAGTGTAACGACAGTTCTGTCATAGGTGTAGATATCGACAGTGGACTCATTGTCGATATATTTCACGTTGGTTTTGATCAGTAGTGTGCTGTCTATGCGATAGTCCAGCAGGGCATTAATTGTCCATCGGCTGTCATCGCGATTAACCGTGGCCGATGCCGGGAAATCACTGTCACGGTAGGACAGGTCGCCGGTCAGGTACCATTTGTTGCTGAATTTATGGATGTATTTGCCGCCGATTGTATGACGCGTTGGTGAGTATTCATAGCTGAACAGTGAGGTGACCAGTTCTCCACGCTTGTTCAGTTCCAGCTCATAATACGCTTGCAGGTTGTATCGGGCTTTATTCCTTGAATATCTGACCTGGGCACGCTGGCGCCAGCCCTCGAGATAATCATAGATGGAGTTTTCGCTGTTAAAGTCATCGAACCTGTATCGCAGCACGATTTTATCGATGGCCGAGAATGATTTCGAACCCAGCACATCCAGTTTGTAAAAACTTTGCAGGTCCTCATCGCCAAAAGAACTCCTGCCTGTCCTGAGATGGGCAACGGTGTTCCAGTCGCCGAAGCGGTGTTCATTTCTCAGTCCCAGGGTGTAGTAATCTTGGTTGAAGTCATCACTGTCGCTGTAGTCGATTCTGAAGTAACTGGCGTCGACCAGCCAACCGCGCTGCCTTTGTCCATGAACAACAAAATCCGCATTGGCATAGATGTTATAAAAAGTGTCATCGACACCCAGCGCCACGTTATCTGGAGTAACGCTAATGTTGTCGTCATAGCCGAGATTGGCTGCCAGCAGCACTTTCCACGGCTTGTTGACAGTTTTCAGGTTGGCTATTTTCTGTTTTGATGATTCAACGATCTTTTTATCCTTGCTGTTATTTACGGCGTACTCAAAATGTTCCACAGCCTGCGGCGCGTTATATTCCTTGAGCGCAATCAGCCCCAGATTGTATTCAGCGAGTGCACGCTTTTTCGGATACTCGGCGACTCGCTTGAAAAAGGCTCTTGATGTTGCGTATTTCCCAATCTTGAAATAGGCGCTGCCAAGATTGTAGTAAAGGGCGGCAGATGTCATGCCTTGATTCCTGGCCGACTCGAATCGGGCTATCGCAGAATGGTAGTCACCCTGATTGAAAAGCACGGTTCCTTCATTGTAATCATCTTCCGCGGTAGCCAGCGCGGTAGCAGCATAGAAAATAAGACAGGCTATCAGGAATACTGAACAGAAGACCTGTCTGCAGCATGGGGAAGGTCTGGCAAACATTCGGATCGGGTCGATTAGATTTTATTGTTTGTTTATAGCCAGGTCATAACGACTGCCGGACCCGAAAGTGTACGGTTAAGCGTTATCGGAGGCAACATGAGTTGCCTCCGATCCCGTGGTTAGCCTTTTTTCACATTTAGATATTTTTGTTAACTTACTGTGCGAGATTGTTGACTACATTTTCCATCAGGTCGATCGTGTCTACAGTTGCAGCTGAATCGGCTGCAGCATCAGCAGCAGCGTCTGTATCTACACCCGCGGCGGCGGTTTGCATCGCGTCGCCCATTGCGTCACCGGATGCCTGTTCCATGGAACTACCCATTTCATCCATCACCATATCATCGTGCGGGGACTCGGCGACATTAGCTTCGATAATTTCATAGGTTTCCGCATCAACAACTTCGGCAGCAGGGTGATGAGCAAATGCGCCGGTAGCGGTCATAGTCATCAATATCGCAGTCGTGTAAGTCAGTATCTTCATGTGGTTCTCCCGTAGTTATGTTGAATATTTTCTAACGCACCACTTATCGTCTGGTTGACAGATATGTTATTTACCATATGGTTAGAGACTGAGAATCATTCGTACTGCTGATGCAGAAACTCTTCAATTAATTTCAGTTGATGGGACGACATACCCCTGTCACGTCTGCGTCAGTGAAAGCGCCAGTCGCGGTGTCCTGGCCCGTGTGTCATACTGCAAGGTCGGCTATTTCGTCACAACAGGCTATATTTTTCATTGATTTACAGCTAATTCCTGCCTGGACGCAGAACATCCGTACGGTTTGCGCTATCATGGCCGTTTGCCAGAGAGTAGGGCGCCACCGCAGGGCGACATGTTCAGCTGAGTAATTCAAAGTGATTCAAAACACATAGAGCTGCGCCCCTGACAGACGCGGCAGGATGCCGTCGGGCCCGTTGGCTGGAATTGGCCTGGAAACGGTTGAATCAGCGTTTGGCGTGCGCGGTTTTTGTTGAGATGACGGTGGAATTCGGAAGGAATTCGTAATTGGGGCAGGGTCAGTGGCTATGACTGGCTGGGTAAAAACGGGTGATTTTGGGGAAACAGGTCGTTTATTCTTCCTATGCTCAATCCACTGATGGATTCCCTGTTGGGGAAGATGCAATACTAATGGGTCACCTCCCAGTGTGAATACGCCACCGACGTGATGTTTCGCAGCGTGGCCGATATAACAGCAATCTACCCAAAATTAGTCAGCCATAGTATGCAAAACTTTGGTGCCAAGGAGGTGATGAATTTCCTTGGAAAGAAGCTGGTCGGGAACTTTCGCGGCGAGGTGGTTAGTGATATGACCGATCGCTGTAAACGGCGGTTGCCGGGGACGCGGGTGAAACATCGCGCCAAGATGAACTGGATCAAGATGTATGATAAGGCCGGTTCAGTGCTGCGGGTGGAGACGGTGATTAACGAAAAGATGCCAGGAGTCAGATAGCAACGGTACTTACCTAAGTATAAAACGATTGGAGTAGCGTCACTGCGAGGCACGTCGTTACTTATTTCATCTGTTCGATCAGTAACATCGGCCATTCTGCATAACATACTCCAAGCCACCATAATATATGTTATGAATTTGGGCTTGAAAAAAATCGAATACTGTGACTAACTTTCCCGCCGATGAGGCGCTGTTTCGGCTGTATCGTACCTACCTCATCGTTCCGCAAATTTACCAACTCGTGCTTACTATCAACCCTCGGGGAGTTATATGATGAAACCAATAATACCGATGAAAAAAACATTGAGCCTGCTACTGTTCGCCGCGCTTTCAGCGGGTAGTGGCAATCTGATCGCCAGCCCGGACGACGACGATGATGAGGACCGTGGCCGAGGCGACGGCGGCAGTGAGCAGGGCGGCGGCAGTGGCTCTCGCGATGCGCTGAGCGCGAATTTCGTCGCGATTGAGCCGACGGCCGGCCGGGGTGACGGTCATTATTTCCCGTTCAGCGGCGGCGAGGACACTGCGTTGAACGCCGATGTACGTCTGGCGCTGGAGAAGCTGGATGACGAAGGTAACACCCTCAAGATTCTGAACACTCACCTGGGTGTCAATACCGAAAACACTGAAGACGTCGTCATAACGTTGTTCATCGGCACCGACGAGGACGGTGACGGCAGCTGCCTGACCGAAGGTCCGACCTCGATCTGCGTACTCGAAGGTGGTGGCGGTGATTCTATGGTCAACGATGACAACATCCTACACGCCGCCTGGGCGATGGCCTTGCGTACTGATGACGATGACCTGCGCGGCAGCGGCATTTGCTGGTCCGATTTTGACAGCGTCGTGGTGGAGCCTCAGTTCACCGATGACGGTGTCACGATGACCAGCGTGGTCTTCAACATCGTCGGTGGCGAAGAAACCATGCCGATTATAAGTGAAGACGATGGCTGCATGGTCGGTTACGGACATAGCGACCCTGCCATTTCCATTGATCTCCTCGGGTTCACGAACGGCGTCGACTGCGGTCCAGACAAGGTCTGCGAAGTCATCCCGATCATGAATGGATTGTGGGAAGACTGATGTTCGTATTGCGGTGTGAGTAGTTTATAGCAAACTGCCGCAACCAAAGCCGGCTGCGACGGTGACCGTCGCAGCCGGCTTTTCTTTTGTCGATCCAGAAATCAGGCGCCGATCGCGGAGGCAGAGTCTATCAGCGCACACGCAGTCGCCCACGGTTTAGCACAGGAGACCGTATTCTCCCGGCCCGGCTCTCACGCCACTGACGAGATCATCGACGCGGTGAGACGGCACTATCACATCGAGCATGAGTTGATAGCGATAAGTACCAGTTTCCTTGTCGCGGTTTCCTGCCGCAGCGCCGGTGGGCATAGACTGCATCCTTGTGAGACAATGATTCTGTACAGTCTAGACGAGTAGAAAAGGGTAGCGTCGGTAACGTCTCCTTTTGCCCGGAAGCTCGCCAGAGATTCGCGGCTAAAGCCGTTCCACAAGAGACATGCGGGCTTGATCCTGCGCCTGCTCCCGTGATCCCGGTGAGAAATGCGGGTTAACAGCTTGCAGTACCGATCCTGGCCCGATTCAATAATCCTCGAATAAATTCTCGTCGGTGTCATCAGGCTCAGCTTCACCAGGCTCGTCCTCAGATGCTGGCGAAGCGGTATCCTGCTTGTCCTTACCAAACAGCTTACCCAGGCCGGAACCAACCTCTTTGATCTTACCGCCGGTACCTTCTAGGACTTTACCTGTGCCTTTGACGACGCCTTTCACGGCTTTGCCGACATCCTCAACGATTGGAATGCCGGCTTTTTCAGCGACCATCGAAACGCAAGGGTTCTCTTTGCCATCGCCCAGATCCGAGAACTTGACCAAAGCGGCCGGTGGATAGACGACGGTTGCCCAGAGTTCGCCGGCTTTTATTAGTGCGCCGGTTTTATCGACATCGACATTGGGCTGGCTCAGCGTGCCTTTCACCAACACTGGAAACGCGACACTCAGCGTTACCCCCTTGGCATTCGGAGTCACTTTCAGGTCGAGTTGCTCCTGTTTCAGGTCGACCTTGCCTTCGGCAAATACGGTCGAGTACTGGGTATCCAGCACAGCAAGCTGCGGTGTCATGACGCCTTTTTCGAACTTAAGATCGCAGATCGCACACTCGATTTTGGTCTTGTTTGACCCCTCAACGAAAATCGTCCCGAACATCGCACTCAGTCCGCCGACGAAAATATCCAGGGCCTTGGCATCGGCGCTACCTTCTTGTGCTAGCAGCCCGACATGACCTTTCAACGTGCCGAGGATTTGTGCGACACTCTGCCCTTTTCCCTCAAGAGCGATATCCACAGCCAGCGGGCCTTCAACCGCTGTGACCCCGTCTTCTGTTTTCAGCAATTCACCGAGGTCGATCTCGGGCGCCTTGAGTTTCAGCGATACAGCCGGCGCACCCTTACCACTGGCATCGACCACAAATTCACCGGCTAACTCACCCTTGACCGAGGAAAGCTTGAGCAGGGAAGCCGACATCTTACCCGAGGCGATCGTAACTTTGGCTTCGGCTTCTTTCAGGCGCCTGTTGTGCGTGCCCAGCAGATTGGTCGCGCGCAGCTTTGCTTTGATCCGATAGCTGGAGAGCATTTCGAATGGCAAGGGCTCGTCTGGAAATACCTTGCCGGGCTTTTTTTTAGCTTCCGTCTTTTGCTTTGTCGGCGCTTGTTGTTTTTTTTCAGGCAACAGTTTGTTGAGGTTCAAGTCGGCCAGTGTGATTTCGG
Source organism: uncultured Gammaproteobacteria bacterium (assembly GCA_942492025.1). Classification (GTDB taxonomy): domain Bacteria; phylum Pseudomonadota; class Gammaproteobacteria; order SZUA-229; family SZUA-229; genus JABDQW01. Next base: position 379,323 of record CALODJ010000008.1, on the reverse strand, counting down.
TCTCGACATCCGGTATCGCTGAGGCCATATTCAGGGTCAGCCGACCGGTGACCTGGCCTTCGGCGACCGCGATTTTTATTTTGGAGACTTCCAGCTTCGAATTGTCCGATCTAACGCGCGCGCTGAGGTCAATTTTACCGACCTCAGGTATCTGTTCGCCAAAGGCTTTGCGCACGCCGTTAAGATTATTTGCCCGCGCCTGCACAGCGATATCCAGACCGTCGAGCGAAGTCGCCGCTGCCGCAGTGCCAGAAACCTTGCCGGTGATGCCGAATGCCTCCAGGGCAAGATCAACCGTATAGGGTTTCGCCATCTTGAGCATACCTTCGGGCGGTATCAGGTTACCACGCAGTTTGATTGCCTGATTATCCATAACGCCATCGGCAGTGACCTTAAAGCGGGTCCTGTCCACGCCTTTCTGCTTCGGTTGATGCGCCAGGTTCAGCGTGAGTTCTTCCTTGGTTTGTTTATTGGCGTAGTCGAGCTGTACGCTGCCCTCCAGGCTTTCGACCAACTGAGCAATCGTCTCACCTGCTCCTGACAAGGCGATATCAGTCTGGACATGGCCGTGTTTGAAGCGCTTGTTCTTCGCTAAAGGTTCTAACTTGCCCAGCTTTATTTTAGAGGTTGTCAGATCGAGAGCAACAGCCGCTTGTTTTTCACGGGCGTCGACTGTCAACTTCGGTTTGGCCGAGCCTGCATCGGTGACGATTTCCGATTCATCGATCGTCACGGTGCGTTCGTCGATGACCAAACGGCTATGCAGGGTCTTGATCCGAATCTGGGGCAGATTGATGCGTTCCATGGATACCACGACATTGGCATCAAGGATCCCGGCCCACGCAAGGTCGATCGGTTGGTCGAATCGCTCCGCTGCCGACTTGCTTTCTCTCGGCGTCTTCTTCGATGCTTGCTTGTCTGGTTCTTGCGCGAGCAGCGACGCCCACATACGCACGACATCGACATCATTGATCGCGACAGCGCCGGTCAGCTTCGGTCGCGGCGGTTCGCGGTGCAGTTTCAGGTCGGCTTTCAGGCGGGCCCTGCCAGCGCTTGCGTTGAACTTGGCCGATACCGGTTGATCCTGATCGCCTTGCAACTCCATCGTCAGCTCAACCGACTTCACCTCTGGAACGACATCGCCGAACACCTCGCGCATCGGTTTCAGACTGTCAGCTTTGGCCACAAGGCTCAGGTCAACCGCAGGTGCGCGCGCAGAACCCTTGATACTCCCCTGGGCTTCCGCTTCCAGTCCCAGGACACTGGCGTGCAGTTCGACCGGCAAATCGAGCTCGTCCATTTCCAACACCGTCGGTAGTACCAGCTTGCCATCGACCGTGACCGGGTGTTCGTTGACCCGCCCGGCGATATCGATAACGAGCGGTGTGGTCGGTTCATCCCACTGGGTGTTGGCCCGATCGAGTGTTGCGGTGACCTTCTGGCCGGAGCCAGCGTCAAGGTAAACGATTTCGACGTCGCTGATGGACAGGTCACCGACCCAGGGCAGTTTAAGCCCGGTCGGTGCACCGGTGTCCTCGCTGGCCGGGGCCGGCGCATCTGCATCAGCCAGTACCCAGTTGCTTTGTCCGTCAGCGTCTGTTTCCAGCGAAGCGTCCACGCCTGTCACATGCAAACGCGGAATTTGTATGTCACCGCGCAGTAATGGCATGATTCTGATCTCAGCCTCGATGCGCTGGATCGCCAGCAGATCTGCTTCCGACGCCCATGCCGCATTGGCCAGACTGATATCGCTGACAACGAAGGATGTCGTCCCACCCAGGTTAAGCTTGAGTTCACCGTCAAGCGCCAGCTGCCGTCCGAGGACATTGCTGACCTGTTCGGCAATAACATCGCGATGTTGAGTCAGATCGGAGACGCTGACGAACACCAGCACCGCCACGATCACGAGGACCGGTAGCAGAACCACCGCAGACAGTGAAATGAGTAACCATTTTCGGCGCATTTTTCGGTCCTTGTTGACCAATTGAAGTTCCAACAATAACAGATCGAGCAAAAACTGTTAACGCTAACGCGGTTACTTACGTGATAACGAAAGCTGGCAATGGCTGCAGCTGCGTGACCGAGGATTGCTGAGACCCAGCACCTTGTGGAACAAACGGCCACAGTGGGGACACCTGGCAAAGACGACCACCAGTGTGGCGGTCGCGTAAAAAGCAATGCCGATAAGTACCAGACCCTGACGAACAACGAGTGTCCACGGCATCAGATAGAACAGCAGGACTGACAGCATCAGCAATAGCAGCGACAGCAACCATCCGAGCCTTAGTCGCCGTATACGACCCAGCTTGTTTGCTTCCAATTGTATATCGTAGGAGCAGCTTCAGCCGCGAACGTTCGGTGAGCTCGCTAGCAAAACGCGGCTGAAGCCACTCCTGCAGTTAGAGCCATTAATCATTTGTCTAATGACCATAATTCAGAAACGTAGTGGGTCTGATCTCGCCACGTCAGGTTCACTAGGCTTCATAGGTGGTCGATGTGACCTTGCCGCCTTGACCGGGCAAAAAAAGGAGTGCTTCAAGAGCATGCGCCGAATGCAAAAGATTTTACCAGCAAAAAAGTTTACCGAAATAAGTCTCTAAGTGATGAAGAGACATCAAAGAGCATTACCAAGTCCAGTGTTCGTGCAAAGGTAGAGCATGTCTTACATATCATGAAACGTCAGTTTGGTTATACCAGGGTTCGTTTCCGCGGATTGGAAAAGAATGCGACACATTTATTTACCACCTGCGCCTTGATTAATCTGGTGTTGTCGAAGAAGCGATTGTTACGATTATCACAGGCGTAGTGTGCCTGGAATACGCGATTTGATGAATAATCTATCAAATAGCGACAAATAACGATGGGAATTCATTAATTCCGAACATGATTCGGCGCTTACACAAAATTCAAAATAATAATTTTGGAAAATGCTAAATAATCAGAGGTTCCCAAGATTATCTTTTTCATTATCCATTTAAATTACCTACAATTAAATCGAATGGTTGAGACATGTGACCCCATAGTGAATCAGATGTAAACTATTGCATTTCTTGAGAATACACAAGTTGTGACTCACTAGCAATTTAAGAACGTAATCACAACATACATATCACCATTCTCTAATTCTCATATATTTTCATTCGCCGCATAAAATATTTTTCTAGCTCAACCAGAAATAACACGGAAGAGGAAACTAGCAGAATACGTAGCCATATTTCTATACCGATTGCTGTTGTGCCAAATAAAGATTGCATTGGCTCAAGATAAGTAAAGCCAAGCTGGAATATAAAGAGTATACCAATGGCAATCAGTACATAACGGTTGCTTGTTAAGCCTGCCCAGTTAAATACCGAAGCAGTGATATAACGCGAATTAAACAGGTAAAAAATCTCGAACATAACCAGTGTATTTACCGCAACAGTTCGCGCATGCTCGATACCGGCGTCACTATCCATCTCCCATAGAAAAAGTCCAAATGTGCCACTCATTATAATTATTGAGACAAAGGTAATTCGCCAAATAAGATGGGAGGTTAGTATGGGCTCACGTGCATTACGAGGTGGACGATGCATAACATTTTTTTCTGATGGTTCAAATGCCAGTGCCAGTGCTAAGGTTACCGCGGTAACCATATTCACCCAGAGTATCTGGACTGGTGTTAGCGGCAGCTGATGAAAACCAAACAAGATGGCAGCTAAGATAATCAGTGCCTCACCTCCATTGGTTGGCAGAATAAAAAGAATGGCCTTCTTGAGATTGTCATAAACTGTGCGTCCTTCTTCCACGGCGTGTGTAATGGAAGCAAAATTATCATCGGCTAGCACCATTTCAGCTGCTTCCTTGGCGGCTTCTGTGCCGTTGCGGCCCATAGCAGTACCTACGTCAGCACGTTTTAAGGCCGGTGCATCGTTGACGCCATCGCCTGTCATGGCCACGATCAAATTCTGTTCTTGTAATAATCGTACTAAAAGCAGTTTGTGTTCAGGATTTACACGCGCATACACATCAACATCCTGTACTCGTTGCCGCAACTCATCCTCACTCATTAATTCCAGCTCCTGTCCGGTAAGTACCTCATCTGAATTAATGAGTTTCAGTTGCTGGGCGATGGCGCATGCGGTGGCACCGTGATCACCTGTGATCATTTTCACACGGATACCTGCATCATCACAGGCTCGTACTGCCTCAATCGCTTCCTCGCGAGGTGGATCAATCAAGCCAAACAAACCCAGTATAATCAGGCCGCTTTCTACATCACTGAATGTTAATTCCTTCTGTTCATTACTTACAGGCTTGGTGGCAATGGCCAATACTCGCTGACCTTGCTTTGCCATTTCTTCAATACGGGTTAACCAGTAATTCCTGTCCAGTAATTGATCATCATCAGCAATTCTCTGATGAGTACACATATCCAATACACGTTCAGGTGCTCCTTTGAGAAAAATAAAGCTATCACCGGTGTGACTGTGATGAAGTGTCGCCATAAAACGGTGCTCGGATTCAAAAGGGATAAGATCGGTACGCGGGTATTGTTTCCCTTCAACCTCAATATCAAGTCCGGCCTTTAAACCCGAAACTAACAATGCTCCCTCCATCGGATCACCATGGACAATCCACCCACTTCTTTTTTTTTCTAACGATGCATCATTGCAGAGCACCGCAGCCCGCACTATCTCCAGCAGAAAAGGTCTCTCATCCTGAAGTACACCCCTGTTTGACAGCGATATTGCACCATGGGGATCGTAGCCAGTGCCATCTAGCTCAAACAGATTGGCGGCAGTAGCAATCGTTCGCACAGTCATTTCATTGCGGGTCAGGGTGCCTGTTTTGTCTGAGCAAATGACTGATACGGCACCCAAAGTTTCGACAGCTGGTAGTTTGCGGATAATGGCATTACGCTGAGCCATACGTTGCACACCGATAGCCAGCGTGATGGTCATAATGGCAGGCAATCCTTCGGGAATAGCGGCTACCGCCAGGCTTACGGCAGCAAGAAACATTTCAGCGACTGCATAATCTCGAACCAGCGAGCCGAAAACAAAAGTAATAATGGCGATACCCAGAATGGCTAGAGTAAGCCAACGACCAAACTGGGCCATTTGACGTAACAGTGGGGTAGTCACTGACTCTACTTCTGATACCAGAGTACTGATACGACCTATTTCTGTCTTCTCACCGGTCGCAACGACCACACCACTACCCTGACCGTGGGTAACAAGGGTGCTCGAATAAGCCATGTTGTGTCGATCACCTATCACGGTTTTCTGTGCGACTGGATCAGTAATCTTTTCTACCGCCATCGACTCACCCGTCAGTACCGACTCCTGAATTTGAAGCCCCTTAACACGGAACAACCTAAGGTCTGCCGGTACCTTATCGCCTGATTGTAATAAGACGATGTCACCAGGCACCAAGTCTTCAGCCCTGATCGTTATTTGTCGGCCATTACGCATAACCATTGCATTGGGAGAAAGCATCTGACGTATAGCTCTCAAAGCATTCTCGGCCTTGCCTTCCTGAACAAATCCAATTATTGCATTGAGAAAGACCACAGCTAGAATTACGCTGGCATCAACCCAATGTTCCAGCATGGCTGTAACGGCACTCGCAGCAATCAACACATAGATTAGTACATTATGGAATTGGTAGAAAAATCGCACCAATGGACCGCGTGTCCTTGCTTCTGGAAGTCGATTCGATCCGTGTTTAGCTAGTCTATTTGTGGCCTCTTCTTTGGATAGACCGTCTGGTGTTGTAACGAATGATATCAGGACTACTTCAGCGCTTTCGGTATGCCAATTTTCTGATGTCGAATCCGGTACGCCTGACTGATCACTCGGCTTTCTGAAGGCTTTAAGTGATTGACGTGTGACGACAGCGCCGACCACGGCCAGAATGACCAGCATAACAAGAACGATCAACCATTCGATGACCGCAACATCAAAATGCCATGTAAGGTTCTCATTCATCAGGATACCCCTATCTTGAGGAAATCTATCTGGATAGGAACAACCCAAACCAGAATATTTTGAATCTCATGTAGCTTACCTAACAGAAGCACATGAAACACAACATTGATAAATCTTTGAATATATTAACAAGCCCGCCCCAAACTTCTATTAACCATTGTCAGGGTTTTCTACCGGATACCGCGGATGACGATCCACTCAGTGTGTTGCAGGGGCATTCGATTACGTATCGCATTGCGCTGGGGCCGCAGGCAGGGCGCAAGGTGTTTACGTTGCAAACCGTACCACCGGTCGATATCGATGAAACGGCCGCCGGTACAGTGGGGCAGGTCGGCGGGTTCAATCGCCACGCCGGCGTTGCCGTCCGGGCCGATCAACGCCACAAGCTGGAGCGCTTGTGCCGGTATATCAGCCGACCCGCGGTTTCGGAGCAACGCCTGTCACTGACCGCGCAAGGCAAGGTGCGCTGTCGAACGCGCCCGTTTGCCTGAGAGTAGGGCGCCACCGCAGGGCGACATGTTCAGCTGAGTAATTCAACTTAAGCTGAAAATGCACATTTTTACAGCAAATTCGTCATTGCAGCATGTTTTACGTAATTCGACGGCGAAACAAACAAGATCTACCGTAGGGTGCGCCGTGCGCACCATTGCTCGGAAATCATACACTCTAGTCTGATTTCGGTGCGCATGGCGCACCCTACCTCACCGATTGACAGCTTAAGTAAGTGCCATTCGCCACGTCCCCTTTTAATCTGGTTGTCTGAACTACCCTATTGTTTCATTATGCCTTCCTGGCGAACAGCGTATATTCTGCATCCGAATTCTCGCTAAACTTTATTTTATCAACGAGTTGAAAACCAGATTCTTCCAGTGTCTGCTCCAGTTGCCGGGTCGTAAGCAGGTTGATTTTTGGCAAAAACCCAAGATGCCCTGCAGATCGAACCAGATCACCTGCAATTTTACTTTTCTCGCCCAGGCAAGCGGTTTCAGAAATAAATAAACCCCCGGGTTTAAGCAGGTCATGGATACGCTGAAAGACGGCATCGATATCCTCTAAAAAATGCAACACAAAAAAGGCCATCACCACATCAAAACCATCTGCTTTCAAACGCTCATCATATAGCGATGTTTTTATAAACTCGATATTATCCAGCTTGCGCTCAGCTTTTCTTTGTTCTGCAATCGCCAGCAATTTACTGGAGATATCAATGCCAGTAACCTGTTTTACATTACCTGCAAGATCGCCACACTGGGTACCGGTACCACAACCAATATCCAGCACAACATCCTCTGGTGACAGGTAGGATTTTAATTTTTCAATCTTCTTCTCATAAGCCGCAATGTCAGTAATCGGCGATGTTGCATATTTTGATGCGATCAGATTCCAGAATTTTTCAGGTGATTTTCGAAAAAACATATTCCTATCCTATTAATTAATCAATTAAGAAGACTTCACTCTATTTACAACTGAACTTATAAAATAAAGTAAAAATTAAAGGGTCGGTGACAAACGACAACATTAATAATTCTCAGTTGTTACCGACCCCTTTTATACATTTTCTTTATACATAGACTTTTTACCTGCAAACTGTTCATAGATTCTCAAATGAGAACTATTCGAAAATACATCATCTCTTTCCCTATAATGCTCGATCCATTTGATCAGCGTTTCCAGATTGTCGTCCTGTGCTTCCTTACTTCCATATTTGTGTGGTTCCCAAGGCCGTTTTTTCGCGTTTTCAACACATTGAGCGATGCTGAGATTCATAAATATTGCTACGTCCGCTAAAGGGGCGACTATTTCCAGAAGATCGGTATAACACCCCTCAATAGCCCAATCATCATTGTGATTTACAAAGTTCTCTATTTTATTTTTAGAATTAGCTAGAGGTGCTCTTTGTGGAAGCGTTTCTGGTAACCATGCGAGACTATCTAGATCCAGATGGGCTACGCCTTCTTCTTTCACGAGTTTTTTGGCCAAGGTCGATTTACCTGACCCTCGATTTCCAAATATCATAATTTTACTCATCTGATGAACTCCTTGAACGCATAATGGTTGCGAGAAGTCGTAATCAGGCTGTTTCGATCTTCCATCGCCATGCGATCCCAATGATTGCCACTAGAGCGATGATCTCGATAATCATAAAGAAAATGTTGTCCAGATCAGGAGAAATATTGGTCATCACAATAATCGCGATTGCGATCAATCCCACGATCATGTTTACACACCGATTGATCCTGTACTTCAGCACCTGGGATAGAACGACCATGACAAGAAAAATCTCCCACATGATGCCGCCCAGCAACATGAGTCCCGGCGTTATGGTCACCCCATCAACAACCCCGGCCATTACTTGCTCCAGCATCCCTGGCCTGCCAAGCTCGTGAAAGTCCCGTGCGAACATGTTAAGGATGATGAAAATCCAGAGGGTCGAAAGTAGTGTTTGTGTGCGAGTGCTCATTGTTTTTTCTCCAGGTCTAGAAGTAGTTTATCTATAGAAAAATCAAATATACATTCCCAAATATTCAATATGTGGTATACATATATGTATGAATTGGAATGCCGTATCTTTCGACTGGAATCAAACCCGAGCTTTCCTCGCGACTGTCGAGGAAGGCTCGCTATCGGCCGCAGCAAGGGCTTTAGGATTGACACAACCGACACTGAGCAGGCAAGTAGCCTGTTTGGAAGAAGACCTTGGCGTAATTCTTTTCGAGCGTAATCGAAGAACTATGACACTGACCCAGCCTGGACTGGAGCTGGTTGAATATGCCCGGGAGATGGGCGAATCAGCAATGCGCATATCCCTAGCAGCTACGGGACAATCGCAAGCGATTGAAGGCGATGTCAGCATCACCGCGCCCGATCTACTATCAACTTACTCATTACCCAAAATAGTAGAGAAAATTAGAAAAAAAGCGCCAGGAATAAATATCGAAATAATATCGTCTAACGCAGTCCATGATTTAACAAAGCGCGAAGCAGATATCGCCATTCGGCATGAACGACCCGAACAACCTGAGTTGATAGCAAAACTTGTGTGCAATACAACGGGTCACTTTTATGCATCCAAAGATTACCTTGCACAACTCGAACACCCAATAACGCTGGACGTTATAAACAAGGCAGACTTCGTAGGACATGATCGAGTTGAATGGTTCTTGCCAATACTGAATTCATTTGGTTTGCAGCTGACAGCTGAAAATTTCAAAGTTATGACTAGCAGCGGTGTAACCTTACTGGAACTTGTGAAACAAGGGCTGGGAATAAGTGTGCTTTATCGGCATGTGACCGACTTGAATCCAAACCTTCAGCAAGTCTTACCAGAATGTTCCATCCCTGTACCTATCTGGCTCATAACTCACAAAGAACTTAGAACGAATCTGCGCATTCGCATGGTATACGATATATTGGCCGAAGCATTAGCTGAAATTTAAAGTCGATAATGGATTAATAAAGATAAAAACAGTGCGGTGACAACAAATCAAAAGGGTCAACCCAAACAACGTTGTCCCGTGACATCGTCCGGATAAGTTCGCGCACCTCTGGTGGAATAGGTGTACGCCCGCTCTTGCGGCAACGGGACTTCCACGTCCAGTAGAGTCGAAAGCCCTTGCGGTGCCAGCGCACAAGGGTATCTGGTTTGAACACCCGCAGTGTTTGCAGGTTCTGGCCACAGACGGTAGAGCCAGGCCCAGAATAGCCGCTGAGTCCAATTAAAGTGGAGTCGGTTGCGTGGTGTTTGGTTAACCATGGCCGGCTGTTGGCGAAGCGCCAGGATTTTGAGGTGTAAGAGGGCGCGGCTCTGGAGCAGCCCGAGCAGGGTGGACAGGAGGGGGAGGGCGATCGTTCTCATGCCGGGACCGTACGACAACTTTTGCAGAAAAGTCAACGGAATCAATATGTACGATGTTTTTGGTAGCCACAGGCTTAGCCTCATCTCAGTGCGGTCAACTACTCTTTCCAGGGCTTAGGTCTGGGTCAGGCAGTAGTTTGATCTTGTCCTGCAGCAGTTTGGGTTCCAAAACCATTCCGAGTGCCCGCATCGAACGAATCTGCAACCGGCACTCCTGTAATATTGCCTTGTGTATCTCTGCTTGGTCCACTGTGCTGTTGATTTTCAGTAGACTGTATATCTCCATTCCCTGCTGGGTTCGTGTATAGGCTTTGGTTAACTGTTTAGCCTGATCGCGGAATTTTTTCGAAATTTTGGCCTCCAGGCGCTGCAGTCCCATTATCCTGCCATTCTCTTGATAGCGCTTCCAGGCAGCTCTGGCCTCCTGAAAGGCCTGGTCCGCCCGCTCTAATGCCTTGTCTCGATACACCTCATATTCAGGCCTGAGTGCGTCCGAAAAGTAGCTATCCTCGATGGGATCAAGGGATACGAACAAGGTGAGTAACTGTTGGGAATAGTCGGGGCCTTTTTTGTTCTCTGTTAGTGCCTGGTATTGATCCCATATTTTGAGCTGCCGTTGCAGCGAGTCTTCCGCCATTGCCCCCCAGTCTCCCTGAGTGAGTGATTGCAATATCCTGTTTGCCGCTTCGCCTTGACCCTTTTTCCATAGTTCGGATGCCTGCTGGTACTGCGTGGCGGTTTCCATGGGTGGGAGCTGCTGGTCACGGATTGCTGCGACTTTCTCACGAAACGGCGGGGTGGTATATTCAGTTTCTCCGACCCTGTCGATGGCTTCGATCCAGGCGCGCTGCTGAATTGAACTCTGGAGTAAACGATAGCGATCAAGATCCTGCTTGAGTAACTCTATGCCTGAAATCCGCGGGTATTTGGACCCGAAATCAGACAGCAGTACCTCCAACTCGTCGATTTCATCAAGCTCGAGTCGATCCCGTAAGGATCGCTTGAATTCGCTGATTGCATTCAGATAGAGAGACTTTTCACTGCGTAAGGTGCGCAACTGGCTCAATACCCGTGCCTGGGTGTCTTCGAACAACGGCGCGAAGTGGGCAATGCGCCCAGCTTGCCGCCGATGTTCTCTGTTATTCTTATCCCACCAGTTTAACAGCCCTTGAATACGATCTTCGTGATGGAACAGCACAATCGGTGCGTCAGCTCCGCCCCGAGTGAGGATAAATTCTTCCAGCTCGACGACCCAGTCCAACATATCCAGCAATGGCACTATGGAAGGATTGTGAGTGCTCATGCTACGTGCTTCAGCAACAGTTGTGCGCGCCTTGAGGAATTCCTTTGCATGCAGCTGTTGTTGCCAACTTGGTATGGCAAAGCTGAGCACTGCCTCGACTGCCAGTTCCGACACCTCTTCGTCTTGCGGATGTTGTTCCAGATAGGCATCCGCACGCTTCGCACTCACGACATATTCACCCGCATTCAGGTGTTGCTCAATCGCCCGTTTGGGCGCGCCCTGGTAATAGAAAAAGCCAATCAGTCCTGCCACCCCGAGAAGAATGATAACCCCCGACCAAAGAACACCACGGTTGACCAGCCGTTGCTCATCTGAAAACGCGCGTCGTAGCTCGCGTAAAAAAATCCTTATACGGCTGGGTTGTCGGGTGCCCCTGGTTGTTGAATCGCGCTTAGCATGATGTCTACCTTTACCACCGGGCGCAGCTTGTGAGGCCTCGTCGTCAGCTGGCGTATTTTCTTCTTCTTTGTCATCGGAACAGAAAATATCGATAAATGAATTTGCCGAGGTAATGAAGGTGGTCCGCGTGATATCCGTTGCAGTATTCAAGCCATCGGTTAAAAGACTGGGGTCGTCGAGCGGTTTACCGGGCTCACGCTTGATATGTGTGATACGGACCTTATAGAGGAAATGATTGCCCCCGAAGGCGATGCTGTCATCATCATGCAGAATACGTGCGTGCTCATCCAGTCGGCTGTCTGATACGAAGGTGCCGTTGGTGCTTCCCAGGTCTTCGATCAGGAGGTTCTGGTCGCGCGTGAAAATGTGCGCGTGACGTCGAGAGAGAAATTTGTACTCATCGGGAAACTGGTCACGATAGCGGGCGAATGTATCGTCAGACTTGCTGATCAGGAAGGGAAACTCCGACACCACGATCGGCTCAAGCAAGGTCGCGGGGTACTTCGGTATGAGGGTAAGCAGCACAGCCGGTAGTTTTTTCCCGCCCGCAGTGGCCTTTGCAGAGCTACCCAGCAGTTGTGTGCTGTAGGTCAGGTAGCCGGCAAAGCAGATTTCGTCATTCTGCCGGAGTTGTACAGGCTGTTTCTCGAGTGGTTTACCGTTGACTGTGGTGCCGTTTAGGCTGTCCAGGTCGACCAGGTAAATCATATCGTCCTGCTCGAAAATTCGGGCATGGCGCCGTGAAAGCTTGGCAATCACGTCCGGTCCGTAGCTTGTAAAGGGCGGCTCTTGGCGCCCAATGGGAAACAGGCGGTCCCGAATAACAATCTCACCCAGGTCAGGATGAGAAACGGGTTTCAGTATTACTTGCATTGTCAGTCATCATTATCGTTCTTGGGTATCCATGTCTCAGCGGCATGCATGGACTCATGTACCGTAACAGTGCGTGTGCTATTTCTAGGATAATGCATGGGAACTGCTATTTATATAAGTTCCTGTGGAATTATTCGGTATATTTTTAAGGTTCGCTTACTGCACCCATTCGTTGTAAAAATTCTTCAATGCGGGCTAGTTGCGTTTCCTTCATAGTTCGCTTGAGTCGGAACGTCCGACCAGTTCACCTGGCCAACCACCTCCAAGTGACTTGTAGAGTGTCACAGTGTCCAAAAGAATCAACCAGTGATTGACGAGAAGTTGCTGTTCGGCATCCAGCAAAGTCCGCTCGATTTCAAACACTTCCAGTTGAGAGACCATGCCTTCGTCAAGTTGCGCATTGATCTGATCGGATACGACACTCAATTTCTCCTGGCGCTGTATCAACTTTTCTCTCTGCTGTTTATGGCTGGACAGATTTGTCAAAGAATTTTCGACATCTTCGAACGCTGTGATTACCGTGCGTCGGTACACCTCCTCATCGACCTTGGTCTGGGCTTCCGTCAGTTTGATCCTGGCCTGGACATTGGGATCGAATATGGGAAAGCTCAACGCCGAGGTCAGTCCGGTAGTCACGGCCCCGAAAAGGTCGCCCGCAGTAAATGCGGCTGTACCGGCCCGGCCTGTCAGGCTTATTGAGGGTAGTTTTGCGAGTCTTGCCTGGCCGGTCAGGTTGTGAGACTGCAATACCCGGTATTCGGCGGCGAGTATATCAGGACGCCGCGCCAGGAGTTGGGATGGCAGGCCGGCCGGGACCTCTACCAAATGGGTCGCCTTGCGCAGATGCGCCTTGGGTACCTTCAGCATACCGGCGGGTGTGCCCACGAGTGTCGCGAGTCCATTTTCGGCCACAAGTCGGAGCCGGCCAAACTCGAGCAGTTCATTCTCAAGGCGGTCGATTTCGGCCTGTTGCTGGAGCAATTGTGTCTTGGGGATCAGGCCTTCCTGATACATCGCATCGAAAATCAGCAGGATGCGATGGTTCCTTTCCAGGGTCTGCATGTGCTGGTCACTGAGTTCGTCGAACTGACGAATCCTGAAGTAGAGTGCCGCGACATTCGAAACCAGGGTCAGGTAACCCGCCCGCCAGTCGGCCTCGGTAGCTTTGAATTCAGCACCTTGGGCCTCGACACCCTTGCGAATCTTGCCCCAGATATCGAGTTCCCAATTGGCTTCTGCCGCAAGACTGTAACGAGTGGTATTCTCAGCCTGGGAGTGGCTGAAGCGATCTACCCCACCGATTGCCGATACCGTTGGCAGGGCCCCTGCTTCCGCCTGACTGACGCCGGCGCGTGCCACTTCGATGCGCGCTGCGAGAATCCGGATATCAATACCCTCAGACAGTGCCCGGTCAATCAGTTTATTGAGATCAGGATCACCGAAGTGCTTCCACCAGTCAGGTTCTATGGCTGCAGTAGAGGGGCTCACTTCACTCTCTGCGTTCGACCATTCCTGCTTGCCTGGTGTGACAGGTTGTGTGTACTCAGGCCCCGCCAGATTCGCACAAGATGTGCAAAGCATCGCCAGCAATGCACTGGCTATGATCTGCAGGGCTCCAGGTTTCCACGTCACCAGGCTCGACAGACACGCAGCCCGGTTTATCAAAGGCATCAGTATTCGGGTTATAAATGACATAATCGCTCCTGGATAGATGATATTTCGGCGACTGGCCCCAGTGCAAGGAGGCAGAATTCAACCACGACTATCTTGCTAACAGCGGGTTGACGATCCTCTTCAGATTCGTTGGGTGGGGCATCGGGACTCGGCTGATACAAGTTGTCCCCAGCCATACACGTCCGACCTGTGAGTGATCATAGCGTCAGTGCCTCGCTGCATTCGCCACTTCTTCGCTTTATAAAGCAGAAACTATGCCAGCCGTCAGAGCAGAGCTATGATATTTTAATAATTCGATTAAAATCAGTATCTTATATGGTGTGTAAATCGTTCTTTCTGATTTCTCATTCACTTTTATGTTTGCGCAAGGCGAACAGTCAATCCGCGAATGGTGGTGGTTACGCGACAGGTTCCTAACGATTGATCTTGGTCTTTTCATCGTCGTCCGTGTCGCTCTGATTCAGGCGAGATGCGGATGGATTGAAAACGGTCTTGGTAATCTGGCTATCATCGGCCCTCACCACCACCACGGTAACATTATCGCGAGCGCCATGCTCGAGCGCGCTCTGGATTAGCCGATCGGCTGATTCCTGGCAATTTTCCAACGCCAGAAATCGCTTGATATCCTGGGTGCTGACTTCATTATATAGACCGTCGCTACAGAGTAGGAATCTGTCGCCCTCCTGGATGCTATGAATCTCCGAATCCAGTTCCACCCTGTCCATGACACCTATGGCGCGGGTTATCGCGTTTGAACCAGGCAGCTTTCTGGCCTCGTCTCTGTTGACGACACCCCGTGAGACCAGTTCCTCGATCTGGCTATGATCCCGTGTCAGCTGCTGCAATTGACCATCGCGGACACGATAGATTCGACTGTCTCCCGCCCACAGGGAGACACAATGCTTATCAAATACCAGGAGCACGGCCACCGTGCTGCCGATGATCTGTTGACGCCTGCGGTTCGCCTCCTCGGTAAGTTGGTGGTTGACCTGTTGCAGCGAGTGACGAACGTCATTCAACAAATCGCTGAGGCTATCTGGATGTCTGACCTTGCGCAACGCATCGATTACCATACAGCTGGCCACTTCTCCTGCTGCATGCCCTCCCATGCCGTCTGCAACTGCCCACAAGCCCCTATCACCCATCTCCAGGCAGGCGTCTTCATTCAGTTCTCTCACGCGACCTACGTGGGTCCTTGAGGTTGAAGTCCAGTGAAATGTCTGCTCGCCCATTTGGAATTATTTTGTAGTCTGCAATACTATTCATTTACAAGAGCCTAGCGTGCACTCTAGCCTTAATCCCGTCAAAAACAAAATGGTTTTATGGCGAAGCACCGCTCCTGTGCACTCATAGAGCCACAGGGATCACAGCGTGCACAGAGCATTTAATATAGCCCACCGGGCCAACATTTCAGATCTTCTTTTCCTTTGTGTCCTCTGTGATCTCTGTGGTACATTGTCAATGACTAACGGTGGTTCAGGCAGATGGCACAACAAACACCACAGCGGGAAGAGTACCAATTTGTCAGAGAGATGACGGACCTGGGTCTTGGAAGCAAGGTTATTCAGGACAGCAGATTACGTATCCTAAATCGTAATGGTACTTTCAATGTCTCACGCGTGGGTTTGCCTCTGCTACAGTCCCTTAATCTCTATCGGACACTGCTCAGCACGTCCTGGTGGAAATTCCTGCTCGTCTTCGTTGGACTTTACATATTTATCATTCTTCTGTTCTCCGTGTTTTATCTGCTGTGCGGTCCGGATGCCTTGGTGGGAGGACGGGCAGAGACGCTGGGTGGACGGTTTATAGAGGCCTTATTCTTAAGTGTACACACGATCACTACCGTGGGTTACGGACACATTGCGCCGCGCTCTTTTAGCAGCAATATGTTGGTGATGGTGGAAGCTTTTGTTGGATTGTCGGGCTTCGCTATCGCCGCTGCCCTTATGTTTGCCCGCTTCTCACGGCCGATTGCCAAAATTCAATTCAGCGAAAGTGCGGTTATCGGCCCCCATCATGGCGAGACAAGTTTCATGTTCCGCATTGCCAATGGTGCACAGAACGAACTCCTGGAGGTTCAGGCCAGGATTCTGTTGAGCATGACAGAGGTGATTGATCAAATCAGAATCCGACGATTTTATGAACTTGAACTGGAACGCCAGAAGGTTGCCTTTTTTCCACTCGACTGGACGGTAGTGCATCAGATTACCGACAACAGTCCATTGCATGGGGTCAGTCCGGATGAGCTCGCCAGGCGCGATGCCGAGTTTTTGATCCTGGTGAATGCCATCGACGATACCTTTCACCAGGTCGTCCAGGCCAGGACATCTTACAGATGGGACGAGGTGGTTTGGGGTGCAAAATTCAGGGACATGTACAGGCATAAGGGAAAAGGGCAGATGAGTATCGATCTGAAACGGATTCACGATATTCAGCATATCGAAACCCCGGTCGATGCAACTCAAACTGTCTGGGATTTTTAGAGACTTGGGTCAGTGTCGTTGACTCTCCGAGTTAACGTTCGGCAGCGGGACGCCTGCTAACAAAGTATCATATCGGGGTTCAGTTGCACTCGACCGAACAGAAGGCTTATGATTAGCCTAAAAGTGACGGGGCCAGTCGAACTGCGCCGGTTGGCACTTCCCATGCCTGGTGGTCGCCATTAGCATGGTTTGAATTAGGATACAAAAATTCGTGAGGTGCTCGAAAAACTACAATTCGCATTTCCTGGCAAGGTGAAAACACGCGCAGAAGCTGAGTTTGCACGGAGTAAATAAGCACTCGCGCAGATTTTCAAAGCCACCAGGGCGTGCGAACAGGGATTTTGTAAGCGCCCCTTTACATGAGTTTTCCATGAGACACGAATCCAGTCGGTCGCTTTCGCCGGAGTCAAGAGGATAAAAAATGAATAGGTATGGCTTTCGACTTGTGCTAACCCTGATTTATTCAGGTGTGTTTTCACCGGCTATATTGCCGCTCGGCGTCCACGCGTCACAAGACCTGCCGACCTTCTTCGATCTGGAGAAGGATGGCGACGGTGTCATTTCGCCAGAAGAAGCGGTCGACTGGTCAGCGCTAACATCGGCATGGGACTCTGTTGATAAGAACAGGGACAATCAGATCGATATGCGAGAATGGAATGCGTTTGATCCAAAAACGCTATCTTCCGAACAGAAACAGAAAAAGCCTGACGACAAATGACTCATCCGGTAACGATACTGGAGACTTACGCGGTTAGTACCAGGGATAGGTACTCGTAAGGAGTCAAGATGAAAAACAATGACAACAAGCTGCAAAGTCTCTCATCAGCACTCGAGGAGCACAGCGCCGAAGGGATAGAGATCCTCTATGCAGAACCTAGCCGGCTGATCAGCCTGATGATCCTGATGATCTCGGGTCTGTTGCTGGCGTTTCTTGTGTGGTCATTTTTCGGTCGCGCCGATGTCATCGTTTCTGCAAGCGGGGTACTGGAACCGGAAGAGGAGGTGCGTCGGATATACGCTCCTATCCAGGGTGAGCTGGTTGATATTTACCTGGCCGAAGGCCTTCCCGTTTCACGGGGCGATATCCTCGCGCGACTCAATGCACGAGAAGCGATAGCGCTGGCAACCAGTTCTCTCGATGCGGACCTGCGTCTTGCTGAGGCCATACAGGATCACCGGGAATTCCCCAAACGCAAGCAACTTCTTAAGCAGCAAGCAGACGCCCTGCAGCGTCAGATTGAAACCCAGGCAAGTCTGCATGAAAAACGTATCACCGAAGGTCTTACCAAGCTTGCCGAGGCGCAAAAGGCCAAGCTGGAGGAGGTGCGCGGCGATCTTGAAAAAGCCAGAATCGCCTATGATTCGAGCCGACGAGACGCAGAGAAATACCAGCGTCTGTTTGGGTTGCCTGGCGGTGGTGGTGTCTCAAAGAATGAAGTGGAGGAGAAGCGTAATGCCTTTCTTGCCGCAGAGACAAACTACAAACTTGCCCAGGCGCGGCTTGGCGAACTGGATTTTCAGTTGAGCGAGGAATACGCCAAGGCAAAAGCGGAACTCGAAGGGAGTGATCAAAAACTGACTGAGTTGCGCATCGAATATGAAACCGTGAGAAACAAGATCGAACGAGAGGAAAACAAGGTTGAATTGAAACTGCGCAGTGCACGCTTGTCGGCTGAGGCGGCGCAACGCATACAATTCGAGAATATTGATGAGGACAATTTTTTGCGGGTGCTGGCGCCGGTCTCGGGTATCGTGACGGAAGTGACCTATACACAGACAGGCGACAAGGTACAGGCAAATACTCCCTTGGGCAGTATTGCCCCAGAAGGGGCAACCCCGGTCTTGAAAATCGACATCCTGGAAAGGGATCGAGGATTTCTACGTGAAGGATTACTGGTGAAAATGAAATTCAGCGCCTTTCCCTATCAAAGATACGGATTTGTGGAGGGGACGCTGGATTATATATCGCCAACGGCACAGAGCGGAGTAGATGGCCAGGGTCCGATCTACAAGGGACATGTCAGTCTGGCCAAGACGTACTTTAACGTAGATGGCACCGACTATCCCTTACGATTCGGCATGGCCGCAATAGCGGAAATAGTGGTGCGCAAGCGAAGACTGATAGACATCGCATTGGATCCGTTGAGAAAGCTTGAAGGGTAGAAGAAACTTGCCCTGAACCGGGCGATAACACAGGGTGGAGGACTTTTGTAATGACAGAGCTAGTGAGAATTGATGACGAAGTCATTACCTCAGATGGTTTTATTAAACTTCTCAAATTGACTGGCCGGTATGACAGTCTGATGGAAGATATTCTCAAAGACAAACTGACAGTTCATGCCGGGAAACGCCAGGGAATCAGCATAGCGCTTGAGGAGCTGCAGGAGCGGGCAGACCAGCTGCGGCGTGTTTGGGGTTTGCACCGCGCAGCGGATACCAACAAATGGCTGGATGCGAAGGGCCTCTCATTGGAGGATCTCGAAAATTTCATCACCGAGATGCTTTATCACGAAAAGGTCATGGATCAAGTCGGTGATGATGCGGCAATTGAGGCATACTTCAACCTCAACTCACCGAAATTCGACAGCATAGAAGTGAGCCATATCCTGGTTGATTCCGAAGGCAAGGCGCGAGAATTGATGGCGATCCTGGAAGATGACCCGGAGAGTTTTCCCGACATGGCAAGGGAGCATTCGCTGGCAGATACCAAGGATGAGGGCGGCTATATAGGCAAGTTGCTGCGCGGCTCCCTGCAGCCTGATGTGGAGGGTAAGGTATTCAATGCCTCTGTGGATGATATGCTGGGGCCTTTTCCATCGCCGGACGAGAATTTATTTGAAATATTTATGGTGAATGCAAAGGCGCCAGCCAGGTTGGATGAAGAGACGATCAACGAGGTTCGCAGAATCGTTCGGGATGAGTGGCTGGCGGCGCGGGCCAAGGAACACGGGATTGAACTGCTGTAGCTAGCCCGCATTTCTCGCCAGGCGGCGTAGGATACTGGTATGGCACAGGTCTATAGGAGTAAACCCAGGATGACTAAAAATTCACTTTGTATGTTGAGCGAGCCTATCGCGGTTCAGGCTGGTCTTCGTATCCGTAAGCTTGCTCTTCACTCAAACCGTAGCCATTGCTACGCTTTTCGCTCCAGAGCGGCGCTTACGGATACGAATCCTGCGCCTGCTCCCGCGATCCTGATGAGAAATGCGGGCTAGGGAGCAGAGCCTTGACCGATGAATCCCTGATCGAATTCCTTGGAAGTGTCGAGTTTTTCTCTGCGTTTACCCCGCAAGATCTCGAGGTAATCGCGACCCATGTGGAATCCAGAACCTTTGAGTTCGGCGATACGGTGTGTAATGCCGGTGATCCCAGTGAAGGTCTTTTCCTGATCAAGAAAGGCGCAGTGCGGCTCTTCACCGAGGAGCAGGGTAAGGAGATCAGCATGGGCGTGCGCAAGGAGCGCGAGGTGTTCGGCGAAATCTCGGTGCTGCGACACTACCGCCATGAGTCCTCGGTCAGGGCGTCCGCCAAGACCGAACTGCTCTATTTTCCTCATGAGGCGTTCAAAGACATACTTGAGCGCAATCGGGATGCCCATGATTTTATTGCCAACTATGTGGCGATCAATACCGCCGGTGGTTTTGTCACCCGACTCTTTGATCTGCGCCGCAAGGTCAAGGGCAACGAAATGGAACAGATCATACGCAGTGTTGGCATCAAGCGGGTACGCGAGGGCCGCAGCATACTCGAACAGGGTGATCGCGACGATCGCAGGCTTTATGTTGTCCGTCAGGGAAGGGTGCGCGTAGTACGCAATGAAGAGCATGCGGAATATCCCCTGGCAACCCTGGGACAGGGTGAGGTGTTCGGCGAGAAGGCCTGCCTCAACAGGCAGGAACAACCGGCGTCGGTGATCGCCGAAACCGATGTGGTGCTGCTGGTGGTGCCCGAGAAAACCATCCGTCTGATACTCGAACGCAACCCAAAACTGCA
Organism: uncultured Gammaproteobacteria bacterium; assembly: GCA_942492025.1. Lineage (GTDB taxonomy): Bacteria > Pseudomonadota > Gammaproteobacteria > SZUA-229 > SZUA-229 > JABDQW01. The sequence goes on along the minus strand of CALODJ010000008.1, from coordinate 358,773 downwards.
AGATGTCCTGGAAGAGCGCATCAAGTTTACGGAACGTGAGTACAATCGTCAGAAAAAACTGGCCGAGAGGCGGAAAAAGCCACTGTTATTGGATTTCAGCTCCAAGCCGGGGCGTGGAGAACGCATTATCAAGCGTTTCGGGCTGGTGCAGCAGGCCGAAGAGATGGATTGCGGTGCGGCCTGCCTGGCGATGATTTGTAAACACTATGGCATCCCCATGACCCTCGGCAAATTGCGCGAGCTGGCGAATGTCACCACCCAGGGCGCAACCCTCGAAAGCCTGGCGCGGGTGGGAGAATCCCTTGGCTTCAATACCCGTGGAGTGCAGTGCACCTACCAGGCATTAATGGGCTTTGAGTTACCGTTTATCGCGCATTGGGAGGGCTATCACTACATCATCGTCTACGGTATCTCTGAGCACAACGTGTGGGTTGCGGATCCGGGGCCGGGTTTCCGCAAGATGACCGTCGAGGAATTCGAGCGTGGCTGGACGGGCACCTGTCTGCTGTTCGACCAAGGTACAGAGATGATCCAGCTGGCGGCTACGCGCTCGCCCTGGGTGCGTTTTGTCGGCTACTTGAAACCTTACAAAAAGATCCTCGCCAATCTTTTCATTGCGACATTTATCATTCAGATATTGGGTGTAGCGCCGCCTGTGATCATTCAGCACATCCTCGATGGGGTAGTCGTGCATCATAACGTCTCGCTGCTGAATGTGTTGATCATCGGCCTCATCATCTCGAACATATTTGTGCAGCTGACGATGGTGCTTCGGGCCTATCTGTCGAACTTCATGATTCGCAATATGGACTTTTCGATGATGTCCCAATTCCTGCGGCATGCCCTGTCCCTGCCCTTGCCGTTTTTCGCCACGCGCAAGACGGGTGACATTTTTGCCAGATTCCAGGAAAACCAGAAGATACGCGCCTTCCTTACGGAGTCAACCATCACCACGGTTTTGAATCTACTGATGGTGTTTATCTACTTCAGCATACTCTTCCTGTATAGCGTGAAAATGACCCTGCTGCTGATCGGCTTTGTCATACCCTTGCTGATCCTCACGGTTTCCGTGACTCCCAGGCTGAAGGCCTACGCCCGTGAGGTGTTTTCCGCTTCCACCGCGGCCGAATCGATCCTCATGGAGATCATTGGTGGGGCCGAGACGGTGAAGGGTATGGGTATAGAGCGGCCGATGCGCCTCAAGTGGGAGAAGAAATATGCCGGCGCCCTGGATGTCCAGTATCGCGCACAGAAGTTCAATATCATGGTCGGATTCTTCAGCCAGTTACTGAATGCAACGACCACCATTGCCATCCTGTGGCTGGGGGCGAACCTGGTCCTGGCGCAGGAGCTGACGATCGGCCAGTTGATTGCATTCAACGCCCTGATGGGGAGTGCCATGGCACCGCTCATGGGGTTGGTGCAACTCTGGAACAAGGTGCACGAAGCGGGGGTGGCCATGGAGCGCCTCGGTGACATCCTCGATATGGAGCCGGAACAGAAGGCGGAAGATATCACTTCCCGGGTGATCCTGCCTGACCTGCAGGGTGATATCCGGCTTGATGGCGTCTATTTTCGTTATGGTGGTAATGAGACCGCCTACGTCCTGGAAAACATCAGCTTCAACATCGAACCCGGACAACTGGTGGCGATCGTGGGGCAGAGCGGATCTGGCAAAACCACCCTGGCCAAGCTGCTGGTCGGTTTCTACAAACCCACGGAAGGCAAGATCACGGTGGATGGCTATGACATGGAGGTTATCGACAAGGAGTATTACCGGAATCAGATCGGCTATGTCATGCAGAGCAATCTCCTGTTTTCGGGCACCATCGCAGAGAATATCGCCAGTGGCGAGGATAATCCGGACCGGCGCAGAACAGTTGCGGTGGCCAAACAGGCGGATGCCCACGGCTTCATCAGCAATATGCCGCTGGGTTATGAACAGATCGTGGGGGAGCGTGGTATGGGCCTGTCAGGTGGACAGATGCAGCGGCTTTGTATCGCCCGGGCGCTCTATCATGACCCGCGGTTATTGATCTTTGACGAGGCCACCTCGGCACTGGATACGCAATCGGAAAGTAATATCCTGAACAGTATGCAGGATATTCTGAAGGGCAGAACCGCGGTTGTCATTGCCCACCGGCTGAGTACTATCATGCGGGCCGACAAGATCCTGGTGCTGTATAAGGGAGCAATTGCGGAAGAAGGGAGCCACGACGAACTGGTGGAGCGAAAGGGTATGTACTACCAGCTCGTACAGAAACAGATGGCCAGCGCCGGATGAAGATACAGGATCTCAAAGAACCATCCACAATCTCGTATGGCGGGCTCATAGAGAAGATAGAGATCCTGCGTTCCACCCTGCGTTGGGCCACATCCCTGGATCGGCCGCAGATTCAGAAACTGCTGAGTCAGTGTAACGCGCTGCGGGAGGAAGTGATGCAGCTCTCCCATAAGGAGCGCTTTGTTACTGCCTCAGCCGAACGCACCTCCAACAGGAAAAGATCGACGGCCCAGCGGCGCCAGGCATTGCTTGACCGCAGCTTCGTGTTCGAAGGGGTGTTCGGCGAAAGCCCGAAACTGCTGGAAGCGCTCGAAATCGGCGAAAAGGCAGCGCCCACCGACCTCCCGGTGCTGATCGACGGCGAGAGCGGTACCGGTAAAGAGCTGATGGCCAAGGTCATACATGCCAATGGCAGCCGCTCGGACAAGCCCTATGTCTCCGTGAACTGTGGTGCCATCCCGGAGAACCTGATCGAATCGGAACTGTTCGGGCACAAGCGAGGGGCCTTTACCGGCGCCACCAGTGATCGGAGTGGTAAGTTCGAGTCGGCCGACACCGGTACCATCTTCCTCGATGAAATCGGCGAACTGCCTTTGCAGGGTCAGGTCAAACTGTTGCGGGTGCTGCAATCTCAGGAAATCCAGCGCGTAGGTTCGGATCAGGTGATCGATGTGGATACCCGCATCGTCGCCGCGACCAACAAGGACCTGATGCAGATGAGCCAGCAAGGGCTGTTTCGTGAGGACCTCTACTATCGTCTGAGCGTCATACACCTGACCCTTCCGCCATTACGTGAGCGCCAGGACGAGATCCCACTGTTGATCGAGTATTTCAGTGACGAGGCAGCTGAGAAACTGAACCGTCAACCGCTCAGATTCAGCCGCCGCTTGAGGACGTTTTTATTGAAGTATGCCTATCCCGGCAACATCCGTGAACTGCGCAACCTGATATACCGTATCTCCTGTCTGGCCGATGTCACGGCTGACTATGAGCACCTGCCCGAAACGATCCGCCCTGACGTTTCTATGCAGAAAGGTGAAGCCACAGGCCGGTCAGAGGTATTCGATCTGGATAAGGCATCATTGCCCGACATCAAAAGGGCGGCCAGCGATGAGGCGGAGAAGGAATTCATTGAATATGGATTGCAGCAGGTGGCCGGCAAGGTGGCGGAGCTGGCGCGTCGTATCAACATGAACCGCTCCCATCTACAGACTTTGTTGAAGAAGCATGGTATCCGTTCCAAGGACTATCGGGCTTCAGCGGCATCAGTGCCGAAGGATTAATCCTTCCAAGGTTCTGTTTAGGAAGGGTATCCGAAAGGCTTGATGAGAGCAGTCAACTCAGCATTGCATCCATTTGATACAAGTGTGAGCTGACTGCTCTAGTGACTTCGAATATAGTTACTCAAATCCCTCAAGCCTGAATACTGGTGGGGCTGAGGGCCGATACTACGGTCGGATTCACGTTATAGGAAATACTTCCGGAGTTTTCCACACCATTGCCTATATTGAAGAACTGTGGTTGCACCAGGACATAATCGTTATCTATGTATGTCGTGTTATTGGTATAGCTTATGTTAAACACGCTCATTGGGGAGCTGGTCGGCCGGGCTTGCGAGAACGTGCGAACCCAATCGTTCATGCCCCCCAGGATGGCAGAGGCAGCCTTTCGGTCCAGTTGATGGTTCTCAGTCAGGTCTTTGATAAACAGGTTGCTCATTTAATTTCTCCGAAGTCACAGGGGTTGGGATAGGTTTCGAGTCGATAAACATGGGTCTATTTCATATCTGTGTACATGCAGTTCACATGCCAGTATTGCATAGAACGCCATAAAAATTTTTAACATACTGTTATTTAGTTATATTTTTTGTTTCGCTTAGGGATTGGGAAGTCCGCCAGCTTATGTTTTAATCATCACCTGTTGTGCTTAGACAAACATCTAGACCACGATGGTTGGGTAAGGAGGAACTAAGACGAGCCCAAGCACCGCGCTTTCATCGTGACATTCAGTTAATACGGAGGCTGAATAATGAAGCTATGTTTTATGTGGTTCAAAAAAAATGCTGATTTCAGATTCTTCTGTCAGAAGTACTGGGGCAAGGCAGGTGATGTGCAGCTTACTATCGTCCAAGTAAGTGATCAGACATAAAAAAACGGAGGTCCGAAGACCTCCGTTTTGAGCCGGGATACGGCTTGCAGCTCTGGGGACTTAGAATGTCCAGTTTTGACCAAAAGGCGACAGCACATTCAAGCCAAGATCGTTGTCATTCTGGACGATCGCATCGGCCTTGATTACAGTGTTGGGGCTGCCGATAGCGATTCCATCGCCATCATGTACTATCTGTTCGCCGATGTAGGCAAAGTTGCTACCACCCTGTACTTCGGTCATGGCCTTACGGTCGAGTTCTTTGTCTGCGGAAAGATCTTTAAGAGTCAGCATTTTCAATTCTCCAGTAGTTTCAATAGTTATATCGGGTTTGGGTTAAGGTTATGAGCGGTTTGCCACTCATGTCTTGTATAATGCAGGAGCTGTGCCAACTTACTTTTTTTCTCAGTGTTGTTATTGTAACTTGTTGAAATAGATAATAAAAAATACTATAAAATAATTTCGTGACGTCATGCCTCTGGCAAAGGCCGGGCCGAATTGTTCGCCTCTGGCGAACGCTTGGCTGGTTGGTGTTGGCAATCTGAGAACTACAGCCAAGCCTCGTGAGCTAGCCCACATTTCTCACCAGGCGGCGTAGGATTGTGAAAAGATATTGGCCTCTCTGAAGAAAATCCGGGTGATCAACATACAACGTGTTTTTCAAGCATACCTATCACGGTTCAGGCTAGTCTTCGCGTCCGTAAGCTTGCTCTTCACTCAAGCCGTAGCCACTGCTACGCTTTTCGCTCCAGAGCGGCGCCTACGAACGCGAATCCTGCGCCTGCTCCTATGATCCTGGCGACCAATGCGGGCTAGCGCAGTTGTCGAAACAATTCTTGCCCCGTGGGTCAGATTGAGTGAAAAGAATGAGTAACGATTCAGCGTGTCTTATGGGGATGTAGTAACAGACTGATTTCAGATTCTTCTGTCAGAAGTGCTGGGGCAGGGCAGGTGATGAACGGCTTACTATCGTCCAAGTAAGGGATCAGACATAAAAAAACGGAGGTCCGAAGACCTCCGTTTTGAGCCGGGATACGGCTTGCAGCTCTGGGGACTTAGAATGTCCAGTTTTGACCAAAAGGCGACAGCACATTCAAGCTAAGATCGTTGTCATTCTGGACGATCGCATCGGCCTTGATTACAGTGTTGGGGCCGCCGATGGAGACACCGTCGCCATCGCCCACATACTGGCCGCCGATGTAGGCAAAGTTGCTACCACCCAGTACTTCGGTCATGGCCTTACGGTCGAGTTCTTTGTCTGCGGAAAGATCTTTAAGAGTCAGCATTTTCAATTCTCCAGTAGTTTCAATAGTGATATCGGGTTTGGGTTAAGGTTATGAGCGGTTTGCCACTCATGTCTTGTATAGTGCAGGAGCTGTGCCAATTTTTAGTGTCTGTCGGTCAAAGTTAGATATCACATTGAAAATAAGAGAATAATATATTCAATGGAGTTGTTTTTCGGGATTTTCCTGCAAACTGGTGCAATAGATTTGTTTGTCTGTAGCGAACGCTTGTCAGGCGTTTGGTGGGGTGGCAACAACCAGGCAAGCTTATGGTTCTTGCTTATTACAGATGACTAAATCTGATTTGGCACTCTCGAGACGTCAAAAAAATCATTGGAACATATTTGATAAGCAGATAAAGACGTCACCAACATCATTATAGAGAAATGCGGGGTCGATCCTGGTTTTACAAAACAAACTCTACTGGCAGTAGAGACGGTGACGGTGCCGATCAATGAAGGTTTTTTCAGCTGTGCAGGCCGAGTGGAGGGAGGGCAAAGATGATGAGCATCAGCACCAGGTTTGTGTGGGAGTGGGTCTGCGCGTTTACAATGTGAAATACAGGTGGGCGAAACTACTTGTTGTAAATTACCCCTCGGTGAAACTCACGCCCATGAAAAACGGAGGTCCGAAGACCTCCATTTGTTGGACTTTGAGGCATTTTCTGCCTAGGCTACTAAGACAGATTAACTGCTGCGGGCGATAGGACATTCGCCAGGAAATCAGCATCTAACTGTATAACGGTATCGGCTTTAACCACGACGTTGGGGCTAAACAGATCGAGTACGCTGTTGTCAGTGAAGGTTTGGCCGCCGAGGACTGCGCCGTTATTACCGCCCTGTACTTCAGTCATGGCCTTACGGTCGAGTTCTTTGTCTGCGGAAAGATCTTTAAGAGTCAGCATTTTCAATTCTCCAGTAGTTTCAATAGTTATATCGGGTTTGGGTTTAATGTTATGAGCGGTTTGCCACCCATGTCTTGTATATTGCATGAGCTGTGCCAACTTACTTTTTTTCTCGGTGTTGTTATTGTAACTTGTTGAAATAGATAATAAAAAATACTATAAAATAATTTCGTGACGTCATGCCTCTGGCAAAGGCCGGGCCGAATTGTTCGCCTCTGGCGAACGCTTGGCTGGTTGGTGTTGGTCATCTGGGAAAAGCTGCTAACCCTTGTAAGCATTGCGGGTTAATTCTACTTCTGCAGATTTAGTGAAAGGTAAAGCAGATGATGAATGACTTACTGTCGTCCAAGTCAGTGATCAGACATAAAAAAACGGAGGTCCGAAGACCTCCGTTTTGAGCCGGGGTAAGGCTTGTAGCTCGGGGGTTAGAGTGCAAAGTTTTGAGCAAAAGGCGACAGCACATTCAACAGGGTATCGCCGTCATCTTGGTATATCACGTCTTGCTTCACGACAGTGTTGGGGCTGCCGATAGCGATGCCGTCGCCATCATTCACGACCTGTCCGCCGATGTAGGCGTAGTTGCTACCACCCTGTACTTCGGTCATGGCCTTACGGTCGAGTTCTTTGTCTGCGGAAAGATCTTTAAGAGTCAGCATATCAATTCTCCAGTAGTTTCAATAGTTATATCGGGTTTGGGTTAAGGTTATGAGCGGTTTGCCACTCATGTCTTGTATAATGCAGAGGCTGTGCCAATTTTTAGTGTCTGTCGGTCAAAGTTAGATATCACATTGAAAATAAGAGAATAATATATTCAATGGAGTTGTTTTTCGGGATTTTTCTGCAAACTGGTGCAATGGATTTGTTTGCCTGTTGCGAACGCTTGGATGGTAAATGTTGGTAGGGTTGCAACAGCCAGTTAAGTGAGAGTGTTTCTGGCTCCGAAAACGATGTTCAGTGTTACGGGCAATCGTGCGCGGTAGCTGAATAAAGGGGCCATGAGGCCCCCGTAGGATAGATGGGTTTTGCCGCTGGAGGCTTCAGCGAGTTCTAGACTCCTCGACTATTCCGGAGGCCCAACTGAATGGATTTTGCAGAGGGTCGCGTGGTGATTTGAGGGACGTGGAATAAGGAGAGCGGTATAAATAGGAGGTATCTGCGCAACCTCCAGCCACAGTCCGCATTGCCTCTCTGTCCATCTCACGGCTTTCATTCAGGTCATTGATTACGATGTTAGTCATTGATCTCTCCCCTTTTCAGTTGTAGTTAACCTTGATTCATTAGGGTGTTTATCCATATTATAACTTCATGTATTTATTTTTCACCCTGGACTTTATATGGTAGGCATAAGAGGTGAGCAGGTTTTGAGTTTATTCGATGTTGGTGAATTGTTAATGGAAATAGTAACATGTCTCAAAACGACTGGTTTTACTATGTATACAAGTTAGTATGTCTACAGCCATCTAACGATTAAATATCAGATTGGTCGTGCAATAATCTTGAGTCATGTTTGACATCGGTTGTTGTGCTCCAGATGAAAGAGGCCCTAAATCAATGAGTTATCGCTGGTGGTCAAGCTGCAAGACAAACAGGGGGCGGGTGCGGCAGGTCAACGAGGATGCCTTCCTGGATTTAGGTGATTGCGGACTTTGGATCGTGGCGGATGGAATGGGCGGTCACGCACGTGGTGACGTTGCCAGCAGGCTTATTATTGAGGCATTTAGCGGCCTTGAGCGGCCGGCATCCATCATGGAGTTCTCGGCAGATGTAAGGGAACGGTTGAAGCTGGCACATCATCGGGTCAAACAGGAGTCCAGTCAGGCCGGTTCTCAGCAGATCATCGGCAGCACAGTGGTCGTGTTGCTTGTCTTCAAACGGCAGTGGTTGTGTTTATGGGCAGGAGACAGCAGGGCCTATCTCCTGCGTGATGGTGTGCTGCAGCGCATCACAAAGGACCACAGTGTTGCCCAGGAACTGGTAGACATGGGTAAGCTGGGTATTGAAGAGGTTGAAGGACATCCTTACGCAAATCACATTACAAGGGCTGTGGGAGCAAACCATGAGCTCGTGCTTGATGAGCGCAGTTCCGAATTGCGCGATGGTGATGCGATTCTGTTATGTAGTGATGGCTTGAACAAAGAGCTCTCCGAGTCTGAAATTTCAGCGATTCTAGGAAACTATGATTGCAATGATGCTACCCGGGAACTCATTGATCTCAGTTTGGAGCATGGTGGTCGGGATAATGTGACTGTTGCTCTCGTCAGATTCGAGGAAATTACGGGTTTCAGTGAGCCGGCATCGGATGACACAGCAGTGAATTACCAAATTTTGCAGAATAACCTGGGTGCGGCAGATGGCAGAATTTGCATGCAGAAGGGGCGGTTATTCTCACTGGATTTACTAACATGGTGCTGCCCGTAAATCTCACAAGTTTTGCGCAAACACTGAGATCATTTCAGTCTGGTGCTATTTCTCGTGAGGCACTGTTTACTGAGATTGAACAACGAATCTCGAGTAAGGATGTTGACGAAACCTGGCTTCTGTCCACCCTGGAGAGTGAGCAAGGACGATTATCACTACCGCAGGAAATCTTTGATGCGGTAAGGCAACGAATCGTGGAAGCGGCGGACAAGAAAATGGAAAAAATGGCAAAAACAGCCGATATGGAAGAAAACCGTTACCCAGGTATGGATGACATGGATGACGATTTGAATCGTACCCAGTTAGCCACCGGTTTCTTCAATGCTAAAGACACCCCTGAGATCAGCGATAGCAAGGCCGTTAGTTCCAAGCCTTCCGTTACCGGGGAGGAGGCTCCCAATCTATCGATTAAAGGCATTGGGGATACTCTAAACGACCGCTTTATACTCGAGGAACGTGTCGGCTCGGGCGGCATGAGTACTGTCTATCGAGCGCTTGACCGGCGAAAGTTGGAGGCCGATGACCGTGATCCCCATGTCGCTGTCAAAATATTGAATTTGGAATTCAGTGCGCATCCCGATTCATTGATAGCCCTGCAACGTGAAGCAAAGAAATGTCAGCGCTTGGCACATCCAAATATTGTTCGTGCCTATGATTTCGACCGGGATGGAGCCACCGTATTTATGACGATGGAATATCTGTCCGGCCACTCACTGGCAGAAAAACTCAGGCGTCCTGACTTCAAAGGCATGTCATGCGAGGAGGCAATGCCGATCGTGGAAGGTATGGCGAATGCCCTGTCGTTCGCCCACGAGAACGGGATAGTACATGCGGACTTCAAGCCGGCCAATGTCATTCTTACAGATGATGGTCAGATCAAGGTCATAGATTTTGGCATAGCCCGGGCCTTCCAGTTGCCAGGAGAAGGAGATATGGAGGCCACGCGATTCGATCCTGGTTCACTTGGCGCCCTGACACCCACCTATGCAAGCCCGGAAATGCTTGAGCATGGTGAGCCTGATCCAAGGGACGATGTGTATGCGCTAGCCTGTATCTCCTATGAGTTGTTTACCGGCAGGCATCCATTCGGCCGGCGCCAGGCTATTGAGGCCAGAGATGGCGGCCTTACCCCTGAATGGAAGAAGGTTCTAACACGTAAACAATGGAAGGCGATACAGGCAGCGCTTGAGTTTGATCGTGACAAGCGCACTCCTTCGGTGGATATGTTCCGTAAAAACATACGCCCGGATTGCTCAAAGAAACCCAGGATGGCGCTGGTCGCGAGTGTGGTCGTTACTGCCTTGGTCGCTGGTTTCATTGGGATTAAATATCTGGATGTTTCAGAGCCGTCATTCCCTTTTGTCGCCATAAATGCTGATCGAAACAATACGACGATAGAAAATACCAGCAACATTTCTGATCCCGAACCAAATGCAGAACTGGCATCGGTTAAATCAGCTCTGCCTGCAGAGTCAGTGAATCCCCCGACTTCTGGGGCAAATGATACAGATGGGACAGAAGCCGATCGGGCAAGTTTTTCTAGTCTAGTGGTGGATACCAGCGAAGTCCCTGAACCGGTGTCATTACCGAAACTTACCCTCGCACCGGTTATGTCTGTTCTTGAGGCTTACCCCTGTTCAGCGCTAACCGCCAGGCTCGAGGGAAGCATTGTCAATGTCTATGGTTTTTTGAACAAGTCAGTCAGTATCAAGGCGCTCACAGGGAAACTGTCCAGGATCCCTGGTGTGACTGCGGTAAATACCGACATAACCGCGCTAACCGATATGATGTGTGATGTGGTTGATGTCTATCGACCTTACTGGGTTTTGAACAGGGATAAAGCTCTCGGGACATCGATCGAACCAGTCAAGCAGACGAGTGAATTCGCTGCTGGTGAATCGCTGATCGTAAAGGTGACGACGCCCCCTTTCTCGTCATACATCAATGTCGATTATTACTCGCTTGATGGCAATGTGGTGCATATGTTGCCAAGTAAGCGCGCTAAGGCCAACCAGGCACCGGCAAACTATACGGCGCGACTGGGAGATCTCGATCAATGGGTCGTCTCTGAACCGTACGGGACAGAACTGGTGGTCTTGCTGACGACCCCGGAATCTTTATTTCCCAGCCTGCGCAAAGAATATGAGACCGCTTCCGAATATCTAGTCGCCTTAAAGGATCAACTGAGTCGTATTGATGACGAATCCAAGAGAGATAGCATCACTTCAGACTTCTTGTTGATAAATACCCGTGAGAAGCTCTAACACGGTTGGTCTTGTGATCATTCCATCGGCTTGGCAACCCGGAAGCCGTTTAGAATGTAGCGGACATAGGCATCGTATTTAAATCGACTGGCTGAGTGAATATATGACTTGTCATTACGCCATGAGCCTCCCCGTATCACCCGTACGCGGCAATTATCCTGCTCCCAAGTGGTCCCGTTTGCCGGGGCGCCCTTATAGTTTTTGTGCCAACAGTCATTGACCCACTCCCATACGTTGCCATTCATGTCGTAAATGCCATATGGGTTGGCGTCAAATGTGCCTACGTCAGCAGGCTTGTCGGGATCCCAGGCGTTATTGCCACAATCCTTGCAGTTGGCCTTACCAGCTATGATCTTATCGCCCCACCAGTAAGTCGATGTGGTGCCGCCCCGCGCGGCATATTCCCATTCTGCCTCCGTTGGTAGCCTATACTTTTGTCCGCTGATACCGCTTAGCCATTTCACATACGCCTGGGCATCGTTCCAGCTCACGTCATGGATAGGGGAATTGTCGGAAGTATCGGCTTTGGCGGGAATATTCCTGCAGCCATTTGCTTTGACGCATTCTTTCCATTGCGCAACGGTGACTTCGAATTTTCCGATTGCGAATGGGCTTGAGAGGGTAACTCGGTGCGCTGGTCGTTCGCTAGGATCCCCCTTGGCACTGCCCATCACGAACTGACCTGGAGAAATGGAAACCATCTCGGGGCAGGTTGGGCAATCCTTGAATGCCTTACCGTGCGTCGCTTTCTCATTTGTAAGAGCGGGTGTGGCTGTCTTTGTGGCGATCGGTTGCGGTTTGGTCTCTGTTTTTGGCTTTGGCGAAGGTTTACTAAGCAGTGGTGCATAGACGTAGCCTGTTCCACCTCCAGGCAATCTGACACGGTACCATTCCTTATCTAGTAAGCGACCTGTTACCTGTACGCTGGATTTGCTGGCCAGTTCCCCTATCTTGCGTGCGCTTGAAGAAGGTTTTTCTCGTACATTGGTATCCACACGGGCCTCATATCGATCGTCCATTGCTTCGATTTTTAGTGCCGGTGGTTGCACTGGCTGTGATGGCTGAGCCTGTTGCACAGGCTGGGCCGGCCCTGAGGCTTTTTTATAACGCTTTGCGCGAGCCCTGGCCAATGGGGCAAATCGGCCATTTGGGTAGGCCTCGAGATAGGCCTCATAGTCTGATGCATCCTTGCTGTCTTTGATCGAATTCCAAAATTCTAACTCATATACGGCCTCACTATCCTTGGGGATAATGCCGGCGATTTGGGTCCAGCCTGTATCGTTTTCAGGTATAAATGATGTCTCCGGGTGCACGGAGAAGCCCCCATCAATAGCCGGTGTGCCCCACGCAACGCCTAACCCAGTTACTAATCCTGATACCAGAAGCGCATTGAAATAACGGATCATTACTCTATTCCTTGGTTGAAAGTTGTCATTAACGTGAGTGGTCATGATTGTTACTGAACTCTTATACGAGGCCACAGAATTTTCTTCGAATTATGCAAAATTCGCGATATTTTGTGGCTTTTCATAGGTAAATGGTAACATTTATCATATTTTCCGCAAAAACTGGTTATCATCAAATGCGTTCTCAGACCTGCTGATTCGATTGTGATGCTGCCTAGGCTAGACCAGTGCGAAAGGGCGCGCAACCTTTTGACCTTATGATTGGCACCGTCCTGGAATGCGAGCACAGCAGGATCACCTGTGTCAGGTAAATTCTGAAATCAAAAATGAAAATGAAGTTGTTGTATGGCCTTGCCATCGGCGTACCGCCGTTTTATTGTGGTTTGAATGCGCTAGATGTACCATTTAGTATACTATCCAGGTTGGGCAGTAATCCGCATTTCATAGGATAAGGATATTTTCCATCGCTGACGACTAGGTCAGGTAGGTACTTTAAGGTCAGCACAAGTCGTTAACTTATGACCTTGGATATTTTATAGGAGGTAAATCGGAAATGAACAAAATAATCATGTTATTCATGCTGGTGTGTGTCTTCGCTATCAATCCGGCACTTGCGGAAAGAACCCCCGCACCAAAGGATGCCCAGGTCTATATTGTCTGGCCACCGGATGGAGCGGTTATCCAAGGTGGGAAACTCTGGGTACGCATGGGGCTGCGTGGCGCGGGTGTCGCGCCCAAGGGAGCTGATATGCCAAACGTTGGGCACCACCATCTTATCGTCGATGCAGATCTGCCACCCATGGATCAGGCCATTCCATCAGATCGAAATTATCTCCACTTTGGAGGCGGTCAGACTGAAGCGCGTCTCGAGGGTCTTTCACCAGGAAAACACACACTCCAATTGTTGATGGGTGACCACGACCATATACCACACGATCCACCGATTTACTCGAAAAAGATCACGATCACAGTTCCGCCCTACTGATTGGGCCGCAGCTGGAACAACCACTAAATATGTCATTGTGTTTCTGGATTGAGAATTCAGAAATGGCACCAGCACCAAAGGAGGATGACCACAATGCGTAAGTTATTTATTTCCACGATTGCTACCCTGATCGGATTATCAATAATCTGGCAAGTTACTGCCGCAGAGCGAACACCCGCTCCAAAGGACGCATATCTCTATATTGGTTGGCCTAATGATGGTGAGGTAATACCCGCAGGCCGCCCATTCAGGGTCTGGTTTGGCTTAAGGCACATGGGTGTAGCGCCTAAGGATGTTGATGCTCCGTTCACAGGTCATCACCACCTGATTATAGATGCAGATCTTCCGCCGTTCGATCAAGAGATTCCGTCAGACCGAAATTTCCTGCACTTTGGATCCGGTCAAACAGAAACGATGATAACGTTGCCGGCTGGCAAACATACTTTGCAGCTCCTCATGGGTGATCACAATCACATACCGCACGATCCTCCAATCTACTCCAAGAAGATAACGATCAATGTGAGGTAGTGCTGTGTCCAACTGCGGATTTTAGGATGGTGGTCCATAGTGTGAAGATCTAACTATCTGGCAGGGGCGCTTGCCGCTGAATAAAGGGCTGTCTCCAACCGGTTTGCACTGTCTTTCTTTTGTTAAGGACTGTGCGTGTCAGAAAGCGCAGGATTCGTGTTCGTAAGCAAGCATGCGGACACGAAGACTAGCCTGAACTGTGATAGGCATGCTTGAAAAACACACTGTATTTTGATCATCCAAGGTTTTCCTCCAAGAGACCAGTGCCTTATCAGTATCCTACGCCGCCTGGTGAGAAATGCGGGCTGATATGTTTTTAGCGACTGGCTGTCCTTGATGGGTGAACCTGGCCTCAATAGGAGCGAGCCTCCTGCAGCAGGTCCTCAAAGTCTTGCAGGTCCCAGGTGTCAGGTGCCTCTGGAATCTCGAAGTCGCTGAGATAGAACGTCTCAGTGTTGTCCTGGCTAAAGTTTTCGTATTGATTGGGCATGGTGGCGTCTCCTCTGATGTTTTGTAGTTGATGCAGTAGATGCTGTAGTAGATAAAGCATCATGCGTGCCAGATGCAGAAATATCTTTATATCTATATGAAATTAATATAAAAAATTTACCGATGGCTGGGTGGTCTGCGGTCCTATGTAGTTTGGAGTGTAGGGCGGCGACCGACAGAACGGATTTAATCTGTTGCCAGCATGACAACAGCAAGGGCGATTAGTGGATGTCCATTTGTTTTATTCCGTTCATGCGTGGTTTATGCTGTTAGGGTTTTACCCAGCCAGAACAAGAGATGCTGTAAATGAAGAGTTTATATTTGAGAGCAATCATGGTGATACTTCTAGCGAGTCAAATCGCTTCTTGCGGTATCAACGATATTCCGACTTATGATGAGCAGGTGAAGTCGTCCTGGGCGCAGGTAGAAAACCAGTACCAGCGCCGTGCCGATCTCGTTCCCAACCTGGTGCAGACGGTTAAGGGCTATGCAAGTCAAGAGCGCGAAACCTTGACTGCCGTCGTCGAAGCGCGTGCCAAGGTCGGTAGCATTCAGGCGACCGACGGTTTTCTGAACAATCCCGAAGCGCTGCAACAATTCGAACAGGCCCAGGCGCAGCTTGGGAGTGCCTTGCAGCGTCTACTAGTGGTCGTGGAGCGGTACCCCGATCTCAAATCCAACCAGAACTTTCTGACACTGCAGTCACAACTAGAGGGCACAGAGAACCGAATTTCGGTGGCCCGTCGCGACTATATATTCGCGATCGAAAGCTACAATACGGAAATCCGTACTTTCCCCGGCCGCATTTGGCATAGCATCTTGTATAGCGATATGCCTATCCGCGAAACCTATGAGGCAACGGCGGACGATGCCGAACAAGCGCCACAGGTAGAATTTTGACGTACAAATCGATAATCGCTGCGGCACTTCTGATTTTCAGCTTGGCCGTGATCGCGGCTCAGGCCAAGCCGAAATTCCCAAAGCTCACTGGAAGGGTCGTTGACAACGCGAGTATGCTCGATACGTCGCGTGAGCGTCGCATCAGTGAGTTACTTGAGGCGCACGAGAATGCTACTACGAATCAGGCCGTGGTTGTCACGCTGCCCGACCTGGGTGGTTATTCCATCGAAACCTACGGTTACCAGTTGGGCCGAGTGTGGGGCATCGGCCAGAAGGGCAAAGACAATGGTGTACTGTTGATTGTGGCTAAGCAGGAGCGAAAGGTGCGAATCGAAGTTGGCTATGGACTGGAAGGCACGCTCACCGATGCTGTCGCCTCCAACATCGTCCAAACAGTGATTCTGCCTGTCTTCAAGCGGGGTGATTTCGGTGAAGGGATTGAACTCGGCGTCAGCGCGATCATTGAGGCGTTGGGTGGTCAGTACACGATGAGGCCGGAAAGACGCTCGGGAGCCGGTGATGACAGATACGCTCTAATTCCGCTGATTTTCGTGCTGTTTGTTTTTGGTCAGATGCTTGTTCCGATGTTTACTTCGCGGGGCCTTTACCGGGGTTACGGTGGCGGCAGTGGGGGTGGCTTCTCCGGTGGTGGGGGTGGCTTCTCCGGTGGTGGGGGTAGTTTTGGTGGCGGCGGCGCTTCAGGGGGCTGGTAATGTCATTGTTAACGGTTGATCAACAGCGTCAGGTATCCTCAGCCATTGCAGCTGTGGAAGATCACACAGATGCCGAGCTCGTAGTGGTATTGGCTCGTCGTGCCGATAGCTATCAGTATATTCCCACGCTGTGGGCTGCGGTTATCGCTCTAGTCACGCCCGCTGTCGTCAGTTTCACACCTTTTTGGCTTTCGCCTTGGGAAATGCTTCTGAGCCAGTGGGTAGTCTTCGTCGTGCTCGCACTCATCTTGCGCATTCCCCCAATCATGGTTCGATTAATCCCTAAATCCGTTCGTTATTGGCGAGCTGCGAATCTGGCTCGTCGACAGTTCATGGAGAATAACCTGCACCACACCGATGGCGATACGGGTGTGCTGATCTTTGTAGCGGAAGCGGAACATTATGTGGAGATCCTGGCAGACCGCGGTATTAGTCAGCACATCTCCGATGATAGATGGAAGGCCATAGTCAATGCATTCGCCGCGAAGGTCAGGGCGGGAAGAACTTTGGAAGGTTTCCTAGAATGCATCGAAGCCTCTGGGACATTGCTCAAGCAGTATGCTCCTGCCACCCATGATAGGAACGAACTTCCCGATCGCTTGATCATCCTGGAGTAATCGGGATGCCTCCGCGCCGGACCGGTTCTCCTTAAAAGTCCTGTGTCTGCTAAAACCCGATGGCTTTTCACGCAGGGTGCTTCACAAAAGGGCTGAGTATCCGCTTTTTTGGGCTGGTCCCGGAAGCAGAAGGCCCCGCCACCGGGAGACATCTCAATCCCTGTTCATTGTCTGTCTTTCGCTCTGTACACTGCTGAGGCTTATCGATCTCTGCGCTGTTTCGTCGAGGTCAACAACAATCTCTTTGATCAGGGTGCGGGAAAGCCCCAGAACCGGGTCGGACCTGCGCAACTGATTGATATCACCTCAGTCTACTCGGCTCATCTTGTGTTTTCGGCGCTTAGAGTATCCATTTCGCACCCTGCGGTTACCTGCAGCCCAAACGAACCAGTCATCGTGGAACTGTGTAGCTACCGACACGACGATCCAGTATCAACTGCTGTGCAACACCCTGCATCGCGGGCGGCGCCATATTGATTTCACCGAGGAACAGCACACCTTTTTCCGATGTGGGTAGAAAATCGGGAGGCATCCAGCAGGTCGAACCATCTTCAGGGACCGGCAAACCACGCAGATCTGTTGGCGCCAGCTGGCTCAGACGGACATCGATAAATTCGAGTACGTTCTAGTCGACAATTTGCATCACGATACTGGATTTGCCCACTCCTGGCGGCCCCCAAATCATGACGCTCATGCGCAGATCATTGATGATCAGTGTGCCGAGGTAATCACGTAGTTCGCCAGGTTTCATCGAGCATCCCTATCTATTGAAATCAGTGACTTACCGGTGATGGGGTCTCACCCTTGTGCCTGGATTGTAGTTGTCCCTAACGATCTTGCATGAACGCGATCATGTCGCTCAATTATTGGTTGATCGCAGTCAGGCCTGTCTGTAATAAAAAAGGGACGTAGCGAATGGCACTTACTTACTTAAGCTGAAAATGCACATTTTTACAGTAAATTCGTCATTGCAGCATGTTTTACGTAATTCGACGGCGAAACAAACAAGATCTAGCGTAGGGTGCGCCGTGCGCACCATTGCTCGGAAATCATACACCCTAGTCTGATTTCGGTGCGCACGGCGCACCCTACCTCACCGATTTACAGCTTAAGTAAGTGCCATTCGGGACGTAGCGAATATTTTTTGACCATGAATAATAAAAGGGGATGTTCAGTCTGTGCCCGATTGACCCCTATTCTCCACATCGTTTATTTCATATCAGTACGGGCATCCTGTTTTTGCTTTATGACCGATTCTACCGATACAACACCGTCACCATCAACATCCCACATAGACCAACGTTGATTGTACTCAGCCTGGTGCTTATCTCGGAACTCCTCAGGAGATATCACACCGTCTTTATTCGTATCCAGCCATTTGAGTTTATTATTCATTTTTGCTTCGAACGCCTTATCGAACTCAGCACGCGTGATCACTCCGTCATGATCAAGATCAAACTTGAATGCCAGGCCCGATTCGTGGTTATCGTCGGCCTGTAATGCTCCTGAAATAATCACTATAGTCCCTAAAAATACTACTGCTGCTCTGGTAATGTTTATCATCCTCTACCTCCTCAAATTATTTTATATTTTGGGGTCAGCCATTAGCAGTTCCCAGTCAATAGGCAACAGTGATTATTTTGCGGTTTTAACCGCAAATAGTAACCTGCTGTCTAATTAATAAAAAGTACATGTACGCCTAAAATTTCATGCCAGGTGTCAGATAAGTCTGCACCAATCAGCCATTTGGATCTAGGCAAAGTTTAACCTTGCCCCAGGCAATCAGCATTGCCCCAGAAAATCGTTAGTTCCCAACGTATATCCAGACATTTTGTGCTCATTTACACATAACAGGTTTGCGGCTACTGATTGCTCAGCTCCAGACCCCCATTGGCCTACCGTTGAGGCACACTTACTGTTTACCTCTTGCTACAGCAGTATTTTAAAAAGTCGAGTGAGTAACGAATCAGGCCTGATGGTTTTTGGCCAACCCATTACTGGTTTGCTCACGCAGCTTTATTCCTCGCGTCAGCCAAACGACTTGTTCACGTCAAAAGGCACCTGATCTTTTAATACGTGATAACACGCTCTTCTTCTGGGTAGATATACCCGGCAGGCAAAACCTTTAAGCGTAATAAATGAGCTAACCATCTGGCATCATCCTTATCATCGGTGTGTTTTAAACCACTATGCGTTTGAACCGCCGTAGTGTTGACCAGCTTGACTGTATAGCCCGCTTCCATCAGGCCATCGACCAGCCAATACCAGTTGAATGTTGATTTAATCGCAATCGCCGTGATTTTGGCTTTATAGATAGAAAGCTGCTCCAGGATCGATGCCAGGTCATTGTTCAGCCTTTTCTGATAGACTACTTTATCAGCCTCATCCAATATGACGATAACACTGTTTTTTGAATGCAAATCAATTCCGCAATATAGTTTCACTATGAGTTCCTCTTATAGGTTCGTTTGTCTTGACAACTAAACGATATCGCCTATTTGAGGGGCTCGCTAGATGATTATCAGGCCTGACCGTGAGTACTTCGCTGTGCTATAGCTTAATGATTGTTTATCGTAGGAGATTGTCATGAAGTATAAAATACTCATACTAATACTTGTTCAACTGTTGATCACAACAGCATGTTCAACGACGCAACCGCAACAACAGGCTGAAGGTGAAAAACCTGTAGAAGAAACGGTCGGCTGGCCGATTCCGGTTCTTGGCAAGGAGTGGGTCCCGGGGTTCGAGCAAGAAGAAGCAGGGAAATACTGGACAGCCGAACTCGTGCTCAAGGGTGAAACCGTGCACAACTGGTCTGAACTCATAACGATCCAAAACTTCGCGAATACCAAGGGGAGCCCGGAGGCCTTTTTTGAAGGAATGAAAGCCTTACGTGAAAAGCGTTGCCCGGGTTCAACAACCTGGAATGTCATCGATAAGGATGAGCGCAGTATCTTGTACGAATGGTGGGCAAAACCGTGTGCTGGCTTCCCCGAACAACATGAAATTTCCAGGATTATCGATGGAAAATGGAACCGCTTCCGAATTGCGTATACCGCCAAGGTCAGCGAAATACCTGCAGAGACAAGAGATGCTTTTGTGCAGAGCATGTCTGACGCTGCCGTCGTAATGAAACAGAAATAATGCGTAAACCGGGTCATTTCTGACCCGATGTAGATTTCACAAAGACGCGACTGGAAAGGCGTCATATAAAGGGACTGCACTCCGCTCAAATTCAGGCAGCTTTCGGTGCCAAGCCGTCTTCATGGCGTAATCCACCGAGAACAGGGTGAGCGACAACCTCAAGGTGACCAGGAATGAGATGGATGCTCCGGCATCTCGGGCGGTTAAGCACCAGTAACCAGGTTTTACCGGTTCCTGCAGAGGCAGACACGGTGGCATTGATATCGGGCTGGGCTGCGGTCAGGCTGTCAACAGAACGGTTGCTGGAACTATTCGCTATCTTCACAGGCTGATAGCATAGGTATTCGCAGTGCGGGTGTAAATCATTACCTGTAATGAGTCCGCACGCTTCATAATGAAATCACGTTCAGGCTCGTTAGTACATTACACAAGGTTCTTACGCTTCCTCATAAAATTCGTTGAGGTTCCAGATCTTTACGTGATCATCTTGCCCCGACTGACAAGTGCGGGTTAAGAATCGGACAACATGGGAAACAAGGTGTATCGCGACCAGCCCCGCGTTGCGTTTGATTGCGGATGGGCGATGAGTGTTAGCTGACCCTTCCTGGCGGAGCATAGCGGGAAAGGCAGGCCTCCGAGCAAGACTGGTTTAGTCCAAGAATTCGGGTAATAATAAGCAATTAGCCATAGAGTAGGTCCACACACACCGAACCATGAGTACCATAGACCTTCTGCGCCACGGTGAGCCAGACGGCGGCGTTTGTTACCGGGGCGATGGGGTAGACGATCCTTTGAGCGAGCGCGGCTGGGACCAGATGTGGGCTGCGGTAGGGGAGTTCTCCGACTGGACCCATGTGATCAGCTCGCCTCTCCTGCGTTGTTGCCGCTTCGCCGAGGCCGTGGCCAAACGCTACCAATTGCCACTGGCAGTGGACCGGCGCTTTCGGGAGATGAGCTTCGGCACCTGGGAGGGACGCCGCCATGAGGAGGTGAGGGACGCCGACCCCGATGCCTACTACGCGTTTTTTCGGGACGCCGTCAATCATAGCCCGCCGGGCATGGAGCCCCTCGATACTTTCTACGCGCGCGTCCGGTCGGGCATCGTGGACGTTTTCGACGAACACCCTGAAGGTCATATCCTGTTGGTCTGCCATCTGGGGGTGATGCGGGCGGCTACCGCGCTGGCCCTGGAGATGCCCTTGTCGGCCCTTTATCGTATGCACGCCCCCTACGCCGGCCGCATTCGCCTGCGCCGCACTGCGCGCGGCATCGAGCTCTGGTTCGGCCACTAGCCTGCCTACGGCGT
The DNA here is from genome assembly GCA_942492025.1 of uncultured Gammaproteobacteria bacterium. Lineage (GTDB taxonomy): Bacteria > Pseudomonadota > Gammaproteobacteria > SZUA-229 > SZUA-229 > JABDQW01. The sequence continues at coordinate 337,387 of CALODJ010000008.1, read as the reverse complement.
CCTCTCGTGCCACACGCCTAATAGGTCGGCGACCGCGTGGCTGGAGGCGGCGGCGCACACGGCGTCGGCTAGACCGCGGTCCTCCACCGAGGAGCGTATCGCCACGGTGCGCGCCAGGTAGGGGGCGTGGGCCACGTCCACGGAAACCGTCCGGTAGCCGAGCCCGAGCAGCACCGGTAGTACCCCCGGGAGTTGAGGCAGGATCCCGCAGAGCTGCACCCGGTTCACGCCCGGTCCGGCCAACTCGGCGGTCAGACGCAGGAAGCGGTACAAGGCCGGGGCATAGGGGTCCAGGTGAGCGCGCACGGCAGGCAAATCCCGATCCGCGCCGAACATAGACTGCATAATGTCGTTGAGGCCGAACCCCACCAGATCGGCCGTGGCCAAGAACCCATCCACCGCCAGGGCCGCGCCTGCGGTCTCCAGCATCGCCCCCACGCTGACGCCAGGGTCCGACAGGGCTGCGTTTATTGCAGCCCGCCGGTGCTGGAATTGCTCGACGGTGTCCACGTTGGGCACCAGAATGCTGAACCTGAAACGCCGGCTCAGGGGCTCAAGAGCCTGGAGCTGCGCCTCCACTACCGCCCGCACCACGGGATTCCGGTATAATCGCGAGCCATGCAGACCAAGGGGGCCAGTGTCGGGCAGCGCCGACGCCCAGGTCGGCTGCTTGTCCGCAGCCAGGTCCAGCAGGCGGAAGGTGACCGGCAGGGGATAGGCCGCCTCCAGCATTGCCTCGAATGCCTCGGCGTAGAAGGCCCGGTCCGGCGTCAGTCCTTCGCCAGATAGCAGGAACTCAGTGCGTACCAAGCCGATCGCTGCCACGCCCCGCTCCCGTGCTAAGTGAACGCCGGTGGCGTTGCGCACACTGGCGCGCATATCGACTCGCTCCCCATCCAGGGTGCGCAGTTTGCAGGGCACCGGGGGCGGGGACGGCGTCAGGTCCGTGTCGTCCGCTTCGAATGGCAAAATCCGGCCGCTCGCTCCGTCCAGGGTCACCTCGAGTCCTTCGTCAAGTTGCGAGGCCACCTCACCACCAACGATGACGGTAGGGATGCCCCGGCTAAGCAAGCCGATGCACGCGTGTGAAAAAGGTGCAGCATCCAACAGCACGCAGCCCGCCGGCGACGCGGACATGGCCTGCAAAGTCTTGTGGTCCGCCAACAGGACGGCCTTGGTTGCGGGATTGCGGGACAGTTTTCCGCGCACTACGCCGGGGACGAAACCCATGCCAGGAAGGGGATAAACTAAAGGCGAGTTCATGGATACAGCATAGGGCTGTCTATCGCAAATTGCAGCACAGGCAGCTTCGGGTAGCTGGTATAGCCCATGGCAATACGATTTCCACTAAAACCGTTTGAGGTTACTGACGTGGATTTTGCGTTTTTCGGACATCTCTGTATAAATCGCACCGTCAAGCGTACTATGTGAGCGTTTAGAATTTTAATGGCAGCCTAGATCCGTCACCTTATAAGCTTCGCCTGCTTATTGCCACAGGTGGTCAATCATCATATCCAGATCACCAAAAAGTCGTTCCTCCCTGCGTTCTTCTAAAACGGCCTTCAGCACCTTCAGGTTGCGCAGTTCCTCTACCAGGTTCAATATTCGTTCCGACTCGGCTTTCAGGTCCTGTTTCCATGCCCGGATTCTTTTTTCACGAATTTTTCGCGAACTGCTATAGAACAGGTCATGAACCAGCATGTGCAACGGGTGCTGATAAATAAGTTCGGCTTTTTCCGCACGCAGTTCGTCCAGTTGCTGTTCCAGCAATTCGCAGGCACTCGTCATTTCCTGCTTGGCCAGCACCAGTTCGCCGCCATCAGCATGCTCGCTGTACAGATGCAACAGAGTCATGATGTCGCCTTGCTTGCGCGCTACCAGTAGTTGTTGCATCGAACGTTCCCTGGCCTGACGCTGTTCCGGGTCCTGCTCCCGATCCGGATGCAGGGCCTGCGCCGCACGCCGAAACAGATTACGTACCCAGGTGCCGTCCACGAGCCGCTGGCGACGTTCTTTGGTATCCTTAGCCTCCCGGCTCGAGGTCTCATGGTCGTAAAAAAAATCCTCGTCTGCTGTGCCTTCCTCGAATAGCTCGTCAAATCCGAACATATCTTCCTGCGGATCATCAGCATCAAATACCGATTCGGTGTCCTCAGATGTCTCGAATGCCTCGTCTTGCCTCCGCATCTCTTCATCCAGCTCCGCGTCATTCATGCCCATCTGGCCGGCCACCACCTCGCGAAAACGCTTGTACAGCTCTTCAGCAGAATTTGCTTCCACGTGGCCGATGCGTGTGATGTTCTCGACCACCCATTCGCCGAGTTCGTCACGATGCCATTGAGAGAGGCTTTTACGGCTGTAAAAATCAATAAGTTTGGCGGCGAGCTGGGTCAAAGGCGTAACCAGCTCGCGGTCCATTTGCGATACCTCGGTATGGTAAATCGTGACCAATTCATCCAGTTCTGCCCTAAATTTCTGGTTGAGCTTCTGTTGTTTCTGCAACTGTTGCTGGAGCCTGTCGAAACGCGCCTGGAGATTACTTTTCGAGCGTTTGCCGCTGGATGTGCGATCTAGCACGATATTCATGAGGCGCCTCTTATTATGTATTTGATGGGTAACTACCCGGTCGCTCGTGGGGCAGTCAAGATTTGGTAAAAGTAATCAATTTATCCGCACGTGTCCACTGCGTTTGTAGCTCATTCCTCTAACAAAAAAAGTGTCTAGTAGAATGGGTGTCCATTTTGTTTTGGATAATTGATAATACGCAGTCTGGCGATCCGATCTAACTGTTCGGTTCACAATATCCACAAGAAGCCCGGCAGCCTGACAGAGATTGAGATAGTAAGATGGAGCAACTTATCATCGTGGTAGCGGTTTTGCCGCTTATTTCCGCGCTACTGGTTCAGTTATTCGCCGGCCGCATCGGCCGTCGCATTGCCCGACTCAGTGTAGCGGCCACCATCCTCAGTTTCCTGTTATCCTCGCTGCTGCTGTGGTGGGCGCTAGCCGGTCACGGGCCGCATGCGGTGCCGCTGGGTAATGGGACCGCCGTCATGCTATTTGATCCATTGAGCGCCTTGCTGGCTTCGATCATCCTAGGCATCAGTTTGATCGTGCATTTGTACTCGGTGCGGTATATGGCCGAAGAGGTCGGCTACGGTCAGTTTTTCGTGTTACTCGACCTTATGACGGCTGCCCTGATATTCATGGTCATCGCGGGTGATTTGATTACCCTGTTAATCGCCTGGTACCTGGTCGGGGTATTACTGTATTTTCTGTTGGGTCAGGACACCCGCAGTCAAACCGCGTACCGCTTTGCCTTCTGGACCCTGATCACGTATCGAATCGGCGATATACCGTTAATCGTTGCCGCGGCCTTACTCTATAACGCTTATGACACCTGGTCATTGACGACCATATTTTCCGAGATCATGGCCAATCCAGACGCCCATCAGGTGATGGGTTTATCATTAACGGAAGTGGTGGCCACACTTATTGGGCTCGCCGCTTTTGCCCGCTCAGCCCAGTTTCTCCTGCATACCTGGTTACCTTACACCATGGATGGGCCGACACCGGTGTCGGCCTTGATGCATGCCGGTATCGTAAATGCCGGTGGCTTTTTGATCAACCGGTTTGCTCCAGTGTTTGTCCATAGCGGCGATGTTTTGAACTGGATATTTATTGTTGGCTTGATCACTGCCATATTTGGCTCCCTGTTGATGTTAACCCAGAACGACATCAAAAAAGCGCTTGGTTATTCCACCATGGGACAAATGGGCTTCATGATCATGGAGTGTGGAATCGGAGCATTTTCATTGGCGATCTATCATTTGTTTGCCCATGGTGTTTTCAAAGGCACGATGTTCCTGTCCGCAGGCAGTGTGATCAATGATGCGCGTCAGGACGATGGCATTCCCAAAGATGAACTCTATACCTTTGCGGTTGAAAAACGCCCGAACAAGGTGGGCCAACCGTGGATACTGATGGCGGCGATTACGCTGGCCGTACCGCTGCTGATCCTGATTTTTGCCCACCTGCTCATCGCCGAGGATTATTTTCAGAAACAGGGTGCGATTATATTGTTGTTCTTCGGCTGGGTAACAGGTGCGCAATTGATCTTTGCAACCTACCGTATGCGCACCCAGAATATTTGGCGACTGGTGGGCTTGAGTGTGTTATCACTGATAGTTGTAGTACTGGGCTACGCTGTTATTAGCCATGCCTTTGATCTGTTTTTGTATCCGGATCCGGCGTTCCGCGCACTACTTTACTCGGCTGCATCGATAGACCTGTTGCGCTTTGATGTGCTGGTCGTCATTGTCACGTTGATCATCGTCTCTGGTTGGGTCGTGACGTACTATACGGAGCAAAGCGGTTATCGGCGACGCCAGCAAACCAAACACCTGTGGCTAAACTTTTATGCACTGATATCAAGGGAATTTTATATCAGTGATATCTATACTCGTTTGGCGCGGACCTTGCTGGCTATATCCGGTCGACTGAATGTCTGGTTGAGGTGGCTATAATATGCTCGAGACGTTGACCATTTTACTCGCCGGGATTTTTCTTCCGCTGTTTCCCATGAGCATGGTATTCAATGCCATCCTCGATAGAGTCACACACAGCTGGTTACGGTTGCTCCTGTTTTCAGCATGGCCGTTAATCGGTTTGTTCATCGTACTCGATCGCAATCTTGTCTTACCTGAGTGGTTGTTAGCACTGGCCTTATCCACTTCGGCCCTGTATGCCTTACGCCTGTTGACCTTGCGTGAAGTCAACCAATGGAGTGGATTTCTGGCAACCTCTATGTGGAGTTTATTATGGCTTCCCATGATGCAACAAACCTCGCCGGAGTTGTTGTATGGGTATGCGATTAGTATGAGTGCGCCACTGGTGTTACTGGTGTTACTGAGTGCGGGCCTGGAACAGCGTTTTGGAGCGGCCTACATGGATTTGTATGGTGGACTGGCGCGGACCATTCCCCGTTTTTCCGGTGTGTTGGTGGCCGTCGTAGTGGCCGCAATTGCCACACCCTTGTTCCCCACCTTTTTTATCATGCTCGAAATGGTCGTCAAAACAATTTCCATCACACCGCTTGCAGCGACAGTCTTGTTGCTGATTTGGCTGTTCTGGAGCTGGGCCGGCGCCCGCTTGATCCAGGGTTTGATCGTTGGCCGAGCCAGCACCGACAAGATTACAGATATGGAGATAACGACCATCGGTTTGTATAGCATGGTATTGCTCGCCCTGGTTGTCGGCGGCATTTATCTGAGCGGGGTGATTTTATGAGTTTATCCGTCGGACAAAGGCTCAGTATCCGCTCCATGATCTATGTCGCCGGCGAGTCGATTCCGTTTTTCTATCCGATGCGTACCTTTATTCATCATAACCCGTTACACGGTTTTGAAGATCTACCATTTGAACAGGCGGTGCAGGAAGGCAGACGTTTATTCCATGGTCGCGTATTTTTACGCCGACCCCTCTATCAGCGCTATATCGAGCAAGGCAAGTTGGATAGCGATGATCTGAACGCGCAAGTTGCCGCCTTTATGGCTGAACGTGAGACTATCCCCGGTATTGACTCGAAGCAATGGCTGATGGCCCTGCTGACCCAAACTGAGAATAAAGTTGTATTTAAACGCAGCATTGCCAGTGTTGCGGATATTCAGGCGCTCGTGAACGGCCTGCCACTTCCAGCTGAAAAAGAATTTACCCCTGACAGCCTGGTGAAATTTTTACATCATGAGTTACTCGGTGATCGACCCGTTTACGATGCCGTCGATGCATTGTATGGCACGGGAATCGCCACCGAACTCGATGAACTCGTTATCAAAAGTTGCCTGGACTTTTTCGATGAAGGCCAGTCGGTCTGGTCGATGCCGGGGCGTAAACGGGGATTCTTCCGTGCCTGGCGTGAGGTGGCCAATCGCAACATCCGCCTCTATTTGCGCGGCATGCATATTCAGGACATCCTTGCCGTGGATGACACGCCGGAAGGTGTGATTGCCCATGTAATGAATACCCTGGGTGTACCTGAGGACCGCTGGGTTCATTACTTCACACGCGAATTGGCGCAACTGCATGGTTGGACGGGTTTTATCCGCTGGCGCTGGAATGCCAAGAATTATCACTGGAGTAAAACGTATCCCGCAGATCTGACCGACCTGGTTGCAGTACGATTGACCTTTGCGCTTGCCCTGCTCAGTGAGCGGGGTCGTAAAAATATCGCCACTTCTACGTTCACGCTTGAAGAGGCAATTGAAGGCAAAACCATGGAAACTTTTTTACGCTATGAGCTTTTTGGCAAACGCATTGTGCCAGCCATGGCGAAAAGCGTGGAACAGGCTCTGGCGCGTGGCAATGACTCGCAAATCGAAAAAGTCTTTCATAAATATATCGAGTTCAAACGCCAGCATGAAGCCAGGGTCCAGGCGGATCGACTGCACACCCTGGCTGCCCGCGTCGACCAGGTCGAGGCCCTGCGATCGTTGTCGACAGACGAATTCAGCAATTTGCACGAAAGCTTGCGCCTGTTCGAACGCGGCGAAGGCCTGGTCTGGTTGCGCGCCATGGAAGCCCATGCCATCAAAGAATTACTGGCTGATGTGAATCTCAAGCCCCCTGCGCCACGCGACAAACGTCCTTTCGTGCAGGCGATGTTTTGTATTGATACCCGTTCCGAGCGTATTCGTCGTCATCTGGAAAGTGTCGGTGATTATCAAACCTATGGCATTGCCGGTTTCTTTGGTGTGCCGGTGAGTTTCATGGCACTGGGTAAAGGCAGTGAAATGCATCTTTGCCCGGTGCTGTTGACGCCGAAAAATCTGGTGCTGGAAATGACCGTCGCCGATGCCGAAGATGTGCATCCGGTCACTGCGCTTGAAAAGGCCCTGCATGAATTGAAAGAATCGGTATTCGCCCCCTTCGTGACGGTAGAGGCCATTGGCTTGCTGTTCGGGTTTGACATGGTGGGCAAGACCCTGATGCCGCAAACCTATAACCACTGGCGTAAACGTCTGTATCGTAAAAAACGCTCCACACATCTACTCATCGACAAACTCAGTCGCGAACAGGCAGATTCTATTATTAGGACGGTGCAACGTGCCGTGATTATCATGGCGATCGAGCAGGATTTTCGTTTGGGAGCAGAACACATAAGTGATGACATGGTGCGCGAGTTGCGTGAGGCCGCGCTGGTCGGTCACTTCAGAGCACCCGCACTGGCCAGTTCCCTGAAATTAAACAAACAGCAAGAAAGCGAATTCATTTTGCGCTTGCGAGATACCTATCGAATCGACGCTGCCTATACCCAGCTGCAAATGGAAAGGCTTGGCCGGATTGGTTTCAGCCTGGATGAGCAGGCCGGATTTGTTGCCCTGGCGTTGCGCTCGATTGGCTTAACCAGGGATTTCTCGCGTTTTATCCTGCTGTTTGGACACGGCAGTACCTCGGAAAACAATCCGTATGAATCTGCACTGGATTGCGGCGCGTGCGGCGGTAATCATGGCCTGGTCAGTGCACGGGTGCTGGCCCAGATGGCGAATAAGAAAGAAGTGCGCCGCAAGCTACGCAATCAGGGACTTCATATCGCGGACGACGCCTGGTTTATCGCTGCGCTACACAACACCACCACTGACGAACTCACTCTCTACGATCTCGATCATATCCCTTCCACGCATATCTTTTATATCGATCGGTTGCGTACTGGCCTTTTAGCGGCATCGCGTCTATGCGCACAGGAACGTTTACCGACTTTGCAACTTAAACCACAAACCCGGGAGCCAACGGCGGCTTATCGCGAAGTCGAGCGCAATGCGATGGACTGGTCACAAGTCCGGCCGGAATGGGGATTATCCCGCAACGCCTATTTTATAATTGGTCGGCGTTCCCTGACCGAAAACATGTCACTGGAAGGTCGTTCGTTCCTGCATTCCTATGATTATCGTCTCGACCCCAGGCAACGCCTGTTGGAAAATATTATTACGGGTCCCCTGGTGGTGGCACAATGGATCAATATGGAGCACTATTTTTCAACGGTTGACAATGAACGGTTTGGCAGTGGTAGCAAGGTGTACCATAATGTTGCAGGGCGATTTGGTGTGATGACCGGCGGTCTGAGCGATCTGCGCACCGGCCTGCCTTCCCAGACCGTTCTGGTTAAGGGTTTGCCATTTCATGAGCCGATGCGATTGATTACCATGATCGAGGCGCCGCTGGAACATGCCCGGCGTGCCCTGGAGAGTGTTTTCGCGGTCAAGAATCTGGTAGAAAATGATTGGATTCGTCTACTGGTTATCGATCCGGAGACACGGACCGTGTATACATACAACAATGGCCAATGGGATACCCAAACCCTTTCCGACACAAACGAACCATCCTTGGCGAAGGAGCCAAACGCACAATGAAAAATCTCAACTTCAGCTCAGTCAAGAAACTCGAAATCATTCTCAGCGGTGAGCATCAGGCCTTTGCAACCGATTTACTCGATAATGCCGGCGTAACCGGTTATACCATTATCAATAACCTTTCCGGTAAGGGGCGCCACGGTTTTCATGAAGGCCACCTGATGTTCAACGAGGAAGACGTCTTGATCATGATCATCGCAGCAGTGCCCGAACAACTCGTCGCTCCAATTCTGGAGGGACTGACACCGTTTTACAGCGAACACTCCGGCGTCGTGTTTGTATCGGATATCCAGGTGACGCGGCTTGTGAAATTCAGTAGTTGAAAAACTTGTCGGGGTCAGATGTTAATGGCACTAACTTAAGCCATTGTTCAGGTCATTGCGAGCGATAGCGCGGCAATCTATCAGGTTCTGTTGCCAGTTAGCAAGAGATTGCTTCGTACCTCGCAATGACGAATTTACTTTACTAATATGCATTTTCGGCTTAAGTAAGCGCCATTCGGGTCAGATGTATCTTTCGAGGCGAATCCAGGCTGCAGGTCCGGCTGAAAGCTCGCAACACTGGAGTTGTTGCTTCTCCTGTCCGTCAGTCCTGCCACATTGGGATTGATCCAATGTACCAGGTTATTTCCAACGGATTCTTGAAGGGTATTTTAAACAGGTAAAATTCGAAGCGCTAATAAAACCTCCTTTTAGCCCGCATATCTCACCAGCCGTTGCCACGTGCGGTAGTTCAGTCGGCTGGCGATTACGAGATGGCCGAGGAAGAGCGGGGCTTCATGTTCTATTGTTTACCCTACTTTTTTCCCTGCTTCCTGCTGCGTCTGTGAATCCACAGCATCGTAACGATCCTGCAATATGCGAATCGCTCGTGTCTTGTTGGAAAAGATGTTCTCCCTACCAATGACCTCATTGAGCCTGGCGCGATCGAGCGCTTCCACGACCTGCTTTTTCAGTCCCGCCAGTACCAGCGTCACACCGGCCGCCTTGAGATCACCGACCAGCGCACGCAGTTTTTCCTCGCCGGAGGCATCCATGCGGTTGATGCCCTGACCAATGACAAGGATCGCTTTCGCATCCGGGAAATGGCTCAGCGCACTCATGATCGCGGTTTCGAAATGCGCCACGTTGATGAACACCAGTGACGCATCAAAGCGCATGACCACGAAGTTCTCGCTGATCGGTGCGAGGTCATGGCTGGCAGCACCTGCCAAGGTACCGTTCGGCGCACGTCCGAGCACTGCGCTGCGCGGCTTCATGGTACTGGCGAGGAACAGCAGAATTGACACGACCACACCGATCACCACGCCATCGGCCAGTCGCGGCGCCATGATCAGCGTCGCGGCAAAGGTCACCATACCGGCGATGCCGTCTGCCTTGCGTACCCGCCACGCGTGCAGCATGGATTTGAAATCGATCAGGCTGAACACAGCGCTCATCACAATCGCCGCGAGAATCGCCTTGGGTAGGTGATACAGGTATTCGGTCAGGAACAACATCACCAGCACAACGCCGAACGCACTGATGATCGCATACATGCCGGTATGTGCGCCGACTCTTGCCGCCACGGCGGAACGTGAAAACGATCCGCTGACAACATAGGACTGAAAGAAACTACCGACGATATTGGCAAGGCCTTGCCCGATCAATTCCTGGTTAGGATCGAGTTTTTCGCGCGACTTGGCGGCCAGCGCACGTGATATCGACGTTGCTTCCATGAAGCCGATCAGCGCGATGATGAAGGCTGTAGCGAACAGTTCAGAAATCAGGCCGAAATCCAGCAACGGCACTTTGAATGCCGGCAGTCCACTGGGGATGGCACCAACCACAGCACCACCGGCCGAAAGCCGATATTGGCCGTCATCGAAACCTGCCAGGCGGTACACGTTGCTGAACATCGGACTCCCCTCGGCAGCGACGTACACAACCGTGCCTTCATCCGTTTGTTGCGGAACCAGCGTCTGCTGATGCGCCAGCACCTGGTCGCGATAGATATTCAGCTTGAGAATTTTTTCCTCGCCCTGCAAATGGTACAGTTCGGACTTGAGGTCGACCGCCGTGTTACCGCCAAGGTCGACGTGTTCCAGCTTTTGTACCACAAGTTTCTGTTTGTGCTTGACAGCTTCCAGTTTCTGCTGGTTGCCGAGCAACGAAGCATAGATGCGGCCGGCCTCGGCATCGGCGATCTGCGCTGGGCTGACGGCGACCTTGTTCTCGAAACTAATCGCGGCGCTGATGACGATACCGATCACGACGACGATTAGCACCCCCGGGAATTTCGGTAGATGCTGGCGCAACAGCTTGAGCGCAATCAGCGTACCGATAGCGAACGCCAGCGTAAGCAAGTGGGCCTGGGGTAATTGCTGGAACACCTGCGCGAGGTCGGCGAGAAAACTGTCGGAACGCGGCATCGGCACACCCAGGAAACCGTTGAGCAGGGACAGGCCAATGATCAGTGCCGCGGCGTTGGTGAATCCGACGATGACCGGGTGCGCTGCCAGATTGATCAACACACCCATCTTGAACAGGCCGAGCAACAGCCGCAGGATACCCACCATCAAGGCAAGCAACAGCGATATCTCGATAAATTCCTCGCCGCCGCGCGTTGCCAGCGGCTCGACCGCCGCCGCTGACATCAGCGACAGCATCGCCACCGGGCCGGTGTGCAGAAAGCGCGAAGCCCCCCACATCGACGCGATAATCACCGGCAGGAACGATGCGTACAGCCCGTAGACCACCGGCAAGCCCGCCAGGTTGGCATAAGCCATGCTTTGTGGCACCAGGATCATCGCAATGGAGATACCCGCGATGAGGTCAGCGCGCAAGTCGTCTGCCTTGAGCGGGAACCACCGCAGGAACGGAAGCAGTTTCTTCAGCATGGTCTGGATGATTTTGCGTGGGTGAGTAAAAAAAGGGGGTATTATAACGTAATGCGCCCGACCCGAAGTATCTGCCTATTGGAATAGACAGGCTTCGGGTCGGGCACAGGCCGAAAATTCAGCGAAGTTAGTTCAGATCAGGCGGTACCTGTTTTACCTTCTTCCTGCACCGTCGGCTGAGCGACTGTGGCGCCCGGCTGTGTCACCACAACAACCACCGGTACCGGCAGGGCATTCTTCGCCTGGGTGCTGTTCATGTAGCTACGACCCAGGTAGCCGGTATCCTTGCAGGCCATGAAAGCGATTTCTGGATGGCTGCGAAGGTAACGCGCCAGGCCGGGAATTGGCTCGCCGGACAGCTTCACGATTTGCATCTCGATGCCCTTGCCAGTCAGGATTTCGGTATATGGTTCCAGCAAGGCATTGGATATTGAATTCGACTCGAATGTGAGCACAGTCAAATCGTGCTCGAGGCTGCTGCAGGTCTCGATCACGTAATTCATGATGCTCGCAGGCAGTTCGCTACCCATATACATCGCTATGCGCCTGCGTGTGCTTGCAGTGGCCGCAGCCTCACTCAGTACAGGCGCCTCATCGGTTGCATTAACAACGGTGACATCTGTGTCTTCAAAAAAAGCTGCTTTCTGGCGTGGTGTCAAATATTCACCCGCATCTGCGCTAGCAAGGCCGTTGAGCATTTTCTTCAGTGCATCGGTTAGTGGTTTCATAGCAATCTCCAGTTCAATATTTAAATTCGATTACTAGTATACAAGCAAAAGCCGTGCCAAAAATATAACAGCGTATTATCAAACACTTATATTACCTCCCGCCCAACGCCCGATGCAGATTGCAACACTTAAACGAAACACTTAGACTTGAGGCGTGTAACACTGTTGAAATTTGCAACAGCTAATGAGTAGTCTGCGCAACAAGATCATTTCGTCCTACACCCTGTCGAATCTCGCGATCATCACGATCGCGTTGATCGTATTCGCCGATCTGAACTACCTGCATAACCAGATCTCCGAGGGAGAAAACGTAAAAGACCTGCTCACTGCCACCCAACAACTACAGAACGACGAGAGAAACCTGTACCAGTGCCAGGAACCGGATGCCTACAACAGGCTGCAAAGCCAGCTTGACAAGACCGAAGTCATGTACCAAAAGTTTTGGCCGATTTTCGAGGAAGTGGTGGAAGCCGAGGAGCTCAATACGTTGAGCCAGCGATTGGAACACTACCGCGTGCTGCTGGAATCCCTGCAGGATCAGTGCGATACTGAATTGCTCGAGGCGCAGACCGAGTTACTGTTTACCAGCGAGGCGATTAGCCAGCAGGTGCGCGATCTCGGCCGCCGCCACCACAAGCTGCTCGGTCAGACTACACACCTGGCGTCATGGACACTGGTAATCGCCTTGTCACTGGTCGTGGTGATGGGTATCGTCAGCGCACTGTTTGTCGTCAGGCAGGTAATCAGGCCTATCGTTACGCTGGAGCGCCAGCTCGATGCTGTCGCCGACGGCGAGGAAAAGAAATTGTCCCTGGTTTCGGGTGATATCGAAATTCAGTCGTTTGTGCAGCATTTCAATTCCATGCTGGACCGGCTGCGTACACAGCAACGCCAGTTACGTCACCATGAAAAAGCGGCAGCGCTGGGCGTGCTGGTTTCCGGCGTCGCACACGAGCTGAACAACCCGCTGTCCAATATCTCCACTTCGGTTCAGTTGCTGCTGGAAGGTGACAGCAGTGACAGCAAGGAGCTGCAACGACAGTGGCTGACACATGTTGACAGCGAGACCGATCGCGCGCGACGTATCGTCCGCCGCCTGCTCGACAGTGTGCGCCAGCCGAAACTCAACATGCAATCGTGGAGTGCTAGTAATGTCGTCCGTTCCGCGGCACTCCTGATCCACCGGCAAATCGACCCGAGTATCTTTCTGCATATCGAGGACGTCCCGAACACCTGTATCCAGGTAGACCGCGAACGCATGCAGCAGCTGTTCATCAACCTTATTCGCAATGCCGTTGCCGCCGGCTCGAAAAATATCTGGATATTCGCCGACACCACAACCTGGGAAGAATCCGTGACCAATGATATCGAACATATCCACGGTGAAGTTTCAACGATCAGCGAACACGAGCAACTGCTGCTTTTCACCATTGCCGATGACGGCGCCGGCATCCCCGAAGACAATTTACCGCATCTGTTTACACCGTTCTTCACGACCCAGTCCGGTGGTGAAGGCACGGGACTGGGGCTGTACCTGGTCAAGGAAATTGTCGATGAACACCATGGCTGTATCACCGTTGAAAATCGTACCGACGGAGGCACCCAGTTCCTGATCTGGCTGCCAGTTGCCGAGGAGGAATGTGAAGCATGAGTCCTGCAGAGGTAGACAAACCGCGCATACTCTTGATCGATGACGAGGCGATCGCTCTGTCGAACATGAGCCATGTGCTGGAGAAGGAAGACTATGATGTCACAGCCTGCAAGGATGGCGAAAGCGGCCTGCGTGCAATGCAGCACAAAATGTTCGACCTGGTCCTTACCGACCTGCGCATGCCAGGCATTGACGGTATGCAGGTGCTACAGCACGTGAAGGAAACCATGCCTGATCTGCCGGTAATTATGATCACCGGCTATGCCTCGTTGGACTCGGCGGTGGAAGCGATGAAACGCGGCGCCTACCATTACATCGCCAAGCCGTTCCGACTCGACGAGGCCCGCGAAATCGTCAGGGGTGCACTGGATTACGGCCGCCTGAAAAACGAAAACCGCGAACTCAAACAGACCATCGAAACCCTGTCCAACCAGACCACCATCATCACCCAGGACCTGGCCGTGCAGCGTCTGCTGGAAACGGCGCGCCAGATCGCGGCAGTGGACTGTTCGGTCGTGATCCACGGTGAATCCGGAACCGGCAAGGAACTGATGGCCCGCTTCATCCACGAGCACAGCAAGCGTGCGGACGGCCCGTTCGTTGCCTTCAACTGTGGCGCATTACACGAAGAACTCGCGGCAAGTGAACTGTTCGGCCACGAGAAGGGGTCCTTCACCGGCGCCAATGCACGTAAGATCGGCCTGTTCGAAGCGGCACACGGCGGCACCCTGTTTCTTGATGAAGTCGCTGAATTGCCGTTAATGATGCAGGTGAAACTGTTGCGCGTGTTGCAGGAACGCGAATTGATGCGTGTTGGCTCCAATGAACCGATCAGTATCGATGTTCGTGTCGTCGCCGCCAGTAATCGGCATCTTAAAGAAGCCGTCGACAAGGGCCATATGCGTGATGACCTGTATTTCCGCCTGAACGTTGTCACGCTGTCGCTGCCGCCGCTCAGGGACCGCCGGGATGACATCCCGCTGCTTGCGTATTACCTGCTACGCAAGTTCTCGACTGTGATGGGACGTGACGTGCAGGAAATCAGCCCCGAAGCCATGCAACGTCTGGTGGAATACGACTACCCGGGCAACATTCGCGAGTTGTCGAACTTTATCGAACGCGGTGTCGCCCTGACCCAAGGTAACGAACTCGGTATCGAGCACCTGCCGCAAAGCCTGGGCGCGCTCACCGTGCGCGTGTTTACACCGGAAATGGCGTCGACGCCGACGACACTGGAAGAACAGGAAGCTGAACATATCCTCCATGTGCTGAAGATGGCGGATGGCAACCGGACCAAGGCCGCGCGCATCCTGGGCATCGACCGCGTCTCGCTGTGGCGCAAGTTGAAAAAGCTGGGTATCGATACCACGTGATCCTACTGACAAATCACAGCTAGCCCGCAGTCGATAGGCACATCACGACCCGGTATTACGCGTCCCGCGGTGTCGTGCCGCCATCGCTCGTCGATGCCTGCTGATCCGCTTCGGTTGCAGGCGGTTCTGAAATACTATCCGCCAAAGTACTTGATTCGCAGCGATATATCGCGCGTTCCAGCGCAACGATACGTTTATCCACAAAATTCTCGGGCGGTATCAATTTCAATACCCCAAGCTTCTCCAGCCGATCACGCGGTTGGCCAACGGCACCGACCAGGTAAACACAACGCTTTGCACTAACCATGTCCAGTATGGTGGCTTCCAATGCCAGCGCTGCGGAGACACCCAGATGCACCACCTCTTTCAGATCGATGACCAGCGCATTGCGCCCCTCGACTTCGGAGTTGGTGCGACTGATCGCACGGGAAGCGCCAAAGATCATGCGGCCGCGCAGCTGTAGCAGCATCACCTGGCCGTTAGCCGTTTCCATCAGATCATGTTCGTAGGGCGTCAGTTCAAGCTCTGTCTTGTCCGGATCCGTCGCCGATTTGACATCAACGGCCTGCAATTCGGACAAACGTGTGATCGTTATCACGTTAGCCACAAACAGTCCGATGCCAACTGCCGCGATCAGGTCAACAAACACCGTCAAAGCAATTACGCCGTAGGTAATCAGCGCCCCTTTTCCGGAAAGGCGGTGGGCACGTTTCAGGAAGCCCCAATCAATAATATCGATGCCGACTTTAAACGCGATGCCTGCCAGCACGGCGAGCGGTATCGACGCGGTAAGATCCGCGGCCCACAGTACGATGACGAGCAGGATCGCCGCCCTGACCAGACCGGACAGTGCGGTGCGTGCACCGCTCTGTATGCTGACGACGGTTCCCATCGTGGCGCCGGCTCCGGGCAGGCCGCCGAACAGTCCGGACATGACGTTACCGATACCCTGTCCGATCAATTCCTTATCGGAGTTGTGCCGCTTGCGCGTCAGACTGTCCGCAATCACCGAGGTCAGCAAAGCGTCGATGCAACCCAACATACCGAGGACAACCGCATCGAGGAACATGATCTGCCATTGTTCGATACTGAACATCGGAGTTTGCAGCGCCGGCAGCCCCATCGGTATTTCACCGATACGGCGAAGCTCTGCCGCCTCGAGCAACATGATCGAGATGACCGTACCAACGATCAGCGCGAGCAACTGTGGCGGTAGGTAGCGCTTCAGCTTCGCCGGCATCATAAACAGGATTGCAATTGTGACCAGCGCCAGCATGGTTTCTTCTGGGCGAATACCGGCAATCAGCGCAGGTAAGCCCTGGATGATGGCGATGACACCCCCCGACGGTGCTGCCTGACCCAGCAATGGACCAATTTGCAAAATGATCAGGATGATGCCGATGCCCGACATGAAACCAGAAACCACACCGTAGGGCATCAGGGTTACGTATTTGCCCAGGCGCATCGCACCGAACAGAATCTGGAACAGGCCAGCCATGATCACGACCGTGAATGCCATCGCCATACCGTTTTCCGGATTTGCGGCGATCAGCTTGGCAATCACGGCAGTAAATACCACCGTCATCGGTCCGGTGGGTTCCGAGATCAGCGTCGGTGATCCACCAAACAGCGATGCAAACAGGCCGACCAGTATCGCGCCGTACAGGCCGGCTGCGGGGCCGGCACCGGAAGCCACGCCAAACGCGAGTGCCATTGGCAAGGCAATAACCGCGGCCGTGACGCCACCGAAGATATCGCCACGTAGATTGTTGAAGCCAATCTCGTTCAATATACGCATCGTCTGCCGACTCCTGACGCTGACTGTCTAACCCGGATATCCCAGGATAGCGCAAGTAAAATGTGAGATTTCAATCACCTACATGAGCGTTGCATGATTGGAATCCGGTACAGTTTATCTTATTTGCTTTTACGAACAAGCCGCATGCTGGTAAGCGATGGTGGCCCGTGGCGTGGTGCCAGAACTGATGGGTGGGTAAAGGCTTATTTTTTCGCAGCACGTTTCTTGCGCGCTGCGGTCTTTCTCTTGTTCTCGAGCACGAATTTCAAAGCTGGCCACATCGTTTGCATGCGCTTGCGTATTATCGGCTCGTGATCGATCGCAAATTCGAGAAAGGTGCGCGCCACCAATGACAGCTCCTTGCCCTTGGGGTAGACGAGGAACCACTTGCGCATGATCGGAAAGCCTTCCACGTCCAGGATCGCGACGGGCCCACTGGCGCCTTCCAGCATCACGGTATGCAATGACATGACCGACAGTCCCAAACCGGCTGCGATCCCATGTTTAATGGCTTCGTTGCTGCCGAGTTCCATACGAATATTGGGCCGCAAGCCTTTGGCATCCAGTGTCCGTAACGTCGCGTCCCGTGTTCCCGAGCCGGGCTCTCGAATGATGAAGGGCTGTTCGGCGATGGCGGCTAACGGTATTTTCTTCTTGCCAACCAATGGATGGTCTCGGGGCGCCATCACGACCAATGGATTGGGCGCAAATTCGTATGACTCGACATCGAGTTCGTCCTTAGGTGCCTGCCCCATGATGTAAAGGTCGTCTTCATTAGCGTGCATACGCTCGATAATGCTCTCGCGATTGGTGACTTTGAGCGTCAGATCAATCCCGGGATACAGCTTACTGAACTCGCCGAGTATCTCCGGTGCCAGATACTTCGCGGTAGTAATGACAGCCATGCGCAAACGCCCGCGTTTCAGCCCCTTCAGATCGGAAACTTTCATTTCCAGGTTCGCCAGCGACTCGAACATTAGTTTGCAGGCTTCGTACGACACCAATCCCGCTTCCGTCGGTTCGACGTTGCGTCCAACATGTTCAAACAACGGCAGTCCGATGGCATCGGTCAATTTACGGATCTGCATCGACACCGTCGGCTGCGTCAGGAACAATTCCTCGGCAGCACGTGTAAAACTGCCCAAGCGGACGATGGCTTCGAATACCTGGAGCTGACGCAAGGTCGCGTGACGAATCAGATAATCAGGCATCGCCGATGGTGGTGTGTGACTGCTCCTATCGAGTGACCGACGGCGTTTCAATGATGTCTTCCTTCAGTACGGCGTTGATCTGCGTGACATGCCAGTCTTAACCGCCCGAGCATTGTCATTGCCGCCGATGATCCTTTTTTGCACTGTCTCATGAATACTTGGATGATGGACTCCCCGGCGCCAACACTATCGCTATATCAGCACCTGAAATACGCAGATTGGAGCTAGCCCAGATGTTGCACGGAGACGGACATGCCGCAACCGCTAGCTGTTTTTCTGCCGACGACAGCTGCGCTTCGAATACAATATAAACAATAATAGATTATATTGAAAAAATATATCTATTATTGTCTATTTGTCTACGATCTCAATCCGGCCAGACGCGGCGCGCGCCTTGGTAAGGATCGCTGGATGTTTGTGTCGGCTTCGCAGACTTGGTGCCGGGCTTGGGCGTAACCGTGCGAGCGTCAGCTGCGGATTTAGTGCTGGCTCGTCGCGCAGGCGCCTTCTTTGCTTTTGGCGCGCTGGCCTTTGTTGGTGGCGTATCGGTCGCGGCCTTGGTCTCGGTCTCGGCTTTGGTCTTGCGCATAGAATCCACCAGCTTTTGGCGGGTTTTGTCGGTGGTCGTCATGATGTCATTATCTCCTGGATAAGTTGATCGAGTTCGGCTGCGGCTTCGACACCGCGGCGCCCCATGTCAAAAACACTCTTGCCTTCAAGCGCACTGTTTCGATAGATCGCGCGCCGCCGGACAGCAGTCTCGGCTACCGGTATCGCGATTTCAGTCAAGGCCTCGCGAACCAGCCGGGACAAAGTGGTGCGGGACTCCAGCTGATTGATGACCAGCAATGCTTTCAGTGACGGATTAATCTCATGCGCCTTATCGATTGCCCGCTCGATATGGATCGTTGCCCACAAATCGACCGGTGACGGCTGCACCGGGATCAGTGCGAGATCACCAACTTGGAGAATCGCATTGGTTTGTGGTGCGTGGACCGAAGGGGGGCAGTCGATGACGACGTAGTCGTAATCAGCTTGCAGTTCGGACGCCTGATCGGCGAGCTGTTCGCTTGCCGCATAGACCGCAATGGCGTCATCGTCTGCGATAGCACGCCAGCGCAACGCAGAGCCTTGCGGATCCGCATCGACCACGGCTATGCTGGTCTTTTTGGTCAAACCGGCGGCAAGATTGACGCTCAAGGTTGTTTTACCAGCGCCGCCCTTGTTGCCGACTACGGCGATAACAGGCATCCCGCGTCTCAGTGAACGAGTTCGTCAGCCAGAATATCCAGCTGTTGTGCGAAACGATGTTGGCTCTCGCCCAGCGCGTCTTCGCCTTCATTCACATGAATGGTGATATTGACGTAGTCGCGACCAAAACCCATATCCGGGTAGAAGCCCTCGCGTTCTGATAATTCCGCCGCCCGGTCCAGAAAATCACGCAGCGTGCTGTAGTCCTGGAACTCATAGCGCCTTTCCAGTCGTGCAGGACGGTTGCGCTCTTGCCAATGATGACTCATCGCCGTTCTCCGTTGATGGTGACTCTGCTGGTTTGTACAGGATTGGCTGCCGGCTGTAGTTGTTGCAACCAGCGCTGCAAAGACGCAGCATGATGCTGTTCATCCACTAGCAATGCCTCGAACAGCAGACGATTGTCATGGTCGCCTACGCGAGCACAATGCCGGGTGGCATCTTCGTACAAGCCGATGAGTTCCATTTCGAAAGCGTAATCGTGTTCTAACAACTGCTGCAGACTCTGGCCGAGGCGCACCGGACGCAATTGCGATGCGTTCGGTGCAACGCCCAGAGCCAGCATACGACTGATGATCTTTTCAGCGTGCGTCATTTCTTCGTCAGCTTCAGCGCTGAACTGTTTTGATACCTCGGCCAGACCCCAAGTATCCACGAGTCTGGCCTGGGTCATATATAACTGTACCGCAGACAGCTCGAGGCTCAAGGCCCGGCCGAGGTAGCCTAATACACGCTGATCGGCGTTGGATGCTAACATGCCGGCAAATCAGTCAGTCGTCGAGCAACCAGTCATTCAACTGCGTAGCGGACGATTGTCGTTCGAATCGCTGAGCACGGGTTCGACTTCAGGATGCGGACGGGCAATGATGTGCGCCGCTACCAGTCCATCGCCAACGCGTTCACAGGCATCCGCCCCTGCGCGTACAGCCGCGTTAACAGCGCCGGTTTCACCCCGTACAAGCACGGTGACGTAACCGCCGCCGACGAACTCACGCGCAATCAGGCGCACTTCCGCGGCTTTAGTCATGGCATCAGCCGCTTCAATGGCTGGTACCAGTCCGCGGGTCTCAATCATGCCCAGAGCAATGCCATAGATTTCGTTGGCCATGGTCTGTATCTCCTATTAGATCAGTTGGGTAAAACTGCTTTACCTTCAGGCTGCTGCTGAGGTATCAGCACCGCCAGTCGGCAACACTGGCTCGACTTCACGATGCGGACGAGCAATGATGTGAGCCGCAACCAGGCCGTCACCGACGCGTTCGCACGCATCTGCACCAGCACGAACAGCCGCATTAACAGCGCCGGTTTCGCCACGAACCAGAACGGTCACATAGCCACCACCGACAAACTCACGCCCGATCAGGCGTACTTCTGCGGCCTTGGTCATCGCATCTGCCGCTTCTATTGCGGGGACAAGCCCGCGGGTTTCGATCATACCCAGTGCTATGCCATAGTTGTCATTTGCCATCTTTACTTTCTCCTACGTTGTTGACTTGGTTGTATTAATAATCAAAATGTTTACAACGACTAACCCGTTGTTACTGCTTTCGTGGCCGACTGACTCGAGTCAGCCTCCCAGAAATCGATAATGCCGCCGATGGTCAGATCGGTCAGGATCGTAAAATCACCTGCCGCATATCGCGCGGCCGAACCGCTCAGGGTAAAGACCCAGTTGCCTTCACGAACACCGACGGGATCGACAGCCACATGCTGTCTGCCCTTGGCGTCGCGTAATATGCGCAGACTGATTTTGTTCAAACCGTCGATACGTCGGGTACATACCAGCGGTGCTTCAACCTGCAATATGTCCATCACTGCTTCTCCTGTTCCGGTTCCCAGTGATCGATAATGCCGACGATCGTCAAATCACTCGGATATTCCTTGCTGCCAGCTGCCTCACGCGCGGCCGAACTGCCCACACAGATCACCCAGTCGCCGGGAATGCAGCCGACCGCATCCACTGCAACCAGCTTCGAACTGCCGTCGAGCACCACTTGCAGGTGCTTATGCTCCAGGCCGGGTATGCGATTGGTCGATACCAGCGGTTTTTCAACCTGACAGATCTTCATCAGTGAGCCCCCGTTGAGGCGTGCGTTTTCACGGAACAATCCAGTATTTCGATGCGACCCGCTGCGTTGATATCGCGTACGACCTGCAAGGTATGCAACAACCCGCGCTCGCTCAGGTCACGGTAACGGTCATGCAATGCATTCGCGACACGTTGACAGTGTTCCTCAGCGCGTTCACGCGCGCCCGGTACATTGCCGTGGTAGTCATAGCGCACCACGATCGGCACGGGCAATCCGTGCGAGACATTCAGGCCGGTGAAGATCTTGATACCCACGTCAAGATCTCGAGCCGCTTCCTCGACCGTGTCCAGATAGGCGAAGAAGGTTAGATTCCGCAATTGCACTTCTTCGAAGCCAATACCGGCGCCGATAAACCGTTCCGCATGGCCAATGTCGTCATAATGGCCGTTGTAATAATTGCGCACGTAATCAACCTGCGAGATATTGTTGATCAGCAAGTACGCCATGAATCGCGCCATGCCTTCAGACAGGTTGGCGCCACCCTTCTGTACGATGTGCTCGCTTATCCACTGTTCGGCCTGGCTCGATGAGAGGTGTGCGGTCGCGTCGAAGACTTCGAGACTGTCGATATAATTTCCCAGATCGATGCCGCCGTTTCGGTTGGGCATGTGAAGTCGGATCGCGTCGGTGTCTGTATCCATGCCGATCAACAGACAATCGATCGAGGCACCGCAACAGTGTGTATTCTGAACCGCTTGCTGAAAACCCAGCAGTCGGTCGATACCGCCCTGAGCGGCTTTCCTCGTGTCGGATCCGTGTGCCGCACAGCCTTCGTGCTCTGGATCGACCGAGCTATGGTGATAGACCACCGCTTTCAGATAGCGCGTGGGCGCATCCGCGGTGTTTGGCTTGCCTTCGCGATAACGCACCAGTTCGGTCCGCGTCCATTTCTCCAGGCTATCCTCGATGTCGAACATCGCACCGGCAAACGACCGGCGCCGCACAGCCCGGTAGGGCAAGCGCAATACATAACGGATCACATGCGCAAGCCGTCCATCTGCACACGGTGATATGTCGAGCAAATGGAATCCACATTCTTCGAGAAATGCCTGGAAGCGGGTATCACCATTGTCAGTCAGCGGATCACGCGTGAATACTTCGTCGCAAAAACGATGGTAGGTTTCGAACACGCACCATGCGAACAGACTGCGCATATCCAGCTGGTCGACCCAGGCATCATCCAGTAACGCCGTAGGCAGATCAAAGCCTAGATGTGTCCGTGCCAGACGTTGCGCCTGTATCTGGAAATCGGCTTCGTGCTGGACTGCAGATATCTGTTTCAAGGTTGGCACGATCGCATCGAACGCGTCCTTGACGCTGCGCTCGTAGGCGTAGAGCCGGGTGTTTTCCTCCCTGTCAGCCAGTGGGTGAGCCGCAGCATAAACCGCACGCACCGCTGAAGCACCGTTGCTAGATGCCCCGATACCTGGGCCACCGGCACTTCTCGCACCAGGACGGCCGAGCGGGGCTGTGCCCAGCGGCTGTCTGGAAGGTTTCTGTCTGTTGCGTGTGCTCAACATGATGATGGGCAATCCCGTCGCGTACTAGCCGCGAGCGCCTCCGGAATACGTGATCAGAGAACCGCGTTCGGTGTTACCACTGCCACCAGTCACTTTGCTGTTCGGCATCGGTAATTCTTCGTTGCGTTTCTGTACGACCGCCATTGCCGCCGCAGGACTGACGCGGATCGTCGGATTGCGCCCTTTCGCGGACACACCTTCGGTACCGGTAACGTTATTGCCACGGTCCCAGTCATCGCCGGTAATTTTCAATCCAGCATCCTGGCCTTCACCCGTGATGCGGGATTTGGTGCGCCCTTCGACTTCCTCGGCGACGACGGGAGGCGGCTCTGCAGCCACAGGTCCGCTGCCGAAGCGTGCTTCTTCCGTGCCGGTGACTTTACCTGTCGCCATACCAAACGGTCCGGTGATGTGACCCTGTTCGTACTGGCTGCCGGTGATACCGGTCGAGCCCGGCGCCTGTTGTGCCCCACCCGATGGCGGTGTCACGCTGAACTGCTGCCAGGGTGCGCTGCCGGCCAGGGCTTGTGGGAAGTCACCACTGGCCGTGTCAGCCGGTGTTGCCGGACAGACTTCGGCGTACTGATCGGCACCGACATAAGGCGTACCCGAAACCGGTTCGCAAGCACCTTTCGCATCACCGGTCATGACGCCGCCAATACCGGGCTGATTCCCCGTCAACGGCATGGCGGGAGTGCTTCTGGATTGTTTGTTGCGCATATTCGCCACCGCTGCGACTTCAGCCGGGCAAAAATTTCCAGTCGACTCCGCACCTGCATAAGGCGTGCCGGTTATGGATTTACAGGTGCCGGGTTCGTTACCCGTTACTTTGCTGTCACGACCCGTCATCGTGCCGGTAACGGTCATACCCTTACCGGTCGCAGATAGACCTACTTTGCGGTCCTGCGGTGCGGGCGAGGTATTGCAGAACGTGCTGAACTGCTCTTGACCGACATAGTCATCGCCGGTGATGTCACGGCAGCTTCCAGGTTCATCGCCTGTCATGCGCTCGCGACGCCCGACCGTGGTGCCGGTGACGCTACCGCCACGTACTGTCGTGCTGACGCCGACTTTAGCCGGGGCCGAGCCTATGTCAGACGGCGCGGTATACTGCGTACCCGTCAGTGTGCGATTCATGCCCGGCTCATCGCCCGTGACTTTTTCCGAACGGCCAACACGCGTACCGGTCATGGCTTTGCCTTTAAAGGTTTCGGTCATACCGACTTTGGCAGGCGACTCGGGCAGGAACTCACCACAGTACGCCTGTGACTGTTCGGCGCTGATGTATTCGTTGCCCGTGACCAGTTTACAGGTGCCGGGCTCGTTACCCGTTACATTGGTCCCTCTGCCGATCCGGTTACCACTGACGGGATTACCGTGTGAAGTCGTCGTCACAGCGACTTTGCCGGGCGAAGCCTTTGGGTCGCTCTGGCAGAAATCACGAAAAATGTCGGCGCCGAGGTACTCGGTACCGGTGATGCCACGACAGGTGCTCGGCTCATCACCGGTCACACTATGACTGCGGCCAACTATGGTCC
Organism: uncultured Gammaproteobacteria bacterium; assembly: GCA_942492025.1. Taxonomy (GTDB): domain Bacteria; phylum Pseudomonadota; class Gammaproteobacteria; order SZUA-229; family SZUA-229; genus JABDQW01. The sequence continues at coordinate 312,944 of CALODJ010000008.1, read as the reverse complement.
CGGTTACCGTCTGGCCCTGTACGGTTTCGCTGGCACCGACTTTCCAGGGAGCATCCTGGGCAGCGCCGGTGTCAGCCGAAGCCTTTGGGCGACGGCGACCACACGGTTGCGATTTTTTCTGTCCTGCTGCACCGTTCTTGCTGCGCTGTTCGCGCAGCGCTTTGGACAGATCACGGCCCGACAGGCCTGGATTGCCGGCACGTGCCGTCTGTGCAACCGACATGCCATTCTTGCTAATGCCGGCTTTGCCACGAGAAGACAAAGCTTCTCGTCTCGCGAGTGATGCGATACGGCCCAGCGGACGATTGATCGTTTGACGTTTTGCGTTGACCGAAGTCTGCATGATGGGTGCCGTCGTCTCTGTCATGCGTGTTTTGCATTCGGCTCTGGTGCCATCACACCCACAACCACACCCCTTTTTTTCCGTTGTTGACGCCATTGTCGATGCAGACGTTGACGCCGGTGTTACTGCCGACTGAGCGGTTTTATTGTTCGCTCCACGCGTGCGGTCCTTGCTCTGGATACCCGCTTTACCGCTGTTCGACATTGCCAGACGACGCGCCATCGACGCGGCACGACCGGAAGATGACGGTGTGCGTGCAGCCGCAGAATAAGAAACTGCAGAAACAGGTGTAGCCGCGGCTGTTGCCTTGGTGCGCGGTGCCGCTGTGGCCTGCGCAGTGTTGGCCGCTATTGCTGCCTTACCCGTGGTAGACATCGCTCTGCGTCGCTCGAGCACCAACTCGCGCGTGCTTAGATTGGTCGCTGATTGTGCCATCGTAAACCCCGTTGCGTGATGATCTATCCGATCACTATTGTTTTACCGTTGCCCGCCGCAGAGGGCGGGCAATAGCGTGTTCATTCTTCTGAACTAAGAACGACCTTCAAAAACGACGAAACAAGCACCCTGTGACTGGGTGTAGTTGTCATAACCTATCAGACGGACATGGTGATCTGGGAACGCACGATGACAGGCTTCCAACTCGGACAAAACCGATCCAAGGTCGGTTTCGCCGAACATCGGCAGTTTCCACATCGTCCAGTAATGGTCGGCTGCCTTGCTCGGATGCTCATGCTCGATGGCGGGGGACCAGCCATTGGCGATGACGTAGGCAATCTGTGCCTGAATTTCATTCTGATCCATTTTTGGCAGGAAGCCGAAGGTTTCCAGCGTCTGTGTCGTTTCAAAGTTACCTATTTCGTTAGGTAGCGGCATGGTATTTTCCTCGTAAATTTAAATCGTTATCAAAGTGGCCCGATGGGCGTGGGTTTAACCCACGTCCAGCTTGTCGACGGTTTCGAATTCGAATTTGATTTCTTTCCAGGTCTCCATCGCGATAGCCAGTTCCGGGCTGGTGCGGGCAGCCTCGGTGAGGATGTCACGAGCCTCTTTCTCGATCTGACGGCCTTCGTTACGCGCTTTTACGCTAGCCTCAAGTGCAACGCGGTTGGCGGCTGCACCTGCAGCGTTGCCCCACGGGTGACCCTGGGTACCACCACCGAACTGCAGCATGGAGTCATCACCGAAGATCGTGACCAGCGCCGGCATGTGCCAGACGTGGATACCACCGGATGCGACGGCGAAGACGCCCGGCAACGAGCCCCAGTCCTGATCGAAGAACACGCCGCGCGAGCGATCTTCCGGTACGAAGGATTCGCGCAGCTGATCGACGAAGCCCAGAGTCGAATTGCGGTCGCCTTCCAGCTTGCCGACTACGGTACCGGTGTGCAGATGGTCACCACCGGACAGTCGCAAACACTTGGCCAGCACGCGGAAGTGGATACCGTGCTTCGGATGACGGTCGATAACAGCGTGCATGGCGCGGTGGATGTGCAGCAGCATGCCGTTTTCACGACACCAGTTGGCGAGACCCGTGTTGGCAGTGAAACCACCGGTCAGGAAGTCGTGCATCAAGATCGGCGAACCAACCTCCTTGGCGAACTCGGCGCGCCTGTACATCTCTTCCGGGGTCGCAGCAGTGACGTTCAGGTAATGACCCTTACGTTCGCCGGTTTCCTGCTCGGCCTTCTGGATGGCTTCACCGACGAACTCGAAGCGGTCACGCCAGCGCATGAACGGCTGCGAGTTCACGTTTTCGTCGTCCTTGGTCATATCCAGACCGCCACGCAGGCACTCGTACACGGCACGGCCATAGTTCTTGGCCGACAGGCCCAGCTTGGGCTTGATTGTCGCGCCGAGCATCGGGCGGCCATACTTGTTCAGACGATCGCGCTCGACCTGAATGCCGGCCGGCGGGCCACCGCAGGTCTTGATATAGGCGATCGGGAAACGAATGTCTTCCAGACGCAGGTGTTTGAGGGCCTTGAAGCCGAACACGTTACCAACCAGCGAGGTCAGCACGTTGACCACAGAACCTTCTTCGAACAGATCGATCGGGTAAGCGACGAACGCATAGAATGATTCGGAGTCACCTGGAACGTCTTCGATACGGTAAGCGCGTCCCTTGTAATATTCAAGGTCGGTCAGCAATTCAGACCATACGGTACTCCAGGTGCCGGTTGAGCTTTCGGCAGCAACCGCCGCTGCGACTTCCTCACGGGGTACTTCGGGCTGACCGGTGACCTTGAAACAGGCCAACAGGTCGGTGTCGAGTGGTACGTAATCCGGTGTCCAGTATTTTTCGCGGTATTCCTTCACACCCGCTTTGTAGGATTTTGATGACATATTCGTTCGTCTCCTGTTTCGTTGTCTGGCTAAAGAATCATTAAAAAACTTATAGAATCGGGCCGAATCATAGGCTGATATCTATAGGTACACCAATCAATATTTTCTTCGTTATTCATAGTAAATAATCTATATATACAATCCGATGTAAAAACATCTGACAGCAACCTGCGATCACGTAATACGCGCGGCAGCCATTATCCAAACCATCACGTCTGCACAATCCATTGACATTGGTAAAAAATGCACCAATCAACACGACCCATCCTGGTCAAAAAAACAGCATTCAACTCGCCTGTCTATGTGTAAACAGGCTGCGCAAGCGCCGGGTCTTATCGACCATACGGTAAGTGGATCGATTATTGTTGTACCGGGACACGTTGTTCAGCGTGACCCAGATGACATCGTGCGACTCATCACTCCCTGGCAGACCGGCACTGTCATCGATTTCGACCAGGAAGCGAATATCAATGTGATCGTGCTGCGGTCCACGTTCGCTCGCAGGAATCGTGTGTATATCCACGTCGAAAACATCGGTAGACAGCAGTCGCACCTCGGATGGCGGTAACCCGGTTTCCTCGCTGGTCTCACGCAAAGCCACCCGCAAAATATCGGCGTCACCGTCGGCATGCCCGCCCGGCTGGAACCACTGGTCGTGCTTTCGGTGATGCAGCATGATCACGCGACTGCGATCGGGACTGACGACCCAGGTCGATCCGGTCACGTGCGCCGGCCACAGCTTGCGATGAAAACAATCGGCATGCGCTTCGACGAAAGCGATCGCGCGCGAGATATAACCCGCCTCTTCGATAAAGTGCGTTTTGTGTCGCTTGAGCAAACCGAGTAATTCCTGTCGATGCATGACTCAGGTACCTGAAGGATTTTGAACGGCCGCAATAGCAGCCGCTGCGGCCTCTTCCACATCAGCCTCGCGCCCGGACAGCGTCAGACGTCCGTAGGCACCGACCGCGCGGACATCGATCAACGTAATGTTCGCTGCTTTTTCTGCCTGGTTGGCAGCATACACTATATATCCAGCGGGATCGGTTTCCAGGATGAACATGCTTTCACCCGGCAGGATCATGGAGCCGCCCCGGTGTTGCCGATTGATCAGCACCGTGTGTTCCGCTGTCATGCCGCGAATGATCTCCTGCCAGGCGATATGGCACGCCTGCCTGTCCGACAGGCTCGCGCCCAGGCTTGACAGCAATATCCGCCCCGTCTCGCGCACATCGCTCTGGTCGCGATGATGAACCACCATAGAGCCGAATGCACGCTCAACCACTTGTTGTGTAAGATTGACACGCGTGGCCTTGAGCGCGATGTCGGTATAGCGGTGTATCGCCATACCCGGCGAGATCTCCATCCACAGACAAGCGTCGCCAGGCACGGGCGGAAATCCCTGAGAAACAGAGGCCATGTACTCTGCCAGCTGCGGCTGCAGCGAGTCGATGTAAACATAGGTTCTGAGTTTTACCATGGTATCGTTTCGTCTTGGCTGCCGCGCGTTTGGTCATCTGCAAAGACCCATTGGAGTACCGCTCTCAGACAACCGTGAGTTCTCCTGGTAGATGCAGCAGAGACGTATTTTTTGTACAGGCAGCCGTTCGATCGTGCGCCCAGCAGGTATTGGACAGCCGCCCTGATATTGGAGCGGCATCTTAAGAAATCGAATACTTTTATGCAAATAAATAAAAACTAACAAACAGATAGATCATTATCTATATATAACGTCACATCCATTTACTACCAAGAATACATAGACCAACGAGTACAAGCGATGGTTGCAACGCGCGGTACCCCGGACACTGACCGTGCTGGTCAACTCACGCATCATGACGATGTATCTTTGGCATCTGACTGTTACGGTCTTGCTGCTCGCAGTCGCGAAGACCAGTCTGAACCGTGATAGGCAGGCTTGCATAACACACTGTATTTTGTGTCATCCTGGCTTTACTCCGAATAGCCAATGCCATATCAGTTTTCTACGCCGCCTGGTGAGAAATGCGGGCTAGTATGCTTCCGGGTACTGTATCGGCCAACAGAAGGCGTATAATGCGCGTCACCAGTATTCATGTTTTACCGATTCCTGCAGAAGCAGGCACTGTGGCATTGATATCGGGCTGGGCTGCGGGTAGTCTGTCAACAGAACGGTTGCTGGGACTATTCGCTATCTTCATGGGCTGATAGCATATGTATTCGCAGGGCGGGTGTGCATCATTACCTGTAATGAGTCCGCACGCTTCATAATGAAACCACATTTAGAAGGGTTGATTGACTGAGTATGAGTAACTACGATGCCTCCGCGATAGAGGTATTAACCGGTCTTGAGCCGGTACAGAAACGGCCGGGTATGTATACGGATACCAGCCGACCCAACCACCTGGCTCAGGAAGTCGTCGATAACAGCGTCGATGAGGCCATTGCCGGGCATGCCAGCAGGATCGATGTTGTACTCTATAAAGACGGTTCCCTGTCCGTGAGCGACAATGGTCGCGGTATGCCTGTCGATAAACACCCCGAAGAGGGTATCCCGGGTGTCGAGGTCATCCTGACCAGGCTGCACGCCGGCGGCAAATTTTCCAATAAGAACTATCAATTCTCCGGTGGTCTGCATGGTGTTGGCGTCTCAGTTGTCAATGCGCTATCTGCAAAGCTCGAAGTTGAAGTGAAGCGTGACGGTAGTGTTTACCGCATGGCGTTCAACAAGGGGGCGGCGACCTCGAAACTGAAAAAGACAGGTAGCGTCGGCAAGCGCAATACCGGCACTGTGATCCATTTCTGGCCGGAAAAGAAATATTTTGATTCGGTCAATTTTTCAATACCGCGACTCAAGCACGTATTGCGTGCCAAGGCTGTTTTATGCCCCGGCCTGGAAGTCAGCTTCAGGGATGAGAAAAGCGGTGACGAGGAATCCTGGCACTACGAGGGTGGTTTGCAGGACTACCTGGGTGAAAATCTGTTCGACAAAGAGACCCTGCCGCTCGAGCCTTTTACCGATAGCATGGCCGGAAAAAATGAAGCAGTAGACTGGGCTGTTACCTGGCTGCTGGGCGCGGCTGAGCTGGTAACTGAGTCGTATGTGAATCTGATTCCGACGTCGCAAGGTGGAACCCATGTAAATGGCTTACGCAGCGGATTAACCGATGCGCTGCGTGAATTCTGTGAATTTCGCAGCCTGATCCCACGGGGCGTCAAGATCAGCCCCGAAGATGTCTGGGACCGCGTTTGCTACGTGCTTTCTGTCAAGCTGGAAGACCCGCAGTTTTCCGGACAGACCAAGGAGCGTTTATCATCACGCGAATGCGCCGCCTTTGTCTCAGGTGTGGTCAAGGATTCGTTCAGTTTATGGCTCAACCAGCATACCGATGCCGGCGAAGCCATTGCCATGCTCGCGATCGAGAATGCCCAAAAACGCTTGCGCGCCGGGCGCAAGGTTGTCAGGAAGAAATTGACCTCCGGTCCGGCCTTACCCGGCAAACTGGCCGACTGCACTTCACAGGATACAAGCCGAACTGAAATATTTCTGGTGGAAGGTGATTCGGCCGGCGGCTCGGCAAAACAGGCGCGTGACCGTGAACACCAGGCCATCATGCCACTGCGTGGCAAGATACTGAACACCTGGGAAGTATCATCCGACCAGGTGCTGGCGTCACAGGAGGTGCACGATATTTCTGTGGCGTTGGGCGTGGAACCGGGTTCGAGCAATATCAGCGGCTTGCGTTACGGCAAGGTATGCGTGCTGGCCGATGCGGATTCCGATGGTTATCACATCGCCACCCTGTTATGTGCGCTGTTTCTGCGTCATTTCAGGCCCCTGGTCGAGGCCGGGCATATCTATATAGCCATTCCGCCATTGTATCGCATCGATGTCGGCAAGGACGTTTACTATGCGCTGGATGAAGCGGAAAAAGAGGGCGTGCTGGACAGCATTACCGCTGAAAAAAAACGTGGAAAGGTCAATGTGACACGCTTTAAAGGTCTGGGTGAGATGAATCCGATGCAACTGCGGGTCACCACCATGTCACCGGACACCCGCAAACTGGTTCAGCTGACCATTAACCCGGGCGACAAGACCAACCAGATGCTGGACATGCTGCTGGGTCGAAAGCGCGCACCTGACAGAAAAGCCTGGCTGGAGAAAAAAGGCGACCTCGCGGTTGTCTAGGCTTGAACCGCGAAGGCGCAGAGACGCAGAGGTAATTACAAGATGTCTTATTCAAATGGCATATCGCATCAAAACGAGAGGTTTTTTTCTGCGACGCCGCGTCTCTGCGGTTAATTAAATCCTGATGAACAGAATCTTATCTAATTATGACCGATCAAGCTGAAATCGATTTCGAAGGTATCGAACAACAACCGCTGGCGGAGTTTACCGAGAAAGCCTACCTGGACTATTCCATGTACGTCATTCTCGACCGTGCCTTGCCCTTTATCGGTGACGGACTCAAGCCGGTTCAGCGACGCATTGTTTATGCGATGTCAGAACTCGGTCTCAATGCCGCATCCAAACATAAAAAATCGGCACGAACGGTCGGTGATGTGCTGGGCAAATATCACCCGCACGGTGACAGTGCCTGTTATGAGGCCATGGTCCTGATGGCGCAGCCGTTTTCCTACCGTTATCCGCTGGTCGATGGCCAGGGGAACTGGGGCTCACCCGATGATCCCAAGTCGTTTGCCGCCATGCGCTATACCGAATCGCGACTTGCACCTTATGCTGAAGTTCTGTTGCGCGAACTCGGGCAGGGTACGGTCGACTGGGTGGCAAATTTTGATGGTACGCTTGAGGAACCGGAAACCCTGCCTGCGCGTTTACCCAATGTATTGCTCAATGGCGGCACCGGCATCGCCGTGGGTATGGCGACCGACATACTACCGCATAATCTCAACGAAGTGGCGAGTGCCTGCATCCGGTTGCTGGAAAACCCCAAGTCGACGCTCGAGGAGGTCTGCGAACACATCAAGGGGCCGGATTTCCCAACCGAAGCGGAAATCATCACTTCGCGCGAGGATATTCTGCAGGCTTATCGCACCGGCCATGGAAATATTCGTCAACGCGCAGTCTACGAAGCTGAGGGAAATGGCATCGTCGTTACCGCCTTGCCATACCAGGTATCCGGCAACAAGGTACTGGAACAGATTGCGGCGCAAATGATTGCGAAGAAACTGCCCATGGTCGAAGACCTGCGGGACGAATCCGATCATGAGAATCCGACGCGTATCGTGATCGTGCCACGGTCCAATCGTGTCAACAAGGATGATCTGATGAACCATCTGTTTGCGACCACCGATCTTGAACGCAGTTATCGCGTGAACATGAACATGATTGGTATCAACGGGAGACCACAGGTCAAGGACCTGCTGTCGCTGTTGAGCGAATGGATCAGCTTCCGCACTGTTACGGTCAGACGTCGACTGCAATGGCGCCTCGACAAGGTCAACAAACGCCTGCACATACTGGACGGTTTGTTGATCGCCTATCTGAATATCGATGAGGTCATCGCTATTATTCGTGAAAATGACAAACCCAAGCCGGTATTGATGGAGCGCTTCCAGATCAGCGATGTACAGGCAGAAGCCATTCTGGAATTGAAATTGCGCCATTTGGCCCGGCTCGAAGAAATGAAAATTCGTGGTGAGCAGGACGAACTCTCGACCGAACGCGATGGCCTGGAAAAAACACTGGCCTCGGCGCGCCGTTTGAAGTCGCTGATTCGCAAAGAAATTCTGGAAGATGCCGAGAAGCACGGTGACGACAGGCGCTCACCGATCATCGTACGTGGTGCTGCACAGGCGATGGATGAAGCTGCGCTGATTTCCAGCGAGGCAATCACGGTTGTACTGTCTAAGAAGGGTTGGGCACGGGCTGCAAAAGGTCATGATATCGATCCGAGCAGACTGAGTTACAAAGCCGGTGATAGCTTCCAGGCTTGTGCCAGTGGCAAGAGCAACCAGCTTGCCGTTTTCATGGATTCGAGCGGGCGTGCCTACACACTACCGGCGCACAAGCTGCCATCAGCGCGGGGGCAGGGTGATCCGCTGACCAGCCACTTTAATCCGCCCGCGGGTGCCAGCTTTATTTCAGTCATGATCGGTGACCCGGACCAGTTATACCTGGTTGCGAGTAGTTACGGCTATGGCTTTGTTGTTCGCCTCGGTGATATGCACGCGCGCACCAAAACCGGCAAGGCGGTGCTGAATGTCGGCAAACAGGCCATGGCATTACCGGCTGTACCGGTTCGTGACCTCGAGGCAGACTACATCATCGCGGTCACGTCTGAAGGCCACATGCTGGTGACAGAGCTCTCTGAACTGCCCCAGATGTCCCGTGGAAAAGGCAATAAAATCATTAATATACCTGCTGCTCGATTGAAGGCGGGTGACGAGGTCGTGACAGCCGTCGAGCTGGTACAGGATGGTGAAAAACTGGTTGTTTATTCGGGTAAAAAATACAAGAAGATGAGGCCGGATGAAGTCGATAGCTACTACGGCGAACGCGGCAGACGCGGACTCAAACTGCCGCGTGGCTACCGCAGTGTCGACCGCCTGGAAGTTGAGCAGAAAACACAGTCTGAAAACTAATTGACCTTGGGAAACTCTGATTTATTCAGGGCTTCCCGTGATAAATCAAGCTAGGAACTACGTCCGCAAATAACGCAAAGCACATAAATATGTATTGCTCTGTTTGATCCGGTAACGGCTGCCTGGTGCGGCGTTATTTACGGGTAACAGGTATCGCGTCGCCGGGAAAATTGAAAACATTTCGCGTTGCTTGCGTTCTTCGCGGACAATTGAATTCTTTTTGTCAGTCCCTATATTATCCGTAAACAACTTTATGTGAGGCATCATGAAACGCATCGCACTATTTCTGGCTACCAACATTGCAGTGCTTGTCGTCCTCAGTGTCGTACTCAGTATACTGGGTGTCGATTCCTTGCTGCAGGAAAACAATGTCGATATGGATCTGCAGGCTTTGCTGGTTTTCTCCGCTGTGTTCGGCATGGGGGGCGCATTTATCTCTCTGGCGATGTCGAAATGGACAGCAAAGCATATGACGGGTGCCGTGGTCATCGAACAACCGCAAAACAGGACGCAGGAGTGGCTGCTTGCAACCGTCAGGCGACAGGCTGAACAGGCCGGTATCTCAATGCCTGAAGTCGCTGTATATCAATCACCTGATATCAATGCATTTGCCACAGGGATGAGTCGCAACGCTGCGCTGGTTGCCGTGAGCACGGGCTTGATCAGCAATATGAAAATGGATGAGGCCGAAGCCGTACTCGGTCACGAAGTTTCGCACGTGGCCAACGGTGATATGGTGACGCTGGCATTGATCCAGGGGGTCGTCAATACCTTTGTGATTTTCTTCTCGCGCGTTGTTGGTCATTTTGTTGATCGTGTCGTGTTCAAGACGGAAAGAGGTTATGGCCCGGCGTACTTTATAACCAGTATTGTTGCGCAGATTGTATTTGGTATCCTGGCCAGTGCGATCGTGATGTATTTTTCGAGATTGAGGGAGTTTCGCGCCGACGCCGGCGGAGCGCGTCTGGCCGGTAGAGACAAGATGATCGCTGCATTACAACGCTTACAGTCTGTTCATGAGCCATCGCAGTTGCCGGATCAAATGGTCGCCTTCGGTATCAACGGCGGGCTTGCAGAAGGCATGCGTAAACTGTTTATGAGCCATCCGCCCTTGTCGGAAAGAATAGCGGCTTTACAGAATTCTGGTTGATGCGTCAGCCCGCAATGTCGGTGAAGTCGTAGTTCATTTCAGGCTGTGGCTCCTGCAGGAAATGACCCTGTATGAAATTGACACCCATACCCCAAAGTATGGATAAACTATTGGCATCTTGTACGAACTGGGCAATGGTGAATTTGCCGAGCTCAGATGCCTGCTCGGTAAGCTGTTTGATGGTATCCTGATTTTGCGGGTTTTCTACCAGATCGTTCATCAAACTTTTTTCCAGGCGGACATAATCGGCATCGATGTGTTCGAGCAGTTGAAAAGGATTGGTTCCTGAACCGAAGTCATCCAGAACAAAACCGCAATTCATCTTCTTCAGGTTGATGGCCAGGTCTTTGGTGTTCTTGAGGTTGGTAACGGCGACTGATTCCTTGATCTCGAAAACTAACGCATTGTCCGGCAGGCTCTTATCCTTGATCTGGAAGTAAATCCATTCGGCCAGTGTCTCGTCTTTGATCGATGCTGCGGACAGCTTGATGAAAAAGCGTGTTTTCTTGCCTTGCTTGCAATGCTGTATCAGGTCCTGAATCACTCGGTATAATACCCAGCGGTCGATCGCGATAGACATGCCGATGCGTTCTGCTGCAGGGAGAAATTCCTGGGGCATGATCATCTCACCGGTATCTTCCGCTAACATGCGTATAAATACTTCATAGCGCTCATCGGTATCGCCGTGCAGGCTGATGATAGGCTGATAATAGAGTACAAAGCGGTCATCCTTGAGAGCCTGTGTAAGCTTCTCCCTGAAAAGCGAATCAACCTCATGGCGCGTCAGCTCGCCTGCCTTTGGAACATAGGTCTTGATCTGGTTTGAGCCGGCCGCTTCTGCTTCATCAGAAACCTGTTCAGCGCGACGCAGGACTTCATTGGTTTCCGGCGAGTTTTTATCAATCAGTGTTATGCCAATGCAGCATGTGGTGTTGATTTTTTCGTTACCGATGGTGACATCCAGATCCATGATGGCGTTCTGGATTTCTGCCGCATACTTCTGAATCGAATCCTTGTTTTGATGATAGGCAATTATGGTATAGCTGGGATTCATAAACGAAAGCGTATCGTTTTTATGTGTGACCTGTTCCAGGACGCGTGCAACTTCAATGAAGAGCTTGTCGATATCAACCGCACCCACGCGCTTCTTGATATCTTCAAAATTATCCAGCCTGAACTCCATGAATGTGGCTGAATCTTCTTCTGATTCACACCGCGATATAGTGGCCTCGAGTGTGTCGAGGCAATATTGCCTGTTATACAGGCCTGTTAATTGGTCCTTCTGGCTGAGTTCTCTCATTTTTTCTTCGAGAGCTTCGGTATTGACATCATCCTGGCGAATGACCACCTGTATACATGGCTCGCCCTCGATACTGGCCGGTGAAAATTCCATGAGACCTTCAAACGCGGTGCCGTCAGGTTTCTGCAAGTGTGTCTTGTGCGTCTCCGTTGATGCATTTTTCTGCAGGTATTCGCGCAGGAAAGACTTGAAGGTGTCCCTGTTGTCGGGTGCAACCATGTCCAGTATCGGCATACCTTCCAGTTCATCAAATTGCTCAAAGCCAAACAAATCAAGATATGAAGCGTTGGAGTACACATGCATGCCTTCATGAACGTAGGCAATGGCATCGCGGGAACTGTCGAGCAGGGACGCACAGCGGCGCTCCGATTCGACCATGGCAGTTTCTAGCCGTTTCATTTTTCGCCAGCTCCGCAGGGCATTGAGCTCACGGTTGATGACCATGAGGAGATGTTCAAGGCTATCGTATGACGACAAGTCTGCGGCGCCCTGCCTCATCGCCGCAACGGTAGACGCGGTATCACCATTTTTCTCCACGGCGATCACCGGTATATGCGTGTCTGCAAAGTTTTGAGCGATAGTTTCACATGTTTGTTCTAATGAAATCAGCTCCATGCCTTGGGTATACAGAACCAGGTCGGGCACTTTTTTATTGATCGCTTCAAGCAGGTCTTCCTCATCCTCAACGCGTGTGGAGCGGGCGGCGTATCCATCGTTGCGTAATGCGCTGACGACCATCTCTTCTTTATCAAAAGAGTCGTCGATCACCACGATATTGATTTGCTTCTCTTCCACAAATGTTTCCTTCGGAACCTGGGAGGCCAGTGCATTTAAAGACATAGTTTATTCAGCCGTTTACAGTGTTGACCATATCTCGTCAAAATAGTCTTTGTTCTTATTAGACGATTGTTGCTTGTTATTTTTTTCAGCGCCGGCCTCAGCCAGAGGCGTGTACTGGAACTGGGTGAATGAGCCTGTGTGTTCTCTGATTGAATTCAGCTTGATCTCGGTTTCATGTTCCATCACTGTGATTTTAAGCTTATCGCCGGTTTTGAATGCATGTGCTGGCAAGAGTACGCTTGCTGGCTGTTTCAATGGTTTAATACCCGGTAGCATCAGGCAATCAAAAGGCGCCTCCTGGGGCCTGTGGCTGCGTTGTGCGGTTGCCGCAAAGACTTTTGGTGACAGTACCTGAACCCCGACTTCCAGGCCGCTCTTGCGAATGAACTGCATCCAGCGAATAACGCCGATTCGCCACACTTCTTTGCCATTGGGCTCATTTTCATGCAGGGCGATCGGCTCGCCGATCTGTGCCCTGGAAGGTGTGTTGGAATGCCATCGAAGGCAATAGCCCCCGGCACTGACATTGACGATCTGCCAATGCTTGTCATGTTCATTACGCAGTTTAAGTTGCGATTCACTGAGAAACTCTTTTTCTTTAACAAAAGTATCGGTCAGGACTTTACCTTTGGCGACCATGTCCCAGGCGTCGTTATTGTCACTGCCGATTTCATGATGCGTCATATAAGCGGATGTAACTTGTGACTCGCTGGCCTTGAAATCCTCGGGTATGGCCTCGAGCGAAATATCCGGCAGCTTGTGTTTGCCAGGCATGATCGCCGGTTCTTCGTTCTCGTGCTCTTCCGGGTCGGCCTTGCCGGTAATATGCCGGACTGCATTCGCCAGTCCTATCGCGGCCTTGATGTGACCTTCTCTGACAGCTCGCGAGAAGCGACGTTTGGCGCAAACACCCCATGCCATGGCCAGAACCTGAAGCGTTTCAGTCGAGATCTGATCGCCCACCGTGATTCTGACGGCATCGTGTCTGGTTGTATTGACTTCAATGCGTATGTGTTCGACCAGCTCTGATGTATCCAGCGTGCGAATCAGCGATGGATCGTCACAGTCTTTCATTGACAGATAATCCGGAGCACGATCCTGGTCGATTCTGGCACAGAAGAACCGATTGACCCGGGTCTCATCCGCTTCGCGACCCAGTTTGGTGAGACTGGACCACTCAGCCAATTTCTTGTACACACGCTCGGTATCGCTTTGTCGCATTGCAATCGGACGCGCCAATGCGAACAACAGCACCTGTTTATAATAGTCCTCAATGCTGGCTTTCTGATGTTCGTATTCTACGTCGGGTATCACCCGGGTGTGGAATCCTTTTTGTTCTGCGTAGTTGTACATCTGATGCAGGTCGTGCCAGATACCGGCAGGATAAGGTTCGTAGATTTCACTCGCTCTCAAGAGCAATTCGGACATATAGCGCAGCGCGCGCAATATGGCGATACTCTGTAATTTGGCATCAATTTTCTTGTTGATAGCATTGGCCGCTTCATAAACGATAATTTTATAGCCGTAGGATACTTCCTGCAGCAATGATAGATTCAGATAGACTATTTTCTGGCTCTTTTCGGGCAACGGCAGTGTGCGGTTAATGAAGTGTTTTTCCAGGTTGTTGAAAATCTCACGTACCGGTTCACGCAGCATCTCCATATTTTCCATACGATGCTTGCCCGGCATTATCTGGCGGTTCAGATCGCGCAGTGCGGTGTATATTTGCCGAGTCATTTCGCCCATGTTCGCATGTGGCAGCTCGGCCAGCCATTTTTTCAGCTTGCGCGGATGGCTCGCGAATGCATCTTTCGCGGGATTTTTTTGTTCGGGGATATGTAATTTCATTCCAGCCAATTCACTATCCAGCCCTCGTGTGCCGCCTCATTGCATTCTTTATTATGTAAAACAATAAGATAGACGTGTTATTATTTTTTTACCTGAAATACTACTGAGTGTAGCTCAGATGGTGAAAATTGCTGTTTTCGAGGCTGCGCCAGGATTTTCACGTACCAGCCTGGGCACGAGGTAGCCGGGCAGTGATGAATGCAGCACATTCAGCATTTCGACAGCCCGGTTTTGCGCAACATCGAAATGCATGACACCTTGGGCCGGGTCCAGCATATGCAGGTAGTAGGGTAGAACCCCGACTTCGTATAGACGTTTACTCAAATCGATCAGCGTCGAGGCAGAATCATTGACGCCATTGAGTAATACACTCTGGTTGAGCAAGGTAACACCGCAGGCCGTCAGGCGGTGCAGCGCCTTGGCTTCGTCGATCATCAGCTCATTGGCATGATTGGCGTGAATCACCATCGTTGTTCTGAAACGCAGTTTCTGCAACTGAGCAATCAGCGCATCATCAATGCGTGCAGGCAACACCACCGGTAGCCGGGTGTGAATTCGCAACCATTTGAGGTGTGAAATCTGTTCGAGTGCACCGAACAGTTGCCCAAGTTTATCATTATCCATGACCAATGGATCGCCGCCGCTTAGAATCACCTCTTCGATATCGTCATGCCCGGCCAGATAGTCGAGAGCCTGTTGCCATTTATGCTTGCCTGCATTGGCGCTGGCGTAGGGGAAATGACGGCGGAAACAATATCGACAGTGTACGGCGCAGGCGCCGGTTGTAATCAACAGGACACGCCCCCGGTACTTGTGCAACAGCCCGGGAGATGACATTGCGCCCAGATCGCCGACGGGGTCCCAATATCCGCTGGGCGCATTTTCCATCGCTAGAGGTAACACCTGTCTGAGCAGCGGATCATCAGCATTGCGCGGTTGCATTTTGGTCACGTATGCACGGGGAACGAGCAACCTGAAGACCGGTTCCGGCAACACCGTGTCACATAGATGGTCGAGTTCGAGCAGGTGCAATAACTCATCGACAGAGGTGATGGCATTGACCAGTTCTGTCTGCCAGTCAGTGCGTTCCACGCGTGTTTGCCTTTTGTGATTTTGCATTTTGGTTGTAGATTGACGTGAGATAGCGACGCTATTCGGGTAATATCCTCGATTTCGCAGTTGAACACTGATTGGCTGGGTGCCATATAGGCGCACAACGCTGGCTCGTTGATCCGTGTTCACAGCGTTTAACTGCTGATTTTAGGATTTTTACGCCCTCAGTATAAAAGGTTCATATAATGGCATCATACAACACAAACGAATTCAAAAATGGATTGAAAATCATGCTCGATGGAGATCCGTATTCGATCACCGAGAATATTCTCGTCAAACCTGGAAAAGGCCAGGCGTTCAATCGCGTCAAGGCAAAAAACCTTAAAAACGGACGTACCCTCGAGCGAACATTCAAGACAACAGAGACGGTCGAAGCGGCTGATGTCGAAGATCGTGATGTTGAATACTTATACACTGATGGAGAGTACTGGCATTTTATGGAGCCGGAGACATACGAGCAGCATGCCGCTGACAGCATCGCGGTTGGCGATGCCGCAAAATGGATCAAGGGGCAGGAGGCCTGTGTCATGACATTATGGAACGGTGCACCGTTATCGATCACGGCCCCTAATTTTGCCGAGCTTACCGTGACCCAGACTGATCCGGGTTTGAAAGGTGACACCGCCCAGGGAGGTTCCAAGCCTGCGGTCCTGGAAACAGGTGCAGAGGTCAAGGTGCCGCTGTTTATCGATGAAGGTGATGTATTGAAAATTGACACCCGAACTGGCGAGTACGTATCCAGGGCCTGAGTGAGTCTGTGAGTCATCGTTGGCGGCCATCTGCGTCCAGAGAAATCGTTAGACTCAGGGCCACGGTGTTGCGAAACATCCGGGCCTTTTTTGACCAGCGCGGTGTGCTCGAGGTCGAGACACCACTGCTGTCTTCCTCGTCGACAACCGACCCCAATCTGAGCAGTTTTGGCACTCACTATAAGCAGCACGACCTTTACCTGAATACATCGCCGGAGTACTGCATGAAGCGGCTGCTCGCCGCCTTCGGCGAGCCGATTTATCAAGTCTGTAAGTCGTTTCGTGATGATGAGCTGGGGCCCAATCATAACCCTGAGTTCACCCTGCTGGAATGGTACCGGCCGGGTTTTGATATGTTTGAGTTGATGGACGAGCTCGCTGATCTGGTACAGATGCTGGTGCTGCACAATGAGCTCGGCGATGCCCGGTTTCAGAAAATCCGTTACGCTGATGTCTACCAGCGGGCTGTCGGTATCAACCCGCATGCGACAACAGCCGAGGAATGCCGTTGTCGCGCCATAGAACACGGTCTTCAGCTCCCCGTGGGCCTCGAGGACAATATCGACGAGTGGTTGGACTGGCTACTGATCGAGCGGGTGATGCCTTCTTTGCCGGCCGACAGTTTTACCTTTATATACGATTACCCCGCATCGCAGGCTGCACTGGCAAAAGTGTATCAGAATCCGCAGGGTGACACGGTGGCCGCGCGCTTTGAGTTGTTTTGCGGCCAAATGGAGCTGGCCAATGGATTCGATGAATTATTAGACGCCAATGAACAACGGCAGCGGTTCGAACGCGAAAACGCGCAAAGATTGAGTCGAGGGTTGCGATCGTCTGTGATTGATGAGAACTTACTCGCCGCGCTGGCGTATGGACTGCCGCGTTGCAGCGGGGTTGCGTTGGGGCTGGATAGATTGCTGATGTTGCTGTCCGGTACTGACGCGCTGAATCAGGTGTTGACGTTTCCGTTTTGCAGAATTTGACCCACTTTTTAATATAGGCGAGCTATATTTATTTTGCAGGGTCGAGTTAATATGACTGACATATATTCAGGTGAATGTACTTGAAATCATTATTAAAAGCAGGCATCCTGAAAGGTGATATTGTTTAAACGGGTAATATGTCCTGTTGTGTTTCATCTCGATCGCACAAATTCACAAAGTAATAGGAACATGAAGGGTAACTTCACGCATGTCGATAACCAGTAAATTTCTAAAAATCACTCTCATTCTCATCGGTTTTGCGGCCGTAAACGCACAGGCTGACAATATTATTACGGTCGGAGTTGCACCCCACGGTGGCTACGTCATTCTGGGTGGTACCGTGATTCCGCTGAAAGAGGTGACCCTGTCGGCGCAGATTCCGGGTATCGTGCAAACGATTGCCGGTGAAGAGGGCGACAGTTTTACCGCTGGGACAGAACTGGTTACGATCAATGATGACGAGTTACAGGCAAAGAAACGCTCCGCTGAGGCGCAGCTGAGTGCGGCGTATACGGCGATGCAGAATGCCCAGGTGCAGTACACCCGGGAATTATGGAATCCGAGCGTCTACAACCCGAGGCCGATGGGCGGTATGGCGATGCCGACGATGTTCGACTCATTTTTCGACGGCGGGCGGGGGGATATGTTCGGTAGCGGCAGTGACAAGGGCATTGAACGCCACGCCGATCTTGTCACCCAGGGTACCCAGGTGCAGGCCGCACAATCAAGAATCCAACAGGCGCAATCAGGCCTGCGTGAAATCGAAGCCAAGATCCGCGATGCCAAATCAACGGCACCCTTTGATGGCGTCATTACCGATAAACTGGTTGAAATCGGTGATACGGTGCAACCTGGACAGCCTCTACTGAAATTTTCCTACTCCAAGTTTCTGCGCATCAGGTCCGAGGTCCCGGCCCGGCTGGTGCCCGGTTTGCACAAGGACATGGTGGTGCCGGCACGGCTCGATGTCAATAATACCAAGGTCAATGCCCGCGTAGCCCAGATCGCCCCCAAGGCCGACAGTAAGCAGCACACCATTACCGTCAAGTTCGACTTGCCAGAGGGTGTCCCCGGTGGGCCCGGTATGTATGCCGAGGTCATGATTCCGGACATCAATTCGCCCACGCGCGCACTGCCGGTCGTACCCAAATCGGCGATTATCAAGCGCGGCAGTCTTCCCTCGGTACGGGTGCTCGATGAAGAAGGTAAACCCAAACTGCGGCTGATACGTACAGGTATCGAGCTGGATGCAAACCATGTCATTGTTCTTTCTGGCCTGAAGCCGGGTGAGCGTATACTGACATCTGAAAGTGGGCCAGCAGCTAACTGGAATCAGCCTTAGTTATTACGCCTGTTGCTGCCCGGTTCATCGTACCATCAAGGGGTGCGTCCAAAGGTGCAGCGCAATTGGCAAGCCGGATAACCGGCGCATAGCAAAAACCCGAATGAGTTAAACAAAGCAATGGCAGACGAACTGGACAAAGACAAAGACAAAGACAAGACGCAGGCCTCATCCAGCCAGGCTGATCCCACCAGTGATGCGCCGCGAGTCCCTGAAGATAGTGGTCCAGAGGAAGACCTGGGTATCGCCGGAAATATAGCAAAAGCCTTCATCACTTCACCGGTTACACCCATGCTGCTGATTGCCTCCTTGCTGATCGGCATCATGGGTCTGATCATGACGCCCAGGCAGGAAGATCCGAAAATTTCGGTGCCGATGATCGACCTGTATGTTTCCTACCCCGGCGCGTCTGTTTACCAGGTCGAATCGCTGGTGACCGATCCACTCGAACGTCTGATGGATGAAATTCCGGGTGTGCGCCACGTCTATTCCGCTTCGGAGCGCGGCCAGGCCATTGTTACCGTACGTTTCTATGTGGGTGAAGACCTGGGTGAGTCTATCGTCAAGGTGCACGACAAGATTCGATCCAACAGGGACAGAATCCCTCCGGATGTGTCGATGCCGCTGGTCAAGCCCGTCGCCATCGATGATGTTCCGACCGTCAGTTTTACCTTGTGGTCCAAGGAAGTCGACGACAGCACACTGCGCATACTGGCCAACGATGTATTGCAGGAACTCGGCCAGGTCAAGAATACCGGCAAGGGCTTCGTCGTCGGTGGCCGTGCTGACCAGATTCGAATCGAGGTCCTGCCCGAGCGCCTGGCCGGTTACAAACTCAGTTTGCAACAGGTCGCCAATACCATCAAAACGGCCAATGCCGAATCCAATGTCGGTGCAGTGGAAGCCGGCAGCACCTCGTTTACTGTGTATTCGGGCACGTTCCTGAGAACTGCAGATGCGATCAAACGCCTGGTGGTTGGTACCTTCAACGGTGCGCCGATTTACATGCGTGACGTCGCCAATGTCTTCCACGGCCCTGAAGATGCCAAGCAGGTTTCGTACTTCTATGCCGGGCCTTCCTATGACGGCGAACAAATCGCCAACGGCGATGCGGCTGTTACCGTCGCCATCGCCAAAAAAGAAGATACCAACGGTGTCACCGTATCCCGCGACATTCTGAAAAAAGTTGAGGAACTCAAAGGCCGGTTGATACCCGATAATGTGTTTGTCGAAGTCACCCGAGACTACGGTCAGACCGCCAACGACAAGGTGAATGAACTCCTGCAGGCGATGTTTGAAGCCACGGCTATCGTAGCGGTACTGTGTCTGATTGGTCTGGGTGCGCGCGCGGCTTTTGTTGTCATCACCGTCATTCCGGTGGTTATCCTGCTGACCATCTGGTGGGCGATGATGGTCGATTACACGGTCGATCGTGTGAGCCTGTTCGCGCTGATATTCTCCATCGGCATCCTGGTCGATGATGCGACCGTGGTGGTCGAAAACATTTTCCGGCACTGGCTGATCAAGGGTCGAACGTCCGTATCCGACGCCGTCAATGCAGTGCGCGAGGTGGGTAACCCGACCATTCTGGCGACTTTCACGATCATCGCGGCACTGTTGCCGATGGGTTTCGTCAGCGGACTGATGGGTCCCTACATGCGACCCATCCCGGTGCTGGGGTCCTCGGCCATGTTTTTCTCGCTGATCGCGGCCTTTATATTCACGCCCTGGTTCGCTCTGAAAGTGCGGCCCAAGCTGTCCGCGCTGGAAGCTGCCGAGAGACGCGAACAACGGACCCATAAAATTATCGGCCGGTTTTATCGGCCCATTATCATGCCGCTGGTCGAGAATCGCAAACTCGGCCTCCTGTTTCTGTTTGCCGTGATCGGCGTGACTGCGGCTACCACGTTGCTGTTCTATCCGACGCAGTGGGTGCCGGTGAAAATGCTGCCGTTTGACAACAAGCCCGAGTTCAGTGTGATCATCAACATGCCCGAAGGTACGGCAATGCCGGTGACGGCCAATGTTGCGCACGAACTCGCCGAAGCGGTGAAGACGATTCCTGAGGTCAGGTCGGTGCAGTCGTATTCCGGTACTGCGCAGCCGTTTAATTTCAATGGCTTGGTGCGCCACTATTATCTGCGCAGCAGGCCCTGGGAAGGCGACCTCCTGGTATTGTTGAAAGACAAGAAGGAGCGCGAACGCGGCAGTCACGAGATCGCTGTCGAGGCGCGTTCGATCCTGACACCAATCGCTGAGAGACTGGGCGCCAAAATCCAGGTCGTCGAAATGCCGCCGGGTCCGCCGGTGTTGCAGACGGTTGTGGCCGAAATACACGGCCCAGATGAACGGACGCGACGCGAGGTCGCCCGCCAGATGACCGAGTTCTTTGAGCAGGCCGAGGGCGTCGTTGATGTCGATAACTACATGACGGAACCCTCCAATCACTGGCGCTTCAAAATCAACATCGACAAGGCGGCGCGTCGCGGTATCTCGGTCGAGAGCATCAACGGAACACTGGCGATGGCGATGGGCGGCTACCGCCTGGGCGATGTCAAGCTTGCCTCGGTAATCGAGCCGACCTATATTGTCATCCAGGTTCCGCTGGCGACCCGTTCCCAGGTCAGTCAGTTGAGTAATCTGCCGGTGATGAGCACTGCTGGTAACACCGTACCTTTGGGCGAGCTGGGCGATTTTGTGCTGGAACAGGAAGAGCCCATCATCTACCACAAAGACCTGCGCGCAATCGAATATGTGACCGGTGAAATGGAAGGCCGTCTGGGAGCACCGATCTATGGCATGTTCAATATCGAGGCATTCACCGATCAGTATACAACACCCGACGGTGTGATCATGGAGGGTATGCCGATGAACCTGTTCGGCCCGCCAAAAGACGACAACGTGTCAGGATGGGAATGGGAAGGCGAATGGACGGTCACCTTCGAGACCTTCCGCGACATGGGTATCGCCTTCATGGCTGCACTGGTACTGATTTATGGCCTGATCGTCTGGGAATTTCGTGATTTTGCGATCGCAGGACTGATCATGTCGCCGATCCCGTGCACGATGATCGGCATCGTGCCGGGACACTGGATCATGGGGGCCGAGTTTACCGCAACCTCGATGATCGGCATGATCGCGCTCGGTGGCATCATCGTGAGACAATCAATCCTGATCGTCGAGTTCGTCAAAATCGAAGTCGCCAAGGGGCGTCCTGTCAGGGAAGCGGCTGTTGCCGGTGCCGAAATTCGTATGCGACCCATCTTGATTACATCGCTGACGCTGATGGCCGGCGCATGGGCCATTATTTTCGATCCAATCTTCCAGGGCATGGCCGTCAGCCTGTTGTTCGGTGCAGGTGTGGCAACCCTGATGGCTGTGATCATTATACCGCTGGGTTGTCTCAGTTTGCGCAGGCGTTTTTACCTGGAGGAAGCGGCCGATTCAGCCGAGATGGTGTTGAGTCCGAAGTATGCAGAAATCGAAGGTGAGACTGGTGAGGCCTACGAAGCGGCACAAACGAAGGCCGAGGAGTATAAAACACCGCTGTGGATGAGGATTTACAGCGGTGCCGTCGCCCTGTTTGGATGGATTTTCCTGATACTGCGCTCGATATTCATTATGCTCAAGATGGCCATCGGTGGAATACTGGCGAAGTTCGGCGGTTCTGATGAGCCCCCACCACCGCCGCCGGCGACATCACCGCCATCGAGTCCGCCGCCCCCGCCTCCAAACACGCCTGCATCAGGCGGGAGCGGTGTCACTGCGCAAGTATCGAGCGCTGCAGCAGCGCCCGGGGACAAGGCCGGAGTTGAAGCCAGGCTAACAGCAGAGGACAAAGCGGCTGTGACCACAGCGGCTGTCACCCCAGCAGCACCGCCACAAAAGAAAGCTTCTCAAAAGACAGTCGCGCCAAAGAAAGTGACCCAGAAGAAAGCGGCCCAAAAGAAAGTTGCACAGAAAAAAGCGGCAGCTTCGGACGAAAAATCTGCTGAAGTTGTCAAAAGTGCGGCATCTTCGGTGAAGCGGGTGCCTGCCAAAAAGAAAGTGGCTAAAAAAGTCGAAGCAGCAAACACCAAAGCCAAGAAGGATAAAGTGGCGGATGCTGAGCCGGCAATGCCGGCATCCGTTGAACCCCCGGAAAAAGAGACAACGGCAACCAAGGCGCCATCCAAGAAGACATCGACACGCGGCAGGCGCGGAATACGCCTGAAAGTTGATACCGATTGAGCAAATCCTGATGAAAACATTACCCGCAACTGTCATTGCAGTCATGTCGATAATCGCAGATGTCTCCGCGCAGCAGACAGTCCCATCGCTCCCGGATACATTCCCCGAGACTTTTCCAGGTTCGGGCGGTTTTCCAGAGCCTGCGCAACCCAGCGGTCTGCCGCCGGCGTACCCTGAATGGCCGGAAAGGCCTGTGCGTAGAGAAATGATACCGCCACCACCTGCCGGGCCATACATGTCGTCTGCCTTGTCCGAAATCGATGCCTTTCCGGCAGACACTGGCGGGCTGAGTAATGAGTTTCGTCAGCCGCAGACACCTTGGCCATTCTTCGATACAGAAATGCCCTGGCCGGATATACCCGAAAGGCGTGTGCCCGAGGTCTGGGTGCCCGAAAGTGGCGAATATCGCTTTGTTCCGGAAGAAGTGGAGCGCCAGCTTGACTACCCGGTGCGTAGCAACAGACCGTGGCCTGTGTATCAGCAATATCCTGGCTATCGACCAATGCCGCCTGTGCGGCGACCTGATTACGGGTACCGTTGACAATGCCAATATTGATCGGAAGTTAAATTAACATTAAGTCGAGGGTAAACGAACAATAATTAGTGATTCAAATGAAAAAGGTCAGCACAGGGATTGCATTTCTATTGGCGGTGTTTCTGAGTAATGCAACATCCGAGGGCTTAATTAATGGTGGTGCACTACCGCAGTATCAGCAAGCTGGTCAGATGTTTGTGGCAGCTTCTGGTGGAAACCCGTGGGCAGTACCTGCTCCCAGGCAACAAAGAGGTCAATTGCCCGAGTACATAACCAATCCACGGTACGCCACCCAGGAAGACATACAAACCAAATTGAACCAAAGTAACAGTCAGCAAAATACTTATGGACAACCCTTGCAGCAGCAACAATTCCAACAGCAGCAATTACAGCAGCAACAATTGCAGCAGCAACAGCTGCAATCGGGTTATGGTGCTGGGATGGGTCTGCCACAATTACCTTACATATATGCACCTTATTCTGGTATGTTATACGGAAATCAGCCGGGCTATTCGACATATCCGGCGTTGCCGTCGTATCCGGGTTTGGGTGGCGTACCTGGATTGGGTTCACCCTACATGGGTAATACCACCGGCTTTGGTGGTAATCCCTTGCTCACGCCCTATGGAAATATTTACGGCAATGGTTTGCCCTATCAACCAACAGCACCGTCGGTGGGTGTTGAATGAATAGTCGGTAACAAGAATCTGTTGAATACTTGATGGCAATTGACGGTATTTGACGGTATACGTTGGCATTGGATCATTCCCTCAGTCTAATGCTCTATATCATATGTGAGGGTCACAAATGGTGATTCAATGAAAACATTAAAAGTTTTGGCTGCTGCGGCAGTTTTAGTCGTATCGACATCAGCAAATGCCTGGTGGGGTGATGATGGTTATGGTCGCAGTGATGGTCGTGGCTCTGGCTATGGTCGCGGCTATGGCAGTGGCTATGGTGATGGCTACGGCGATACCGAAGGCGATTTCGACGGCGATTTCAACATGAGTATGAGTGGTCGGGGTTCAGGTCGTGGTCGAGGCCGTGGTCGTGGAGATTACCGTGGAGATTACCGTGGCGATTATTATGGCGATTACCGTGGCGATTACTACGGCGGTGATGGTTATGGCCGCGGTCCTTACGGCAGAGGCTATGGTGGTCCATATCGTGGTTACGCGCCCTATCCCGCACCACAAGCGGCACCTGCAGCGCCTGCGGCACCGGCCGCGCCTGCCAGATAAACCAGGCGGGTTTTCTTTGGCTGACAGTCTGTTAAAAGTAACAGGCTGTCAGCCCTGGATTTTGTCAAATGAAATACCAAATCATATCAAGTCTGCTGACATTCTGTCTTTTACTGACAACCCATACATCTGCTGTGTCATTCACAGCTGATGCCATTCAAATGCGCGGCGATGTCGTCGACCAAGCAAAAATGTTCTGGAAAAATGGTAGTGTACGATTTGAATTCCTGGACCAGGGTGTACCGATGGTCCAGATATTTGATAATAAAAACAGAAAAGTTATCTGGCTGGATACAGAAAATAAAGTTTTCATGCAACGTGAATTGAATGAGCAGCTAGTAGCGCCGGCAGAAATCAATTCTGCAGAACAATATAATCCTTGCGATAACTTTGCTGAAGCCGAATGCAATCTTCTCAAGGCGACGCAATACAACGGTCGCGCAACAGACAAGTGGCTACTGACATTCAATGTCGATGGTAAAGACCATCATGTTTTTCAATGGATCGATCAAAAGCACCGGATTCTGGTTCGTCAGGAAAATCCGGATGGCTCGGTGCTGGATGTGAAAATCCTCGACGATCAGGAGGTCAATGGCCGACAGGTGCGAAAGGTTGACATGATTGCGATCTCACCCGATGGCAGCAGTGTGCATGGTATCCAGTGGTACGATAACGAGCTGAATATCGTCGTTCGCCAGCAGGTCGATGACGGTTCCATCGACGAATTGCGCAACATTAAAGTTGAAGATGTCAGTCCTGTGCTGTTTGCGATACCGGAAGGATACAAGTCAGTGGAGTCGCAATTATCGGACTTGAACGAGAAACCAGACTTTTCGTTCGGTACAACGGATAAATAAGAGGTAATTATCAAAATGTTGACCGTAATCGGAAATCTAAAAGGGGGAACGGGAAAAAGTACTGTCGCATTCAACCTCGCTGTATGGCTGGCTCACGAAAAACCCGGTGTGCGTGTGTTTGATCTTGATCCACAAGAGACGCTGATCGATACGGCTGAGATTCGGAAAGAAGATGGTTATGAGCCCACACTCGAGGTATCGAGTGACATCGATGAACTGGAAAGACTGGTAAACAGCAGCAGTAACAAGAAAGTGCCTCAGCTTGTTGCTGATGTCAGTGCGACCAACATGCCTGATCTTGAGAAAGCCATTTTTCTGGCCAAGCGTATTCTGATACCCGTGCAGCCCAGTCAGGCTGACATCTGGTCGACCCAGCGTTTTTTAAAGATGGTACTGTCAACAATCGATAAAAAGAAAAACCCGCAGATTCTGGGATTCATCAACCGGGCGGATACGCATATAGGTGTTCGGGAAACCGGGGAAGCTGAAGAGGCATTGCAGCTGTTGCCAAATATTGAAGCCCTCGGAACAAGATTATATCAGCGCACGGCGTATCGCCGGTCTTTTAGTGAGGGTCTGGCAGTGTTTGAACAGGACCCAATGGGAAAAGCAGCCCGTGAGATGAAGAAACTGGCCAAGCTACTGTATTGACAAAAGGTTGTTCTGCGCAGATCGGAATTGCCGGTAACAAATGACTGAATTTGGAGTTGATTATGAAGTTAATCCGATGGCTATTGAGTAACATTATTCTCATCGCTTTTGTATTGGCATTAACCTATGCCTATGTTTACTGGGATAACCTGACTGGAGAAGATACGCCAGCAGGTAAACTAATTGCTTATTTATCAACCGAGTACGAAGAGGTCGCTGAGTTTCTGCAGGAATACGGCTTAACCGGTGAAGAGTCGGCTGAAGTTGTTGAAGCCGAGATGGCGCAAGACATCGTTGAAACGCCAACTGTACCTCAGGCAGCGCCGCCGCCCCAACCGTCAATGCAGCCCTCCGTTCAACAAGCCGTGCCACCTCAGGCAATGATGCAGCAACCCCCCGTCAGGCAGCCTGGCAGGCCTGAATCTGTCTGGCCGGGCTCACGGCAGCCAATGGTGCAACAACCCTTAAGAACGCCCTATCCCGAGACGGTAATGAGGCAGCAAACACGAGCGATCCCGCAGAGACCACCGTTATCAAGCAGGCGTGAGACGACGTCAGTTCGTCAACCCACGCTCACGCCTATGCCCAGTGGCCAGGCAGTCACCACGCAAGAACCGGTCTCAACAACCCGTGAACTGTGGATCAGCGCGCGCGAGGAATTTCAGCGTGGCAATATTGATGTCTCCATTCGTAACTATAAGGAGGTCATCGCCACATCCTCAAACAACTACGATGCATACGGTGAGCTCGGCAATGTTTACCTGAGCAGAGGAAGTGAAAAAGAGGCTGCCAGTGCTTATTTCGAGGCGGCCGCAATTCTGGTCAAAATAGGACAAGTCGACCGTGCCAGAAGCCTGTTACCCACGTTGGGTCGACTGGACAGGGCCAAGGCAGAAGAGTTAAATCAGCTAATACGTGGTACAACAGGCTAAAAATTCAGGAGATATACAGACATGTTCTATTTACTACGGAACCTGCTCGCAATTGTCGGACTGGCAGCGGTTATCGCGGCGGGGTATGCTATGGTTAAGTTACAACCCGCTTTCTCTGCATTCAATGAATTTGAAGATAATGCCGGTAATGTGTTCACCGATATGGGCGTCAAGCTGATAGAAAGCGGTAACATGGCGGAAGCCAGTGTCTGGAAAGTGCCCGTAGCTGAGGACATGACCGCCGAAGATGTCGAGGAGACCATGAAATTTGTCGCAAATGAGCACAATTTCAAAAATGTCGGCGAAATGCCATTATACAAGGAAGTCGAAGCCATGAGCGGAGAGCCCTACAGGTATGTTAAAATATTCATGTTTTGTAATGCCCTCACCGCATCACGCATGCTTGATTACAATGATGCATTCTCCAGCTATCTGCCCTGTCGCATTACACTGATGGAAGATCTGGAAGGCAAGTTATGGCTGTACACGCTGAACATGGATGGCATGATTTATGGTGGTAAACCCTTACCAGCAGAGCTCAAAGAAGAGGCTGAAAACGTTAAAGAAATTATTCTCGATATCATGAATAGAGGCGCTACCGGCGAATTTTAACCATGGCTGACGAAAAGAAGCCGCCAGCTTCTGGCAACAGTACAACAGAGGAATCTGCGGGCAAGACGCCTGTAGAGAAGCCCGTTGGACCTGAGAAAAAAGCTGCAACCAAAAAGAACGCGGCAGCCGCCAAGCCATCTGAATCCAAAGCCACTGATGTGCTGTCTGAAAAAGAAAAACTCGCAGCAGCCACGATCCTCAAAAAAAATATGAGCGTCGAGGAGGAAAAGAAAGCCCTCGATGAGATTATCACCGGCGCCACAACCGCGGCGGACAAGAAAAAGGCTATCGACGAGCTAAGAAAGCTGCATGTGGCTGATGATATTATCAAAAAGAAATCGGCTGAAACGCCCGAGGGTGTCAGCGAGATCAAACATAAGGCGTCTGTTGCCAAGTTGGCCGCTTCAGAAAAGATCCTCAGTCAGGGTTATGTTGCTGATGCTGATATGGCCTTATCAAGACTGGCCGATACGTTTGACAAGAGTGCGCGCCGCTGGGAAATGGTCGTTTATCCGAGCATGTTTGCGTTTATTCTGCTTGCCGGTTATGGCTTCTACCTGATCTATCATCTGACGCACGATATTGCTGTACTGTCCCACAGCGTTACACGTATGGCGACCATCATCTCCGATGCAACGCCCCGAGTTACATCCGATATGCGCGACATGTCCCAGGATATGCGTGTCATGTCCGGAGAAATACGGACAATGTCATACCAGATGGAAGCGATGAAACCCATGAGTAATAACATCGCTAACATGACCTATACCATGGGCAATTTGAACCGCTCCGTTTATGGTATGCAGCGCGATATGGGAGGCCTCAACCGCACAATATCGGGAGGCCCGTTTGGTTTCATGAAAGATGCGATGCCGTTCTCATCGAATAGCTATTCGAATCCACTACCACAGGTGCCAATGAATGCCGGTCAGCCCGTTTATATTCAACCGATGCCATCACCCGTGCCTGTGACGCCCCAGTCTCAATCCCAGAGGTCGCCGACTGGTAATTAAACTCACAGTTTTAGGAGACTAGATCATGCTGGCCAGACCTGATAAAGCGATAGCCGACCGATTGGCCAAACTGGAATCACATCTCGAAAATGAGAATCCGCTGTTACTTGACGCGGTGATTCGGTTTAAGGAACTCGATCGAGTGGCCTATCGTATGGGGTTGCTGAGAACCAGCGAAACCTTTGCGACGCGTATCCCCTGGTGGCCATTGATTTCCGTTCTGGGTACCTTCTCAGCCGGGAAGTCATCGTTCATCAATCACTTTCTCGGTCAGAATCTGCAACTCACGGGCAATCAGGCGGTCGACGACAAGTTCTCGGTTATCTGTTATTCGGCACAACAGGAAAACAGGGTACTGCCAGGTATCGCGCTGGATGCCGACCCGCGCTTCCCTTTTTATCAGATGAGTGAAGAAATCGACAAGGTAACGCAAGGAGAAGGCCGCCGTATCGATGCGTATTTACAGATGAAAACCAGCAATTCCGAAAAGGTCAGCGGCAAGATCATCATCGATTCACCGGGATTCGACGCTGATGAGCAGCGCAATGAAACGCTGCGCCTGACCAATCACATCATTGATATCTCTGACCTGGTGCTGGTTTTCTTCGATGCGCGCCATCCCGAGCCCGGCGCCATGCACGATACACTGGATCACCTGGTCGGCGACACGATCAGACGCAATGATTCGGAAAAATTCCTCTATATACTCAATCAGATCGATACCGCCGCAAGAGAAGACAATCCAGAAGCCGTGGTTGCTGCCTGGCAAAGAGCCCTGGCGCAAAAAGGGCTGACCGCAGGTCGTTTTTATGCCGTATACAATGAAGAAGTTGCGGTACCGATTGATGATGAAACAGTGCGCAAGCGTTTTGCGGCCAAGCGCGATGCAGATCTGGCCGATATCTACGAACGGATTCACCAGGTCGAAGTTGAACGATCCTACCGAATTATTGGCGCGCTCGACCATATAGCCAGCGATATAGAAACCGTTGTCATACCAAAATTGAAAGAGACCTTGAAGCGATGGTCCAAAGCGGTGCTTATTGCTGATGCCATAGTATTTGGCGCGCTTGTTATTATCATTGCAATCATTATTGGCCGGTTTGACCTGTCGGGTCTGATTGCAGTCGATTTCACCAACCAACCGATTCTGTCAACAATGAAAGTAGCAGTTATCGCCGTTGCTGCACTGGCCATACACTTCACTATGCGCAAGTTCGTAGCTAAGCGTATGGCCAGAAAACTGGAGACAAATACGCTGGCTGGCAATATGAGGGCGGCCTTTCTACGCAATACGCGTCCACTCAGAAGTCTGTTTCATCCAGTGCCGGCAGGGTGGACATCACGTTCACGGCGAACGCTTGCCAGCGTTATCGCCGATGCCAGCGGTTTCGTTCAAACTATGAATGACCGCTTCACCAGCCCGTCAGGTGTGATTGAAGAGTCACCGCAGGCCGAGATGCTCAAAGTTGTGGAGGCAAAAGCCGAGGCAGACTCCAGGCACACGGAGGCTGTCACTGATAAAACCGAGCCCGCATAATTTCGAGGTGTGAGCGGGCGCGGCCCTGGAACAGTCCGAGTAGGGTAGGGGGTCAGGTCTTGTCAGGTCTTGTCTTTTGCCTTTTCCTCGCGAGTAGGGTAGGGGGTCAAGGGTACGGGGTCAGGTCTTGTCTTTTGCCTTTTCCTCGTGCCAGGCTCGAAAGAGGAGGGTACGGCTGTGCGTGACTGCTGTGCTGTATGTGAATATTCACGAAAAAAGCTACTAATGTGTCACGGCCGCTACTGAAAGGATTCAGTAAAGTTTGCTCATGAATCATGCATTTTTTCGACATGGAGGAAAAAATGATGACCCGCACCATTGACACATCGAGCACTATACCTCCGCGTACAGCTTGCCATAATTTGACCAGATTATGTATTCCTTGCGCCTTGTTATGGCTGGCAGCCTGTAACGTTGAAGAAAATGGCTCCACTGTCGGCAATACCGTAGAAGGTGCAGCCCTTCTTGCCCTGGTAAAAGCCGCGGGCTTAACGGGCGATCCAGCTAGCGGTAGAAGCCTTCCGTCCATCGATGACCCGAAAGCCCAATTGGGGAAGCAATTGTTTTTCACCCGAGGCCTGGGAGGGGATGCAGATTCCGCCTGCGTGAGCTGTCATCATCCTGCCTTGGGCGGCGGAGACAATCTGTCATTATCGATTGGGGTTGGCGCAGAGATTCCGGCGTTGCTGGGACCCGGTAGGTTTCATGACGGTGCCGCAATCCACTTCGACGGCGGGCCGACAGTGCCGAGAAATGCGCCGACCACCTTCAATATCGGTATGTGGGACCAGGCGTTGTTTCAAGACGGAAGGGTGGAAAGCCTGGGTAAAACGCCGGACAGGAACGGTGACGATGCTTTGGGTATCCGTACGCCGGATTCTGATTTCGGTGTCGCAGATCCGAATGCAGGTGCAACACTAGCGGCAGCACAATCCCGTTTCCCCGTGACTTCACCAGAAGAAATGCGTGGTTTTACATTTGAGGCCGGCAATAGTAACGACGCTGTTCGTGCTTCACTGGCTAGGAAATTATCCAATGCTGGAGGTTGGGACGCAGAATTTACCGCTGCGTTTGGCGACCCGACGATAACCTACGAACGTATTGCAGAAGCTATTGCTGAATATGAGCGCTCACAGGTATTTGTGAACTCCCCATGGAAAGCGTTTGTGGAAGGTAACAATAATGCGATTAGCGAATCAGCAAAACGTGGCGCTATGAAGTTCTTTACCAATATCGAGGCAGGTGGCGCGAACTGTGTGTCATGTCACTCTGGTGACTTTTTTACCGACGAAAAATATCATGTTCTCGCGACGCCACAAATTGGTCGGGGTAAAGGTGATGATAACGGCATACTGAGCAACGATGATTTCGGGCGTTTCAGGGAGACCGGTGTTGCGGCTGACAAGTATCGGTTCAGAACGCCAACGCTACTCAATGTGGAAGTTACCGGACCCTGGGGGCACGCGGGAGCGTATACCAGCCTGGAGGGTATCGTTCTTCACATGTTGAATCCAGCAGAGACTGTTGCAAACTACGATTTCTCTCAGCTGGATCCTAACATACAAGCCGGGGATATGTTGATAAACACCCAGTTCGCACTGGATCAGCTGGAAGCTAATCGCGTTGACAAGGTGAGCGGCGTGCATCGAGACGTGGTGTTTACGGATGATGATGTCACGGATCTGGTCGAGTTTCTCAAAACCCTAACCGATCCCTGTGTAAAAGATCGCGGCTGCCTCGCCCCGTGGATACCGGGCGCGTCGGATGTCGATCCGGATGGATTGCGTCTGCATGCGATCGACAATACCGGTGCACTTCTTTAGCCCGGGTTGCATGAAGGATTCGGATTATAATGAGTATCTTGCTGCCTAAAAACGGATCCTCAAAGCGCAACTTAAGACGCACAGTCGATCCATTATCATGTCCAACGAAATCATCAGGCTAAAGACAACGTAAAGTTATTTCCAACTGCGAGACCACCAAAGCGTCATGTTGATGGATCAGTCCGTTGTAAGGAGCGCTTTGGTGGGCTGTTGAAATATTACTACAGGGAAGCCGCATGAATATTCTGACCAGACGTTTAATGTACGCCCAGTTCATGGCGAGATAGTTACAGGGACGAAATTGCCGATTGCTTGTGCAGGCTGCATGTCGTTGACTTGACAGCACCGTTCGGGCAATAGGGCGTTTATTCTTCTAATACGCAACGCTGCGTTATATCAGTAGCGTGGTGGGCGCTGTTCGAAAAGGTCGATCAACATCAAGGAAACTGAAAGATATCACGAACTATATCCATTATCCGGTCTATCAAAGTGGCTTATAATGAATGTCTTAGCGCTTAATTTACTGGCAATGGATCCCTGGCCGGGTTCCGAATGAGGGTCTCACGGGGTTGCTGTTTCAACGACCATTGGCTAGGCCGAAACCACAACAAATGGCACGGTTGTCAGGCCTGGTGCTGTTGTGTGGCGCGTTGCTGGGCGGATGCGACAGTGGACAGTGGAACAATCCTTACCCGGCTTCACAACAGGGCGACAACACACTTTATTCCTCTTTTAGCAGTCGACCCAAACACCTGGACCCGGTGCGAGCCTACAGCGCAAATGAGTATTCGTTTATCGGCCAGATCTATGAACCGCCGCTGCAATACCACTACCTGAAACGCCCTTTTAAGTTAGTGCCACTGACAGCGTCGCAGATGCCACAGGTTACTTACCTGGATGCGGCCAGTCGTGAGCTGCCCGCGGATGCCCCGGTTGAGACGATTGCCTACAGCGTGTATGAAATCCAGATCCGGCCCGGCATTCGTTATCAGCCACATCCGGCGTTTGCCCGCGATGAACAGGGGGCGTTGCACTATCAGCAATTGAGCGAGGACGACCTGGCGGACGTTCGTGAACTCGGTGACTTTGCGCACATGGGAAGTCGGGAACTGGTTGCCGCCGACTATGTGTACCAGATCAAACGCCTGGCTCACCCGCGCTTGCATTCACCCATTCAGGGCCTGATGAGTGAGCACATTGTCGGTCTCAAGGCGTACGCCGCCACCCTGGCCGACGCCTATGCTGAACAAATCGAAAAAGACCCGTCGCACCGGTGGCTCGACCTGCGGCTATTCGATCTGCAGGGGGTGGAAGTTGTTGACGACTATACCTATCGAATCAAGATTCACGGCAAGTACCCGCAGTTACGCTACTGGCTCGCGATGCCATTTTTTGCCCCGATGCCCTGGGAGGCGGAACGGTTCTATGCGCAGCCCGGCATGCAGGAACGCAATATCAGTCTCGACTGGTATCCGGTGGGAACGGGTGCCTACATGTTGACGGCGAACAATCCCAACCGGCAGATGATTCTGGAACGCAATCCGTATTTCCATCCACAGTATTATCCAACCGAAGGCGATCCGGGTGATGCCGAACAGGGCCTGCTGGACGATGCCGGTAAACCAATGCCATTCATCGATAAAGTCATTTATAGCCTGGAGAAGGAAGACATTCCCTACTGGAACAAGTTTCTGCAAGGTTATTATGATGTCTCCGGCGTGAGTTCCGACAGCTTTGATCAGGCGATCCAGTTTGGCAGCCAGGGTGAGGCGGTGTTGACGCCGCAAATGGAGGACAAGGGTATACAATTGGTGACCGCGGTTCAGACCTCGACCTTCTATATAGGCTTCAATATGCTGGATCCGGTCGTCGGTGGTGACAGTGAAAGGGCCCGCTTGTTGCGACGCGCGATCTCGATCGCGGTGGACTATGAAGATTTTATTTCGATTTTTGCCAACGGACGGGGTATCCCCGCGCAGGGTGCGATACCACCCGGCATTTTCGGCCATGTGGAAGGGCAGGCCGGTATCAATCCGTATGTGTATGAGTGGCGGAATGGACGCGCCCAACGAAAATCCATCAGTGAAGCCAAACGCTTGTTGGCACAAGCAGGTTACCCGAACGGGCGTGATGCCGAAACCGGAAAACCGCTGTTGATTGACCTGGACATCACCGGCGGCGGGCCTGAAGATAAAGCGAATTTTAACTGGCTGCGCAAGCAGTTCCGCAAGATCGACCTGGAGCTGGTGATTCGAAATACCGATTACAACCGCTTTCAGGAGAAAATGCGCAACGGCAATGCCCAGTTGTTTCAGTGGGGGTGGCACGCCGATTACCCGGATCCGGAAAATTTTCTGTTCCTGCTCTACGGGCCCAACGGCAAGGTCAGGGACGGTGGGGAAAATGCGGCCAATTACGATAATTCCGAATTTAACCGGCTATTCAATAAGATGAAGAACATGGACGATTCCCCGGAGCGGTTTGACATCATTCAGCAGATGAATGACATTGCTCGACGCGATGCGCCGTGGCTATGGGGCTTTCATCCGAAGGAATTCATTCTGCATCACGGCTGGTATAGTAATGTGAACGCAAACCTGATGGCACACAATACCTTGATGTACAAACGCATCGATCCGCAACTGCGCGAACAAAAGCGCCGTGCCTGGAATAAACCCATCGTCTGGCCGGTGCTGGTTGTGCTGTTGATCCTGTTGGTGAGCATTATTCCGGCGGTCATTACTTATCGGCGCAAGGAGCAGGCGGCGGCCAGGCAGCGAGTGAGTCAATGAACACGGCCAGCCCGCATTTCTCACCAGGCGGCTTGGAATAACGATAAGGTATTGGTCCGTTGGAGAAAAGTTAGGATGATAAAACAGACAATGTGCCACTTGAGCTTGCTTATCACGGTTCAGGCTAGTCTTCGTGTGCCTTACCATGTAGGGTGCGCCGTGCGCACCGCGAATCTTCAGTTTGGTCGCCTGTTCCTGTGCGCACGGCGCACCCTACGGTCTCTTCACTCAAACCGTAGCCATGGCTACGCTTTTCGCTCCAGAGCGGCGCTAACGAACACCAGCCCGCCTGCGCCTGCTCCCGCGATCCTGGTAAGAAATGCGGGCTGGCGCTAATGTTTGCCTACATCACACGCCGCGTGTTATACGCGATACCCATTCTGATCGGAGTCAACCTGATCACGTTCACGTTGTTTTTTGTCGTCAACAGCCCCGATGATATGGCGCGTATGCATCTCGGCGTCAAACACGTCACGGCGGAAGCGATCAGCAAATGGAAGCAGGAGCGCGGTTACGATCAGCCCTTGCTTTACAACGCGGCAGCGCAGGGTGTCGACAGACTGACCAACACGATCTTCTTCACCAAGTCAGTGAGCCTGTTTGCCTTTCGTTTTGGCAGTGCCGATGATGGCCGCGATATCGGATACGACATCATGCAGCGTATGTGGCCCAGCCTGGCGATTGCGCTACCGGTATTCATCGTCGGCATACTGGTGAATATTACCTTTGCGATGTTACTGGCGTTCTTTCGTGCGACCTATGTCGATGTCTGGGGCGTGGTGCTGTGTGTTGTGCTGATGTCGATCTCGGCCTTGTTCTATATCATTGGCGGCCAGTATCTGATCGGCAAGACATTGCAACTGGTGCCCATTTCCGGCTATGACACCGGTGCCAACAGTTTCAAGTTTCTGGTGTTACCGGTGATTATCGGCGTCATTGGCGGCATTGGTGCCGGCTCGCGCTGGTACCGCACCATTTTCCTGGAAGAGATCAACAAGGACTATGTGCGCACCGCGCGCGCCAAAGGTCTGTCAGAGTTGCGCGTCTTGTTCCGGCACGTGTTGAAGAACGCGATGATTCCGATACTGACCGGCGTCGTGGTGGTGATCCCGTTACTGTTCATGGGCAGTCTGATAACCGAGTCGTTTTTCGGGATTCCCGGCCTCGGCAGTTACACCATCGATGCGATTCAGGCTCAGGATTTCGCCATCGTGCGCGCAATGGTGTTTTTGGGGTCAGTGCTATACATCGTGGGTCTGATCCTGACCGATATTTCCTACACCCTGGTTGATCCGCGGATTCGGTTGAGTTGAGTCATGGCTTCCTTGTTCAATCAATTCTGGTTCAAGCCGTTGTTAGCCGTGCTCGGTTTATTGTTGCTGTTGTTGATGCTGCCGCCGTTGTTCGGGGTCAAGGCGGTCTACCTCTGGACCGATAGACTGATCCTTGTGCTGGTCGCCGGGATCCTGTTGTTAATTGCCTACGTACGTACCCACGAGCATATGCGTCAGCCCTGGCTGCAGGTGTTTCGACAGCGTCGCGCGATGATCGCCCTCGTGGTCCTGTGCAGTTTTGTCAGCGTCGGCTTGCTCGATTCGGTCCATTATCGCAAACCGTTGGCCGCTACCGGCTCTGGGGCACCGGTGCATTTTTCCGTCGAGGTATTCAGTTTACTCGATCGCTTGTTGATTCATTTGCGTGAGCACGAAGAAAAAAGTTATTCCGCCCCGTTTGCAACACACCTCTATGCGAAGGAAAGCGTAACCCTTCCGACGGGCCAACAGGTCCGCATCTATCCCCGCCTGCACTATGGCGGTGCGCATCTGGATGATCCCGACAGCCAACGCGGCCCGGATATTTTTTTGAAGACGAGTATCGGCATGCTGCTGGGCCTGGCCATTTCGCTGGGTTTTAGCAGTGGCGTCGTGCTCTGGCTTTCGATTCGGCGCAAAACAAACTTTAAAGCCATAGTGCAATCGGTGCGCCATGGTCAGACCGATATCCCCTGGCGTGCGATTCTGTTGAGCATCACACTGCTTATTGTGCTGGTGACCACGGTGTTGATGTTGAGTGGCAGTTACCATGTGCTCGGCACCGATAAGGTCGGCACGGATGTGCTTTACCAGGCGGTGAAGAGTATCCGCACCGGCCTGGTGATCGGTACCCTGACCACCCTGGTGATGCTGCCGTTCGCGATCGCGCTGGGCGTCATGGCTGGCTACTTTCGCGGTTGGGTGGATGATGTCATTCAGTACCTGTATACCACGCTGAGCTCGATCCCCGGTGTGTTGTTGATTGCCGCCGCGATCCTCTCCATTCAGGTGTATATCGCGAACCATGCGGAACTGTTTGAGACGGCGATCGATCGGGCTGACCTGCGCTTGCTGGCCTTGTGTGTGATTCTCGGCATCACCAGCTGGACCGGCCTGTGTCGCCTGTTGCGCGGAGAGACGCTCAAGCTGCGCGAAATGGACTATATCCAGGCTTCGACCGCATTCGGCGTCGGCAATTTTACGATTCTGGGTCGGCATGTGTTACCCAATGTGCTGCACATCGTGCTAATCATCGTGGTGCTGGATTTCAGCGGTCTGGTGCTGGCGGAGGCGGTACTGTCGTATGTAGGCGTGGGTGTGGATCCCACGACCGTCAGTTGGGGCAATATGATCAACGGCGCCCGGCTGGAGCTGGCGCGAGAACCGGTGGTGTGGTGGTCGTTGATCGCGGCCTTTGTGTTTATGTTCACCCTGGTGCTGGCGGCCAACCTGTTTGCCGATGCCGTGCGCGATGCATTTGATCCGCGTATCCGGGAGCAGGGCGTATGACCGGCCGTTCCGATATCCTGTTGAGCGTGCGCGACCTGCAGGTGCGCTTCGGCAGCGGTGAGAACCCGGTCCGCGCCGTCGACGGGATCAGTTTCGATATTCGGCGCGGGGAAACGTTTGCCCTATTGGGGGAGTCGGGTTGTGGCAAGTCGGTAACCGCGCTTTCGCTGTTGCAGTTGCTGCCGGCGCCGGCGGGACGCATTGTTGCCGGTGAAATCAACTTCGATGGCCAGGACCTGCTTGGCCTGTCTGAGATGCAGATGCGCCAGGTGCGGGGCAATCGCATCAGTATGATTTTCCAGGAACCGATGACGTCGCTGAATCCGGTGTTGACCATCGGCGAGCAGATCGGTGAAGTCCTGCAGCAGCATCTGGGATTGCGGAACAGGGCCTGTCTGGATCGGACGCTCGAGTTACTGGATGCGGTCGGGATCCCGGCACCGGGGCGCCGGGTTCACGACTATCCCCACCAATTATCGGGCGGCATGAAGCAGCGCGTGATTATCGCGATTGCGCTGGCCGCGCACCCGGAACTGCTGGTCGCCGATGAACCGACCACCGCGCTGGACGTGACCATCCAGGCGCAGATACTGGAACTGCTGGCGCGCATCCAGCAGGATACAGGCATGGCGATTCTGCTGATCACCCACGATCTCGGCATTGTCGCCGACACGGTCGACGATGTCGCGGTGATGTACGCCGGTCAACTGGTCGAGACGGCGTCGCGCGAGGCCTTCTTTCGAAATCCGTTGCATCCTTATGCCCGCAAGTTGTTTGCGGCGGTTCCACATAGCCGCAAACGCGGCCAGGTCCTGGAGACGATCAGCGGTACCGTACCGGCGTTGAATCAGCGTTTCATCGGTTGCCGTTTTGCCGATCGCTGCGATCAAGCCTGGATACACTGTCAGCAGCAGTTACCCAGCTGGCATAGTCAGGTCATCGCTGAGAATGAACGCCATCGCGTGCGCTGTCACCGCTATGACACCGGCATTGATGCACCTGATGTCGTCGATAAAGCCGGGACAGAGGCACCGCCACCCCGGTTCGAGCCGGGCGTCAGCGCGTTGGAAAGTCTGATCCGTGTGCGCGACTTGAAGGTGCATTTTCCGATCCGCAGGGGGGTATTCAAGCGTACCGTGGGCTATGTCTATGCCGTCGATGGCGTCGATCTGGCTATTAATACGGGCCGCACGCTGGCCCTTGTGGGTGAATCGGGTTGTGGCAAGACCACGGCCGGCAAGGCGATGTTACAGTTGTTGCGTCCGACAGCGGGCTCGATTCGTTACCGGAACCAGGAGCTGACAGGCTTGACCGGCAAAGGCTTACGCACATTGCGCGCCCAGTTGCAGATCATTTTCCAGGATCCGTTTTCCTCGATGAATCCGCGTATGATGGTCAACAGTATTCTGGAAGAGGGCATGCGCGCGCAAGGCATTGCCGCGACGGGCCAGGAGCGGCAGCAACGCATTGCGGACTTGCTGGCGCATGTCGGCTTGCCGCAGGAAGCGGCACGGCGTTATCCCCACGAGTTCTCGGGTGGACAACGGCAACGGATCTGTATCGCCCGCGCGCTGGCGGTAGAACCGCGCTTGATTGTGTGTGACGAACCGACCAGTGCCCTGGATGTTTCCGTGCAGGCGCAAACGCTGAATTTATTGAAACAGCTGCAGCATGAAATGGGCCTGAGCTACCTGTTCATCACCCACAACATATCGGTGGTGGCGTATCTGGCGCATGAAGTGGCGGTGATGTATCTGGGCCGGATCGTGGAACAGGGGCCAGTGGAAGCCGTACTGGAAAATCCCCGTCATCCTTATACAGTAGCCCTGCTCTCAGCCGTGCCAACCATCGAGCCCGGTGGCCGCGAAGTGATCCGGCTCGAAGGCGAACTCCCGTCGCCAACCAACCCGCCGAGTGGTTGCCACTTCCATCCGCGTTGTCCCCGGGCCAGGGAAGCGTGCAGAGAAGCGTATCCAGAGGTGACGCTATTAGAGGGTAAGCGGCAGGTGAGGTGCTTTCTTTATCAATAGTAAGGTGCAGGCCGATTGAGATGTTCTAACGGCTAATTCAAATTTTAGATTTACTCCACAATCATTATCCCACTTTGCGTTAGCCTGCGGATGGGCGGTAGACGGTACAAAACCATTGTCTCGCAAGGATGCAACTCATGTCCACTGGCGTTGCGGCAGGAAACCGCGACAAGGAAGCTGGCGCGCATCGTTATCAACGCCACCAGCGCGAACCTGGTCCCTTAGGCCGGTGACTATATCGAAGTCGAAGGCTCCTATAATGGTGCTACGCTCGCTGCGGTCAGGATCGAACTCGAAGACGAGGATGATTTCGACGATGATGGTGAAGCAGAAATGACCGGCACGCTAATGCAAGATACCAGCAGTAGCACGGGTTACTCTATTGACAGCACGCAAGTGGATATCAGCAGTGCGCCCAGCTGCACGGACCTGGTTGGCACCGTGGTTGAGGCGGAAGGTGTCTACGATCAAAGTGCTGCTGTTCTCAGGGTTGAAACATGCGAAGACGAGGATGGCGAGCTGGAGATGAAATGCAAGGTAAGCAACGTTAGCGTGGATCCGCTGATGCCCAAGGTTGGCACGATAGAGTGCATGTTCCCCGGCACAACAGGCGATCTGTTGCTGGTTGAGTTCCGTGATTCACCTGAACTCGCTGAATTCTCTGATGATGACTCGATCGACCATTTCGATCTGACAGACGTCAGTGCTGGGGATTGCGTCGAGATCAAGGCGAGCGCTGATACCACGGGTGCTCTGGTCGCAGGCCTGCTAGAGCTGGAGGATGTTTCAAGTGGTTGTGATTCCTATGAACTCCAAGGTCCAGTCGATGCGATTGCAGCTGATGCAATCACTGTGCTCGATGTACAGTTTACCGTGGACGGCAACACAGAGTTTCCGGCTCGAACACCTTCGGCAGGTGACAGTGTCGAGATTATTGCCGGTGCAGATGGCATTGCCGATTCTGTTGAAATTACAGATTCACAAAACAGTGAAGACTCTTCCGATTCGGATTAGCCTCCCCTCCTTTCCATAACGGGAAGGATCTTTATGGACCGCCAATTGGGCGGTCCGTTTTTTTTTGCGACGGTATCGGCGGGCTTGCCAGCTGCAGGCACTGAGATACTACTTGAGTTTAACTCAGGTTGTAAAAACGGTAGCGCACTTTTATGGCGTGTCCACCAATCAAATTACGAGTGCTCATCGCGGGAGAGGTCCAAGAAATATTCCGTGTTGGATTGCGATGAAGCTCTGTCAGGATTATTCCGGGAAGACGTTAAATGAAATTGCAGTCCATTTTAATGTCAGTCATTACTGTACGGTATCGCAGACGATAGGTCGTCTAAACAGAATTTTAAAGGCCGGCCGGCGTTTACAGAGGGAGTTAACTACTATAAGTCAAGATTTGACCCCTCAAAAGTCTCAGATTATTACCCTGCCCGGGTCAATGGAATACGATAATAGTTATCGTTCAGATATGACGCATAATATCAGAAGTTGGTAAATAGCATATAAAGACAGATGGCTGCCTGTGATATCAGTTGCACGATAAGGGTTGTTGAAGTGGGCTAAGGATCCAGCGCCACTCCGCTGGCATTCCCGTTT
Source organism: uncultured Gammaproteobacteria bacterium (assembly GCA_942492025.1). Lineage (GTDB taxonomy): Bacteria > Pseudomonadota > Gammaproteobacteria > SZUA-229 > SZUA-229 > JABDQW01. Next base: position 271,668 of record CALODJ010000008.1, on the reverse strand, counting down.
GTCCGCGCAAGTCAAGACTTGCTTAACCAGTGTTTTTTGAACTCAGAAACACAGCTCCAAGCTATATTTTGCAAGGTATATTCAGAGAAAAAGTCTTATTACTAACAACTTAGACAGGTCCGACCCGTCAGGTCACCCGTCAGATGCGTCAGGCGGCCGACCATGTTTTCTTAAAATCTTTATCATTATTTACGACCCGAACCTAATACTACGATTCCCGAGTCGTGCTTGCCATTGGAAAAACCTTGCCATCGTTCTCGATAACCGCACAATCATCATCCATTAATTGGAAGAATGGAAACAGTTGACCACTAAATTAACTAACATTTTTGTAATTGAAGCTGAGGAAAGGACTTAAGGCGATACGGTCATTTATGAACTGTAAGGAAAACTTATCAACGGCAATAAATGAAAAAAAACCATCGAATCAGCTACCATTAAAAAATTGAACTTGACGGCTAATACATATCCTAAAACCACATAATGCAAGATAAAGACAATCGACGAGATTTTATTTCACGTGCTGGCACAGCCATGACGACTGTTGCCTGGATAATGTTCTTGTTCATTCTTTTTGGTGCATTTGATTATTTGTTTTCACAACGCAACAACCCGAATCAAAACATTGTCACTAACGAATACTACGTGGCAAGTGGACTGCAAAAAGAAATCGTATTACAACGCAATGCTTATGGTCACTATGTATCAAGTGGAACCATTAATGATCATGAAGTCGTGTTTCTACTCGATACTGGCGCAAGCGATATTGCCGTTCCTGAATCATTGGCCAACGACATCGGTTTAACTAAAAATCAGCGCATTGTTGTCAGTACAGCAAACGGTAACACCAGAGCATTCCGCACCCGTCTCGCGAGTGTTGCGATTGGAGATATCAAACTTTACGATTTAAGTGCCATTATACTTACAAACATGCCCGGAAAAGAAATTCTATTAGGCATGAATTTTCTCAAACATTTTGAGATTACCCAGAAAGGTAAAACGCTGACAATTAAACAATGAATTAAATCCGTTAGAAAAATGCATGGAGTTTGGCCCACTGCTGCCCCGCATTTTCGTCAAGCCCATAACTTCATTTGAGGTGGGCTTTCAGTAACTGGCGGCGGCGCAATTGGATCCGTGTGAACGGGTCCATTTTCAAGAGCAGGTTGGTTTCTGGCGCGCGCAATATTCGCTGCTGTGACGAGCTCAGATAACTCAGAACCAGATACGTACATAACGCGATTCATGTCGGTGTCAGTACTGCATTCAGGGCACCACCGCAGGGCGACCTGTTCAGTTGAGAGACGCAAGCCGGCCATACAACACCTCTATCGCTGCGCCGCGGGCGGACGCGGCAGGGTGCTGTCTGGCCAGCTGACTTGAAGTGGTCTGGAAAAGCTTGCATCTCGGATCGGGGGTGGGGTTTGTAGTGAGAGGTGGGTGGAATTTAGAAGGAATTCGCACTGAGGGTCGGGTGAATGGCTATGACTGGCTGGGAAATACCTGTTGCAATTGGATTAATAGGGCGTTTATTCTACTGTACCCGGCATTACCGCCAGTTGTTCCGGGAAGCAGGCATGATCGGCCAGAGCCTGTACCTGGAAGCCGAGGCGACCGGCATCAGTGGTACTGGCATCGGCTATTTCTTCGACGACGCCATCCATGAAACCCTGGGAATAGGCAATGACAGCTTGCAGTGCCTGTACAACTTCACCGTGGGCGCGGCCATGCACGACGGCCGGATGGTGTCGTTGCCGCCGCAGTCACCTCGACAGGAATGCAACGACATGAGCGTGTCGCGCCTTTTGCCGCCTTCGCAAGGCAATCCATGTCGGATCACGTACTCGTAATCGGTGCCGGTATCGTCGGTGCAACAACCGCGCTGGCGTTCGCCGAGCGCGGTTACCGGGTCAGCGTGATCGACCGCGCGGACACGGTCGCCGCCGGCGCCTCGGGCGCGAACGGCGCGCAACTCAGTTACAGCTATACCGATGCGATGGCTTCGCCAGCGATGCTGCGGCAACTGCCGAAACTGCTACTCGGCCGCGATCCCGCGATGCTTCTGTCATCGTGGCCAGACCCCAAACTGCTCGGCTGGAGCCTGCGTTTCCTGCGCAATTGCACGCGTGCCCGTTCGGACAGCAACACACTTGCCGTCCTCGAACTCGCGCTCGCATCGCGCGCGATCATGCTCGACTGGCAGTGCAGGTACCGCTTCGCGTTCGACCACCGCCCTGCCGGCAAGCTACACCTCTACCGGGAAGCGTCCGATCTCGACGCCGCGGCCGCGCGCGTCGCGCTCAAGAACCGTTTTGCGATACAGCAAAGCGTGATCACGCGAGACGAAGCTATCGCGGTCGAACCGGCGCTGGAGCAGATCGGCGGAGAGCTGGCCGGCGCGGTGTACTCGCCGATAGACGAGGTCGGCGATGCCGCCGGCTTTGCCGCGGCAGCGCTAGAACAGGTGAAAGCGTTCAGCAGCGGTGATATTCAGCTCGGTGTTAGGGTCGACGGCTTCGTGCATCACCGGGGATCGTGCCGGGCCGTAAAGACCTCCGCCGGCGACATCGAGGCCGACGCCGTCGTGATCTGCGCTGGTTACGAGACCGCGAGACTCGCTGCCCGCCTGGGTGTTTCGCTGCCGCTACTGCCGGTGGCGGGCTACAGCCTGACCTGCCCGCCAACGGCCGCCACGCCAGCGGTCAGCATTACTGACATGTCGAGAAAAATCGTGCTGTGCCGAATCGGCGACAGGGTGCGCGTCGCGGGACTCGCCGAACTGGGACGGGTCGCGGGCCGGCCCTCGCCGCAACGCATCGATGCGTTGCGGCAATCCGCGCGCGCACGTTTTCCGTTGGCGGCCGACTACGGCGGCGACATCCACCCGTGGATGGGAACGCGTCCGATGACCCCTGATAGCCGGCCGATCGTGCGACCCTGTGGTGCACGTAACGTCTACGTCAACTGCGGTCACGGCATGCTGGGCTGGACGCTGGCCGCTGCCACGGCCGACTCGCTACGGCGGCTGGTCGAACAGGACCGCGGCAGGGACCAGCTGCCGCAACCAGTCTAGCCTGCATTTCTCACCAGGATCACGGGAGCAGGCGCAGGATTCGTGTTCGTAAGCACCGCTCTGGAGCGAAAAGCGTAGCAACAGCTTGGGTGAAGCGACCGTAGGGTGCGCTGTGCGCACCGAAACAGCCCAGCACACGGAAGATTCACGGTGCGCACAGCGCACCCTGCGATCTCATGCAAACCAAGGCCAGCCTGAACCGTGATAGGCATGCTTGAATAACACACTGTATTTCTAATCATCCGAGCTTCACTCCAAAAAACCAATGCCTTACCAGTATTCCACGCCGCCTGGTGAGAAATGCAGGCTAGGAAGGGGTCGGCTCGTGATGCCACGACTCACCGAGTTAGTCCGTACAGTTACCTGTAAAGGGAACAAGCGAGATTCGAAGGCAGCGATTTACAACATCTTTTGCCAGAACAGCGCAGTTCCGGTTGCCGGGTCGAGCGAGTAATCCGAAAAGCCGAACTTGCGGTAAGCCGATTGCGCGGCAGTGTTATTAATCAGCACTTCCAGCGTCAGCTTGCAGCACTTTTTCTCCCTGGCAATTTCCTCCACCTTTTCCAGCATCCTCTGACTGATGCCATGCCCTCTGTATGCAGCGAGCACGATCACGTCGTGAATATTGATCAGGGGTCGGCACGCGAACGTGGAAAAGCCCTCGAAACAATTGACCAGGCCGACCGGCTGATCATCCAGGTAGGCAACGACGGAGAACGCGTGGGGCAGCTTGGAGAGTTCGTTGACGAGGTTGGCTTTTACGTGGTCGGCAAGAGGCTTGCCGCCGCCCATGGGATCGGAGGCGTAGCTGTCGAGCAGCATGACAATCCCGGCCGCGTGCGTCTCCTTTCCATAGTCTGCTTGTACGACTTCGAGGTTCATGGGTGTGTTAACACTTGAGAATCTACATTACCGGCTATGCTAGAGGTCAATTGTTCGATGAATACACGTGCTCTCAGAGGCATGTATTCCCGGGAGGGGTGTAGTATCCACACCGCGCTGTAGAAGTCCGTTGCGGTGCCTTCAAATTCCTCGAATAAAGGCAGCAGCTTACCCGATCGAATATCCGCTTCGACCAGCCACTCAGGTAACAATGCCAGCCCCATGCCTGCCAAGGCGCATCGCCTGATCACCTCGGAATTCGTTACTAGGCAACGGCCATTGATTGTCACTTCCTGAACCTCGCCCGATTTGTCCCTGAACAGCCAGTTCAGATTGTGTTCCCTGCGCGGAAACAGCAGACACTCGCATTGCGATATGTGCCGCGGTGTTTCCGGCTTGCCATGTTTTCCAAGATGAGACGGGCTGGCACATATGTGAAAGCGCATCGAGCACAAGCGTGTTGCCATGCAACTGGAATCCTGTACCGAGCCCAGGTGTATTGCCGCAAACATGGATACCCACTTTTTACTTCTATTCATCCTCAGACTTTATTTACCTGATAAATACACCTATATAAATAAGGAAGCTCTGAATAATTCAATCCAGGAATTATCAGAGCACGAAAAATAAAAATGTGATTTTTATTTTTCTCCATTTTCAATCACATATGTAATTGAAAATGACGGCACATCCATGTGCCGCAAGGAACCTCTGAATAAATCAGAGTTTCCTTAAGTATTAATCCATCTGTTTACAATTCTACTGGATGAAAGCGAGACATATGATGAAAAAAGACTCCACAGATGAAGATGATAAAAATATCAGTGCCGATCTCGTCGCAGAAGAAAGCGCTGTTTCGGAGACTAAACATGGTCGACGCCTTCAAGATGGCATAACATCAAAGACTCCTACTCGAAAAATGAACCTTGATCGTAGAGTCCAAAGTGATCGCAGAGCGCGATATGATACGAATTACAAGGGCCCCTCACGTAGATTTACGATTGATAGAAGATTGAATATCAAAGATCGGCGGAAAAAAGACGATTAAATCATCAAATTAAAAGGGAATTTAAGGGCTCGGAATGGCTAGCACATTAAACGTCGTCTGAGGTTGCCCCAATGAAACACTTGATTGAGAGGTGACTATGTTTATTCATCTGCAAATCCGATTCTTAGTGGTCATGACATTGGTTTCGCCTCGCGTGAGAGGAAGGCAAATAACAAGACCCTATTTCTGCTACTGATGATTGAGGTTTGCTGCTTAGATTTCGTATCGAAGCAATTTTTCTACGAAAGCCGTGATATTCTGCAGATCCTGCAAAAGCGCTTTCTTTGACCATCAAAGGGCATCGGATTGCTGTCAGGGTCTTATCTCTGGTCTTCTATTATCTGTTTCATTCCTTGTTTTACCGAGGCAGTCGGAGATCACCCGAGTATCCGCTCAAACACGGGCAACAGCGCGTCCTATTTTTCTGCCCATATGTACCGTATTGCCGGTGGTGATGCTCGGGTCCAGTTCAAAATTTTCCGTTGTCAGCAGAATCACGGTGGAACCCAGGTTAAAGCGGCCCATCTCTGCTCCACGCTGCAACACCACCTCGCCGGAGGCATAGTCATAGCGTGTGATCGTGTGTCCATTGCCTGTCACCAGTCCGTGCCATACGGTTTCGGTCGCTGATACATTAATAGCACCCACAAGCACCATGACCATAGGACCGTCGTTAGTATCAAACTGACAAACGACGCGTTCGTTGCGTGCGAACAGTCGCGGAATCGCTTTGACGGTATAGGCGGCAACACTGAACAGTCGTCCCGGTATATAGGTCATCCGTCTGAGTTCGGCGTCGACCGGCATGTGAATGCGGTGGTAGTCACGCGGTGAAAGATATAGCGTGGCGAATTTGCCATCTTGGAATGGCTCGGCTTGCGTGTTATCTCCACCGAGCAATTCGAGCAGGCTGTAATCACGTCCTTTGGCCTGAAAAATTCGCCCATTATCGATGACGCCGGCCTGGCTGACGGTGCCATCGACCGGGCACAGCCAGTTGTGCTGATCCTCATCCAGTGGTCGGGATTCTGCTTTGAGGGCGCGGGTAAAAAACGCGTTCAGGGTCTCGTACGCATATTTATTGCTAACGGCGGCTTCTTCCATGTTGACTGCGTGCAGCTGAGTGTAGATTCGGATCGCGAGATTCTTGAACGGTCGCCAGCGCAGCCGTGCAATCTTGAAGATGCACCAGGAAATTGCGTGATGAGGAAGTATATAAAAAGGCAGCGAACGCAGTCGCTCGCTGAGGCTTGCTTTCATGATTCAGTGATGGTGATGGTGAGAATGGTCATCAACAGAGGATTTTTTTATTTTCAGGGTGAAGCTGATCGTACTGCCATCATCGAATGACATTTTGCAGTTCGTTTGGTCGCCCGCCTGCAAGCGGCGCGCAGGATTGAACAGCATAATGTGATAACCACCAGGCTTGAGTTCCAGTTCGGAGTCGGCTGGTATCTTCAGTGTCTGTTGATGCGCCATGCGTGCCATGCCGTCTTTTTCGACGGTCTGGTGGAATTCAGCGCGTTCAAACTCTTCGCACTGCATCGCGGTCGCCTGGCGCTCACGCTCGGTTTCATTCTCAATTTTCAGATAGGCTGCCATGACTTTGCTAACCGGGGGCGCTTCAGCAATCCAGGCATCATCGATCTCGAGCGTGTTACCAGCGAGTACGCCATAACTCATCAGCGTGGCAAAGATAAATAACAGGCATTTTTCTATGGATAGCTTCATATTGGATAGGCGAATTCTATAAACAACACATTATAACTTAGCTAGGAGTCTGCGCGGTAGAAATTCCCGTAGCGTAAAAGTGGCACGGCGAGGACAGTTCTCTGTTCTTTTGTGGCGCATAGTGGGCACGACGCAACGAAAAAGAACAGATAAATGGACCGCTGTGGCGCTTTTGCAGCAGGGATGCTTTCTACCGCGCAGACTCCTGGGTGCCCTGTTGCTAACTCACGAGCTGGATGTGTTATCGCAGTAACGCAAAGGCCACAGAGGCACAAAGGAAATTCATTGAGGTTTATACTTTCAGGGTCACATCATCGTGTCAACATACCAGCTCGTGATGCCATATCAGCTGCCACTACACTAGCCCGCATTTCTCACCAGGATCACGGGAGCAGGCGCAGGGCGGACCAATTTAGTCATCTATCACATAAATCGGCGATCGACCCACCTGCTTTGCTGGATTTCCGCTAAAATCCTGTCTTTCATGCATGATGCGGATTTACCCAGATAAAATCAACAGACTATGAACATTCGTGCGATTGCAGGTGAATTACAGACGATCCGTGATCTGGTGAGATGGGGTATGAGCCAGTTCAACAAAGAGGGTCTTTGTTTTGCGCACGGTATGCCCAACGCGCTGGATGAAGCCGTTTATCTTTGTCTGGCGACCCTGCATCTTCCGCCCGATCTCGCTGAAGATTATTTTGACTGCCGTCTGACGCACAGTGAAAAACGCTCTGTACTGGAGAATTACAGGGAACGCTTGAGCAAGCGTATACCTGCTGCCTATATAACCAAAGAAGCCTGGTTTGCGGGTTTGAATTTTTATGTGGATCCGCGTGTGCTGATTCCGCGTTCACCGATTGCTGAATTGATCCGGCAGCAGTTCTCACCGTGGATCGAAGCAGACCGCGTTGAGTGTATTCTGGATTTGTGTACAGGCAGTGGTTGCATCGCCATTGCCTGCGCCTACGCATTCGAACACGCCAGTATTGTGGGTAGTGATGTTTCAAAAGATGCGCTTGATGTGGCGGCGATCAATCGTGGCAATCACGGTCTTGAGGAGCGCTTGCAGTTGATTGAATCTGACCTTTTCGAACATATTCCGGCGCGGAAATTCGATATTATCGTTGCCAATCCACCGTACGTTTCCGCACAGGAGATGGCGCAACTCGACAGGGAGTTCAGCTTCGAGCCCGGTGGCGGACTGGCTGCAGGGGAGATGGGTATGGATATCGTTGTGCCTTTACTGCAGCAAGCCGGTAGCTATCTGTCAGATCACGGCATTCTGGTGGTCGAGGTCGGCTACTCGGTGCCGGCGTTGGTGCAACTGTTGCCCGAGGTGCCGTTCACCTGGCTGGAGTTTGTCCACGGTGGTGAGGGTGTGTTCCTGCTGACGGCTAAACAGGTGCACGCCTGCCAACAACTGTTCGATGCGCTGTGATTTGATGTTAACATCAGCCATTGACGCCATTTTGGCACCCAGAAAGATCTTAATCCTATGTCCGGCAATACCCTAGGCAAAATATTTTCCGTTACAACCAGTGGCGAATCCCATGGCCCTGCCTTGCTGGGTATTGTCGATGGTTGTCCACCCGGTCTGCCATTGTCTGAGGCCGATATTCAGCTTGATCTCGATCGTCGTAAACCGGGGACGTCACGTCATACCACGCAGCGGCGCGAACCTGACCAGGTGAAAATTCTGTCCGGTGTGTTCGAAGGTAGGACAACCGGCTGCAGTATTGGTCTGATCATCGAGAACGTGGACCAACGCTCCAAAGACTACGGTGATATCATGAATACGTTCCGTCCCGGTCACGCGGACTACAGCTATCAACAGAAGTACGGTTTCAGGGACTACCGTGGTGGGGGGCGCTCGTCTGCACGTGAAACGGCCATGCGGGTTGCGGCCGGTGCCATCGCCAAGAAATATCTGGCAGAACGATTTAATATCAAGATTTATGGCTACCTTTCCCAGCTTGGTCCCATCAAGGCCGATACAATCGATCTTGCTGAAGTCGAAAATAATCCTTTTTTCTGTCCGGATATAGACAAGGTGGCAGAGATGGAAAGCTATATGGATGCATTGCGCAAAGAAGGCGATTCCGTCGGCGCCAAAATCACCACCGTTGCCGAAGGTGTACCTCCCGGACTGGGGGAACCCGTATTCGACCGCCTTGATGCTGATATTGCGCAAGCAATGATAGCAATCAATGCTGCCAAGGGTGTCGAAATCGGTGATGGTTTTGCCTGTGTCGCTGCCAAAGGTACGGCTTTCAGAGATGAAATCACACCACAGGGCTTCCTCAGTAATCATGCCGGCGGCATACTTGGTGGAATCTCCTCGGGACAGAATATTGTCGTCCATACCGCATTCAAGCCGACCTCCAGCCTGCGCTTGTCTGGAAGGACTGTTGACCTCGATGGTAATCCGGCAGAAATTGTGACCAAGGGACGTCATGATCCCTGTGTTGGTATTCGGGCAACACCGATTTGTGAAGCGATGCTCGCTATTGTTATCATGGATCATGTGCTGCGCAATCGTGCACAATGTGCCGATGTCGAGTCCCGGACGCCGATCATCCCCGCTGGCGCAGAATAATCCAATCCAAATCCTTCATGCAACATGCGGATTAATGCTTCAACGCCGTACTGGCGTCTATCCGGTTTCTATTTTTTCTATTTCGCATCGCTGGGTGCGCTGATACCCTACTGGAGCCTGTATCTCAAATCTCTGGATTACAATGCCCAGTCAATCGGTGTGCTGATGGCCATCATACCCGCAACCAAAATATTTGCCCCCTTTCTATGGGGTTGGGTCGCCGACCATACCCGGCATCCGATAGCGATTATCAGGCTCGCCAACCTGCTCGCCGTAGCGGTTTTTACGGGTGTGTTTGTCAACAGCGGATTCCTGTGGTTAGCGTTGGTACTGTTCATGTTCAGTTTTTTCTGGAATTCATCCCTGCCCTTGTTCGAGGCGATGACACTGAATCATCTTGGTGATAATCAGCACAAGTACAGTGCTGTGCGCATATGGGGTTCGCTGGGCTTTATCATGATGGTGGTGTTACTGGGCGAGTATTATGATGTCACAAGCATCGACCGTGCACCTGTCGTGATCGTTGTCCTGCTGGCAGGCATTCTACTTGTCAGCCTGATTGTGCCCGAGCGTTTGAGCACGCAGCGTGAAGAGCAGGTGCATATCATGCACGTTATACGCCAGCCTGTTGTACTGGCATTTTTACTGGTGTGCTTTCTGATGCTGGTGAGTCACGGACCTTACTACACCTTCTACAGTATTTATCTCGAGAACCATGGATACAGTCGTGGCATGATCGGTCTGCTTTGGGCTATCGGTGTGATGGCCGAAGTCATCGTTTTTTTAATGATGCACCGCTTGCTGTTGACCGTCGACCTGCGAAAGCTTTTGCTCGTCAGCTTTATGCTGACGGCATTGCGCTGGGTGTTGATAGGGTTTTTTGTCGAGAACCTCTCCGTGTTGTTTTTTGCCCAGTTGTTTCATGCTTTCAGTTTTGGTGTGTTTCATGCGGTCAGTATTTCGCTGGTACACCGGTTTTTTACTGGAAAACACCAGGGCAGAGGGCAGGCCTTGTATGCCAGCCTGAGTTTTGGTGCCGGTGGTGCAGTCGGTAGTCTGCTCAGTGGTGTTCTATGGGACACGATTGATCATGCCTGGCTGTTCACGCTCGCGGCACTTGTTGCCGGCGCCGCTTTGCTGGTGGTGTGGCGCTTCATGCATTTCACGACTCATCAGCACACTTGATCAACTGATTGATCATTGCGTTCGCCGCGTTCGATTTCGTTCTCATGCTATGGACGACGATGCCAAGCTGACGTGTTGTACGGGTATGTCTGATCTCAAGTGAAGCCAGCGTCTTATCGAGCATCGAAACCGGCAACATGCTCCAGCCCAGGCCTGTTTGTACCATGGCTTTTATCGTTTCAAGATAATGTGTCTCGAGCAAGGTCCTGACTGATTCGTCGAGACCCAACGCTGCATCAATTAACTTGCGTGTATAGGTTCCTCTGGAGGGCAGTATCGCAGAGTAGTCGAGTAGCTGCTTGATCGACAGACGGTTTTTCGCGGCCAGCGGGTGCTGCTTCGCCACTACAATAGACAAGGGATCATGCCATACGGGTATCATTTCGAGCCGTTCACTATTATCGTCGGGTAGCGTGACGATGGCCAGTTCCCGGTCGCCGTTCAGAATCTGCTGGCAGGCCTCTTCAGAATCCGTAAATCCCAGTTTCAGTTCGACTTCGGGATACTGCTTTGAATAATCGCGTAACACGGGTGGCAAACGATGCAGGCCGATATGATGGCTGGTGGCTATACTGAGTACGCCGCTGGTTGTCTCACGCAAATTGCTGATGATACGCTCGCTTTCTGCGATCTCGGCAATGATGCGCCGGCAGCAGGGAATCAGTGCATGACCGGCTTCAGTCAAGCGCACGCTTTTGCCAATGCGATCGAACAGCGCAATGCCGAGTGAAAGCTCCAGCGCGTGTATGCGTTTACTCACCGCAGGCTGGGTCAAAAACAGCGCATCAGCGGCACGGGAGAAAGACCCTGTTTCGCTGACGCTGAGAAATGCCTGGATCGTCTGAATGTCCATGATACTCGAGAGGTCAATATATAACGTTTAGTAATAGTTTATATGAAAATAATGAATTTGTATTATGAAAGATTCTGCATTAGTCTTTACGCTATTGTTCATAACAACGCGCCTGCACAGGTAAAAATCCATGACTGCAAGAACACTCTACGACAAACTCTGGGATGACCATGTGGTGCGCACAGAGACAGATGGTACCGCCTTGCTCTACATCGACCGACATCTGGTACACGAAGTCACTTCGCCGCAGGCGTTCGAAGGACTGCGCATAGCTGGCCGCAAACTCTGGCGCACGAACTCGGTGCTGGCCGTGCCCGATCACAATGTCCCGACGACGGACAGACGTGCGGGCATAGCAGACCCGGTATCGCGCCTGCAGGTTGAAACCCTGGACAATAATTGCAAGGCGTTTGGTTTGACCGAGTTTGATATGTCCGATGTAAGGCAGGGCATTGTCCATGTGATCGGGCCTGAACAGGGTGCGACGCTACCGGGAATGACAGTCGTATGCGGCGACTCGCATACTTCAACGCACGGCGCTTTCGGGGCGCTCGCCTTCGGCATTGGTACCTCAGAAGTCGAACACGTGCTCGCAACGCAGTGCTTGCTGCAGCAGAAAAACAAGAACATGCTGGTGTCTGTCGATGGTCAGGTCAATGAAGGTATAACGGCCAAGGATATCGTGCTCGCGATCATCGGTGAGATTGGTACTGCCGGTGGTACCGGTTATGCAATAGAGTTCGGTGGTGATGCCATTCGGGCGTTGAGTATGGAAGGGCGCATGACGGTCTGCAACATGGCAATTGAGGCAGGTGCGCGTGCCGGTATGGTAGCGGTTGATGCCACCACCATCGACTATGTCAAAAACAGACCCTATGCGCCGCAGGGTGAGGTGCTCGCGCGTGCTATAGAGAACTGGCAGCAGTTGCACTCGGATGCCGATGCGGTTTTCGACAAGGTGGTGCATATTGATGCTGCCGGCATCAAGCCCCAGGTCACCTGGGGTACATCACCCGAGATGGTGGTGGCCATAGACGCCAGGGTGCCTGACCCGAACGCCGAACACGATCGTGTCAAGGCAGACGGAATGCGCAAGGCGCTCGCTTACATGGGGCTGGCAGCGGGTGAGCCGATCAACGCGATCGCTGTCGACAAGGTTTTTATTGGTTCATGTACGAATTCTCGTATCGAGGATTTACGCGCCGCCGCCCGGGTGGCAAAAGGTAGACGAGTGGCCGATGGCATCAAGCTGGCGATGGTCGTGCCGGGGTCAGGGCTGGTCAAGCAGCAGGCCGAAGACGAGGGGCTGGACAGGATATTTTTGGATGCAGGGTTTGAATGGCGTGAGCCCGGCTGTTCCATGTGCCTGGCGATGAATGCGGACAGGCTCGAAGCGGGCGAACGTTGTGCGTCAACGTCCAACCGGAATTTTGAAGGTCGTCAGGGACAGGGGGGGCGTACTCACCTGGTGAGCCCGGCAATGGCCGCCGCTGCTGCAATCACAGGCCATTTTGTCGATGTTAACGAATTCATGTCACAGAACTGAGTAGTAACGATGCAGGCTTTTATCAAACACAGTGGGATTGTTGCGCCACTCGATCGGCCCAATGTCGATACGGATGCAATCATACCCAAGCAATATCTGAAATCCATTCATCGCAGCGGTTTTGGTCCGAATGCCTTTGATGACTGGCGCTATCTGGATGCGGGCGCACCGGAGATCGATAATTCAAAACGTCGCCGCAATCCGGAGTTCATACTGAATCAGCCACCCTATGACGGGGCGACGATACTGCTGGTACGGGAAAACTTCGGTTGTGGCTCTTCACGCGAACATGCCGTCTGGGCGCTGACTGACTTTGGTTTTCGCGCCATCATCGCCCCCAGTTTTGCCGATATCTTTTTCAACAACAGTTTCAAGAACGGCCTGCTACCGATCGTTCTCGATGCTGCGATCGTTGATGGGCTTTTCGACAGGGTAAAGGCAGAAAAGGGTATTGCGTTCACCGTGGATCTCGAATCACAGGTCGTCACTGTTGGTGATGATAGTTACACATTTAAAATCGATGATTTCAAAAAACATTGCCTGCTGAACGGTCTCGATGATATTGGTCTGACTTTGCAGCATGCAGATCAGATTAAAACCTATGAGCGGGACAGAAAGCGAACGGCGCCGTGGTTGTTCTGAAATTGCTCACCCCAGGGGAATGTGGGCTGGCTTTTGGGGGTTTTGTGGGCTTAGAGAACAGTCTACAAATAAATAGCGTATAATCTGCAGCCGTTATCGGCCGGGATTTTACACACAATCAGGTAATTATATGAGTTATAAGATTGCGGTTCTGCCGGGTGATGGTATCGGAATCGAAATCGTGGCCGAAGCCGTCAAAGTGCTTGACTGCTTGCAGGGAAAGGGTCTCGACATCGAAATGCAGCAGGCACCTGTCGGCGGCGCTGGTTACGATGCTGCCGGCAAACCCTTGCCTGATGAGACACTCGAGCTGGTGAAAGCCTCCGATGCGATTTTGCTGGGTGCTGTCGGTGGCCCGCAATATGAAGACCTGCCGCGCGAACTGCGCCCTGAAAGAGGCTTACTGGGTCTGCGATCCGAGCTGGGTCTGTTTGCAAACCTGCGTCCCGCGATTCTGTATCCGCAGTTGGCAGATGCATCTTCGCTGAAGGCTGACGTTGTAGCCGGCCTTGATATTATGATCGTGCGGGAACTGACTGGTGGTATTTACTTTGGTGAACCGCGCGGCATCCGCAACAAGGCCAGCGGTGAACGAGAAGGTTACAATACCCTGGTCTACTCCGAGGCGGAAATTGAGCGCATTGCCCGGGTAGGTTTTGATATTGCGATGAAGCGCAATAAGCGCATGTGCTCGGTCGACAAGGCCAACGTGCTGGAAGTGTCCGAGCTGTGGCGCGAAGTGGTCACCCGAACCGCTACTGACTATCCGCAGGTGGCGCTCAGTCACATGTACGTTGATAATGCCGCCATGCAGCTGGTGAAATGGCCCAAACAATTTGATGTTATGGTTACCAAGAACATGTTTGGCGATATCCTGTCAGACGCGGCTGCCATGTTAACTGGATCAATCGGCATGTTGCCCTCAGCTTCACTGGATCAAAACAGCAAGGGGATGTACGAACCGATCCATGGATCAGCTCCCGATATTGCTGGTCAGGGTGTGGCTAATCCGTTGGCTACCATCCTGTCCGTGGCCATGATGTTGCGCTACAGTCTCGATCAGACCGCACTGGCCGAGGATATCGAACAGGCCGTTGGCCGGGTGCTGGATAGAGGTCTGCGAACACCTGACATCATGGCTGAAGGTTGCCAGCAGGTTGGCACGGTAGCGATGGGCGAGGCCGTGCTGGCTGAACTGTCTGCCTGAGTAACGCCAGACTTGGCCGAGCCAGTAAGGTATTTTCTCGCGAAGGCACAAAGACTGCTGCGTCGGTATTACTGTTTTACGCACCAGACAAAGGATTTTCGTTATCATCCTTTGCGATCTGGGCGCCTTTGCGAGAAACTAGATCTGCAGGATCGCTGGTATGATGAACGAACCCGGATTTATGCGCGAACGCACAGGGTTTGCGTCATGCTGACCATGCCGTCAGATTAACAACGATCCGTGCAACTGATATCTAGCCCGTATTTCTCACCAGGCGGGCGAGATGATCACGCAGAGATCTGGATTGATGAAATTCATCCCTGTATTTCACCCCTCCGGAGTCGCCTTGCGGTCCAAATTCGTTCCAGACGGATTGGCCACAAAGGATTTTGTAAAGCCGTGGGATAACAGTGTGTATTCCCGACTGAATAGGTGTTTGTGGAATTAAAGATCAAGTGAGGGTTTGTACATCTGGTGAGAAATACGGGTGTAATGTAAGACTATGAGTAAAGCGTATGATGTAGCAGTTGTGGGTGCCACCGGTGCTGTGGGTGAAACCATGTTGTCGATACTGGCAGAACGCAAATTCCCGGTTGGCGAGGTCTACCCACTGGCAAGCAGTCGTTCGGCCGGAAAAAAAGTCGAGTTTGGTGATCGCCTTTTGTCCGTGCAGGATCTGGCTGATTTCGATTTTTCCAAAGTGCAAATTGGATTGTTCTCTGCAGGTGCATCGATCTCAGAGATCTATGCGCCCAAGGCTGCCGCAGCCGGATGTGTCGTTATCGATAACACCTCACAATTTCGCTACGACGATGATATCCCTCTGGTTGTGCCGGAAGTGAATCCGCACGCCATTGCTGATTACACGTCCCGCGGAATTATTGCGAATCCCAACTGTTCAACCATACAGATGCTGGTCGCATTGAAACCGATCAAGGATGCTGTTGGTATCGCGCGCATCAATGTTGCCACATACCAGGCGGTATCGGGCACCGGCAAGGAGGCAATCGAGGAGCTGGCGACCCAGACAGCCAATCTGCTCAATGCCATGCCGATTCAATGCGATGTGTATCCAAAGCAGATTGCATTCAATGTGCTGCCGCATATCGACGTCTTTCTTGATAACGGTTATACCAAGGAAGAAATGAAAATGGTCTGGGAGACCCGGAAGATATTCGAGGATGACGCTATTCAGGTGAATCCGACGGCCGTTCGCGTGCCGGTGTTTTTTGGGCACTCAGAAGCCGTGCACATTGAAACCCTTGAGAAAATTGGCGCAGAACAGGCTCGCGAGCTGTTGTCCAGGGCGGATGGCGTCGTGGTTGTGGATGAGCAAGAAGACGGGGGTTACCCGACGGCTGTTACCGAAGGTGCGAATAATGACCCTGTATACGTGGGCCGTATTCGGGAGGATATTTCGCATGAAAAAGGGCTGGATATGTGGATCGTGTCTGATAACGTGCGCAAGGGCGCGGCATTAAATAGCGTGCAAATTGCCGAAATTTTGATAAAAGCGTATTTATAACCTATATTTACCTGTAAATACTTGAAGTAGTATAACAACTTGGTCCCGCGATGGCGACGGGAGCCAACGAATACAAGAACAAAACAGGGGACTGCAACAGGGCTCAAGACCTTGTCTCGACTCTATGAGAGGGGAAACTAGTGCGTAAAATCATCTTTGCCTTGGCATTTGGGGTATTACTCTTGCCTGATTACGGCTTCACTCTGGGCTTGGGTGAAATCGAAGTCAATACTGCGCTAAATCAGGAGCTGAATGCAGAAATCGAGCTGCTGTCGGCTGTTCCTGAAGATGTGGAAACACTCATCGTCAAGCTTGCTTCGCGTGAAGAGTTCAGTCGGGCAGGTATCGATCGCCCCTACTTGCTGAGTAGCCTGAAGTTCAATGCTGAGGTTCGCGACGGCGTACCCATCATCAGGGTGACATCAAGCAAACCTATTCGAGAGCCATTCCTCAATTTCCTGATTGAAATTGACTGGCCCAAAGGCCACATGATGCGCGAATATACCATTCTGCTGGATCCGCCTGTTTTCATGGGGCAACAGCAAGCGCCGGCAGACAGTGAACAAACCAGGCCAGCAGCGATGGAGTCGCCAAGCGCGTCGCCGACGACGGCACCCGACCCGCAGGGTAGCAGCGGTTTCAGGCCACCGGCACTCGGCGCGGCGGGCAGCAGCTTTTCAGCGGCACCTGTTCCGGTGCCAACCACGCAGGCCCGGGCAATGCCGTCTCCTCCGACGGCATCCGCCCCTGCTGAGACGTCCTATCAAGCGCCAGCCGGTTACCGGATCCAGCGGGGTGACACATTATGGAGCCTGGCTGACTCGATGCGCCCGGACCAGTCGGTATCAATAGAGCAAACGATGCTCGCCATGCTCCGCGTCAATCCCGAAGCGTTCATTAACGAGAACGTGAACGGTCTCAAGCGAGGTTACGTTCTCCGCATTCCAGACCGCGATGACATCATAGCAGTGAGTCAGGCTGATGCCATTGAGCTGGTTCGCGAGCAACATGCATTGTGGCGTGAGTATCAGCAGGCCGTCACTGGTGGTGAACCGACATCTGCGATGGACCTGGAAGCTGAGGCCGATGCGAGTGCGGGCTTTGCTGAAGGCGATGATGCGCGCCTGGAAATCGTAGCGGCAGGTAGCGGTGTTGCAGCGGCAGGTAGTAAAGATCCGACTGAAATGTCCGAGTTTGAATTACGCGCGCAGCTGGCGATCGTCAGGGAGTCACTGGAAACAGAGCGTGTTGAAAAAGAAGAAATGCAGCAGCGGATCGTTATGCTCGAGGGTCAGGTCGAAAAAATGAAAGCCCTGTTGACGCTGGAAGACACTGATCTGGCTGAGATGCAGCAGGCAGCGGCCCCGACAGAGGTTGAAGACCTGACTGTGAACGAGGACTTTGAGCAAGCGCTCGTCGAGCAGCCGGAAGAAGCATTGTTCGACCAGGATGCAATGGAAGAAGCCATCGCGGAGGCAGGTGCTCCGGACGAAGCGGCCAGCGTCGTAGAGGAAGGTGGTGTGGAAGAGCCTGAGCAGGAGGTGTTTGCTGACCAGGAACAGGTCGAGGCCACTGAACAGGCCGAAGAGCCGATCGAGCAGCCCATTACCTCAGCTGAGGATTTTTCAGTCGAGCCATCAACGCAACCAGCATTCATGCAGCCCGAGCGGGGACCGCTGTCCGCATTGTTGAATAATCCGGTGTTGCTGGCGGCTATCGGTGGCGGTCTGCTGCTGGTGCTAATGTTGATAGCGCTGGTCATGAGGCGCCGCAAGGGCGGGGATGAAATGCCGGTCGTTGCGAGCAATCTCGAAGACATTGGCGACCAGATAGAAGAGGATGCGGTAACCGAAAACGCACAGGTGCAGGCAGCGGATGCAGTCGCCGACGAGGCTGTAGCTGATGTCGGTACTGAGCCGGAGAAGGCGCTTCACGGCTCAGAAGAAACTGAAGATTTGGCTGCTGCAGAACAAACCGTGGATACTCCGCCTGACGAGGACGCGGGTACGCGTGATGACGTTATCGCAGAGGCTGATGTCTACCTGGCGTATGGCATCTACCAGCAGGCCGAAGAGCTGCTGCAGAATGCGTTGAAGCAGAATCCCGATAATGACAGTTATCGCGAGAAACTGGCCGAAACCTACAATTCCAGCAAAAATACCGAAGCATTCATCGAGCTGGCAACCGAGGTGAATGAGCGCAGACAAGGCAAAGAAACGCCTGCCTGGAAGAAGATCGTCGCAGTTGGCGTAGCACTCTGTCCTGAACATGCCCTGTTCAGAGATAAAGCAGCCGACAAGGTCGGCGATCTGAGCATGGATGATCTTTCATCTAACCAACCTGAGTCAGTGGATGTTGATCTGGGTCGTGAAGCAGAGCAGGGAGCAGTGGCACCTGAGCTGGATCTCGCTGTTGACGAATCAGAAGTCGCAGCAGAGCCGGCCGAAAGCGTCGAGTTCGACCTGGCAGAAACGGGCGCAGATACCATCGTTGAGGACGTGATCGAAGAGAGTGTCGAGTTCGATCTGTCTGAAACGGGTGCCGAAACAGTGGTTGAAGAGGAAGAGGAGAGTGTCGAGTTTGATCTGGCAGAGACCCAGATGGTTGAGCCCAGTGTCGATGGCGACGAGGAATTCTCACTCGATATCGAGGCAACAGAGCTGGAATTAGACGAAGAAGCCGAATCGGCAGAACGGGAGACAGACGCAGATACCGATTTCGCTCTCGACTTGAGTGAAGAAGCCGATGCGATTTTGGCCGCTGCTGAAACAACAGAAGAGGAATTCTCGCTGGAGGATGTTGATGCACTTGGTCTGGATGTTACAGAAGAGCCAGACGAACAAGTGGCAGAGGCCAACGCAGAGGAATCCCTGGACGAAGATGCATCGATCCTGGATATTGATGATATGGATCTGGAACAAGCGATCGTCGAATCAGTCGTTGAGCCCGGGATTGCCGGCAGTGCGGAATCAGCGTCTTATGATGATATTGATGATGACGAGCTCGATCTGTCTGATCTCGATGATATTGATGAGGTTGGCACCAAGCTGGATTTAGCCAAGGCCTATCTGGATATGGGGGATGCGGACGGAACCCGTAGCATCCTTGATGAAGTCATGACAGAGGGCGATGACACCCAGAAAAAGGAAGCCGAAGAACTGCTCAGGCAAATCGGTTAGCTTCCAGGGATTTATCTGTAGTGCTCCGGGTTGAATCTGAAAGACTGCATCAGAAATGCGGGCTGGATCCGTAAGCTCTGGCCTGGTTGCATTTAGCTGTAGTGACGCAGATCTGATCTTACAGATCGTGAAAAAAACTCAGACGTTAACTGACAGCTGAATGGAACGATCGTAGGGTGCGCCGTGCGCGCCCCGAAATTTAAGTTTGTTAGCCACTCCCGATGCGCACAGCGCACCCTACGGCCATGGCTCCATTATCATAACCGTCTCAAGACATTTACAAATTAGTGGCACGATCTAAGACGTTATCTCTTTTTGACTATTGAGAACAGCATCAGCAATATCTGGTGCTGTTTTCGTTCAAGCCCGCATTTCTCACCAGGACGCACCTTCGTAATTGTTTTTGTGGAAAGCGTTCAATGCAATCAATTATATAATCCAGATTTATGAACGAAATCAAACAACAAGGCTCCAGCCGAATTGCCCTCGGTGTGGAATATGACGGCAGTTGTTTCTGTGGCTGGCAGATGCAATCACACGGTACACGCACTGTGCAACATGAAGTCGAGCAAGCGCTCAGCAGGGTGGCGGATCACCGGGTACAGGTTGTCTGTGCAGGCCGGACAGATACCGGTGTTCATGCAACTGGGCAGGTCGTGCATTTTGATACCCATGCTTCGAGGAAGCTCAAGGCATGGATCATGGGTGTCAATGCACACCTGCCCAAAGACGTCTGTGTACATTGGGCAAAGCAGGTCAATGCGGATTTCAATGCGCGTTTCAGCGCAACCAGGCGCAGTTATCGCTATGTTATCCAGCAACGCGCGGCAAGGCCGGCATTATACAGCCATCGCGTAACCTGGGTTCATCATCAGCTCGACACGAATGCCATGCACACAGCGGCGCAGGCGTTACTGGGGGAAAATGATTTTTCTTCGTTCCGCTCATCCGCGTGTCAGTCGGAACATGCCATGCGCTGCGTTGAATCGATCGATGTCACCGCTGAAAGTGGATTCGTGTACATCGATATTCGCGCCAATGCCTTTCTACACCATATGGTGCGCAACATTGTTGGTTCATTACTCAAAGTGGGATGTGGTGATCAGCCGGTGGCGTGGATCGCTGAATTACTGGCCTTGAAAGACCGCAATCAGGCAGGCCCGACGGCGCCGGCAGAGGGTCTGTACCTGGTTGATGTACAATATCCACCTGAATATGATTTAGCCCTGTCTGGCCTTTTGCCGTGGTTTGGCACGGGTGCGGGCTAGCCCGCATTTCTCACCAGGCGGCGTAGAATACTGATTCAGCATGGGTACGTTGGAGTAAAGCTAGAATGACCAGAAATACAGTGTGTTCTTCAAGCGAGCCTATCGCGGTTCAGGCTGGTCTTCGTGTCCGCAAGCTTGCTCTTCACTCAAACCGTAGCTATTGCTACGCTTTTCGCTCCAGAGCGGCGCTTACGAACACGAATCCTGCGCCTGCTCCCGTGATCCTGGTGAGAAATGCGGGCTAACAGTCCAATGCAGGGTTTTTTAGGATATTCCGTTGATAATGCGTACACGTGTTAAAATCTGTGGCCTAACGCGCACTGAAGATGCATTTGCCGCGGCAGCTCTGGGTGCCGACGCGATCGGTCTGGTTTTCTACGACAGGAGTCCACGGCATGTCGGGATCGAAAAGGCCGCAGCAATTTGCCGGAAATTGCCCGCGTTTGTAACCACCGTGGCGCTGTTTCTGGATGCCGATGAGGCGCTGGTGAACGAAGTGCTGGCGCGGGTGCCGATCGACTTGCTGCAGTTTCACGGCTCGGAGGATCCGGCGTACTGTGAACGATTTGCCAGGCCGTATATCAAAGCATTGGGGATGGGGTCATTGGACCGCCAGGAACTGATTAAACTGTCGAAAACTTTCAACATGGCCAGAGGGCTGTTGCTTGACAGTCACGCAGAAGGCGCGGCGGGTGGTACTGGCGAAGCGTTTGACTGGCGTTGTATACCGAAAGAGCTGAATATGCCGGTTATTCTGGCCGGTGGCTTAGCGGTAAGCAATGTCGCTGACGCGATCAGCCGTGTACATCCCTGGGCTGTAGATGTTAGCAGTGGTGTGGAAGTTGATAAAGGAATCAAGAGTGCCGAGCTGATGTCGGCATTCATCCAAGAGGTAGAAAATGCCAATAAAAAACGTTAAACAGGCCGTCGATTATGCGGCAATGCCGGATGAACGGGGTCATTTTGGCGTGTATGGCGGTCGATTTGTCTCTGAAACCCTGATGCAGGCGCTGGACGAATTGGCCGAGGCTTATCATAAATACACCAGGGACGAGCATTTTCAGGCGCAGTTCGATGCCGATCTGGCCTATTATGTCGGGCGCCCTAGCCCCCTGTATCACGCCGAGCGTCTGTCAAAAGAAACCGGAGGCGCACAGATTTTTCTGAAACGCGAAGACCTGAACCATACCGGCGCTCACAAGGTGAACAACACCATCGGCCAGGCACTGCTCGCGCGCGCGATGGGTAAAAACCGCGTCATCGCTGAAACCGGTGCAGGTCAGCACGGTGTTGCCTCGGCCACCGTGGCAGCACGATTCGGAATGGAATGCGTGGTCTACATGGGGGCGGAAGATATCGAGCGCCAGGCGCCGAATGTTTATCGCATGAAATTACTCGGCGCCGACGTCATTCCGGTCACGTCAGGCTCCAGAACGTTGAAGGATGCCCTCAACGAGGCGATGCGCGACTGGGTCACTAATGTCGATAATACCTTCTACATCATTGGTACGGTTGCTGGCCCGCACCCCTATCCTCAGATGGTGAGGGATTTTCAGTCAGTCATCGGTCGAGAAGCGCGCAGCCAGATCCTCGAACTGACCGGCCGATTGCCGGATGCGCTGGTCGCCTGTGTCGGTGGCGGCTCCAATGCAATCGGCCTGTTTCATCCTTTTCTGGACGACGAATCTGTCGCTATGTACGGCGTTGAGGCAGCGGGTGAGGGCCTGGAGACCGGTCATCATGCGGCGCCCTTATGTGCGGGTGAACCGGGCGTGTTGCACGGTAACCGCACCTATTTGATGGAAGACAAGTGCGGCCAGATTATCGAAACCCATTCAGTTTCAGCCGGTCTGGATTACCCCGGGGTGGGACCGGAACATTCATGGTTGAAGGATATTGGTCGGGTGACGTATACCGCAATCAATGACGATGAAGCATTGCAGGCGTTCCACCATCTGACTCGCATCGAAGGTATCATACCGGCGCTCGAATCCAGCCATGCGGTTGCTTTTGCGCTAAAACTGGCTGCTCAGATGAGCCCGGAACAAAGCCTGATCATCAACCTGTCCGGACGTGGCGATAAAGACATCAACACGATAGCCAGAATCGAAGGTATGGAGTTGTGAGTCGCTTGCGGGCCTGTTTTGGGCGAATGCAGGCGGAAGGCCGTAAGGCGTTGATCCCCTATATCATGACCGGTGACCCGCATCCCGAGGTAACGGTGCCATTGATGCACGCGATGGTCAAAGCCGGTGCGGATATCATTGAACTCGGCGCCCCGTTCTCCGACCCGATGGCGGATGGCCCGGTGATCCAGGCCGCTGCTGAACGTGCACTGGAATTCAATATCACGCTGGACGATGTCTTCAACGCGGTCAGCGAGTTTCGCAAGCTCGATGACAGCACCCCGATCATCATGATGGGCTATCTGAACCTTATCGAAGTGGCCGGCTATCAGAACTTTGCCAAGCGTGCCGCAGAAATCGGCATCGATGGCGTCATCACTGTCGATATGCCACCGGAAGAAGCGGATGCATATATCGCTGCACTGAAAGGCAGCGCGCTCGATCCCGTCTTTTTGATTGCACCGACCAGCACTGAACATCGTATCGCGAAAATCGGGGCTGTTGCCAGTGGATTTGTCTATTACGTTTCGCTGAAGGGTGTCACCGGCGCCGCCAATCTCGACGTGGACAGTGTCAGAGAAAAAGTTGAGATGATTCGCAAGAAAATCGATTTGCCTATCGGTGTGGGTTTTGGTATCAGCGATGCGCAGGCTGCAGCACAGATTTCGGCCTGTTCTGATGCAGTTGTCGTCGGTAGTGCTATAGTAAAACGTATGGCTGTGCATCAACAGCACAGTCCCGATCAGACCCAGCAGGTGATTACTGATGTGTCTGAGCTGCTGAGTTCCATGCGCGCGGCGATGGATGCGAACACGGCAGCAGAAATTTCGAGAATGGCCTGAAAACAGGAGATCTGCAAATGAGCTGGTTCGAGAAACTGATGCCCTCACGCATTCGGACTGACGGTGGCACCAAGCGTGCTGTGCCGGAGGGTCTCTGGTCCAAGTGTACTGCCTGTAGTGCCGTACTGTATCGCGCAGAACTCGAACGCAACCAGGAGGTGTGTCCGAAGTGCAATCATCACATGCGCGTCTATGGTCGCCATCGTCTTGATATTTTTCTGGACGATTCGCCGCGCGAGGAAATCGGTGCTGAGTACATGCCGATCGATGCGCTCAAGTTTAAAGACAGCAAGAAATACAGGGACCGTTTGTTGCAGGCACAAAAGAACACGGATGAAAAAGACGCGCTGATCGTTTACAAAGGCAAGGTCAAGGGTGTCGATGTGGTTGCGGCTTCCTTTGATTTTCGTTTCATGGGTGGCTCCATGGGCTCAGTGGTTGGTGAACGCTTCGTGCAGGCAGCCAATGTGTCACTGGCTGAATCTATACCGCTGGTCTGCTTCTCCGCATCGGGTGGTGCCCGCATGCAGGAAGCGCTGTTTTCATTGATGCAGATGGCGAAAACCAGTGCAGTGCTGGCGCGTATGGCGAAAGAGAAAGTTCCCTTTATATCTGTGCTTACCGATCCGACCATGGGTGGTGTGTCAGCAAGTTTCGCCATGCTGGGTGATCTGAATATTGCTGAACCCAAAGCCCTGATCGGATTTGCCGGTCCTCGAGTCATCGAACAGACGGTGCGTGAAAAACTGCCGGAAGGTTTTCAACGCAGCGAATTTCTGCTGGAGCATGGTGCGATTGACATGATCATTGATCGGCGTGATCTGCGTGACCGTATTTCCAGTCTGTTATTAATGTTGATGAAAAAGCCAGCGATCCAGGCGCCCGCACTGCAGGCACCCGCTCTGGAGGAGGCTCCATCATCAGAACAGGGTGATTAACTGTCGAGACAGGCTTCGCTCGGATATCGCACGTTGGACGAAACAGTCTGAGTGTTGTCTGCAGGGTTCGAAGTGTGAAACAGCTCAGTGATCGTTAATCGATGCGATTTAAAGCGCTCGATGAATGGCTTGCCTGGCAGCAAGGTCTTAGTGCCAAAGCGATTGATCTCGGCCTGGGGCGTGTCAGCCGCGTACTGCATCAATCAGGCAGAGGTAATCATTTCGACTGTCCCTTGATCAGCGTGGCGGGTACCAACGGGAAGGGATCGGTGGTCGCCTTTCTCGAGGCCATGGCACTTGCGGGTGGTCGTCGGGTATGCAGTTATACCTCGCCGCACTTGTTGCGTTACAACGAACGTATACGCATCAACGGTGACGATATCGATGATCAAAGCCTTTGTAGGGTGTTCGAACGCATTGACCAGGCACGTGGTGATATCGAACTTACCTATTTTGAGTTCGGTACGCTGGCAGCGATCGATCTGTTCTTCGCAGCAGAGCCCGATCTGGTTATCATGGAAATAGGCCTTGGTGGGCGGCTCGATGCCGTCAATGTTATGCAGCCGGACGTCGCTGTCATTACCAGCGTCGCGATCGACCACACTGACTGGCTGGGCCCGGACCGCGAGGCTATTGGCTTCGAGAAAGCCGGGATAATGCGAGCACAGCGGCCGGCAGTTTGTGGCGACGCAGATCCGCCAAAATCGCTGCTCCAACATGCATCAAACTTACAGGCGGATCTGAAACTGATTGGAAAAGACTTTCGGGTCGAACGAGAAAACACGACATGGCGTGTTTCTGATGCCAATTGTACGATCGACGGGCTGCCCTTGCCGGCGTTGGCCGGCGACTTTCAACTGGATAATGCGGCAACCGCCATCATCGCACTCAAATCGTTGCCACAATGTCCGGTGAGTGATGAAGTCATCAGACGCGGATTGCGCAATGTCCACCTGCCGGGACGTTTTCAGGTTATCCGGCAACGACCCCTGGTCATCGTTGATGTGGCGCATAATCCACAGGCAGCCACTGCACTGGGCTCGCAACTCAAAACACAGCAATGCACCGGCAAGACGCACGCCATCGTTGCGATGCTTGCCGATAAGCCGGTTTCGGAGGTTATTGCGTTGCTGGCGAGCGAAATTGACTACTGGTACACAGCTGGACTCGAATCGGTAGGGCGCGGACTGTCAGCCAGTGATATGGCTGCTGCAGTTGAACAGTGCGCCGCTGATGTTAAACTCAGTAAAACATCAACGATTGCTGAAGCCTGTACTAGGGCGCTTACAACAGTCAATAAGGGTGACAGGATTATTATTTTCGGATCATTCCATACGGTCGCCGAGGCCATGCAGTTTTTCGCACTTCATCGATAACATTTTAAGTATTTGTAAGGTTCAGGAGCTATTGGATAAAACATTGCAACAACGATTGATAGGTGCCATCTTGCTGGTTGCGTTAGGGGTGATTTTTATCCCGGTTTTACTGGATGGCTCGGGTTACAGGTCTCGCCAGGAGCGCATCATTGAAATGCCAGCAGAACCCGAATTTCCGCCTCTGAAAGAGTTCAGGCCGAAAACGAAAGTGTCTAACCTGGAGATGCCGTCCGCGCCTGAAGCGGCAGTAAAAGCCGAATCGCACACACCTGAATCAAGCGAACTGAAACCGCCGGTCAAGGCCTTCGCGCTGCAGGTTTCGACCGTGACAATTAAAAACAACGCCTACGCCTTGCGGGATGAATTACGTAAGAAAGGCTATTCCGCCTATGTCGAAACCCGCACCAGAAATGGGAAGATCAGCTACCGTGTCCGTATCGGTCCCGAGCTAGATATGAAAAGGCTTGAGCATATGAAAAAGGCTTTGTTAAAAGAAGAGGGTCTGGACGGCTTCATCGTCAATCATCCCTGATGCCAGGGGCTATCGACAAGCGCCGGATGCGATCATACCGAATCTGGTAATAACGGGTGGGTCGCGTCTGAATTGAGCGCCTTTAAATGTCCCATTGGGGCAGTCTTTTCACCGGTAAATCGTTGTTTATTCCTTACTCTCTAGCGCGTATAATTCGAACTTGATCAGTTGCCTCACACATAGTTCATGACCGTCGTCGATGTTATCATTATATTCGTAATCGTACTGTCAGCGCTGTTCGGCTTGTTGCGCGGTTTCATGCAAGAGTCGATTTCGCTCGCCAAATGGATCATTGCGACCTGGATTGCAGCCACGTTCGCACCTAAACTGGCACCCATGCTGTCGGCTGCGATCGAATCAGAGGCGGTGCGCCAGGCCATTTCCTTTGCCTCGCTGTTTATTATTATTTTCATCCTTGGTACAGTGATCGCTCACCTGGTATCGCGCCTGTTGATGAAGACGGGACTGACGAGTCTGGACAGGGTGCTGGGGATCGGATTTGGAATCCTGAGAGGTGCATTAATCATTATCATCTTCGTCATCGTCGGTGGGCACTTCCCGCAACTGCCGCAACAGGACTGGTGGCAGCGGTCGTTGATGCTCGAGCGTTTTGAGGACATGGTGATCTGGATACAGGATTACATACCAAATATGGACGTTTCGTATGACAAAGGTATGGTCTAGCCCATGTGCGGCATCGTGGGTATCGTCAGCCATACTCAGGTAAATCTGGACCTGTACGAATCCCTTTCGGTACTGCAGCACAGAGGGCAGGATGCCGCCGGTATTATGACCTGTGAGAAAGGCAAGTTCTTCATGCGCAAGGGCAATGGCCTGGTACGCGATGTGTTTTTCAAACAGCATATGGAGCGCCTGCGTGGCAACATGGGCATTGGCCATGTGCGTTATCCAACGGCAGGTTGTTCATCCTCGCTGGAAGCGCAGCCCTTCTATGTGAATTCACCCTACGGTATTGCACTCGCCCATAACGGTAATCTGACCAACACCGATGCGCTCAAGGAGCAGCTGTTCCTGGACGATATGCGCCATCTGAATACTGAATCCGATACTGAGGCCTTGCTCAATGTGTTTGCACACGAGCTTCAATCACAGGCCAAGCCTGTGTTTGATATGGAAAATATCTTTAAGGCCGTTGAAGCCGTGCACAAACGCTGCAAGGGCGGTTATGCCGTGATTGCAATGATCGTTGGCAAGGGTGTGCTTGCTTTTCGTGATCCCAATGGTATTCGCCCGGCTGTCTATGGCAAACGTGAAACAGCCGAAGGCACCGATTACATGATTGCGTCAGAAAGTGTTGCGTTGATGGCGCAAGGTTTCGAGCTGGTCCGTGACCTGATGCCAGGTGAAGCTGTTTTTATCGAGCAGAACGGCGAATTTCACTCACGCCAGTGTGCACAAAATCCGCAGCTTACGCCCTGTATTTTCGAGTTTGTCTATTTTGCACGACCCGATTCGATTATGGATGACGTTTCCGTTTACAAAGCTCGCTTGCGCATGGGTCAGAAGCTGGTGAAGAAGATATTACGCGAACATCCTGATCACGATATTGATGTTGTTATACCGATACCGGACACCAGCCGTACGTCAGCACTTGAGGTCGCCTTCCATCTCAACGTCAAATACCGGGAGGGTTTTATAAAGAATCGCTACATCGGCCGGACGTTTATCATGCCCGGTCAAACCGAGCGCAAGAAATCCGTCCGACAAAAGCTGAATCCGATCGATCTCGAATTCCAGGGCAAAAATGTATTGCTGGTCGATGATTCAATTGTTCGTGGCACGACTTCGAAGCAGATCATACAGATGGCGCGAGAAGCCGGTGCAAGCAAGGTCTACATGGCCTCGGCGGCACCTCCAGTGCGTTACCCCAATGTATACGGCATCGATATGCCAGCGCCGGAAGAGTTCGTAGCCCACAACCGTGACGTTGAAGAAATTGCTGATGCAATCGGTGCGGACTGGCTGATTTATCAGGATCTGGATGATCTTGTTGAAGCTGTGAACAGAGGTAATGAAAACCTCACGGAATTTGACTGTTCCTGTTTTAATGGCAAGTATGTGACCAATGATATCGATGAAATCTATTTTCGCAAACTTGAGACCCAACGTAATGATGCGGCCAAGATGAAACGGCAGGGTAGCCCGTCTGCAGAAACTGTTGAGCTATAGTGCGGCTAGTCAGCACATCGGATATGCAGGCTGAAACAGTTACTTCCTCGATATCGGTGGGGGGCGATATCTTGTCTCGACCAACGGTTGATGCCGTTAGGGTAGTGTGCGCCAAGAATTATTCATATGGCTGAAAACCTTATTCCAGGTATACGCAATACGGTGCGCGCAGTCATCATCAGAGACAATGCTATCTTGCTGCAGCGCAAGGTCGAAGACAGCGGTACCGAATACTATGTTTTACCTGGAGGTGCACAGGAGCATGGCGAGTGTCTGACCGATGCGCTACGACGTGAGTGTGAAGAAGAGATCGGAGCGCGGATTGAGGTGCTTGATCTTCTGTATGTTGGCGACTATTTCAAACTCAGGCGAACAACGCCACCGTCAACACGGCAGTTACTCGAATTTTTGTTTGCCTGCACCGTCGCACCGGATTATGTACCCCGCAACGGACCACGACCGGACAAGCACCAGGTTGACGTGCTTTGGGTCCGCGTCGATGATCTTTCGCAGCTTAATCTTGTACCTGCAGACTATGCAGATCTGCTGCTTGAGCGAGGACAGTCGCGGGTCTATGTCGGACAAGTATTCTGAACAGCATGGATCTGCAGCAAAGTATTCGGCATAACCTTGAATTTCTACAGACCGAAGTAATTGCACGGCTGGAGAATGTCAAGACCTACCTGGACGATACTTCGCCTGATGCGGCGGAAAAAATATTTAATCGTAGCGGTTATGTCGCCAACCTGAAGCAACGAATTCATGATGCCTGTTATCGCTATATGGTGGAAACGGATAATCAAGACAGCTCTGAAGTGCTGCAGGTAAGGGCGATCGATACTATTGCAACCGAACTGGAACGCATAGCCGAACTCGGCGAAGAGTTTGTGCAGCAATCCTTGTACCTCGAGGATCCAGGGAGGAAAAATTTCCCCAAACTGCTCTCCCAGCTGGATATCGTTATTGAAACCGTTGCCATGGTTTGGACCGCGCTGTTCGATAACGACACCCAGCTAGCGATAAAAATCGGTCGCACCCATGACAGGCTCGACCGCAAGTTCAGAAAACTGCTGAAGAAGAACGCGGCATCGCTGCGCGACACATCGGATGCAGAGCACCTGCTGTCAGTTTCTTTCAGTGCTTACTCGATCGAGCGCATGGGCGACAGCCTGTTGAGTATCAGTGAGGCGATTATTTCCAGTAACCTTGGCATGGTCATGAATGCGTCACGGTTTCAGGCATTGCAGGCCTCCGTCAACAAGGTGGCGGAGAGTGCCGATACCGCCGAACTGCAGATACAAAATGTGGCCGAGACACGATCTGGCGCTGCCATTTCCAGCATACATCTACCCGATGGTGACAGCGGCAGTTATCCTGTGATTTATAAGCAGGGTCAGACTAAAAAGCTCAAGAAAGAACGCAAGGGTGTCGAGAACTGGCACGATGTATTTCCGGGTCTGGCGCCACAGATTCTGTCATGGCGGAAAAAGGGCAAGTCGGCTTCATTGTTGATTGAGCACCTTTCAGGTCTGACATTTGAGCAGATCGTACTCAATGAATCAATTGCGCTGCTGGATGAGGCCATGCAGGAGCTGAAGAAAACCCTGCACAGCGTATGGACGGAAACACTGGCGGATAAACCCGTGTCTGCGGAATTCATGCACCAGCTCGATAAAAGAATTACCGATGTCTATGCGGTGCATCCAGAGTTTCAGGATAGCAGGCAGATAATCTGTGGCTACGAGACATCCTCGTTTGACACCCTGATCAGGCGGGCGGCTGAAATGGAATCAACGCTCGAGGCGCCGTTCTCTGTCTACATACATGGTGATTTCAATATCGATAACATACTTTACGATAGCGAGAACCAACAACTGCGCTACATTGATCTGCATCGATCCCGCTACATGGATTATGTACAGGATGTCTCGGTGTTCATGGTGTCCAATTACCGCTTACAGGTACTGGACCCGGAAATCCGTAAACGTATTGCCGGCGTGATCTGTCATTTTTATCGCATCGCAGCAGCGTTCGCCGCAGCCAACAACGATAACAGTTTCGAATTGCGTCTTGCCTTTGGCCTGGTACGATCACTGGCGACATCCACGCGTTTCATATTGGACCGTCGTCTGGCGCGTGCGATGTTTTTACGCGCACGCTACCTGCTGGAACAGCTGGTCAGGCTCGAACCAGGATCCTATAACAACTATCACGTTCCGATAGAGGAGATATTTTGTGGCTGATTTCAACATCGGTGTCGTCGGATTGCCGGGTAAATGGTCGACTGAAACACTGGCAGATGCCGTTGAAGCCAGAACCGGTTATCGGCTGATTGTCGACATGAGTCACGTTGCTATGGATCTGTCGGGGCATCGTTTATTTTACCGAGAGCAGGATCTGTGTCAGCTTGATGCCCTGATTGTAAAAAAAATCAGCCGGGAATACAGTCCCCACTCGATTGATCGTCTGGAATTACTGCGTGCAGCCGAGGCGAAGGGTGTGCGTGTTTTCAGTCCGGCACTCAGTATGTTGCGGCTGATAGACAGACTAAGCTGTACCACCACACTGGCGAATGCCGGTGTACCGATGCCGCCGACATGGGTCACTGAAGACCCTGATCAGGCCGAATCAGCGGTCCAGCAATTTGGCTCTGCGGTGTTCAAGCCCTTGTTCTCTACCAAGGCAAGGGGCATGATTGTTGTTGATGCCAATGATCCTGAGACGGATCGCAAGCAACAGATAGGTGATTTTCAGGCATATAATCCAATGATGTATATCCAGAAAAAAATGGCCCTGCCAGGCCGCGACCTCGGCCTGGTTTTTCTCGGTGGTGAATATCTGGGCGCCTATGCCCGCGTGTCGGAAGGACACTCATGGAACACAACCATACTTCATGGCGGTCGTTATGCCGCGGCTGAAGTGGATGACAGCTGGGTCGAGATTGCGCAACGGGCGCAGGCACTGTTCAACATGGATTATACGACGGTGGATATGGCGGAAACCGAACAAGGCCCTGTGGTATTCGAAGTGTCTGCATTTGGCGGTTTTCGAGGTGCCAAAGAAGGTCTGGGTATCAATGTGGCTGAACGCTACGTCGACTATGTGCTGAAACAGCTGGACTGAAATGATTGCTACTATGGGCAAACTCACTCAAATCAAACAGTTATTGCTCGATGATTATCAACTGCTGCCCGCCAGGCTTTGTCTGCGGCTGCAGGATTACCGATTGGTGGTACGCAGTAATTCAGCGCCGTTGATCGAGCGCCTGCAAGCCTATTTTGCGCACGTTGTGGAACAGTCATGTGATGATGTTCAGGCCGAAGTGATGGTGCTGGAGCGTGACATCGTCAACACCGGGCTTGAGTTCATCGACTGGAAACGCGAGCCTGGTAAAACCGGTCGCAAGGATGCGATTCATGATTTTGCGGGTGGCAGGCTGGTACAGAAAGTGCGTACCGGCATGCTGTTTCTGCAAAGTGCGCAGACCCTGATCGCGGCAGGCC
This sequence comes from uncultured Gammaproteobacteria bacterium, assembly GCA_942492025.1. Taxonomy (GTDB): domain Bacteria; phylum Pseudomonadota; class Gammaproteobacteria; order SZUA-229; family SZUA-229; genus JABDQW01. The sequence goes on along the minus strand of CALODJ010000008.1, from coordinate 239,420 downwards.
CCAGTCTTGAGTACGACAACCAGGTGATCAATTTCATTAATTCGCAGTTTTTAAACAGCTTGCAGAATGATGGTTATCGACTGTGTCACGCCGCTGCGTTGTCACATCATGGCGACGGCCTGGCGATTGCCGGTCTTTCCGGTGGCGGCAAGTCGACACTGATGCTGAATCTGCTGGAAGATGGCGCAACGCAGTACGTAACCAACGACAGGTTGCTGCTGCGCAAGCAGCAGGGCACGACGCAAGCCGTCGGTATCCCCAAGTTGCCCCGCATCAACCCGGGAACCATCGTGAACAACCCGAGGCTGTTTCCGCTGATTGACGCACAATCACGGCAGCGGCTGTTAGAGATGGACAAGGCTGCATTGTGGAGGCTGGAACAGAAGTATGATGTCGATATCACCGGGCTCTATGGTAACGGTCGCATCCGGCATGAAACTGCGTTGCGTCGCTTTCTGGTGTTGAACTGGCAGCATGACTGTCCAGAGCCATTGCAGCTCAAGCGGGTCGATATCGCACAGCGCCAGGATCTGCTGGCAGCCATCATGAAACCCTCGGGCCCGTTCTATGTTGACGCTTCGGGCTTGTTTAATGCGGATGATGCGATGCCGCAGGCGACAGCCTATCTTGATGCGCTGGAGCACGTGGCGATTTACGAGGCCACAGGCCGCGTTGATTTCCCACGTCTAACCGAACTCTGCCTCGATGAGCTGATGGTTTGATCGCTGTGTATCGATTCAAAACGAAGAAGAAGGAATCCTCTGGTGACGCGTGAATTACTGATATTCAGACATGGCAAAGCGGTGGCTAAGACCGATGCCGATGATTTTTCCCGTCCGATCACGGACAAGGGCAAACGTGGTTCGCAACGAATGGGTGTCTGGTTGTGGCAGAAGGACATCAGACCCGATTACATCATCAGCTCCCCTGCCGAGCGTGCTCACGTTTCAGCACAGAAACTGTGCAAGGCCATGGGGATGGATGCAGCATCGATCGTTACCGACCGGCGTTTGTACAAAGCCGATCTCAAGTCGCTGTTGATTGTGCTGGCGCAATGTCCGAAAAAACACAACAGGATATTGCTGGTTGGTCACGATCCGGGGCTCACTGAACTGTTGTTGTATCTGCTCGGTGGTCATGTGCCGTCTCCTGATGACAGAAAACTGCTGCCAACTGCGACACTGGCGCGCCTATTGATGCCGGGCAACTGGAAGAAGCTGGTATTTGACTGTGCACAGCTAAAATCGCTGACCCGGCCCAATGACCTGCCGAAAAAGTTTCCCTATCCGGCACCTAATGGTAAGGAGAAACGTGACCGGCCCGCATACTACTATCAGCAGTCAGCAGTGATACCCTACCGTATTCATAAAAAAACTATGCAAATCATGTTGATTGGTTCGAGCAAGCGTAACCACTGGGTTGTGCCCAAAGGTATTCATGAACCCGGTATGTCAGCACAAGAGTCTGCGGCGTGTGAGGCCTTTGAAGAAGCCGGTATCAGGGGTGCCGTAAGTAAAAACATGCTGGGCAAGTACAAATACACCAAGTGGGGGGCAAGCTGCCAGGTCGAAGTTTATGCCATGCGTGTTAGCGAAATACTGCCCGACAGTGAATGGGAAGAAACGCATCGCGGCAGAAAATGGGTATCGATCGATGAAGCGCTCGGCTTGATCAAGGAGCCGGCCATGCGACCGATGATCCGGTCTCTTACTGAGTTCATCGACGAGGGCCGTTGAGAAATGCGGGCTAGAACGATTGCAGCCCTGATACGGCATGGCGAATACCACCAGCAGCCGGACACACCGAGTGCGCATCAGCCCTATGCATTGACGCAACAGGGGAGAACAGGCGCACTGGATCAGGCAGGCAGACTGGCCGCTGTGCTCGAGCAGCAGTCGTGGTCGCTTGCGCACACCATCGATAGCTCAAATATGCTGCGTGCCTGGCAGACAGCGATGATATATGTTGAAAGACTGTACCAGCATGCCATGCCAACATCACTGATTGACAGTTATGATGCACTCGCAGAACGCGGTGTCGGCTCGGTGGCCAACCTGAGTATTCAGCAGATCGAGCGACTGGTTATCGAAGATCCACGTTATCAGGAGCCACCACCGGACTGGAAATCGAACAGCCATTATTGCCTGCCCTTTCAGGGTGCTGAATCGTTGATGCAGGCGGGTGCGAGAGTGGCACAGCATCTGACACAGCAAATGGATACATTGCGTGATGCAGCCGAGGTCGACACCGTCAAGCTGTTTGTTGGCCACGGCGCTGCATTCAGGCATGCGGCTCATCACCTGGGCGTTCTGGAGTTCGAACAACTGGCACAATTGAGCATGCACTTCGCCCAGCCCGTCCTGATCGAATACCTCGATGACCGCAGTTGGCACCATATCGGTGGTGACTGGAAAGTCCGCAGCACCGACAACGGGCTGGATTGATCGTGGGTCATCGTCACAAGCTGGTACCGCATTATCACGGTATCAAACATACCGGCATTCGATTGCCGGATGAGACCCAGAACTGGCTGAACGGCAAGAAACGTTCGTTACAGCTGAGAAGGCGGAACCATCAACAGACGATCCAGCAGTTGTCCGAGCTCGTCGAGAAGTATCAATGGACCTGGCCACGCAGAACTGTCTATTTTTTCAGCGACCTGCATGCCGATGCCGATGCCCTGACGGCCTCGCTGATAGCGTCCGGTGGTGTCAAGGCCAAAGGTAAAGAGCACAGGCATCTGGAGCTCACCAGGCAGGGAAAACAGGCCCGGTTTTTGATCGGTGGCGACTGTTTCGACAAGGGGCCGAGCAATCTGATGCTGTTGAGAACACTGAACACGCTGCATAAGCGCGGGGCGCACCTGCGCATACTGGCAGGTAATCATGATGTGCGGGTGATGCTGGGTATGCGCAGCGTAAACCACAAGGCTGCGCCTGGATCCGAGCACTTCTTTATCCGCATGGGCGCAAAAGCCGTGCCCTTCCTCAAGGAGATCAACGACAGCTATTTGACCGGCGAGCATAGTCTGTCTGATGTGCCGGGCACGAAACAGTGTGAACAGCGTCTTTATCCGCCTGAACACTGGTTTGATGCATTTCCGCTGAAGGCGGGTGATTTGTTAACGCAAGCCGTAATCGAAAATGAAATACGCCGGGTGAAAGAAAAAAAAGCCGATTTCCAGGCGCACTGTGACAGCGTCGGGCTGTCTGTACGCAGAGCCTATGCGGCTGCTTTGCAATGGCAGCGGTTGTTTTTGTTCGAAAAAGGTGAATTCAGCTGGTTCTTCAGACGCATGCGCCTCGCCATGCGCCGTGGGTCGTTCCTGTTTGTTCACGCCGGACTGGACAATAACATAGCGCATCTGATCAACCAGAAAGGTATCAAACGGCTCAACCGCGAGTTTAAAAAACAGCTGCAGGGTGATCCGCTGCGCTTTTACTACGGTTCGCTTGCTAATACGATACGCACGAAGTACCGGCCGGGTGACAGGCATCTGACCAGAGCAGGTGCGCAACAGGTCCATGCTAATGATGTGCATGTGATTATTCATGGGCACAAGAACATGCGCAATGGTCAACGCATCTCGATCAGAAAGAGCATCGTCAATTTCGAATGTGACGTTACGCTGGACCGACACACGAGAGACAGAGAGGGCTTGCAGGGTCCCGGTGCCGGCGTTACCATCATTCGGCCCGATAAAAAAATAATCGGTATCAGCACGGATCATCCTTATGTGAAGGTGTTTGATCCGGATGATTTGCTCAAAAGCGGGGTTTAGTATGAAGCATGACAACCATCATTTCTTACACGAGTCGATACAGGACAGGGATACGATCGCGGAATTACTGACATCGCTGCAGCAAGGCCTGAGCACAGGCACGCTATCTTTCAGTGATGAGAACAACACGATCACGCTCAATCCTTCAGGTCTGCTTAATTTGACCATCGAAGCCTCCGGTAGCAGCGAGCTCAACGTGCTGGATGTGCGCATATCATGGCAGGAAAACAAAGCGGGCAAGCTCAGAAATAAAATCAGTATATCAACGGATGCGTCATGACAGAGAGTCAGCACGACACATAGTCAAACAGTCCATGTATTCGATTCGCATCAATGTGGCCGAACAGAAATTGTACTTGCTCGATGAGCAGGGCAAGGTCTCGGTGGAGTATGCCGTTTCGACATCCCGCCACGGCATCGGCAATGAAAACGGTAGCGAAAAAACGCCGCTGGGCCTGCACCGCATCAAGCAAAAGATCGGTGGCTCTATGCCGATCAACATGGTTTTTGTCGGGCGTGAACCCATGGGCACCTTGCAGGATTGTATCGAGCAGGGTACTGAACTGCCGCAGGACGTCATTACCAGCAGGATCATGTGGCTGGAGGGCATGGAACCGGGAAGAAACCAGGGTGGTTATGTCGACAGCTATAATCGCTACATCTACATTCACGGCACCAGCGAGGAAGGTCAAATCGGTAGACCGGCTTCCATTGGCTGTATACGCATGCGCAACCAGGATGTCATCGATTTATACAGACGGGTAGATATTGGGACTGAAGTTCTGATTGAAGCGTAAATACGCATATGCTTGTCCATGATTCTGGTTGCGATATCTTCTGCAGTACGCATGTACTATCATAGGCGCGGTGTGTATCGAAGCGACCTGGGAGTCTGAGCGGTAGAAATACCCGTAGCGAAAAAGTGGCACGGCGAGGACAGTTTTCTGTTCTTTTGAGGCGCATAGTGGGCACTACGCAACGAAAAAGAACAGAAAAATGGACCGCTGTGGCGCTTTTGCAGCAGAGATACTTTCTACCGCGCAGACTCCTGGCTCGTTTCTGCAACGATGATCCAATTTCACAATCAAGATAGACCGAATGGCAGATTCAGACAAAATCAATCTGGAGAACTGTGGGTTTCAGACCATCGCAGTGCGTGCTGGACAGCGACGTACGCACGAGGGTGAAAACAGTGAGCCCATATTTCCGACATCCAGTTTCGTGTTCAGCTCGGCTGCTGAAGCGGCGGCACGCTTTTCCGGTCAGCAGCCGGGCAATATCTACTCTCGCTTTACCAACCCGACGGTGCGCACCTTTGAGGAAAGGCTCGCGGCCATGGAAGGCGCCGAGTGTTGCGTTGCAACGGCCTCAGGGATGTCGGCAATCACCGCGACCTGTATTGGTTTATTGAAGACGGGCGATCACATTGTTTCCTCGCGCAGTATTTTCGGGACAACAACCGTTCTGTTTGAAAATTTTCTGGGCAAGCTGGGTATCAACACAACATTCGTCGAGTTGTCGGACTTGAAAGCTTGGGAAAAGGCTATCCAGCCGCAAACAAAATTACTGTTCCTCGAAACGCCGTCAAACCCGTTGACCGAGCTGGTCGATATTGCCGCCGTAGCAGAGATTGCACACAGCAACGACTGTTTGCTGGTCGTCGATAACTGTTTTTGCACCCCGGCTTTGCAACAGCCCATTGCGCTGGGTGCAGACATCATCATTCATTCCGCAACCAAGTATCTCGATGGCCAGGGACGTTGTATGGGTGGTGCCGTGTGTGGCACACGGGAGATCGTAGGCGACCCTGTATACAGCTTCCTGCGTACAGCAGGGCCCACCATGAGCGCATTCAATGCCTGGGTTTTTCTGAAAGGGCTGGAAACACTCAAGTTGCGCATGCATGCTCACTGTGCCAACGGACTGGCACTGGCGCAGTGGCTGGAACAACAGGCCGCTGTCGAGCGGGTCTATTATCCGGGTCTGGCGAGTCACCCGCAGTATCAGTTGGCGATGCAGCAGCAAAGCGGATTTGGCGGTATCGTTTCGTTCGAATTGAAAGGCGGCAAGAGGGCAGGCTGGAAGCTGATTGATGCAACACAAATGATATCGATTACCGCCAATCTGGGTGATGCCAAGAGCACGATTACGCATCCGGCCACGACCACGCATGCACGCCTGACAGCGGAGCAGCGCGCTGCTGCGGGTATCTCGGATGGACTGATTCGCATTGCCGTTGGCCTGGAGGATATCGAGGATATCCAGGCAGATTTAAGCAGGGGCATGATATAAATCCTTGCCCTGGGGCTGACGATGACAGAACTCACTGCACGAGAACTGCTGGTCCACCTGTACCAGAGCGCTGTTGATGCGGTCGATGGTCGCCGGTTGGTCCAGCAATGGTGCCGCGACCATCCGGCTTCATTGTTCACACACTGTATCGCGATCGGCAAGGCTGCGGCCGCGATGTTGCAGGGTGCCCTGGACAGCAGGCCCGCGATCAACAGCGCATTGCTGATTACACCCAGAGGTGTGGTGTCGCGGGAGATCAATCGAAACAAAAAGGTCAGGGTCGTCGAGTCGTCACACCCCGTTCCGGACCCGTCTTCACTGGCCGCGGGTAATGCTTTACTCGAATACCTGCGCGGCATTCAGGAACAGTCATCCTGTCTGGTGCTGATATCGGGTGGCGCGTCGAGCCTGGTTGAACAACCTGTCAACGGTATTTCTCTCAATCAGGTGCAAGACGTTAACGAATATCTGCTCGCATCCGGCAAGACCATCCATGCGATGAATGCATGGCGTAAGCGTTTCTCCCGGATCAAGGGCGGTGGTTTGCTGAAATATGTGCAGCACCTGCAATGCACGCAGTTGATCATCTCCGATGTTCGTGGCAATGATCCTGCCGTGATTGGTTCCGGTCTGCTCGTCCCATCGGCTACTGAAGATTATGATGATGACGACTGGCTGCAGTCATTGCTGCCAGCTCAAACACAGCCAAAAGAGCGTTGCAGCGAAATAGAAACCCATGTTATCGGCAGTCTTGAAACAGCCATGCATGCCGCTGCAGAAGAAGCTGAATTTCAGGCACTGGACCATTACCTGCACGAAGAATTCATCAGCGGTGATGCTGTCGAGCAGGGCAGAATCATCGGCGAGCGCTTGCTCGATGCCGCAGCCGGTGTCCATGTCTGGGGTGGTGAAACCACGGTTAAACTGCCGAAAAACCCGGGTCTCGGCGGCAGGAACCAGAGCATGGCGCTGTCGCTGGCAATGGCGATCGAGGGTACTGACGATATTTCGGTGCTGGTTGCCGGTACCGACGGTATCGATGGCAATACGCCCTGTGCGGGTGCGATCGTGTCGGGTAAGAGTATGCTAGAGGTCAGGCGGATGGGCTTCGATGTCGATGCGGAACTCAATAAAGCCAATGCGGGCATGGTGCTGCTGGCGATTGGTGATTTATTCAAACCGGGGCCCACCAACACCAATGTGATGGATATCATTATTGCCTATAAAAGGTGCTGATGAATCGAAGCATCTGGCGGAGATGCAACATGACATTCACCGCAGCGGCGCAGAGTTAACTTTTATGTTTGTTCAGAGTATGCGATGCTGGTATCGTCAACCATTCATGAGACTAATGGCGCTCACTTAAGCTGAAAATGCACTGTTTTACAGTAAATTCGTCATTGCGAGGTACGAAGCAATCTTCTAAAACGCGCGCTACAGTAAGATGGCCACGTCGCTGTCGCTCCTCGCAATGACGCTACTCCAATCATTTTATGCTTAAGTAAGCGGCATTAATTCATGAGACCAGTGATCACAAGCACAGGGTTTTCTCTGCGTCTGAGCGCCTCTTTGGTTCAATATTGTTTTAACATGAACGCAAGCTGCGGGCTCGGGCATGCAACAGAAGAGCGATGACATGAAAATATGGGTAGACGCTGACGCATGTCCTGTGGTGATCAAGGACATCTTGTACAGAGCAGCAGAACGTACCGGTATACAGTTAACGCTGGTGGCCAATCAGCGTGTGCAGATACCACGTTCGCGTGTCATTAAATTCATTCAAGTCGCACACGGCTTTGACGTGGCAGATAATGAGATCGTTAGAAGACTCGATGCGGGCGATCTGGTCATCACCGGTGACATTCCGCTGGCGGCTGAGGTCATTGAAAAGGGCGGCTATGCGCTGAGTCCGCGCGGTGAACTGTACACGGCTAACAACATCAAAGCCCGTTTGAATATGCGGGATTTCATGGATACGCTACGGGCCAGTGGCATCGACACCGGTGGCCCACCCTCACTGAGCCAGAGCGATCGTAAAGCCTTTGCCGATCAACTGGACAAGTTATTAGTCAAGCATGCAAAAAACAACTAACCCAGTAGGGTGCGCCGTGCGCACCGATGTTGCTATGCCTACCTTATCATCCAGACAGCGGGTAAGCCGCAGTATTGACGAGGTTTCTCTCCCCGCGGAGACGCAGAGGCGCTGAGATAATTCTGTTTTTTACAAGGAGCGACTTTTGTCGCGAACGGCAGCAATTTGCGACTAACCTGCTCCTACAAACCATCGTAATCCTCTGCGCCTCTGCGGATAAATAATAACCACCATCGATGCTGATACAGTTTTTGCCAATGCGCAGATTAGAATCGCTCAACGACCACAAGCAGGTATAATCCAGCCATGGACGATCAGGCTTTACAGATACTCAATTCAACGTTTGGCTATACCGAATTCCGCGGTTCGCAGGCAGCCATAATTCAGCAGCTGATTGCTGGCAATGATGCGGTGGTATTGATGCCGACCGGTGGCGGCAAGTCATTGTGCTATCAGATACCTTCAATCGTGCGCAAAGGTACCGGTATTGTCATATCACCCCTGATCGCGCTGATGCAGGACCAGGTCAGCGCGCTGCAACAGCTCGGCGTCAATGCGGCCTACTTGAATTCAACCCTGGATGCGGCAGAAGCAGCCGATGTGGAAAACCGCCTGCTTGCGGGCAAGCTGGACCTGCTCTATGTGGCGCCGGAGCGCATGATGACGCCGGGTTTCCTCGGCTTGCTGGAACAGGCGGAGATCGCCCTGTTTGCGATCGACGAAGCGCACTGCGTTTCGCAGTGGGGCCATGATTTCCGTCCCGAGTATATCCAGCTATCCATTCTGCACGAGCGCTTCCCGCAGATTCCGCGCATTGCACTGACCGCGACCGCGGATGACCCGACACGCAACGAGATCATCAGCCGGCTGGATCTTTCCCAGGCGCAGCAGTATATAGCCAGCTTCGACCGCCCGAATATCTGTTACCGCATCGCGCAGAACCCGGGCAACGCCCGTGATGCGCTGCTGCGCTTCATCCTAAATGAGCACGAGAACGAGGCTGGCATCGTCTATTGCCTGTCACGCAACAAGGTCGAGCAGACCGCAGAATGGCTTTGCTCGAAAGGTCTGAATGCGCTGCCGTATCACGCCGGCCTGCCGGCGAAGACCCGGCAGAAGCACCAGCAGCGATTCCTGATGGAGGATGGCATCATCATCGTCGCCACCATCGCATTTGGTATGGGCATCGACAAACCCGACGTGCGCTTTGTCGCGCACCTGAATATGCCCAAGAGCATCGAGGCCTATTACCAGGAGACCGGCAGGGCGGGGCGTGACGGCCTGCCGGCCGATGCCTGGATGATGTACGGGTTGCAGGACGTGATCAAGCTCAGGCAGATGATGGATAGCTCGGATGCCGATGAAAAACATAAACGCACCGAGCAGCATAAACTGCAGTCGATGCTGGGTTTCTGCGAGCTGACGACGTGCCGGCGTCAGGGCCTGCTGCGCTATTTTGGTGAAGCGCTGGATCAACCCTGCGGTAATTGCGATACCTGTTTGTCACCGGTAGAGACCTGGGACGCCACCGTGGTGGCACAAAAGGCGCTGTCGGCCGTGCACCGAACCGGGCAACGCTTTGGCGTGAATTATCTGATCGACGTGCTAGTGGGTAAAGATAACGAACGGATCAAATACTTCGGCCACGACAAACTCAGCGTTTATGGGATTGGCAACGAGCTGGACAGCCATCAGTGGCGCAGTGTTTTCAGACAACTGATTGCCCACAATTTGTTGAGAGTCGATATCGAGGGCCATGGTAATCTGTGCCTGACCGAATCATGCCGCCCGGTCCTGCGCGGTGAGCAAACGCTGATGCTGCGCAAGGAAAGCAAGCAGGCGAAGGCAGCGCGCAAGGGCAGAAAATCGTTCAACACGTCGAAAGTCTCAGACAACCAGCTTTGGGAAGCACTGCGTGCCTGCCGCAAGCAGCATGCCGACTCAAATAATGTGCCACCTTATGTCATCTTTCATGATGCCACCCTGATGGAAATGGTAGAAAGGCAGCCGCAAAGCCGTGAACAGTTTTCAAACCTGTCTGGTGTTGGCGAGAGTAAACTCGAAAAGTATGCCGATGCTTTTCTCGCCGTCATCCAGTCACACATCGAGCAAACCCACACTGCAAGCACGGATACCACCGCAGAAAGCCTGTTGTTATTTAGAAGCGGGCTAGGCATAGATGCTATAGCTGAGCAGAGAAACATCAAGCCATCGACCGTCTACAACCACCTGGCAGTTTGCATCGAGCAGGGCGATATCGCGTTGAATGATGTGATTCATATCAGCGATCAGGAATTAACCGCGATACAGGAAGCTATACTGTCAACGGAAGATGGCCAGACAAAACTTAAGCCGGTCTATGATGCTCTGGATGGTATGTATGACTATGAAGTGCTGCGTTGTGTTCGCGCTGCTATGACAGCGGCTTAGTCCGCCGGTCGCTAAACGGCTCCACGCGAATAAATGCAAATTGTTTTTTCGAAGATATAACATAACGCACAAATACTACGAGTAAACACTTGCCTCAACGCCGCACACAGTCAATAGAGCTGATGGCTAATTCCTGCGTTCTGCATTTTTTATCAGTTTGTCCAACCGGTCCCCGAGTAAGGACAGCTCCTGCCTGATCAGGTCAATATCTTCCTTGCTCGACGGCTGATGATGCCGGCTTGATTCATCCTGTTCCTTCACGGTTGCAATCGCATCTACGATAATGCCGATAAAGAGGTTCAATACCGTGAATGTCGTCACAGTGATGAACGGAATAAAGAAAATCCATGCATACGGATATTGACCCATGACCGGGCGCACGATACCCATAGACCAGGATTCGAGCGTCATGATCTGGAACAGTGTGTACATCGAGCGGCCCAGATTGCCGAACCAGTCCGGGAATGCCTCGCCAAACAATGTCGTGCTGATGACGGCCCCAATGTAGAAAAAGACCACCAGCAAACCACCTACCGAGCCGACACCCGGTATTGCGATCAGCATGCCGGCAACGACGCGTCGTATTGAATCGACGGTCGTTACCAACCGTAACACCCTGAATATTCTGAAAGCACGTAGGATGGACAATTCGCCCGTGGCTGGCAGTAAAGCAATTCCGACGATCACGAAATCAAAGACGTTCCAGCCCTGCTTGAAGAACGACAGCCGATAGACATGCATTTTCATCAGCAGTTCGATGACAAAAATGAGCAGACAGAGCTGATCGATTCGATCCAGCACGTTGATCGTAGTGGTGCTCAAGCCCTTCATGGTCTCAATACCAAGAACAGCACCATTAATCAGTATGACGATAATGACAAAATTATGAAACCAGCGTGATTCGACAACCTGTTTTATCATGATCATTTACATTATTCAGTGGAATTGGGCAGTGGTATTTTAATCAGAATCGCATCAATTTATTAGTGTCGTTCGCAGATTTTGTTGACAAACTATATCGGTGCGAGCCCAACTTTTTTGCAGTGGTGTGCAACCATAAAAAGTATCGAATCATGCCTTATTGCGAGTGAGATATCGCTATCAACTTGATTTTCGAGATTGACTCCATGGATTCAATGAACTGTTTGCCCGACTGATAGCCAGCACCGAGGGATTGTGCGTCGATCACCCATCGTGTCAGCAAATTTTCCCCACTATTAAATTTATCTCGTGACTAATGTTGGTGAAAAAGTAAGGTTATAACTCCTACATTTTCAGCATGTTTTGCTGACGCTTGTTCGCAACACCAACTCGAGACAGCCTGTTTTCGTTGTTTAGTAATAATTCGAATGAAGATTTTTCACCAGTGCGCGCATAATCTGTTTTCATTTTTTCAAACAACCGATCCTCTTCTATATCTTCCACGGCAACAAGGCTTTCAAATAACAACACAAATAAACGCCGTAACGAAATATTCCAGGTACAGCCGGCTTTTTGATAAAGGCGGTCACTCAGTCGCATAAAGTTTTCAAAGGGGTTGTTACCCAGAATCAAAGGTAGTGTGTTTTTAAACCTTCCGGAATTGGCAATCATATCCCAGTAACGTGCAAAGCGACTGACGCGTTGCATTGTTTCGAAATCGATATCTCTGGTGCATAAAATATTGTAGGGGGGTTCAGGATTGAATCGCAGCTGATATTCTTCGGTATGACGATCCAGGGGTGCACCACGCAATCGTTTCAAAATGCCGAGTTGAATTTCGTGTGGCTTCAAACTGACCAGGTGATTAAAACTGTCTGCGAAATTAACCAGGGTGTCGGACGGTAACCCAAAGATCAAATCTGCGTGGATATAAGCGTGCGTGTTCTCTCTCAACCAGCGTAAATTATCACGTGTCTTCGTATTATCCTGTCTCCTGCTAATCAGGGCCTGAATCTTTTCGTCGAATGTTTGCACGCCAATTTCAAACTGCAAGGTATGTTGCGGAAACTCTGCAATGACTGCTTTTAACCTATCCGGTACATTATCAGGCACTAGTTCAAAATGTAAATATAAATCATCGCTCATACGCTGGAGAAAAAACTCCAAAATGGCGATACTGCTGCTCACTTTTAAATTAAAAGTGCGATCGATGAATTTGAAGTTACGTGCACCACGCTGGTGCAGCTTATCCATTTCATCAAGAAACGGGTCCAGCTCAAACGGTTTCGACGTTTTATCAAGTGACGATAAACAAAACTCACATTTAAACGGGCAGCCACGAGAAGCCTCAACATAAATCAAACGATTTTTTATGTCTTCATCAGTGTAGTACTGGTAGGGCATCTGTATCTGATCAAGCGGCAGCTCGTCACTATGAATTTCGCGCTGCAGTGGTTGATCGCCGGTTAAAACCAGCTCGCACAGAACCCGGAAACTCTCTTCCGCTGCGCCCATAACAACATAGTCGGCGAGATCAACAACAGCGGGTTTATCAGGTAAGTGGCTGACCTCAGGGCCACCAAGCACAATAACCGTGTCTGGAGCGATCTGTTTTAAAAGCGCAACAGTTTTTGTTATTTCAGCGACATTCCAGATATAAACGCCGAAACCTATAATTCTCGGGCTATATTTTAATAGTTTTTCTGCGATATCAATTGGGCGTTGCTGAATGCTGAACTCTCTGATACACGCTTTCGACTGAAGCTCACCGAGATTGGCATAAAGGTAGCGCAAACCAAAGGCTGAATGCATGTAGCGTGCATTGAGTGTGGTTAGTATGATCTGCTTCTCAGTACTCCTGTTCATAGTCCTGGATTATAACAGCGGCAAACAATGGCGAGCGTTTGCTGCAGTTCCATACCATAAAGGCGTCGGTGATGAATGAGAATCATTTATCACCGACGCCTTTATCGTTCTCTTTTATATGATTTTACAGGGGATTTTGATGTATAGCTTTCAACGAAGCACCAGTTAATCACAGATATGGCGACTGGCGCTTTCCTTATCCAGGCCCGTAAAAGACATCTTTGGCATCACGTCTTTCATCATTTCGCCACACTTCATCATTGTTTTCATTGTTTCGTCGTTGGCAACTTCCTTACCAAATGAAATAGCTTTCTGTTGCGCTTCATCACGCTTTCCTTTGGCGCATAAAGACTTCACCTCGGTTTCCATCTGACGTGAGCGTTGCTCTAGCGCTTTTAACTTGGATTCATCGACTTTCTTCATGCAGGTCTCCATTTTCTCCATTTGCTGCATCATTTGCTGCATATCAGTTTCGTTCATGCGCGGGTAATTCTGTGCAACGCTTATCGACGGAATTAACAAAAATAATAAAAATGCCAGTTTCTTCATGAGTTGTTCACCATTAATAATTCGACGTCTGCCAGGTAATATTACTCGATGTGAATGCCATAGTCTTGAAGAAAAAGGGGCTGGTCCCTTTGGGTGCAGATCTGCACTGTTTTTACACGGTGTTGGATTATGTCAGAATCACCCTAATTTAGGGAAGCTCTGAATAATCCCATCCAGGAATTATCAGAGCACGAGAAATGAAAATACAATTTTTTTATTTTTTCTTCATTTTCAATCACATGTGGTTGAAAATGGCGACACATCCATGCGCTGCAAGGAAACGCTGAGTTAATCAGCGTTTCCTCAGACATTAAGAATGGCTTTCATGCTTTGATCGGCCCAGGTTACAGCGTTGACATAAGACTGAGCATATTCATTGGTATTAACATTCAAATTGTTTAATTCATCCCAGTTGCATTTTTCATAGTGTAATACGCGCTGGTATAGTTCACCTTGAATGCCCATTTTATCGAGTAAAGCGAGTTTTATTGGTGTACTCAGGACTACATTATCCAGCAGTTCGATTAGAGGCTGATCCATTAGTGCGTCAAGTACGGAAAACAGACCAATAAGAAACATTTGATGCTTGATTTCAGGGTGTTCATTCTCAGCAAGTAACTCACACATCTTTCCCCGAATCATGCCGGTGACGATTAGCTCAGTTGGCTTTGATTCAATAATCCTTGACATCATAATCAATGATACCCAGTTTTTCAGGTTGTCCGTGCCAAGTAGGATAATGGCGTCTTTAACTGAGTCTACCTCACGCCTTAATGCAAAAGCGGCGCTATTGATATAGCGAAGTAACTTGTATGACAGTGCAATATCCTGAACAAGAATCTGTTCAAGCTCATCTGGGCCAGTATCTGGATCATGCAGTCTATTTAGGATATTTAGAATCACCATTTTATTGCTTGGTAAGGACTTTCGCGTAAGCATCACGGGGTAGCAGAAGAAAAATCCCTGAAAATTTTCAAAGCCGAGATCTAAACAATCCTGATAAGCCTCATGAGTCTCTACTTTCTCTGCGATAAGCTTTACATTGTATGGCTTCAACAGTGCGACTTGTTGCTCAATGTCTGTTTTCGTCACTGTGCTAACATCGATTTTAATAAAATCGGTTAACTCAACCAGGGGAATGAGTTTGTCACGGTAAGAAAAATCATCCAGAGCAATTCGATAGCCTTCAGACTTTAGTCGTCTTAAGCCTTTGATGACCTCTTCATCGGGTTCAACATGTTCAAGTATTTCCAGCACACTTTGATTTCTGAACATCGGAGTGAGACTGTCGTTAATCACAAATTCTCGCGGTAGATTGATAAACGCCAGAGCACTGCCGACAATAGTGTCGATGCCAATGTGCATAAAGGAATTAAGAATGGTTTCACAGGATGCCTGGTTGGCATCAATGATATTCGCCTGATTGACTGCGCTTGAACGGTAAAGTAACTCATAGCCCATGACAGCCTTGTTCAGGTCATAAATGGGCTGACGTGCAATATATAGATGATCCATTGGTATCCTGCTGTTCCGTTACCCTTTAAAGACAGATCTTATTTGTTATACAGCGGGTTTGCCAGTAGCCTAGATGTGCCTGAAGAAACACGGTTCAGATCACAATGGTACGTACTCTAAGCATAATATGCACTCGGCCGAGACACGAAGCAATCTTTTACAGGGTGACGCAAAGGCGTAGTGATCGCCGCGCTAGCGCTCGCGATGGCGCGGTTTTGCTCCTGGTGAAGGTTAAGTAAGTGCCCTTCTGACCTGAGCCCAGTTTGTTTGAAACGCACTGCTATCCCGGTACTACGTTAATTCACTGGGTTATGGAAAAAAACGTCCCGAAATAACAGAGTCGTAGAGTTTAACTCAGTTTGAATAAATCAAATAACTCTGCTCCTTTTGGGCATGTTTATATCCACCGCTTCGGTGGTGTTCTGACGAAATCGCCAGGCGCGATCTCGAGTAGCCAATCGCTGGCCCTGCAGGGGTGATGGGCAGGACGCCTGGAGCAAACTCAACCTCTGTTTTCACATGCTGTTCCTCGATTGCGTGTACGCCGACCGCGTCGATGGGGCAATCCGGTTCCGACGGGGCAGGTTGCAGGCCCTTGCCATACCTGAACGGTCGGTTGACGAGCGATCAGGAGGGCGTTTACTCTGCCTCTACTCGATATGCCTTATGAGTTAGTAGCCCAGCTGTTCTCCAGATCCCCCTGCCTCTGCAGGCAAGTCTTTGAATTTGGGTAGATCATCCATGATCGGTTGAACGGATTCCTGATAATGAACATGAAAGCCAGGTTTAAAGCTGAAGTCAGAAATAACGGGGGCCGGCACATCAAGCAATCCGATGGTCGGGTGATCAGTAAATAGGTGGCCACCACAGTTTTTACACCATTGACGAATAGCCACGACGCCCTCGTGATCAGACCCCGGGTTATCGCTATAGCTCGCGATCTTGTCCTGGCCCTTTGTAACATGGACATTTTCATGTTTCCATAAGGTAAAAGCGCTTAGCCCGCATTTCTCACCAGGATCACGGGAGCAGGCGCAGGATTCGTGTGCGTAAGCGCCGCTCTGGAGCGAAAAGCGTAGCAATAGCTACGGTTTGAGTGAAGAGCAAGCGTACGGACACGAAGACCAGCCTGAACCGTGATAGGCATCCTTGAATAACACTCTGTATTTGTGATCATCGGAGCTTCACTCCAAAAAACCAATGCCTTACCAGTATTACACGCCGCCTGGTGAGAAATGCGGGTTAGCGGTCCGGCTGACCAGCGTCGGCAGGAATCGCAGTGGCAATAGGCCATGGCTTCTGGCGCTCCGCTTACGGTAAATTCAACATCTCCACAAAAACAGCTGGCTTTATGTTCGTTTGGATTGGACATTATGTTTTCCTCATCTTTATTTATGGAAAAACGCTATGGTATTAATCAGCGTTGAACACCACGGAAGATTGTGGCCTGGTGTTAACATTGAGCTGGAAGATATCAGGTCGTGAATAATGACCGGCGACATCAAGAGTCCTTCTGGCGATACCCACCCTCTTCGGGTCGATATCACTGTACAAGATGCCGGATTCCTCACGCATCGGGCCTGCTATGATCTGACCACCCGGTGCGATGACAACCGAATCTCCTGGATTTACCCATTCATCAGCATCTGGATACAAGCTGTCTTTTTCAGGGAAATCATCCGGAAAATTGCTGCCTCTTAACAAATTACCGCAGCCAATGACCCAGCATGCACCTTCCCGGGCAATATGTTGCAAGCTGCTGATCCAGTCATCGCCGCTGTCATACGTGGGTGCGATATAGATTTCAATACCTTGCGAATACATCGCGTAACGGGCCAGGGGCATGTAGTTTTCCCAGCATAATAAGGTGCCAATGCGGCCAGCAGGTGTATCGATGACCTTTAAACCGGAAGCATCGCCAAATCCCCAGACCATGCGTTCGGGGTTTGTTGGCATTAATTTACGATGCCGGTTAAGTAAATCGCCCCCAGGTCCTATGATGATGACACTGTTATAAAGCGTGGACTGGCTAAGCTTGCTATCTCTTTCCTCGATACCACAGACGATGGTGACCTGGAATTGTTTGGCTGCGCTGCGCAGGGGATTCAAGTCATCTGAATCGATATTCACCGCATTATTCAGTAGGCGCTCGTGTAATTCCTCAGACAGGTTCCAGTCTCCACCAGGACGCAGGCGCCAAATCCAGGTGGGATAGCCGGGGATGAAAGCTTCGGTAAAAACGATTAACTCAGCTCCGTTTTCAGCCGCCTCCGCGACTGACTCAACGGCAAGCTCAATGGTTTTTGTCTTGTTCAAGAAAACCGGTGGCTTTTGTACGATGGCTAATTTTGTCATTACGCTGTCCTCAGGTTTGTTTATCTGGTGCCAACTGCGATAAGCATTTCGCAAGGGCCTTCAAAATGGCCATGCGTTTCAAACTCACCCGAAGCATCTTCTATCTCTTTTAAGGCTACCCGTGCTCGTTTCACACATGTCCATCATGGTTTCAGTGGCGGGGCCCAGCCAGCTCGATAATAAAAATCCCCAGCGATGCCATGCTTCGGCTGCCTGGTCCCACTGCTGATGTGTCGTTTTCTTATATTGAGTGGCATTAAATACCGGCGGATTCCTGGTCATTGTTCACTCCCTTGGTGTTTTGTTTGGATTACTAACCAGTCTACGCCGGTTATTTCTGCTAACAATTAGCTAAAAAATGAATCATAATGTGCAAAAATGCACAGGTACTGAACTCGGGATGAACTGGGATGACTTAAGGCTTTTTCTGGCAGTAGCACGTACCGGCACAATTAGCGGTGCAGCAAAACAATTAGATGTACAGCATTCAACGGTTTCCCGTCGTATGCGCAAGCTGGAGGAAAAGCTTGGAGCACGCCTGATAGAAAGAACAAAGGGTGGCTATGAACTCACCCCGGCGGGAGAAAATGTCAAGCTGGCCGCTAACCGAATTGAAACTGAAGTACTGAGCGTCGATGGTGCCGTATTGGGGGTTGATTCAAATCTGGTTGGACCACTAAAGGTCACGGTAATCAATAACATGGCGACTTCGGTGTTAATGCCGATGTTTGCCAGTTTCAATCGACATTATCCAAACGTCCAACTTCACATAATTGTATCTAACCTGGATTCAAGTCTGTCACAACGCGAAGCGGATGTCGCCATTCGACTGACCAATTCACCAACCGATACATTGATCGGTAAAAGGATGGTGACCGTCGCCTCTACTATATATGGCAGTCGTGAATATATTTCCCAAATCAGACAAGACAATACGGAACCCAAGTGGATTGGCGTAGAGTGTTGCAATTTTCATAAGTCATGGACGCGCCACTCCTGCGGTGAACAGAAGCACAATTTCTACAGTGACGATACCCTGTTAACGCTGGCCGCCATCAAAGAAGGGTTGGGGGTATCATATCTGCCCTGTTTCATGGGGGATGTCGATCCCTTGCTGGAACGCTATTGTGAGCCTGATCCCTCGCATAATCTGGGGCTTTGGATATTACTGCATCCTGATCTAAAACGAACTGCACGCGTGCTTACATTCAGAAATCATATGCATGAATCTATCTGCAAAAAGAAGAATTTATTTGAAGGTAAAATTGATTAAAGAAATGATTAGCATTGAGCATAGATGGTGAACAGTGCCGTTATATTTGGCGGTTCAGCCTACACCATAGGCCAACATAGCATCAGCCACGTTGATAAAGCCGGCGATGTTTGCACCTTTATTATAAACGTCGGAACAGCACCCGGTGGTTGAGGCCTGGCCGGATTGCGGATGTCGATAAAACCAGGGTTTTCGTTTTCGCTGTCGGTGTAGACCAGCGTCTTGCCGTTGCGACTGTCAGCGACGATCTCTGCAGCCGATGATATGTCGATATCATCGTTCGTCAAGGCGGGTAAACTGGCGATGCGTTTGCAGGTGATGCTGTCACAGTCATCGCGTGCGGTAACCGGCGAGACGGATAACGCTGTACCCACCATCAGCGCGCTGAGCGCCGTTTTCAATACAGATTTTACGCATTCATTATTTTCTCCCTCTTGGGAGGACGCAAGCTTTGGTCTTTTCTTTACACTGTATCAGCAGTTGTTAACCTGCTGATATTTTATGGAAAAAAAATACTTCCAGCACGGCCGTGCAAACGCCGTCCGCAAATATCAGCGAAAAGTGTAAAGGTTATTTACAGAGATCACGGTGCGGGCCAAATAAAAATCCATAGCTAGTTGTTTATAGAATGATTTTTATTTTTGGCCTGTTCTTTGCGTGCTTATGGTAACTGCGTTGTTTGTTGGCTAGTTACCACTTAAATGAGATATAAATACAGGAATATAATCGCTGTAAGTCTGTGTGCAGTGCTGTCTGGATGTAGTGTTGATAACGGTAAAAAAGGTGACAGAAAGTATTCAACTGACAAAATACTGATTGATAAGTATGGATTGACATTAAAACCGTCAAAAGATATGTATATTGAGTTCGAGGGAATTTCAAAAGCATATGTCGATACGATGGCCTGCATGGGCATGACTGCACCAGGCCCAACGGTAGAATTCAGGAGCTTTTCTTTTGCGGGTCTCGGCGGTGCGTGGGCCTTTTATCACTCTGTCGCAAGCACGATATGGATAAACACCGACGAGGACGATATCGTCCTGGAACGGGATTCCAGAACAGATATTGAAGCACTCAAACATGAATTCGTTCATCATATTTTACATAAGAATGGCGCCGTTGAAGAAAGCCGAGGACACTCCTCACCACTTCTGAAAAAGTGCGGTCTGGGTGTTAAGACTTACAATTAAGGAAACTCTGATTCATTCAGAATTTCCGTGCGGCACATGGATGTGCTGCCATGGCCGGCATCCTCGGCCATCAGTACCTGCAAGCCGCTGGAGTACCTGCAGTACGCGATGGCGCGTCATTTCCGTTCGGGAGTAGAATGTAGGGTTTGCGCTGGAAGGCGAACGCATTGGCCTCGAAACGGCCACTCGTACCGCGAGCCTCGGTGGTGGCCACAGCCTGGTGTAGTGGTAAAGAAAGCCGACCTGGTGGCTTGACGAGCATCCGTTTGACCAAAAAGTCGATGATATCCACAAAACCAATGTAATATTGACCATGGTTGACGGCAAGGTGGCGCACGATGCTTTCTTTGGCGTTGGCGACATCAAGGCCAGGGTACACAATCTCGGCCTGGTTCGGCAGGACAATCAGGGTTTTGACCAGCTGGTTGATCACATTCTGAGTGAGGCGATCTCGAACCGGGATTTCGTCACACACAGCCGGGCCTGTGATATTGGTACGTATATGTGCAGAGCACTAACCCGCATTTCTCACCAGTTGTAGGGTGCGCCGTGCGCACCGTGGTTCAGCAACTACATGATCCATGGTGCGCACGGCGCACCCTACAGACGGAGAAAAAGTAGAAAAGCGCTCGGTGACCAATGAGAATCTTTTGTCACCGAGCGCGGTATCTAACCATACGGTAGGAGACAACATGAATATCCTGAATCAGCTCATTCTGAGCACAATATTGATCCTGCTGTCGGCGCCGACCTTTGCCGCTACGGAACCGGCCGACACGGTGGTGCTGAACGGAAAGATCTACACTGTGAATGAAAAGCAGCCATGGGCAGAGGCGGTCGCCATTCGCGGCACCGACATTGTCTATGTCGGCGACAACGAAGGCGCAAGGACGTTCATCGGCAAGAACACGACCGTCGGCAATCTCAGTGGCAGGGTGGTGATGCCGGGTTTCATCGACACCCACATGCACCTGTTGCCGATGATGGTGCTTTCGTCCGGGCTGGTGATTCCGAACGAGGGTGATCCAAACAGGATGCTCGCGGCGTTGAGAACTTACGTCGCCGAAAATCCCGACGGTCCGTATTTCTCTTTCGGCGGTGCCTTTGAAGGCACAGTGACGATCACCCGCCAGCAGATCGATGCCATCATTGCCGACAAGCCCTTCCTGATGATCGGCCAGGGCGGCCACGGCGGCTGGTCGAATTCCAAGGCGCTGGAAATGAGCGGCATCGCCGCCGATAAGAAAGATCCAGTCGATGCCTGGGGTCGTGACGACAAGGGCCAGCTGACCGGCGAGGTGAAGACCTCTGCGGCGATCTGGCGGATGGTGAAGGAACTCAAACTGATCCAGAAGGACAGTATTCTGAAGACCGCCGAGAAGATCCTCGATGTCGCCAGCCGTAACGGTGTCACCACCAGTTTTGAGGCGGCCACCTTCGAGGGCTCGGCCGAAGCCATGTTCAGTGCGGTTCACGAGCTGGAGCAAAACGGCGAGCTCAGCGTTCGCGTCATTGCCGGTGCGATGATCGAGCGCGACTACAACATCCCCGACGCGATGGCGGAACTGAAGAAGTTCGGTCCGGTGTATTCGTCGGATCTGTTCAATGTCAACTTCATGAAAATACACGGCGACGGTGCCCCCGACAACCGCACCGCAGCTATGCTCGAGGACTATAAGGAGAGCAAGGAAGGTGAGCGCGGCTTCCTCGCGTTGCCACCAGAGCAGTTCAAGGAAGTCCTGCTGGAAGTGACCGGGATGGGCTATGATGTGCACACCCACTCGATTGGTGATCGCGCGGTACGCTGGGCGTTGGATGGGTTCGAAGAAGTTCGCAAAGCGGGTTACGACAAGGTTCGCCTGAACACAGGCCACACCATGTTCGTGCACGACGATGATCTGCCGCGTTTCAAGCAACTCAACGTGGGTGCGGATCTGCTGGTGTCGCAGGGCTACCCCGTTCCGTCTGTAATGGCGGTGGCCACCGACGCACAGGTCCAGCGCTTCTTGCGCATCAAGTCACTGATCGATGCCGGTGCGCGTGTTGGCTTCAGCGCAGCCTACCCGGTGACCGATCTGAACCCGTTCCGCAACATGTATATCGCGATGACGCGTAAGTCGCCGGGTAGCGACGCGGCGCTGCCGACACTCGACGAGGCCGTGGATCTGGCGACCGCAATCAAGTCATACACGCTCGACTCCGCTTATCTGGTGCACATGGAAGACAAGATCGGTTCGATCGAGGTGGGTAAGAAGGCCGATCTGATCATACTCGACCGCAACCTCTTCGAAGTCCCGGAACAGCTGCTCGATGTCAATGTGCTGGCCACGATGATGAACGGCAAGGTCGTTCACGAGGAGGCGGTGGACTGGGATCCGCCGGGCGAGCTGATACAAGTCGATTTCTGCGGTCTCGATCACACGCCCGACCACATAGACAAGGTCATCAACAGCGATGGCGGAATCGAAACGCTTGATGAGCCCGATAAGGAGTTAGTGTATTGATCACTAATATGGACACCCGCAAATCATAATTGAAACGAAGCTGTCAAATTCGTGGTGTTAAGCAAACATGTCGCTGAGAGCACTATGCCCAGGCCAAAGCGCACATGTGCTGAATAGCCCATAGGTATTGTTTGCGTGTTTTCGGCTAAAAATCATTTCAATCAGACCATACAGATATGCATGCAGGCTGGCGACGAACGCGTTTGAGGCTGTACTCAATCTCGAACATCATCGTTTGGATTAAATCAACGCCCGCGCTGTACCCGACCTGTACAGGTATCAGCGAGCATCGTACAATCGGCTCCCCAGAACAACACAAGTGCTTAACAGGCACATAGTTATCCAGAGGTGAACGTTATGGCGAGTGAAGAGAAGAAGGAAGGCAAGCAGGAAGTCAAGAAGGTAGAAACGGCCCAGGTGTTGAGTCCCTTCGAAGAAATGGAGCGTATGTTCGACAACTATTTCCCGCGCGGCTGGATGCGGCCGTATCGTACGGAGTGGCCTTCTTTCTCCAGGCTGGCACAGCCCTTCGAAGGCAAGACACCGAGTGTCGATGTGATCGAGCGTGATGATGCGGTGATCGTCAAGGCAGAGCTGCCCGGTGTTAATAAAAAGGATATCGATGTCTCGGTTACCAGCAACACCGTTACCATCAAAGGCAGCACAAGTCACGAAGAAAAAGAAGAGAAGGGCGACTATTACCGTTGCGAGATTTCCAGCGGCAGTTACTCGCGCACACTGTCACTGCCCGCCGAAGTCGATGAAGGCAAGGCCAAGGCCAAACTCAAGGACGGCATTCTTGAACTGACCTTACCCAAGGTCACCAAATCGAAACGGCAAAGTATCAAGGTTGAGTGATCTAGCCCGCATTTCTCACCAGGATCACGGGAGCAGGCGCAGGATTCGTGTTCGTAAGCGCCGCTCTGGAGCGAAAAGCGTAGCAATAGCTACGGTTTGAGTGAAGAGCCAGCTTACGGACACGAAGACCAGCCTGAACCGTGATAGGCATATTTGAATGACACACTGTATTTTTGATCATCTGGATACTCTTAAATGGATTAGTGCCTTATCAGTGTTCAACGCCGCCTGGTGAGAAATGGGGTTTAGTCAGATACATACAGATCTGGCGACAGATGTTAATGTTCACATCTGCTTGAAGTATACGTAGGGTGCGCCGTGCGCACCCTACGGTCGCAGCACGAAGCTTTACCTTCGAAAATGCACATTTTTTCAGTAAATACGTCATTGCGAGGTACGAAGCAATTTCTGGCTGATAGGCAACAGACGCCAATAGATTGCCACGCTAACGCTCGCAATGACTTAAATTATGGCTTAAGTGTGTGCCATTTACGTCAGATGGTAATGCTCACATCCTTTTGAAGTATTAACGACAAGGATCACTCATGGCAATTATTGGCATAGATCTGGGGACCTCGAATTCGGCCGCCGCCGTATTACGCGGTGGCCGGCCTGTGATTATTCCGAGTGCCGAAGGCATCAGTATCGGCGGTAAGGCCTTTCCCAGCTATGTCGCGGTCATGCCTGACGGCCAGACGCTGATCGGGGAACCGGCGCGGCGTCAGGCGGTGGCCAACCCGGATGGCACTGCCACCGCGTTCAAGCGCAGCATGGGTCAGCGTGAACAGATCCAGTTGCACGATAAAAGCTTTTCACCCGAGCAGCTGTCGGCGTTTCTGTTGCAGAAGATCAAGAACGATGCCGAAGCCTACCTCGGTGAACCAGTCACGCAGGCCGTGGTCACGGTGCCTGCCTATTTCGATGACAACCAGCGCAGTGCAACCAAGGATGCCTGTCGTATCGCCGGGCTCGAAGTCGCACGCCTGATCAACGAGCCAACGGCGGCATCGCTGGCCTACGGTCTCGATCGTGCCGGTGAAGAACTGCGCATCGCCGTGATCGATTTCGGTGGTGGCACGCTGGATGTGACCATCATGGAGTTTGGCAAAGGCGTGTTCGAGGTCAAGGCGACCAGTGGCGATACCCGGCTCGGCGGTACCGACATGGACCATAACCTGGTTGAGTATATCGTCGACAAATTCCAGCAGGATACCGGTGTCGATGTTCATAGTGATGCCAAAGCGATGGCCCGCCTGAAGGAAGCGGCCGAGGTTGCAAAAATCGAACTTTCGAGCAGCACGACCACGCATATCACGTTGCCCTATCTGACGGCTGTTGCCGGCGAACCCGAGCATCTTGATATGGACCTGACGCGCACTGAACTCGAACGCCAGGTCAATGACGTGGTGCAACGCTGCCGTGGTCCCATTGAGCAGGCCTTGCACGATGCCAGTATCACCAGTAAGGATATCGACCGGATTGTGTTTGTCGGTGGTCCGACCAAAGGCGGCGATCTCGAAGTCCGGCTGGTCGTCCCGCTGGAAAAAATCAATACCGGCGGCGATGAAACCGTGCGTTTCAACCGTCCGGTCATCTGTCCAAGCTGTCATGGTAGCGGTGCTAAACCGGGTACGGCGCCGCGTCAATGCGCGGCCTGCAACGGCACCGGTCAGCAGGTGACCACGCGCAAGGAATCCAAAGAGCAGGGCACGATCAGTTTCCAGCAAATCACGGCCTGCCCGGTCTGTCATGGTCAGGGTGCATTTATCGATCACCCGTGCGAAAACTGTAACGGCAGCGGCGAAATCAACCAGGAGGACAAACTCAAGGTGACCATACCTGCCGGTGTCGATGAAGGTGCCGCGCTGCGTATACCGGGACATGGCTTGCCCAGCAGCGATCCCAGTGGCCCACCGGGTGACTTTTAGTTGTGGTCAGGAGCAAACCGGATTCGCGTTTCGAACGTCACGGTGCCGATCTGTGGCGCGTCGAGCACATTGAAATTCCCGATGCGGTATTGGGCACAAAAATACAAATTCCAACCCCGGACGGACAGGTGGAAGTCAAGATCCCGGCGGGCTCTCAGCCGGATGAAGTGCTGCGGCTCAAAGGCAAGGGGCTGCCTGTTTTCGGTGCGCCCATGCGTGGTAATCTCAATATTCGGCTGCAGGTGCATATCCCGGAAAAACTGTCGGCTGATGAAAAAGAGCTGTACAAGCAACTGCGCGAAAAGAACAAGCACGCGAAAAAGCATTGGTGGGAATAGAAAAACGTGTATTGTTGTATGGGCTTTCAATGTAGATGGCAGCCAGTTACCGCAAAGTGCACAAAGTAATTTTGACATTTATGCTGTGAAACTGGCTTTGAACGGTAGGGCGCGCCGTGCGCACCAAAACCAACCTGTCTAATTCATCACTCGTGGTGCGCACGGCGCACCCTACAGTTACTACGTCAGCTCGACCGAAGGGAGAGATGACAAAGTACGATTTATACAAGATAAGAAGCTCTACTTCGCATTTGCGCCTCTGCGCTGAGAAATGCGGGCTAGATCAGCAATCGCAATATAGATAAAACTGGCTGCGGAGAGCGCCAGGATGAACGGTAAGGCCTCCATGGTTATGCCGAGGTAATGGTAGGCAATCACCGCACCCGGCAAGGTGGTCAGCGATGACAGCAGGTTGAGTAGCAGTGCCCGTGTGGTCGAATAGCCATCATTGAGCAGGATGGCGAAATTGCCCAACTCCTGTGGAATTTCGTGGGCGATCACAGCCAGTGAGGCGGCTACCCCCAACGGTACTGAACTGAAGGCAGCTGCAATCACGAAAAAATTATGAAAGGCATCGCCGATCAGAATCGGTGGTCCTGCAGTTCCGTTCACCTCGCATTTCGTCTCGTGGCAGTGGCGCCAGATGACGATTTTTTCAAGCAAGAAGAAGAGTACGATGCCGCCAAGCACTGTGGAGGATATAACCATTGCCGTGTTTTGCTCTATTGTCTCGCCAAGCTTGATATCGAGGGTTGGTTCGGCATCAGGCACGAATGTCAGGTAATCAACAGGCTCATTGGCGCTATCGGCTTTTTCAAGCTGTGCGCTGACCTGCCGGTAGATGTGATCCGGTGTATAGAATTCCTGTGGTTCAGTTTTTTGCCCTTGAGTCGCACCCTCCTGACAGTACAGGCAGGAATAGGAGCAGGATTTGGGCGGTATATTATTGATGCCAAGACTGCGGCCAAGCCGTCGCGATGGTACAGGACCGAAAGCAATATTCATGTCTGTGTTTGTAAATTTGTATTGGTATTGTATTGAATCGGGAGCACGCGGTAACTGATAAAGTTACTGGCGTTTGATAACATCCCGGTCAATCATGAGGGAGATGAATTTTGATCAAATTCAGTAGACGTGCGAACTGGAAAGGACGGAAATTTATCCGTGATGTCCTGGTGCATACACCCATCGTCAAGATGACTCTAGTGTTGATTGTTCTTTGGATGCTGTTTTCGGCAGGTATATATCTCGGTGAGACTGGTGCCGAGGGTACGAGCATCACGTCTTACGGGCGGGCCTTATATTGGGGTATAGCGGCTTTATCGACGGCTGGCATCGCCGACATGCCAATCAGTGGTATCTCGGAATTCATAGGTGCAGTCTGGATTATTCTGGGATCAATACTGTTCTTCGGGGCGATAGTGGCTACGGTCACTGCCTATTTCATGCGCCCGATCCAGCGCCCTTCGAGACAGATCATCGAGGCAATTGAATACAACCTTGAGCAGCTTAATGACTTGACGGTCGATGAGCTGGAGTTGTTGAAAGAGACAACGGATGCACTGATTGAGCATATCGAGCGTGTCAAAGAGATGCGGGTTGAGCATGGTCCGCCTGATGGCGGAAACAAATAACACATGATGCGGCTTATTGCCATGGCGGTCTGGACATTGGTTTATTGGCATGTTGAATTCAATCACAACCGTAAAGAGTTGCCGGGACAGGTGCTGTTCGATACAAAAGGGTATCTAGCAGCCAGTCCAGGGCCTTCCGCTATATTGATCATACGAAAAGCTCTACAATGTCTTAGTGATGGCGATTCAGGTTACTGTGTGCCACCAATGCTGGAATCGATTTTCCAACACGCGAAGGCATTTGAATGACTCTGCTGGAGAATGCATACATGAATAAAACTATCTTTTCCGTCGCCTGGTTACAGGCTGTGCTTATTGCATTGTTGATGGTGCCCGATGGTGTATTGGCGAAAGACTGCCCCACTGATATCAAGGCGGTAACGAATGCTGATGTCAAAGTACCTGTTGCAGTCCTGACGCATCGCGTAAAGCCGTTGACAAAATGTGAGCTTGAAGCTGAAGCACAGGCCTGGCTGTTATTGCTACAGGCTAAAGTAAAGGAAATCAGTAATGCCGAAGTGGCGGCGATATACAAAAAGGAAGAGATAAAAAAAACAAAGAAAGTTGAAGAGGCGCTGAAAGACGTAGAAGAAGCGAAGGAAGAAGCCGATGAGCAGCAGGCAAAAGAGTTGCCCAAGGAAACCGCAGTAGACCTGAAGAGTGTGAAGGCGATTGAACGGGAACCTGGACAGGATGCTGATGCACAAGAGGCCATTGAAGCAGCAAAAACCAAGGCAGAGGAGGCCACCAAGGAAGCAGCAGAAGCTCTGAAAGAAGCAGAGGAGATTGAGAAGAAATTGGCACAGGATGCCGACGTACAAGAGGCCATTGAGGCAGCAAAAAGTATAGCGATAGCCGAGGGCGATCCTGCAGCTGTATCGGACGCAACAACAGAAGCCAAGGCGGACCTCAAAATTGCGCTGGTCAAGCATCTAACGGCGCTCAGGGCACAAAGAACTGCACTCATCGACCGCTTTAATGTTGTGCTGGCAGAACTGGGTGCCAAAGGCGGTGAGACCAAGGAATATGACGCCTATATCAAGGCCGTATCAGGTATCAAGGTCGATGTGACTGATGCCAGCGCGACCTGGACCACCGTTACCGGCTGGTTGATGTCGGCAGAGGGTGGCTTTCGCTGGGCTGTCAACATCATCCAGTTTGTTGTTATCGTCCTCGTGTTTTATCTGCTTTCGATAGTTGCTGGAAAAGCGACGCAAAAGGCCATGTCGCAGTCCAGGCAACTGTCATCCTTATTGCGTGAATTCCTGGTGATGAGTGCACGCCGTCTCGTGCTGTTCATTGGATTTTTTGTGGGACTGTCAGCATTGGAGGTTAATATCGGACCGGTGCTGGCAATTATCGGCGCCGCCGGTTTCGTGATTGCATTTGCATTGCAGAATTCGCTGAGTAACTTTGCCAGTGGCATTCTGATGCTGCTTTATCGCCCGTTTGATGTAAGCGACGTGATTAATGTTGCAGGCGTGCTGGGAAAGGTCGAATCAATGAACCTGCTCTCCACGCAAATGAGAACACCGGATAACCAGCTCGTCATTGTTCCCAATAACTCGGTCTGGGGCGATGTTATCACGAATATTACCGGTATCACGCAACGGCGCGTCGATCTGGTCTTTGGCATCGGGTATGGCGATGATATCGACAAGGCCCAGAGGATACTGGAAGAAATAGTCAATGCGCACGCACTGGTGCTGGAAGAGCCCAAGGCCATAGTGAAACTTCACCAGCTTGCCGATTCATCGGTCAACTTTGTTTGCCGCCCGTGGGTCAAACCGGAAAATTACTGGGATGTTTACTGGGACATCACGCGCGAAGTCAAACGCCGCTTCGATGCAGAAGGTGTTTCCATACCCTTCCCGCAAACGGACGTTCATCTATATCACGAAACAAGCTGAACTATCTATTGTCTGAGCGTGTTGGATCTCGGTGCTAATACAGCACATTGGTAGAGGATTGGCAAATTAAACGTTTCAAGCTTGCATTTACGGTTCTGGTCATCGTCGCGGCAATTGCTGCGCTTGTGCTCTGGCTGGGCCGCGAAAAGCCTGTGGAGGTCGTTGTCAGAAAAGTGGGTGTTGGCAATGTACAGGAAACGGTCGCCAATACCCGGGCAGGTACGATCGAGGCTTGTCGACGGGCGGGTATTTCACCTTCGATTGGCGGGCAGATCTCCAGCTTGCCGGTAACGGAGGGCGATATTGTCGAACAGGGGCAGCTGCTGATGGAGCTGTGGAACGAGGATATGCAAGCCCAGCATCAGCTCGCCAAAAGCGAAGTCAAGGCAGCAACGGCCAATGCCAACCAGGCCTGCGTCAGAGCCGAGGTGGCTCAAAGAGAGGCCGAGCGCCAGAAAAAACTGCGCAAGAAAAATCTCAGTTCAGAAGAGGCGGTGGATAAAACCGACGGTGAAGCGCGTGCACAAAAGGCTGCCTGCAACGCCGCGAACGCAACAGCGGAAGTCAGTCAGGCCAAACTGGACGTCATCAAGGCGGAGCTCGAGCGTACACGCCTGACTGCGCCGTTTGCCGGTATCATAGCCGAGGTCAATGGCGAGATAGGCGAGTTTGTAACACCGTCACCCATTGGGATTCCGACGCCACCGGCGGTTGATCTGATGGACATCAGCTGCCTGTATGTGTCGGCACCGATAGATGAAGTCGACGCGCCGCGAATACGCGTCGCTATGCGGGCGAACATCACCCTCGATGCACTATCGGGGGAGGTATTCGATGGTAAGGTCAAGCGCATTGCGCCCTATGTGCTGGAAGTCGAGAA
This sequence comes from uncultured Gammaproteobacteria bacterium, assembly GCA_942492025.1. Lineage (GTDB taxonomy): Bacteria > Pseudomonadota > Gammaproteobacteria > SZUA-229 > SZUA-229 > JABDQW01. Next base: position 209,104 of record CALODJ010000008.1, on the reverse strand, counting down.
GCAGGCGCGCACGGTTGCCGTCGAAGTGGATTTTGTCTGTCAGCAGGGCTGCGAAAACATGCTGCCCGGCTACAGTGCAGATATCGAAGTCATCCTCGATGAACAGGACAACGCGCTGCGTGTACCCACCGAAGCCCTGCTCGAAGGCAATCAGGTGCTGGTGTTTAGTGCAGATGGACGGCTCGAGCAGCGCAAAATAGCCACCGGTCTGAACAACTGGGAGTGGACACAGGTCGTAGATGGCCTTGCCGAGGGCGATGAGGTCGTGGTCTCGGTCGAACGTGAAGGTGTTGAGGATGGTGTTGCTGCGGTGCGGGAAACCCGTGATAAAGACCAATAGCAATGATTGAGTTATCCGCTATCCACCGTGATTTTCAGGTGGGCGACCAGACCGTGCACGCTCTGGATGATGTTACATTGACCATCGAGTCAGGCGAGTACATTTCCATCATGGGGCCATCCGGCTCCGGTAAATCGACACTGCTGAATCTGCTCGGCCTGCTGGACCGGCCCAGCGCCGGCAGTTATCGTCTGAACGGCGAGGATGTCACCTCACTCAGTGACATCGAACAGGCCCGGGTACGCAACCGTGAAATCGGCTTTGTGTTCCAGATGTTCCACCTGGTACCGCGCCTGACCGCTGCCGAGAATGTCGAATTGCCGCTGATTCTGGCCGGGGAGACGCCCGAACAGAGGGCGCCCAAGGTTGCGCGGGCACTCGCAGAACTGGGTCTGAGCGATCGCAGTCATCATAAACCTGACCAGCTCTCCGGCGGTCAGCGCCAGCGCGTTGCCATCGCGCGTGCAACGGTGACGGAGCCCGATGTTTTGCTCGCCGACGAACCCACCGGCAATCTTGACCACAAGTCCGGGCAGGATGTGGTTCGTATTCTGGAAGAACTCAATCAGCGTGGCATCACCTTGATCATGGTCACGCACGATCCCGAAATGGGGCAGCGTGCAAAACGCCAGTTGCACATGATGGATGGCCGTCTGGATATCGACCAGCTCAAGCACTCGTACAACACAGACGATGGCGTTACATAGTCCGGACATCGCCTGGTTTTCATGGGGCGCATTGCGTGGCTACCCGGCGCGCACGCTGTTGATGCTGATAGCGATGTCGATCGGCGTGTCCGCCGTGGTTATTCTGACTTCACTGGGTGAAGGTGCGCGTGTGTATGTGACCGACAGGTTTGCGTCACTGGGTACCAATCTGGTTATCGTGTTCCCGGGGCGATCGGAGACGGCGGGCCTCAACCCGTCGACCATGATGGGTGAGACGCCGCGGGATCTGACGCTGGAAGATGCGCAGGCGTTGACGCGCAGTTACAACGTCCGGCGAATCGCACCTATCAACGTCGGTTCTGCCGACGTCAGTCATCGAAACCGCTCGCGCGAGGTCGTGGTTATCGGCACCAATCACGACATGCTCGAGATTCGCCACTGGGAACTGGCCCAGGGAAAGTTCCTGCCGGAACTGGACCTCGATCGGGCCTCGCCGGTAGCGGTCATCGGTAGCAAGATACGCGATGAACTGTTCGGTGCGCAACGCGCGCTGGGACAATGGGTGCGCATCGGTGACAGTCGTTTTCGTGTGATCGGTATCATGGGCTCGGAAGGACGCTCTATCGGTGTCGACGTGGAAGAAACCATCATGATACCGATTGCCTCGGCCCAGCAAATCTTCAATACCTCGTCGGTGTTCCGGATTCTGGTCGAAGCCAAGACACGCGATGCCATTGGACCGGTCAAACAATACATTATCGATACGCTGCAAGAGAGGCACCAGGGCATCAAAGATGTCACGGTCATCACGCAGGATGCGGTGCTCCAAACCTTCGACCGTATCCTCGGGGCGTTGACCTATGCCGTCGGTGGCATCGCCGCAATCAGTCTGGCGGTGGCCGGTATCCTGATCATGAATGTCATGCTGGTCGCGGTGTCACAACGCACCGCAGAAATCGGTTTACTCAAGGCGCTGGGCGCATCATCCCGTCAAATTATCATCCTGATTCTGGCCGAAGCCTTGCTATTGTCCCTGCTGGGTGCGTTGACCGGTTTTATCCTCGGTCAGCTCGGCAGCTGGTCGATACGCTATGCCTTTCCCGACCTTCCCGCCTATGCACCGGCATGGGCCATCGTGGTAGCGCTGGCCGTTGCTGTGTTCACCGGGCTGCTGTTCAGCTTGATGCCGGCCCAACGCGCGGCGCGGCTCGATCCGGTGCTGGCGCTGTCCGGGAGGTAACAAAAATGCGTGTGCGTGATTTTCTCAGTCTGACCGGCAGTTCGCTGATCGCACACCGTATGCGCAGTTTTCTGACGGCTCTGGGCATCGCCGTTGGTATTGCCGCTGTGGTCCTGCTGACCTCCATCGGCGAAGGCGTACATCAGTTCGTGCTGTCAGAGTTCACCCAGTTCGGCACCACGCTGGTCAGCGTTAATCCGGGCAAGACAAGCACGCACGGCGGCAACGTGGGCGGCTTTGGCACCGAGCGGCCGCTGAGCATCGAGGACGCCGAAGCTCTGCAGCGCCTTCCGTTTGCACGTGCAGTGGTGCCTCTGGTGCAGGGTAATGCGGAAGTCGAGGCTGACAACCGGCGCAGGCGCGCGAATATCTATGGCGCTGGCCCGCAATGGCCGCAAGCGTACAGCATGCAGGTTAAATCCGGGCGTTTCTTGCCGGAGGACGACCCGGTTGCACCGCGTGCCTTTGCGGTGCTCGGCAGCAAGATGCGCCAGGAACTGTTCGGCGATCGAAATCCGCTGGGTCAACGCATTACTATCGGTGGCAACCGCTACCGCGTGATCGGGGTGATGGAATCCAAGGGGACGGTACTGGGTTTTGATCTCGATGATACGGTGTATATTCCTGCGGCACGCGCGCTGAGTCTGTTCAACAAGGACACGTTGTTTCAGATCGATGTGATGTATCAGGAAGGTACCGTGGTCGACACTGTGGTCGATGGCATCAAGAGCGTGCTCGAGGCGCGGCACGGCAGGGACGATGTCACCATAACAACCCAGCAGCAGATGCTGGATGTGCTCGGTTCGGTGCTGGATGTGCTGACATTCGCTGTCGGCGCGATTGGCGGTATATCCTTGCTGGTTGGAGGGATTGGCATCGTGACCATCATGACAATAGCGATCAACGAACGCACCAATGAAATTGGTTTACTGCGCGCACTGGGCGCAAAACAATCACAGGTCTTGAGTCTGTTTCTGGGTGAGGCGATCGTGCTCGCTGCTGTTGGCGGATTCAGCGGTCTGGTGCTGGGTGTGGGAATTGCACAACTGTTGCATCTGGCATTGCCCGCACTGCCGGTGCATACGCCGCTACTCTACGTGGTTCTGGCCGAGGCCATCGCGGTCGTGATCGGTCTGGCCGCCGGCGTACTACCGGCCAGACGGGCCGCCATGCTGGATCCAGTGGAGGCACTGAGATCGGAGTGAGTGCTGCAACCGGCTGTGCTGCTGCATGGAACCTCTGGAAGTTGCTTGTCCGCATCGGTTCGAAACGATAAACCCGCATCATGCGGTTGTTTTTTGATAAGATTCGCTCCCAACACAAGCGAGAGTGGCGGAATTGGTAGACGCGCTGGATTTAGGTTCCAGTGTCTTTGACGTGAGAGTTCGAGTCTCTCCTCTCGCACCAAATTATTTTAATCAGAAACTTCCGAGGTTATTATGCAGGTCTCAGTCGAAGCGGGCGAAGGTCTCGAGCGTAAGCTGAAAATTCAGATTCCTACCGAGGCAGTCGAATCGCAGGTCGAAAATCGACTCAAGTCGATGCTGCCACGTGTCAAAATCGACGGTTTCCGCCCGGGCAAGGTGCCACTCAGAATCGTCAAACAGCATTATGGCGACCAGGTTTTCCAGGAAGTGGCCGGAGAGCTGATCCAGAAATCTTTTCATGACGCATTAGCGCAGGAGCATCTCAATCCAGCCGGCGATCCAGCGATATCGACTGATGGTATCAGGCCGGGCGCGCCCCTGGAATTTACTGCAACGTTTGAAATATACCCTGAGATTTCACTGGCGCCTGTGGCGGATCTGAAACTCGAAAAGATCGCATCGACGGTGACTGAGGCCGATATCGACAACATGCTCGAAACCCTGCGCAAACAGCGCACCAGCTGGAGTGCGGTCGACCGTGCTGCGGTTGAAGGCGACAGGGTTGTCGTCGATTTCACCGGCAAGATTGACGGTGAGGCATTCGAGGGGGGTACGGCTAATGATGTGTCTGTCGTTATCGGTGCGGGTGCGATGATCCCGGGTTTTGAGGACAAGCTGGTGGGACTCAAGGCCGAAGATGACACCACCTTTACGATCAATTTCCCTGAGAACTACCAGGCTGAGCATCTCGCTGGCAAGGAAACCGAATTCGAGGTCAAGGTGAACGCTGTTGAGGAATCCGTTCTGCCGGAAGTTGATGACGAGTTCGCCAGGGCGTTCGGTATCGAGGATGGCAGTCTCGACAAGCTGCGTGAAGACATCCGCGGCAACATGGAGCGCGAATTGGATAGCCGCATACGTGCCGCGATGAAAAACGCGGTGATGGATCAGCTGGTCGAAAGCAACCCGATCGATGTGCCTGAGGCGATTGTCAAACAGGAAGCCGAAACACTGCAAAAACAGACGGCTGCACAACTACCGGGATCGGAGCAGGCGCTCGAATCATATATGAACGAAGCCAGACGTCGCGTTAAACTTGGCCTGATACTCGCAGAGCTGGTGAAATCCGCCGATATAAAACCGAATCCGGAAAAGGTGCGCGAGCGTGTTGAGCATATGTCGAAAGATTATGAAGACCCGGACGAATTTGTCCGCTATTATCAGAGTAACCCGCAACTATTGAGGGGCATCGAAACACTGGTAATGGAAGACCTGGTGGTTGATTGGGTCATCGAACATGCTGAGGTCAATGAAACTGAACGTTCATTCGATGATCTGATGTACAAGGTCACATAAATCAGCTATAGATAGCTGATGGTGACCATAAACTTACAGGACTAACAAATGCAAAACAATGAATTTTCACAGGGCGCGTTGAACACACAAGCACTCAATCTGATTCCGATGGTTGTCGAGCAGACCTCGCGCGGCGAGCGTTCATACGATATTTACTCACGATTACTCAAGGAGCGGGTGATTTTCGTCGTCGGGCCGGTCGATGACCATATGGCCAACCTGGTTGTGGCACAGCTGCTTTACCTGGAATCTGAGAATCCTGATAAGGATATCTCGCTTTACATCAATTCACCCGGTGGTGTTGTCACGGCCGGACTGGCCATTTATGACACCATGCAATTCGTCAAGCCGGACATCAGCACCTTGTGCGTGGGACAGGCTGCCAGTATGGGCGCAGTACTGCTGGCTGGAGGTCATAAGGGTAAGCGCTATTGCCTGCCTCACTCGCGTGTGATGATCCACCAGCCGCTGGGCGGATTCCAGGGGCAGGCGTCGGATATCGACATTCATGCCCGTGAGATTCTCAAAATTCGTGATCAGTTGAACAGTATACTGGCTAAGCACAGCGGCCAACCTATTGAAAAGATAAGCGATGACACTGAGCGTGACAACTTCATGAGCAGTGATGAAGCAGCGGCCTATGGCCTGATTGACGAGGTTCTGAATATTCGAAGCTGACCGGAACTTCACCGGCTCGGATTTCAAACGCCGGTGACAACGGAGTCGTGCCCACACGTGACGTGACTCTATGCACAGGCCTGCACAGGCTCAGGCTGCCAGCGATGCGTTGATCGGATCCTGTCAACATTACCTTATGCGCAAGGCGGGGCATGGGTTGGTTTGCGGGCATTCATGCCTGCCTGATAGATGTGGCGTATTCACGCGCTCTGCCTCAGCCATTGCGACCGCCTTGAGCACGGGCATTTACCCGTTGAAACTTCGTGCTGTTTATTTATTGAACAGTTTTTATCGCCAATTACCCACGATAAATCCGAATACTTGATGGAAAATGTGGGTTAAGTGGTCAAAAAGTCGGCTAAACTGCTGAAAATTTGTCAGGTTGTTACAAAAAATGCCGTTTTTTGTCATGAAATCACTGATGGAATTATCCAATTGCGCTATTGTCTATATAATATCCTCACCATCTTGAAAACTTGCAACCGCCATGCGAAATTGGCAATGTAGTGTTGTAGCCATGAACTAAGGGGTATGTATGAGCGACGACAATAATCATTCAGGTAACGATACTGAAAAACTCTTATATTGCTCGTTCTGTGGCAAGAGCCAGCATGAGGTCAAAAAACTGATCGCTGGTCCCTCAGTGTATGTTTGTGATGAATGTGTCGAATTGTGTAACGACATCATTCGAGAAGAGATGGAAGAAGAATCCACTTCGGCGATACGAAAATTACCAACGCCGCATGAAATCAAAGCTATCTTGAACGATTATGTGATCGGCCAGGAACGTGCCAAAAAGGTCTTGGCGGTCGCGGTTTATAATCACTATAAGCGTCTTGAGGTCAAACATAAAAAAGACGATATTGAGCTTTCCAAAAGCAATATCCTGCTGATCGGGCCAACAGGTTCGGGTAAAACGCTGCTCGCTGAAACCATGGCGCGTTTGCTGAATGTGCCATTTACCATTGCAGATGCGACCACATTAACTGAGGCTGGTTACGTTGGCGAGGATGTTGAAAACATTATCCAGAAATTGCTGCAAAAGTGCGATTATGATGTGGAAAAAGCACAGACCGGCATCGTCTACATCGATGAAATAGACAAGATTTCACGCAAGTCAGATAATCCTTCGATTACCCGCGACGTTTCAGGAGAAGGTGTTCAGCAAGCTTTGCTTAAACTGATCGAGGGAACGGTGGCCTCTGTACCGCCGCAGGGCGGCCGCAAACACCCGCAGCAGGAATTTCTGCAGGTCGATACAGCGAAGATACTGTTTATTTGCGGTGGTGCATTCTCCGGTCTCGATAAGGTCGTCAGAGACCGCTCAGAGAAAAGCGGCATTGGTTTTGGTGCCCAGGTGCGCAGTAAGGAGACTGAAATCAGTGCTTCTGAAGTACTCGTTGATCTGGAAGCAGATGATCTGATCCAGTATGGCTTGATTCCTGAATTTGTTGGCCGTCTACCTGTGATAGCGACACTGGAAGAGCTTGATGAGGAAGCATTGGTGACCATACTCAAAGAACCGAAGAACGCGCTGGCCAAGCAGTATGCCAAGATGATCGAAATGGAAGGCTGCGAGCTGGAACTGCGTGACGATGCCTTGTCGGCGATTGCACGCAAGGCGATGAAGCGTAAAACAGGTGCACGTGGTCTTCGCACAATCCTGGAAAATGTACTACTCGAAACCATGTACGATTTGCCATCACAGGAAGATGTGGTCAAGGTGGTCATTGATGAATCTGTAATCGAAGGGATCAACAAACCCTTCCTTGTCTACGAGGGTGGTGACAACCATCAGGCGTCGGTAGAACGTCAGGCGTCACAAGAATAGCAGTACGAGTGAGCAGATCGAAGCCTTGAATATTTCGATTCTGACCACATAAACAAGGAAACAAAACCACTGAGGCATCTATGGCCACAACAACTGATCATAACGATTTGAGTCCTTCCGTAACTGAAGTTCCTGTTTTACCACTAAGAGATGTTGTGGTTTATCCACACATGGTTATCCCATTGTTCGTCGGTCGAGAGAAGTCCATTCGGGCGCTTGATGCTGCAATGCAGGACAACAAGCAAATTTTACTCGTGGCGCAGAAGAGTGCAGACATCGATGAACCCGGCGTCGATGATGTCTATGAGATCGGCACCATGGCGACAATTCTGCAGTTGCTGAAACTGCCTGACGGTACCATTAAGGTTCTCGTCGAGGGTGTGCAACGCGCGCGCGTGAACAATCTCAGGGATGGCGAGGAATTCTTTGTTGGTGGATATGACTTGTTGGACAGCCAAATGTCTGTTGATGACAAGGAGCTGGAAATTCTTTCCCGCTCTATTCTGGGTGCATTTGATCAATACGTGAAATTGAACAAGAAGGTGCCTGCCGAGATTCTGACATCCTTGTCGGGTATTGATGAGCCGTCACGTCTGTCAGACACTATTGCAGCACATATGTCATTAAAGCTTGATGAAAAGCAGAAAATCCTCGAGATCGTGGATGTGCATCAAAGGCTTGAGTACCTGATGAAGCTGATCGATGGAGAAATAGATCTGCTGCAAATTGAAAAACGTATTCGTGGTCGTGTAAAGCAGCAAATGGAGAAAAGTCAGCGCGAGTACTATCTTAACGAACAAATGAAAGCCATCCAGAAAGAGCTGGGTGACCTCGAAGATGCGCCAAACGAAATTGAAGAGCTTGAACAACGTATAGAAAAAGCCGGCATGCCCAAAGAGGCACGGAAAAAGGCTATCAACGAACTTAACAAGCTTAAGATGATGTCGCCGATGTCTGCAGAAGCGACGGTTGTGCGTAATTACATCGACTGGCTGGCAGACTGCCCCTGGAAGAAAAGGACCAAGATAAGTAACGATTTGAGCAAGGCTGAAAAAGTCTTGAACGATGATCACTACGGCCTGGAAAAGGTTAAAGAACGCATTCTTGAGTATCTTGCAGTACAGCAGCGTGTTAAAAAGCTCAAAGGCCCAATACTCTGCTTGGTCGGGCCGCCCGGTGTTGGTAAAACATCTTTGGGGCAATCGATCGCGCGAGCCACCAATCGTAAATATACGCGTATGGCCCTGGGCGGTGTGCGCGATGAATCTGAAATTCGAGGGCATCGCAGAACCTATATCGGCTCCTTACCAGGTAAGGTGATCCAGAACCTGAGTAAGGTGGGTACTCGCAATCCGCTGTTCCTGCTTGACGAAATTGACAAAATGGCAGCTGATTTCAGAGGCGATCCGGCATCAGCATTGCTTGAAGTCCTCGATCCGGAACAGAACCATACCTTTGCAGATCATTATCTCGAGGTCGATTTTGACCTGTCAGATGTCATGTTCGTTGCAACAGCAAATAGCATGAATATTCCTGCGCCCTTGCTGGATCGTATGGAAGTGATTCGCCTGCCCGGTTACACCGAGGACGAAAAGGTGGCGATTGCACGAAAGTATCTTTTACCCAAACAGATGAAAAACAATGGCTTGAATGATAACGAGCTGCAAGTCAGTGATTCGGCCCTACGAGATATCGTGCGCCTGTATACGCGCGAAGCGGGAGTGCGTAGCCTCGAACGCGAAATTGCAAAAATTTGTCGCAAGGTAGTGAAGAACGCCGTGCTTGAACCCACGGACAAGGTGATGTCGATAAGCTCGCGCAATCTGGATAAATATCTGGGCGTGCATCGATTCCGTTACGGTGAGGCCGAAGAGAATGACCAGGTGGGAATGGTCAATGGTCTCGCCTGGACTGAAGTGGGTGGTGAGCTGCTCACTATAGAATCGGCCATGGTGCCAGGTAAAGGCAAGCTGCAATTTACCGGCCAACTGGGAGATGTCATGCAGGAGTCGATCCAGGCGGCGATGACCGTGATGCGTAGCCGTTCTGCTTCACTTGGACTGGAACCCGATTTTCAGGACGATATCGACATTCATATTCATGTGCCTGAGGGCGCTACCCCCAAGGACGGTCCCAGTGCGGGTATAGGTATGTGTACCGCAATCGCCTCGGTACTGACCGGTATACCTGTCAAGCAGAGTGTGGCTATGACAGGTGAAATAACCCTTCGAGGCGAAGTGCTTCCGATTGGCGGTCTGAAAGAGAAACTACTGGCCGCGCACAGAGCGGGTGTGAAAATGGTGCTTATTCCCGAGGAAAACAGGAAAGACCTTGCAGAAATGCCAAAGAATATATTGACCAAACTGGATATCAAACCCGTGCGCTGGATTGATCAGGTGCTGGAGCTGGCTCTGGCGAAAATGCCGACACCACTTGAAGAAAAGTCGGCAAGCGACAGAAAAGCAAGTAATCAGGGAAAAGGCAAAAAGAACAGGGATAGCGTTTGCCATCACTAACCATTTGTAGTACACACAAACACATGCAATAGTTTGTAACTATTGCGTGTGTTTTTATTTATTAAACAGCGTTTTTTCCCTATAATACCGCAGGTCTAAAGCCCGCTAGCCGTAGACATTAGGCATCACGAGCTGGTATGAAAAACGACAGCCTTGAGTAACAACAGTATTGACGTTGTCTACTTTTCATGGGAAAAAAACAACAATTTAGTTACATATTAATCATCACTTAGAACACCTAATGGGAAATGAAATCAATGAATAAATCGGAACTGATTGATGCTGTTGCTGATGCAGCAGATTTGTCCAAAGCGGATTCGGCACGAGCGCTCGATGCAGTGATAGGTACAATATCGGATGCTCTCAAAACCGGTGACCAGGTCAGTGTTGTTGGCTTTGGGACCTTCTTGGTTCGTAAGCGCGCTGCCCGTACAGGCCGCAACCCTCAGACTGGCGCAGAAATCCAGATAGCTGCAGCAAATGTACCTGCATTTAAGCCTGGCAAAGCGTTGAAAGATAACGTAAACTAACGCGCTCTCTCAGTAGGGGTGCTTAGCTCAGCTGGTAGAGCGTCGCCCTTACAAGGCGAATGTCGGGGGTTCGATCCCCTCAGCACCCACCAATTGGAGCGGTAGTTCAGCTGGTTAGAATACCGGCCTGTCACGCCGGGGGTCGCGGGTTCGAGTCCCGTCCGCTCCGCCAATATTCATTCAGCAACCACACGAAAGAGTTATCGTTAAATCGGTAGCTCGTGTGGTTTCTGCTGTTTAATACAATCTGTATAATCCGAATTATAAATTCACTATCAAGGCACTGAATCATGTTGCAAGCTATCAACGATCGCATCAAAGGCTGGTTAGGCGCGCTGGTGATTGTACTGATTACTATTCCTTTTGCATTCTGGGGAATAGAGTCCTATCTCGGTACTGGCAATAAACAATTCGCGGCTGTGGTCAATGGTGAGGAGATCCCGGTGTTTCAGTTCGAGAATGCCTACTCGAACCAGTTGGCCCGATTAAATCAACAATTTGGTGGCAAGGTGCCGTATAGCAACGAACAAATCAAAAAGCTGGTGCTCGACCAACTCGTTGATGCGCTGGTCCTTGAAGAAAACAGCTATGCTTCCGGTTACCGGGTATCTGATACAAACCTGAAGCAAAATATTGCGACATTATTTTCTCGTAATGGCGCGTTTGACAGGGATTTTTTTGAAAATGTTATCGCTTCGAACAACATGACGGTCAGTCAGTATGAATCTAGACTCAGAAATGAATTACGCGTGATACAGAAACAAAATGCCGTTGTTTCATCTGCTATTTTGACAGATGCAGAAGTTGCATTACTGGCTGCACTTCAGCAACAGGAGCGTGATATTCGATGGATCCGCTTCGACGTCGATTCGCAATCAGACGACATTGTGATCACAGATCAGGATATTGAAGATTTTTACAATTCTAACATTGACAGGTTCATGACACCTGAACGCGTTAGCGTTGAATACGTCGAAGTCACCAATGATGATCTTGCCAACAGTATTTCGATTGATGAAGCACAGCTGGCAGGAATGTATGATGATTATAAGCGTACAGTGCTGAAGAAAGAGGAACGCAAGGCGCGCCATATACTGCTGCAAACAGGTTCGTCTGAAGAAAAGAGCACCGCAGCCGTCACCGCACGAATAGAGGAGCTCCAGCAAAAACTGAGAGATGGTGCGTCTTTTGAAGAGCTGGCGAGTGAATTTTCTGAGGATCCCGCATCGGCACAACAGGGTGGTGACCTTGGCTGGGTCGCCTCAGGTGATATGGTTAAGCCGTTCGAAGTAGCGTTGTTCAAACTGGAAAAGGGTGGGATCAGTGATATTGTTGAGACACAGTTCGGGCTGCACTTGATCAAACTTGATGATATCCGAACGCCGGAAGTGGCCGCGTTTGCGGACAAGCGAGATGAATTCGAACAGGAGCTCAAACAGGAAGTTATCAGCAATATGTTCTATGACGTCTCGGAGAACATGGCGGTTACTGCCTATGAAAATCCTGACAGTCTCGATGCTGTTGTTGATGCTGTGAATAAACAGCCCGAAAAAACTGAATTATTTTCCCGTAACTCCGGTACTGGTATAGCTGAAAATCAGAAATTTCGTAATGCAGCTTTTTCTGCTGCCGTGTTGCAGGAGGGTCTTAATAGCGACGTCATCGAGATCAGTCCAGCCCACGTTGTTGTATTACGCCTGTTGAAACATGAACCAGCGAGTAAAAAGCCATTAGAGGAAGTTAGCGCAGAAATCGAAAATACCTTGCGCTCGAGAGCAGCACACACAAGCGCAATGACTGCGGCGGAACAGATGAAAAATCAGATCGTTGAAGGCGTTTCAGCTGAAGATCTGCTTGCAGGTAATCAGCGTATAGAGGATAAAGTTACCATTAAACGTACTGACGCGGGTAAAGTTGATCCGATGATTATTGAAGCCGCTTTCCAGATGCCATACCCGCAGAAAGACAAGCCATCCGTGCAGGTGGTCAATTTATCTTCCGGTGACATTGTCGTCGTACTACTGGACAAGGTGACGACACCTGCTGAAATAGCTCAGGATCAGAAGAATGCCGTCAAGCAACAACGCAGTAATGATATAGCAAATACGGAATTTGAATATGTCATAACTACTATCAAAGATGCCGCTGAAATAGAGCGTAATACCGACTTGCTGCAATAGACAGCACTGCAGATTCTGTAGTGGTGATGATTAGATTCGTTACTCACTCTCAGCGACTGGAGAATAGACAAACTAACCCGGTTTCAGTTTGTCCTGTTTGGTTTTATGAACGATATTTTGTCAGGAACAAAATATCGCGATAGCCCCGAAGGGGTGAGTCTCATGGATGAGACGAGCAACTTGGCGTCGCATCTTTAACGATTACACTTGATCCATAGCTATGGCTATGGATCCGCGGGTTAAGTGTCTTGCCCTCAATCCCGGTGCGCACGGCGCACCCTGCGGTCATGATTACATTGTTACAACAGTGATGTTGATTTTGAGCGCATCGGCACTGTCAGGTTTTATGAACTACTGGACATCACAGATACTATCCGTCGTGAAATGAAACACTTTCGTTTAGCTTTACACTGGCAAATACTGGTCGCTTTGGTACTGGCTGTTCTGGCTGGTGTTGCGACAGATCCCACAACTACGTTGTTCGGTATATCACTGAATGCTGTATTTACATTTATCGGTACGCTGTTTCTAAATGCGTTAAAAATGCTGATTGTGCCATTGATCATGTCCTCAATCATTGCGGGTATGATGGAAATACACCCGGACACATTGGGACGCCTTGGTTCAAAAACGTTGATTTATTACCTGGCAAGTAGTCTGGTTGCTATATTAATCGGCCTGTTTGTAGTGAATATCTTGCAGCCAGGTATTGCCGACGGTGAGCCGGTACGGGAGATGGTCGGGCTTGCTGCTGATACCGATGCCGTTGTTGAGCGCGTTGAAGGTCGGGGCACAGGTGATATTGCCGAAGTTTTCATCCGCATGATACCGGCGAATATCGTATCTGCTGCAGCGGAAGGGCAAATGCTCGGGCTTATTTTTTTCAGCTTACTGTTTGGCTTTTTCACATCAAGGGTCAAGGGGCGGCCCGGTGAATCCTTGAGAAATTTCTGGAGCGGAATGCTTGATGTCATGATGCAAATGACCGAGTGGGTTATGTTGTTTGCGCCCGTTGGTGTTTTCGCACTGGTAGCGAATGTGCTGATGACATCAGGACTGGAAGCATTCGGACCGCTGGCCGTTTTCTTTGTTACAGTTCTTCTTGCATTAGCGATACACGCGATGCTGGTGCTGCCGGTAGTGCTTCGTTTGCTGGCCAGAGTCAGTCCGGGTGCCCACTTCCGAGCGATGATGCCGGCGCTACTGACTGCTTTTTCAACCAGCTCATCATCGGCCACTTTGCCTGTAACCATTGATTGTGTTGAGACCCGCGCCGGTGTCAGTAATCGGGTGAGCGGTTTCACACTCCCATTGGGTGCTACCGTGAATATGGATGGAACGGCGCTCTACGAGTGCGTCGCCGCGATGTTTATTGCCCAGGCCTATGGCTTGTCGCTGGATTTCGCCACCCAGTTCACGATCGTATTGGTTGCGCTACTGACATCCATAGGCGTCGCAGGCATACCCTCGGCGAGCCTGGTCGCCATTACTATCATCCTGGCTGCGATTGGATTACCGGTTGAAGCCATTGGTATGATTCTGGTGGTCGACAGGCTGCTGGATATGTGCAGGACGGCCGTCAATGTCTTCAGCGATTCCGTTGCGGCGGTCACGATAGCCCGACTCGAAGGGGAGGAAACGCGGTTGTTGGTTAATAACAGTTGATGGCTAATGTAAGTGACCATCCGTGAGGAATTTAACCGCCGAGAATTCTGATTACATGTAGGAGCGATTTCAGTCGCGAATTGCAGATGTTCGCGACTGAAGTCGCTCCGAAATCATGCAACGTTGCCTGCGCCTCTGCGGTAATAGCTGTGTCATTATCAATAGACTACTGCTCTTTCGTGCTCCCCATCAGGCCGGCCGTATGATAGCCTGCATCGACATAGACGACTTCTCCAGTAATGCCACTGGCGAGATCCGAACAAAGAAAAGCAGCGGTATTGCCGACTTCCTCGATAGTCACATTGCGGTGCAAGGGAGCGCTTTGTTCAACGTGTTCAAGTATTTTATTAAAGCCCGAAATACCTTTGGCAGCGAGCGTTTTGATCGGGCCAGCCGAGATCGCGTTGACTCGAATACCTTCTGGTCCCAGTGAGTGCGCCAGATAACGTACATTCGCTTCCAGGCTGGCTTTTGCCAGACCCATCACGTTGTAACCAGGGAAAGCGCGTACGGCGCCCAGGTAGCTGAGAGTCAATATCGATGCGTCTGGGCGATTTTGCATCATGTGCCGGCCGGCCTTGGCAATCGCGGCGAGTGAGTAAGAGCTGATATCGTGTGCCTGATTAAAGCCGTCTCGACTGAGATTATCGAGGTAATCGCCCTCCAGCATCTCCTTCGGGGCAAATGCGACAGAGTGAATGATGATATCGAGCGACTCCCAGAAATCATCCAGGTGTTCGAACACGGCTTCGATCTGATCGTCATTTTCAACGTCGCATGGTAGCACGATATCTGAATCGCATTCGCCAGCAAGTTTCTCAACACGCTCACGCAGGCGTTCGCCCATGTAGGTGAATGCCAGGTCGGCGCCCTCGCGGTGCATGGCTTTGGCGATGCCCCAGGCAATTGATCGATTACTCGCTACTCCGAATATAAGTGCGCGCTTGCCACTCATAAAGCCCATATCAGTTACTCCCCCAGTAAAAAGTGCTGTAAACTTATGCGGCCTAATGTTAGGCGGATTATACAGATAAAAGCAACACTAAACTAATGCAGCGCTGGTTACGCTTTTTATTACACACACTTTATTTCAGTTGTCTGGCGCTAGGTCAGGCAAGCGTAACTCATGCCGTGCCTGCAATGGGTATGGGCTATGAGCCAAAATATCCTGCTGATTTCACACATTTTGATTATGTTTCACCGAATGCTGAAAAAGGCGGTGAGATCACTCTTTCAGGTCTGGGAACCTTCGACAGTCTGAACCCGTATTTGCTCAAGGGCTTGTCAGCTCAGGGACTCGGTATCCTGGTATTCGAAAGTTTGCTGGAAAAAAGTCTGGATGAGCCCTTCACTATGTACGGCCTGATAGCGGACGATTTCTATCTGGCCGATGATGAACTCTCTGTTACCTTCCATATCAATCCGGCGGCGCGATTTTCAAATGGCAGGCCAGTCACTGCCGAAGATGTGAAATTCTCCTTTGACACATTGATGAGCAAGGCCGCCCATCCACAATTCAGGGTCTATTACGGAGATATAGAATCTGCTGAAATCATTGATGAGCTGACAGTGCGTTTCAATTTTAAAAACAGGAACCGTGAGCTGCATATGATTGCGGGTGACATACCGATTTTTTCGAAGGAGTGGTTAGGTTCAAGGCCATTCGACAAGGTTGATGATGTGCGACCCATCAGCACGGGCCCTTACCTGATCGATGATTACGAACGCGGTCGATTCATCCGTTTTCGCAGGAATCCGGATTACTGGGCAAAGGACCTGCCGGTACGCAAGGGTATGTATAATTTCAATACTATTACCTACAAGTATTACAAGGATTCGACCATTGCCCATGAGGCCTTCAAGGCGGGTGAATTTGATTTTTTCTATGAAAACTATTCCAAGCGCTGGGCGCGTTCACATGTGGGTCCCCAATACGATTCCGGAGAAATACTGAAAACAGAGCTTTCCCACAGTAATAACGCCGGCATGCAAGGATTCGCCATCAATCTACGTCGTGAAAAATTCAAGGATGTACGTGTTCGCAAGGCGTTGACGCTTGCATTTGATTTTGAATGGGCCAACAATCAGCTTTTTTATCGGCAATATGAGCGCTGTTACAGCTACTTCAGTAACAGCGAACTGGCATCAAGCGGGCTGCCGCAGGGAAGGGAGCTCGAATTACTCGATGAATACCGTGATCTGTTACCGGCATCGGTGTTTGAAGAGGCGTGGCATCCACCGACGACGCACGCCAAAACCTCGTTGAGAGATAATCTCAAACAGGCTCGTGATCTGCTGGCTCAGGCAGGCTGGACGGTGCAGGACGGTGTGCTGAAAAATGAGCAGGGGGAACCATTCGTTGTCGATGTGTTGCTGGTGCAGAAAGGCTTTAGTCGGATTTTTGCGCCTTTTACGCATAACCTGAAAAAGTTGGGCATCGATATGAAATACCGTACCGTCGATGACTCACTGTACAAGCGCAGGCTGGACTCATTTGAGTTTGATATGGTCGTTACCAGCTTTCCACAATCGGTGTCGCCTGGAAATGAGTTGTTGAACATGTTTCATTCGCAGTCTGCCGATATTGCGGGTTCTCGAAATCTTGCGGGTATAGCTGATCCCGTTGTTGATGCCCTGATCGAGACTATCATCAACGCAGAAGATCGCCAAGCGCTCATTACCGCGTCACATGCGCTCGACCGGGTATTGCTGCACGGTGAGTACGTCGTACCGAACTGGTATATCGATACACACCGGATCGCCTATCGCGATCGATTTGAGATGCCAGAAACACTGCCGCTGTATTATGAACCCGTGTCATGGATGCTGAAGACATGGTCGATTAAAGAGTAAACTCGGTCAATGCTAGCGTATATCTCCAAACGGCTGCTGTTGATGATACCGACCTTGTTCGGCGTCATGCTGATTACTTTCCTGGTAACGCAATTCGTGCCAGGTGGCCCGGTCGAGCAACTCGTCAGCCAGCTTGAAGGGCGGTCGGAGCAGGGTGAAGCCAGCACCGGTGCCAGAGGTCTGTATCGTGGAGCTCATGGTCTCGATCCCGAGCATGTGGCGGAGATCAGGGCGCTATACGGTTTCGACCAACCTGTGCATCAACGCTTTTTTGCCATGATGAAGAACTACCTGACCTTTAATCTTGGAGAAAGTTATTTCCATAATCGTTCGGTCATGGAACTGATTATCGACAAGCTTCCTGTTTCGATCAGTCTCGGCATGTGGACGTTCTTTATTGTCTACCTCACCTGTATACCGCTCGGTGTTGCCAAAGCGGTTAGGGATGGCAGTGTATTTGATGTCACGACCAGTACCCTTGTCCTGATCGGTTATTCGATACCCGGTTTCGTGCTTGGCATCACCATGCTGGTGCTGTTTGGGGGCGGCAGTTTCCTGGATATCTTCCCTTTGCGTGGACTGGTATCGGACGACTGGCATACACTTTCCTGGTATGACAAGATTCTTGACTACTTATGGCATATGGTATTGCCTATTATCGCTTCCGTGATCGGCAGTTTTGCGATCATGACAATGCTCACCAAGAACAGCTTTATCGAAGAGATTCGTAAACAATATGTGCTTACCGCCAGAGCCAAGGGCGTTAGTGAGAACAACGTGCTTTATCGGCATGTCTTTCGAAATGCAATCATTCCCCTGGTCACAGGATTTCCCGCGGCGTTCATCGGTGCATTTTTTACCGGCAGTCTGCTGATCGAAACGATTTTTTCACTCGACGGACTTGGCCTGTTGTCCTATGAGTCCGTTTTGAAGCGTGATTATCCCGTCGTGCTGGGTACACTGTATTTGTTCACCCTGCTAGGGCTGTTTGCAAAACTGTTGGCCGACATCAGCTATGTGATTATCGATCCACGCATCCATTTCGGATCAGTCGATTAGTGACTGCAAATGAGTAATAGCGTAACCACTTCGAACAATGTGCACCTGTCGCCGGGACGACGGTCCTGGTTACGCTTCAGGTCAAACCGGCGCGGTTATGTCAGTTTGTGGCTGTTCACAATACTGTTCGTACTCAGCCTGTTTGCCGAGGTCTTGTTCAATGACAAGCCGCTGGTTGTCAGCTATCAGGGGGAGTTGTTTTTTCCATTTCTAATGGCCTACCCGGAGACTGCTTTTGGTGGTGATTTCGAGACTGAAGCGGATTACTCGGATCAGTATGTGCGTGATTTGATCACGGCGGGTGACAACTGGGTCATTGATCCACTGGTTCGATTCAGTTTTGACACCATTAATTTTGCATCGGACCTACCTAATCCGGCGCCACCATCGTCTTATAATCTGCTGGGCACAGATGACAGGGGCCGGGATGTTCTGGCCCGGCTGGTGTATGGCTTCAGGCTTTCGGTGTTGTTCGCCTTCGTACTTACAGCGATTGGCGTGGTGATCGGTATTCTGACAGGTGCGGTACAGGGCTATTTTTCTGGCAGACTGGACCTGTTTATGCAGCGACTGATCGAAGTCTGGTCTTCGATGCCGGAACTGTACCTGTTGATCATTTTTGCATCGATCTTTCAACCCAGCGTCTGGTTGCTGATTATCTTGCTGTCGATGTTTGGCTGGATGGGCCTGTCGGATTACGTTCGCGCGGAATTTCTGCGCGGTCGTAATATGGATTATGTGCGCTCAGCCCGTGCAATGGGATTGTCGGACGCCGCCATTATGCGGCGTCATTTGCTGCCGAACAGTATGACACCGGTCATCACCTTTTTGCCTTTTCGTATCAGCGGTTCAATCCTGGCATTGACCAGTCTGGATTTTCTGGGCTTGGGTGTGCCGCCAACGACACCCAGTCTGGGCGAACTGCTGTCTCAGGGCAAGGAAAACATTGAAGCCTGGTGGCTGTCCCTGGGTACTTTTATCGTACTGGTCGGTACTCTGATGTTGCTGATTTTTATTGGTGAGGCATTGCGTGAAGCAATGGATACGAGGAAACGTTAGCATGCCTGCCAGACTCATTGAAATCAACAACCTCAAGGTCACCTTTAAAACACAGGGCGGCAATATCGAGGCTGTGCGCGGTGTCAGTTTCGATATCCATAAATCGGAAAACGTGGCGATCGTGGGTGAATCGGGTTCAGGCAAATCGGTCACCGCCTTATCGTTGTTGAAACTTCATGACGAGAGACAGGTTGATTATCCGGATGGCAGGATTATCTACAACAATAAGAACCTGATGCTTGCCAGTGAGGCCGAGATGAGACGGCTGCGCGGCCAGGATATTTCCATGATTTTCCAGGAGCCGATGACATCATTAAACCCGGTTTACCCTGTGGGTGCACAGATTCAGGAAACCCTGAAGTTGCACAAGAACATGAGCCAGATGAGTGCTAGAAAACTCGCCATTGAGTTGCTCGACAGGGTGGGTATCAGGGATCCACAACACAAGGTGGATGCTTTCCCCCATACGTTGTCTGGTGGCCAGCGCCAACGCGTGATGATCGCGATGGCGCTGGCCTGTGATCCTGTACTGCTGATTGCTGATGAACCCACAACGGCTCTTGATGTAACTGTACAGCAGCAGATTCTCGACTTGTTGAAAGATCTGCAGAATGAAACGGGCATGTCAGTGTTGCTGATCACGCATGATCTTCATCTGGTACGACGTTTTGCCGATCGTGTCTGCGTTATGCATGATGGCAGGATCGTCGAACAGGCGTCTTCATCTGCGCTGTTTGAAAATCCCCGACACAAGTACACGCAATATTTACTCGATAGTGAACCCGAAACACGTATCACCGAGATCGTACCTACGAACCAGACTGTGATCAAAGCTGAGGGTGTTCGCGTGTCTTTTCCGGTTCGATCAGGCTTCTTCAAACGCAAGGTGAGCGAGGTCAAAGCCGTTGATGATATCGATATCGAGCTCAGGCTGGGAGAAACACTCGGAATTGTTGGTGAATCAGGATCGGGTAAAACCACGCTGGGGATGGCGTTATTACGGATGGTCGATTCTACCGGGCAGATCCGTTTTCATGACCAAACGATATCGGACTATCGTGAAAAACAAATGCGCCCGCTACGGCGATTTTTCCAGATAGTCTTTCAGGATCCGTTTTCTTCGCTGTCGCCACGAATGACCGTCGAGCAGATCGTCGAGGAAGGACTGAAGCTGCATTTTCCAGAGTTGACTCGAACGCAACGCGATGTACGTATTATCAATATACTGAAGGAAGTGGGCCTGGATGAGGGTGCATTATGGCGTTATCCGCACGAGTTTTCCGGCGGGCAACGCCAGCGCATTGCCGTGGCACGCACCCTGGTGCTGGAACCGGATGTGATTCTACTGGATGAGCCGACCAGTGCGCTGGACGTTTCAGTGCAGAAACAGGTGCTGAGTCTGCTTTCCGAACTGCAGGTCAAACATCAACTCAGCTATCTGTTTATCAGTCATGATCTGCGTGTTGTTCGCGCGATGTCACACCGAGTTATCGTCATGCGCAATGGAAAAATAGTGGAAGCCGGCCCGGTCGAGGAGGTATTCGACAACCCGAAACAAGCGTACACCCGAGAGCTGGCAAAGGCCTCCCTGTATTGATGGAAAATTTGTAAGTATTTGTATAACATAAGGATATTGCTCACGCTGCTCTGCGCTCACTCCGCTGCTGATCGCGGTTCTGGCCACATTTCCGGCCTGAGCCGGGAAGGTCAGTTGAAGCTGCTCATGAAATGATGAAACTTTTCCAGATAATACTTGACCAATTTAGTAGGTATTTGTAGACTAAACCCTACTATTTTACTCAGGAATTACGAGGTGTATCATGAGACTGTCAACAAAAGGGCGTTATAGTGTTACCGCCATGCTGGATCTTGCTATCCACGACAAGGCTGGGCCAGTTACACTGGCCGATATTTCGCAGTGTCAGGGAATATCACTGTCTTACCTGGAACAGCTATTTGCCAAGTTACGCAAAAGTGGCCTAGTTAAAGGGGTGCGTGGTCCGGGGGGTGGTTATAGACTGGCTCGCCCCGCAAAAGAAATAAGCATCGGTGAAATTATCAGCGCTGTGGATGAAAGCGTGGACGTAACTCGCTGCGGCGGTAAGGCCGACTGTGACAATGGCCATGCCTGCTTGACCCATGAGCTCTGGACTGAGCTGAGCAACAGGCTCTATGAATTCCTCGATAATATTACCCTGTCGCAGTTTGTTGACAGGCCCGGTATACCCGAGCTGTCATTGCAACGTGACAAGATGAACGGACGTTTTATCCTGGCCAGACGTCAGGCTGAAGCAATATCCCAAGGTATACTCTAGAGGCACTCGGTCATGGCATACAGTGAAAAAGTTCTCGACCATTATGAAAATCCGCGCAACGTCGGTTCATTCAACAAGGATGAAGCCAATGTAGGGACGGGGATGGTAGGCGCGCCTGCTTGCGGCGACGTCATGAGGCTGCAAATCAAGGTCAGCGATAACGGTATTATCGAAGACGCCGTATTCAAGACCTATGGTTGTGGTAGTGCTATCGCGTCCAGCTCATTGTTGACTGAATGGGTCAAAGGTAAATCGCTCGACGAAGCTAAAGCAATCAAGAACACTGACATCGCTGAGGAGCTGGCATTGCCGCCGGTAAAGATTCACTGTTCGGTGCTCGCAGAAGACGCCATTCAGGCTGCGATCGAAGATTTCAAAGCCAAGCATGATTAGATTCTAGATCTTTGCATCATCCGCACTGCTAAACAAAGCCCGCTCAGCGGGCTTTGTTCTGTGCACAGTCAGCTTTGTGTGCACTGTCAGCAATCGTTATAATACTTTCTCTTTATCCCCATCAACCGAGGAAAACCCGTGCTTGAGGCTTATCGAAAACATGTAGATGAAAGGGCTGCAGACGGCCTACCGCCGCTGCCACTCGACGCCAAGCAAGTCGCTGATCTGGTCGAATTGATCAAGAATCCACCCGCCGGTGAGGACAAGGCCTTACTTCATTTACTGGTGCACCGAGTTCCACCCGGTGTTGATCAGGCCGCTTATGTCAAGGCCGCATTCCTGGCGGACATCGCCAGGGGAAATGTTGAATGCAGGCTGATTGATCGCATACGTGCGACTGAGCTGCTCGGGACCATGCTCGGTGGCTATAACATTCAGCCGCTGATCGAGCTACTCGATGATGATGTAACAGCCCATGCTGCAGCAACGGCATTATCACACACCCGTCTGATTTACGATGCTTTCCACGACATTGCAGATAAAGTCGACAAAAATGCACATGCCGCACGTATACTCCGTTCCTGGGCCGACGCAGAGTGGTTTACTGCACTGCCGGAACTGAGTGCAGAGCTTAGCGTGACTGTATTCAAAGTGCCGGGTGAAACGAATACCGATGACCTTTCACCCGCAACTGAAGCATGGAGCAGGCCGGACATCCCGCTTCATGCCAAGTCCATGTTGATCAACAAAATGGATCAGCCGCTGGAAACACTGGAACAGCTGAAGAAGAAAGGCTATCCGATTGCCTATGTGGGTGATGTGGTGGGGACAGGCTCTTCGCGAAAATCTGCGATTAACTCCGTATTGTGGCACATGGGCACGGATATACCCTATGTACCCAACAAACGCGAAGGCGGCGTTGTTCTTGGGGGTAAAATTGCACCGATTTTCTTCAACACGGCAGAGGATTCGGGGGCTTTGCCGATTGAGTGTGATGTCAGTGCTATGGAAATGGGCGATGTCATCCGTATTCGCCCCTTCGATGGCGTGATTTTGAAAGAAGATGGAAGCACATTGTGTCGTTTCGATATTCGTCCCGCCACGCTGCCGGACGAGGTGCGTGCCAATGGGCGTATCCCGCTGATCATTGGCCGTGGGCTGACCGATAAAGCACGCGAATTCCTTGGTGAAGCGCCCTCGGAGACCTTCCTCAGGTCAGTCGAGGTCGAAGAGACCGGCAAGGGTTACACGCTGGCGCAAAAAATGGTGGGTCGTGCCTGTGGGGTCGAGGGCGTCAGGCCCGGTGCTTATTGTGAACCCAAAATGACAACGGTGGGTTCTCAGGACACAACAGGGGCGATGACACGCGATGAACTCAAGGAGCTTGCCTGCCTCGGTTTCACCGCTGATCTGGTGATGCAAAGCTTCTGTCATACTGCGGCCTATCCAAAACCGGTCGATGTGAAGCTGCAACACGAACTGCCCGATTTCATGCAGACACGGGGTGGTGTCTCCTTGCGCCCTGGCGACGGTATCATTCATTCATGGTTGAATCGAATGATATTGCCGGATACTGTGGGTACGGGCGGAGACTCGCACACACGATTCCCGATCGGTATCAGTTTTCCAGCGGGATCAGGTCTGGTGGCATTCGCTGCCGCTTTGGGTGTGATGCCGCTGGACATGCCCGAGTCTGTTCTGGTCCGTTTCAAGGGTGAAATGCAGCCCGGCGTCACGCTTCGTGACCTGGTCAATGCGATCCCATACGTGGCGATACAGAGTGGCCTGCTCACCGTCGAGAAAAAAGGCAAGAAAAATGTCTTCAATGGCCGTGTGCTCGAGATCGAAGGATTGCCCGATTTGAAAGTCGAGCAGGCCTTCGAACTTTCGGATGCATCAGCAGAGCGCTCGGCCAACGGTTGTACAATACGCCTGAACAAGGAACCGATCATCGAATTCCTGCATTCAAATATTACCTTGTTGAAGTGGATGATCGCGAATGGCTATCAAGACGAACGTACCTTGCAACGTCGCATCGCGGCGATGGAGGCGTGGCTGAAGAATCCCGATCTGATCGCGCCCGATACGGATGCAGAATATGCCGAAATTATCGAGATTGACCTCAATGAAATCAAGGAACCGCTACTGGCATGCCCGAATGATCCCGACGACATAAAACCACTTTCCGAAGTGGCCGGCGAACAGGTGGATGAGGTATTTATCGGTTCCTGCATGACCAATATCGGTCATTATCGCGCGGCCAGCAAGGTGCTGGATGGTATCAACAGCTTGCCAACACGCTTGTGGATCGTGCCGCCAACGAAGATGGACGCACACCAGCTGATGGAAGAGGGCCACTACAGTGTATTTGGCAAGGCCGGCGCGCGTACCGAAGTACCCGGCTGTTCCCTGTGCATGGGTAACCAGGCGAGAGTTGCGGATAATGCGACCGTATTGTCCACATCGACCCGTAATTTCCCGAACCGCCTGGGTAACGGTGCCAATGTTTATCTAGCTTCAGCCGAACTGAGTGCCGTGACTGCGACGCTGGGCTATATACCGACGATGGATGAATACATGCAGCGCATGCAATCGTTCGAAGCAGCATCCGCGGACATATACCGCTACCTCAATTTCGACCAGATACCGGATTATACTGAAATAGCGGATACAGTTACGGTGGAACTAACCCAGGCATAGGTGTTGAAGGTCCTGGTCTTTATCGCCATGGGTGGGGCAATCGGGGCGGTGCTTCGCTACAGTGCCTCAGTGGGTGTGTATTCATTACTGGGCAGGGGATTTCCCTATGGCACATTGTTCGTCAATGTAACGGGTTCCCTGCTGATGGGTATACTCAGTGTGCTGATGCTGGAGCGCTATGATATCGGTGCCGAATGGCGTGCTGCGGTACTCGTCGGTGTTCTCGGAGCATTCACAACCTTTTCAACGTTTTCTATCGAAACACTCAACCTGCTGGAGCAGGGCGATGTCATGCGTGCCGCCACGAACATCGTATTGAGTGTGCTGGCCTGCCTGGCCGCAGTATGGTTCGGCGTATTGCTGGGGCGTCAACTATGAAAGTGACTGTTGCGCGTATCTATGTGACTGAAGGTGAGCACGTACACGAGAAGATCTTCAAACGCCTGCATGACGAGCACAAGGTCATGGGTGTTACTGTCTTTCGGGGTGTTACGGGTTTTGGCAAATCAGGTAAAACGCATTCATCAACCCTGCTCGATGTATCGTTTGATCTGCCCGTGGTGGTGGAGTTTTTTGATGATGCGGAAAATGTCAAAACAGCACTGGATTCTGTCAGCGAGCTGATTCCACCAGGCCATGTGTTAACATTCACCGCTGATTTTTCGTGAGTGTTGAAGCAAGATGCTAGATCCCAAACTGATTCGTGCTGATATTGCCTCCATTGCTGCACAACTGAGACGACGTGGAGTTGATCTTGATGTGTCAGCAATTGAAGACCTGGAGACTAAACGCAAGCAATACCAGGTTCGTACTGAACAATTACAGAATGAGCGTAATATTAAATCCAAATCTATCGGCAAGGCCAAAGCCGCCGGTGAAGACATCCAGCATTTAGTCGATGAAGTAGCCGGATTAGGCGCGTCCTTGGATAAGGCAAAAACGGAACTGACAGCCGTCCAGCAACAGCTGGATAATGTGTTGATGGAGATTCCGAACCTGCCGGATAGCTCGGTACCGGATGGCGAAGATGAGTCAGACAACGTCGAAATACGGCGCTGGGGTGAGCCGCGCAGTTACGACTTTAAGGTAAAGGATCATGTGGACATTGGTGCCGGTCTTGATCAACTGGATTTTGAAACAGCAAGCAAACTTACCGGCTCACGTTATGTGGTGATGCGGGGACAGGTGGCAAAACTGCACCGTTCGCTCATACAGTTTATGCTCGACCTGCATACCACTGAGCATGGTTACACGGAAGTCTATGTTCCCTACATTGTAAACAGCGACAGTCTGCGCGGTACAGGGCAGTTACCCAAGTTTGAAGAAGACCTGTTCTGTGTGGATCAGGAAGCCGGTTATTACCTGATTCCGACAGCTGAAGTGCCTGTCACCAATCTCGTGCGCGGTGAAATCATCCACAATGATGAGCTGCCCCTGAAATACACCAGTCATACGCCCTGTTTTCGTTCCGAGGCGGGCACCTACGGCAAGGACACTCGCGGTATGATACGCCAGCACCAGTTCGAGAAAGTGGAAATGGTGCAGCTGGTCAGGCCCGGTGAAGCCTGGGAGGCGTTGGAAGAGCTAACAGCACACGCTGAAACTGTGTTGCAAAAGCTGGAACTGCCCTACCGGGTGATCGTGTTGTGCAGTGGTGACATGGGTTTTTCAGCGGCAAAAACCTACGACCTGGAGGTCTGGCTGCCCGGTCAGCAAGCGTATCGTGAGATTTCCTCGTGCAGCTGTTTTACCGATTTTCAGGCAAGACGCATGCAGGCACGCTGGCGCAATCCGGATACTGGCAAGCCCGAACTTCTACACACCATTAATGGATCCGGTCTGGCCGTTGGCCGCACGCTGGTTGCGATACTGGAAAACTATCAGCAGGCAGACGGCAGCGTTGTCGTTCCGGATGCACTGCAATCTTATATGGGCGGTATCGAGAAACTCCAGATAAAAAAATGAGCGCAAATACCCCAAGGGCGCAAAGCGGGGCAGGTGTAACGGATTCAATTAGGCTACTGCCAGGCTCATTCAACGCGATCTAAGTTTTTACGGGTTACATCGTTACATACGGATTTTCGGAAAGACCTGAATGATTGACTGTAATCCTATGTGTCGTATAAATATAAGTTGTAGCGACTCAGTTCTGATCTTACAGATTGTTGAAACGATTTAGACGTCAACTGACAGCAGAATGGACCGATCTTAGGGCGTGCCGTGCGCACCGCGAAATTTACGTGTGTCACCCTGTCCCGGTGCGCACCGCGCACCCTACAGTCATGATTTCATTATTCAAGCATGTGATGGTGATTTAGCATGCATAGGCACTGTCAGGCCTTATTGAGAGTAAATAACGGTATTGTGAGATCAAATTCAGACATTGACATATAAAGATTTTGCGCCCATTGTGTTGAACCAACTTCCTACAAAACTGTATAGCGCTGAAGCTGTCGCGCGTCTTGATCAAATCGCGATCAATGACTACGGCGTTCCCGGTTATACGCTGATGCGTAGAGCGGGTCAGGCGGTCTATGACGCCCTTAAACACCATTATTCGGCTGTGCAGTCGATTCTGGTCTTATGTGGTGCCGGCAATAATGCCGGTGATGGCTATGTAATCGCTCGTCTTGCCCATGGCCATGGGCTGGGCGTTCGTGTTGTCAGTATAATCGATCCGCACAAACTGAGTGGTGATGCCAGGCAGGCATGGCTGCATTGGCAGGAGTGCGGCGAAACAGAACGTTACCACGATGACATCAAGATCGAGGCCGATGTTATTGTCGATGCGCTATTAGGCACTGGATTGGCGCGCGATGTCGAAGGCGACTGGAGGAGGCTGATCATTGCGGTCAATCGCACAGCTATACCGGTTATCTCGGTTGATATTCCTTCAGGTCTTAATGCCGATACGGGTGCTGTCTCAGGTGTTGCCATCAATGCTGAGCGAACCGTCAGTTTTATTGGACTGAAGAAAGGCTTGTTCACGGGCAGTGGAAAAACGTGCACGGGTGAGGTGGTTTTCGATGATTTGGGGCTAACTGATGCAGTCTACGATTCGGTAACTGCAGAGGCGGAGTTGCTCTGTTATCCAGCGCAGTGGCAGTTACCGCGTCGACAGCATGACAGTCACAAGGGTGAGAATGGCCATGTTGTGATCATAGGTGGGAACTACGGCATGCCGGGTGCCGTTGGCCTGGCTGCAAGGGCGGCGCTAAGGTCTGGTGCCGGTCTGGTGTCCGTTGTTACACGAAAGGAGCATATCAACGCCGTGGTTGCTGTTTGTCCGGAATCCATGGTGCACAGAAGTGTCAACGGTGAACTTAGCCCTGAACTTGTTGATAACGCAGATTATATCGCAATAGGCTGTGGTCTGGGTCAGGATGCCTGGGCACAACGCCTGCTATACACAGCATTTAATTCAACCCGATCTATGGTGGTGGATGCGGATGCGCTTAATTTGCTGGCAAAAATGGAGCAGGCGCTACTGACCAAGGACAGCGTCATAACGCCCCATCCTGGTGAGGCATCGCGTTTACTGCAAATGCCTACAACTGCAATCCAGCAGGATCGTTTTGCCGCTGCGCAATACCTTGAACAGAAATACAATGCTCAAGTTGTACTCAAGGGTTCGGGCACAATTATTCAACAGGGCAGCGATACCTATGTTTCAGCCAGGGGCAATCCAGCAATGGCAACAGCAGGCATGGGTGATGTGCTGACCGGGATGATCGCCTCGATTGCTGCACAACAGGCTGCAATGGCAAGAGATGTCCGCGGGGCCGTGATCAGCGCCGTTTGCCTGCATGCCCTGGCTGGTGACATCGCAGCACAAGGTGATGACCGTGGATTGCTGGCCAGTGATGTTATCGAGCACATACGTCAAGCTGCCAGGTACGAGGTGGAATGAGCAGTCCCGTTGAAAAGTTACTGAGTTCGGAGGATGCGCTTGAAGCGTTTGCTGCACAGTTGGCTAAACGCGCGGTTGCAGGTATTGTGATTTATCTAAAGGGGCCGCTGGGGGCCGGCAAAACCACATTTGCACGGGGTTTTCTGCGTGGGCTGGGCTACCAGGGTGTGGTGAAAAGCCCGACCTATACACTGGTCGAACCCTACCGCTTCGGTACAGATCTGATGTGTTACCACTTCGATTTATATCGCTTGACCGATCCGGAAGAGCTGGAATTCACCGGCGCCCGTGACTATTTCAACAATTCGTCTATATGCCTGATCGAATGGCCGGAAAAAGCAGTCGGGCATCTTGCCGATGCAGATATTGATTGTACGCTGGCACATGATCCGCACGGTCGGAAACTGACGCTAACCGCCTGTTCTGTAAAGGGAGATACGCTTATAGTGTCCCTGAAACCTGATTAATTACTATAGCTTAGTGTGCTATGTGTATAAAAAACATATAAATAATTTTTAAAAATTACTTGCATATTTATTAAAAATAACCAAACTATTAGCATCTTCACAATAAAAACGATCATAGCTTTATAGAAAAACAATGGAAAAGAATCGTCGAGCCTTTTTAAAGCAGCTCGCTAGCTTGAGTGGCGTGGCAACCATGTCCGCTGTGCCTGCAGTCGCGCATGCTGCTGCTGCAACGAAAGTTAAGGATATTCGATTATCCAGTCACCAGGGCTATGTGCGCCTGGTATTCGATCTCAACAGGGCCGTTGATCACTCGATTTTTACGTTGGATAAACCCGAACGCGTCGTCCTCGACCTGAGAAACACGAACATGACGCACGGTATGGTCGACCGTGTGGGTGCCAATTCGCTGATTCGACGTATACGGAGTGGTGTCAGGAATTCTAATGATCTACGGGTCGTATTCGATCTTCAGCACGAAGTAAAGCCCAGAAGCTTTGTACTGGGGCCGTCGGGTAAGTCAGGTTATCGCCTGGTGCTGGACTTGCATAACGATAGGGCAGTATCAACTGTCGCCAAAAAGACGGCGCCCAAAAAGAAGGTATTACGCGATGTTGTGATTGCTATCGATGCTGGACATGGTGGCAAAGACCCAGGTGCTCTGGGTAAAAAAGGCACCAAGGAGAAAACTGTAACGCTGGCAATGGCAAAAAGGCTGGAGAAAATAATCAACCGGCAGAAAGGAATGAAAGCCGTACTGACCAGAAAAAATGACTCTTTCATGCGCCTGCGTCAACGTATCCACAAGGCGCGCGAGCATAATGCGGACATGATGATTTCATTGCACGCGGACTCGTTTCCTGATCCGCGCGCCCGCGGCTCTTCAATATATGCCCTCTCGGTCGACGGTGCTACGTCGGAAACCGCTAAATTGCTGGCAGAAAAAGAAAATGCCGCTGATTTGCTGTTCGGTGATGTCAATCTGGCAATCGAAGATGAAATGATAAAAGAAGTCCTGTTCGACCTGTCATTAACGGGTACTATCCGCTCAAGTCTGGATATTGGCGATGAAATATTAAGTCAGATTAAAAGCGTCAATCGGGTGCATAAAAAGCAAGTGCAACAGGCTGGATTTGCCGTCTTAAAGGCGCCAAATATACCCTCAGTATTGCTCGAAACTGCATTTATTTCCAATCCGCGCGAAGAAAAGCAACTTATGAGCCCGGCTTATCAAAACAAGGTTGCGAACGCGGTCAGTAAGGGTGTGGCGAATTATTTCGCGCGTCAGGCGCCTCCGGGTACGTGGTTGTCTGCAAGCGCAGCCGATCATAAAGTGAGGTCTGGCGATACACTTGGCAGTATTGCAGAAAAATATCAGACAAGTATAGAGAATTTGCGTGCACGAAATGCGATGTACACAAGTAGCCTGAATGCAGGTCAGGTGCTTAAAATCCCGGTGAGCTAACAAGTCAGACTTATCTGATAACTAATAACAAAATACTCACATCATTCCTGCTTGATGGCCCTGAAACAAGGGCCATTTTTATTGGTGCTACTTCCAGGTCGTCAATGATTTATCAGTCATGGTTGTTGGCCAAATGGAAGTGAACATCCATGAGGGTTTTAACTGCAGAGATGCAGAGGAGGAACAGCTTGGTCCGTGAAAAACGCAAAAGTATGCAAATACGCGCACGGATCAACAGATTTAGTTTGCCGAAAGATTACGGTGTTTATATGACATATTGACGATAATCAGGCATTTCACGCTTTCGCGTTATTTGCGTTTTGCGCGGACAATCGCGATCAGGTCAAGCGTGAACACAAGAAAAAAATAATCATTAAAATCAATAACATAAAAATTTTCCGCGGACGGGGTGGAGGGTCTAAGACGCTCCTGTTGTGTGTTTTGTTGACAGTAATATTGTATTAAAGAAATCGGTGATACGGGCCGATATAATAGAATATCACTCATCTTATTATTTTCATGTGTCTAGGTGATATAAATACAAAAGGTGTGACCCAGGGGGCACCTGCCAGAGCTGATGGGAAGGATTGAATCGTTGAACACATGTAAGCCACAGTTGATATTTGAGTCATCCAGTGATGGACACTTGTCTGATACCACCCTGGCAGGAATGTCAGCGCTTGTTGTTGATGATGAAGAGCTTATGCGGGATTTCCTCTGTATGGCAGTGCAAAAATCTGGTGTCGGTAATGTCGTCGCTGCTACGTGTGGATCAGATGCACTGGACCACATTGAAGAAAATCGAACACAGATTGACATCATATTGTGTGATTTACAAATGCCTGGAATGGACGGAATTGAAGTTATACGTCATCTCGCGAATGATGGTTACGGGGGCGGAATCGTCCTGGTCAGCGGTGAAGACAAACGCGTGCTCAAGACTGCTGAGAACATGGCGTCGGTGCGAGGTCTGAATGTTATCGGTAGTCTGTCCAAGCCAGTACCCGTGCATAATATCATTGCGCTAATGAATAAATATGCAGTCTCAGAACAAAAGACAACATGGGCAATACCTGAAGTCACTGCGGATGAGCTGGATGAGGCGATTCGTGCAGGAGAAATCATCGCATACTACCAACCACAGATTGATATTAAAACAGGACGCGTGAAGTGCGTAGAAACTTTGGCACGCTGGCCTCATCCAGAAAGAGGCATGATTTCACCCGATATTTTTATTGGTATGGCTGAGCGTCATGACTTGATTGATGCGCTCACAGACACGATTATTACGCAGGCAACCATGCAAGGAGCGAGCTGGCACCAGCAGGGTATTGATATCAATGTGGCTATAAATATTTCGATGAACAATCTGCGTCATCTGGATTTCCCGGACCGACTGCATGATATTGTAAGAAATGCAGGCATGGATATTAAAAAACTGGTTATCGAAATTACCGAGAGTCAGTTGGTAAAAGACCTTGGTACCTGTCTTGATATACTCACACGCCTCAGGCTCAAAGGTCCAACGTTGTCAATTGATGATTTTGGTACCGGCTATGCCTCCATGGAGCATCTCAAAGAAATGCCGTTTGAAGAGCTGAAAATTGATCGTGCATTTGTCAATGGTGCCTGTAAGGACGATACAGCACGTGCGATACTCGAAAGCAGTATATTCCTTGCAAAACAACTGAATATGGCGACCGTTGCCGAGGGTGTTGAAACATCGAGTGACTGGGATCTTGTGACTGCATTAGGTTGTGACGTGATACAGGGGTATTACATCGCGCCGCCAATGGATGTCGATACGTTTACTACCTGGATAAAAGACAAATAAAAAGCTTGGTCATCGAATCAAGTGTAGTGGTTAAGACTCAATCTTAAACGTTGTAAAAATAGTACAGAATTGCGCTGACACTCTGATTTTGTTTATAGCCGCATGTGCGCATCATAGAACTCATCTGGAGCAGTTAATCTGTAGTGACTCAGATCCGATCTTACAGATCGTGAAATAGACTCAAACGTTAACTGACAGCTGAAGGGACCGATCGTAGGGTGCGCCGTGCGCACCGCGAAATTAAATGTGTTGCAGTCCCGGTGCGCACGGCGCACCCTGCAGTCATTATTCAAGTACTAGAATAATGTGATCGTGTTTTTGACTGCATCGGCAGTGTCAGGCCTCGTTGAGAGTACAAATCCAGACATTTACAGTTAATCCACGTGCATCCAACCCAATCCGTCATTGCCGCGTCTTTGCGAGTCGCGATAACGACGTGGCAATCTATGTCCTATAATGTCTTGCCCCTAAGATCCGAATCCTTCATGCAACATCCGGGCTAAGCCTGCTGACAGGCCTGTTTGGGTAACCATTTCATGACTATTGCAACCAATGAATCTTGGGTGAAAGGCTTACTCAGGTAATCATCCATCCCTGCCTGTTGGCACTGTTGCACAATGCCCTGTTGGATATCCGCTGTTAATGCAATAACAGGTATCCCTGAATATTTTGCTTGCTGTTGACGCAATTGTCGGGTTGCCTTGAAGCCGTCCATTACCGGCATTTGACAATCCATGAGCACAAGATCGAACTGACTGTTTTTTAATGCCTGTAAAACTTGCTGCCCGTCGTCAACAACGACTACTTTACATCCAACTGATTCGAGCATCGCAGAGGCTACATCCTGATTAATCGCATTATCCTCAGCCAGCAATATTCTGGCATTCAACATGACTTCTTCGTCAGGCACTCCATTGGCTTCCGAAACGGTATCCGGTCGTCTGACCGGTTGGTGTTGTTCAGTTAACTGAGTTTCGAACTGTAGTGTGATCCAGAAGCTTGAGCCTACGTTGGGCGTGCTGTCTACGTGTATCTCACCACCCATCATATTGACTAATTGTTTCGTGATAGCGAGCCCCAGTCCTGTACCACCAAATTTTCGGGTCGTTGAGTCATCCTGCTGTGTAAAGTCATTGAATATGAATGGCAGAGCTTCCGGTGTTATGCCTATCCCGGTGTCAGAAATTTCGAATTTCAACTGTATTCCAGTCTTATATTCGGCAGTTTTTGTCAAGCGTACGATGACATTGCCTTTTTCGGTAAACTTTACGGCGTTACCGATGAGGTTAATTAAAACCTGGCGCAGTCGCTGCTCATCACCCACAAGCAGCGGGTTAATGTCCGGGATTTCAGTTACTAAATTCAGACGTTTGCGTTTGGCATCCTCAGCAACGATCCTCAGCACGTCATCGATCGTGTCCTTGATGTTAAAAGGGACATGTTCAAGTTTTAGTTTGTTGGATTCTATTTTTGAAAAATCAAGTATATCGTTGATTAGAGTCAGCAAGCTTCGACCGGACCGATATGCATTTTCAGTGAAGCTATGCTGCTTGTCTGATAATGGCGTCTTTTTTAAGAGCTCCAGCATACCCATAACGCCGTTCATTGGTGTGCGAACTTCATGACTGATGGTCGCAAGAAATCTGCTTTTTGCGATATTTGCCGCTTCCGCCGCCTGTTTAGCTTCGATCAAGTCCAGCTCTGCCTGCTTCTGTTCGGTATCATCCCTACCGTAAACATTGACATAATTCTGGTCTCTGCGTGGTACAAATCGCAGCGTGAAGTGCGTTGTGTCTAAGGAAACCTCTTTCTCCCGATAATGATTGATCCTGAGCACACTACTGACGAAGTCTCTGATGTCTTGTGGAACATCACCACCAACATCTGTCTTCCAGTCATCGATGATCTTTCGTCCTGGTTCGTTGCTGTAGAGTAGCTTGCCATCATGGCCTATTCTCAAAATGGGGTCGGTGTTTTCCTCAGAAAAAGCCGCACGTGCGGCATAGCCTTCCAGTTCCTGTTCACGCAAGCGGGCAGTTTTAAGGTTATACCAGCTTGATAGCATAGCCATGTAGATGATCAGGCAGCTGATGACGGTTAGCAAGGCCCAGTATGCGTGTGCATCTGTAAGAGTGACTTCTTGTGAGAATCTTATTTGAGATGGCTGACCATGCAGGTCTATATTTCGACTATAGCTTAGAGTCGGCAGGATAGACAGCTTGTTTGTGATAGTATTTTGGCTATCCAGTACGTATTCCAGGTACTGATCGGATGCAGAATGATTCTGAATCAGTGATACATTGATCGAATTGCTAGCTGGAGTGAGGTTGTTCAGCAGGCTCTCGGCATCGGTTACTATAGCTATTGCACCATCGAACATCTCCAGACGTTCATTTTCATCTGTCGGCGTGTATCGACCTTGATATA
Organism: uncultured Gammaproteobacteria bacterium; assembly: GCA_942492025.1. Classification (GTDB taxonomy): domain Bacteria; phylum Pseudomonadota; class Gammaproteobacteria; order SZUA-229; family SZUA-229; genus JABDQW01. Next base: position 174,251 of record CALODJ010000008.1, on the reverse strand, counting down.
CAGCCTTGAAAATCAGAATACTTTCACCCTGAAATAAGTTACTTGCCACGGACGCAGCACCTTTACCAGTCTCTGAGGCCTTCTTAATCGCCTGGGACAGATTCGCATTGGAAAGAACATCATAGCCAAGATGCGCGCCCATGTGAGGTAACAATGGCTCAAGTACTTTTATAACCAAGTATTCTGGCCTATTATCTGCTCTAATCAGGCCTCCATCTGTTGTGGATTCGGTAATTGAAAATTGATAGTAACCTCGATCCTGCATTTCCTCTTCGAAAGCCGGTCTCTCTTTTTGGTCTAATCTCTGAAGAGACATGGTGGAGCGAATATAAGGGTATGCGTTCAACAACTCCTGGGCGAATGTTGAAAATTGAACATCGCTGACATAGTCACTCGCCTGGTAAAAACCAGCCAACGAGGTTAATACCGCTTCAATCGTGCTGTAGCGGCGCATAATCTCGTCGTACGCCATATCGGCTTTGTTCTGGAACTCTTCCCTGGAGTGTGAAAAGCCTATATTGAGTGTGAGTAATCCAATCAACAAGCAGATCACGATACCCAGCAACCAGAACAGCACAAGCTGGTGAGGGGCATGGGATGGCTGGACTATATATTGTGCGTTGTTTCTTGAGATTTTCAAATAAACTGACTCACAACTTACTCCACCTGTTTGGACTTCAGGATTAGCCCCTCGGGCAGATTAACGTTACTTGATTTTAGCAGCGTAAGGTTTGTCCAGATATCCCACTTGCGGTTAGGTACTATTGCTATCTGTGAAATTTCTATACCGTCTAAAACATTCAAAGCCGCCTGCGCAGCCCATTCGCCCTGTTCTTCCGGCATCTTGGTAAAGCCCAACATAGTATATGGCATCATCCAACCATGATTTGTCACACTCAGTTTCTGGCTGAGTTTGCTAATAGCGCTCACAACTTTCTCTTGATCCCATGCATTAATACCCGATTTACTTCCTATGATAATAAAATCATATTCTTGTGCATTGCTGTAAGCGCTCAGCCATTCATTGACTGTGCTCACCAAGAATGAATCCAGGTGAATTTCTTTCTTTTTCAATGCCGTATCAAACCTGGCTAGATTTTTTTTCTCAGTCAATGTATCTGCGCCAATATAGATAGCTTTTTTTGCATTCGGCAACAAGGCCTGAACCTTCTCAAGGAGTGGATAAATTGGTGCAACCTCAATCATGCCAGTGACATTACTGTATGGGAATCCGTACTCATCGGCAGACCAGTTTACGCCACAGAATATGAAAGGGATTTGATGATCTTTAAAATGGGCCTGAACCACATATTTAGCCGCCATATCATCAGCAGTAATGACAATGTCAGGATTCCAGTTCTCAATAAGTTGTTTAGCTTCTATCCCTTTATTTGTAATATATTCGTCCTGTTTATTACGTTTGGTATCCATGTTGAATTGTCTGATCTCGCATTTACCATCCAGTACAGATCGAAGTCCGCGTTCGACTCCATCAGACCAGGCATAGCCAGGGTGGTAAGAGGATATATACAGACATTTTTTTGCCGATACGGCACTTGGATAAATGCTTGCAACAAGTATTAGCGCAGTCATGAAGAAGAGCGTGGAATCGAGGCGATAAGATATCAGCTTACGATGCCCGCAGATCGGACCCGATAGGTAAATCATCACTTGATTATTGATTGTGCTGAGAATCTTACTCACTAGGGTATAAGCGAGCGTATTCGACGCCTTCGTGAAATTCCCGGCGGACGCATTGCTTCGCGAGATCGCCGACTCACGGTGAGAGGAGGCCTGGGGTTTATCGCGTAATTTCCTGACGGTGCCTAACTTCATAAACACTATTTACTAAATCTCGTTTGTCTAACTATCTATTTGAAAAATATAAAAATAATGGAATTAAGCGCAATTTAAGCTGTATGCAAACTACCGGCTTGTTTACACGCACAAGATGAACTTTACTCTACACTATGCGATAGTGTTGTACACCACTGCTGTAAAGGTGTTATCGGCGAAGTGATAGAATTCATTAGGTGTTTTTGACCAGTTGAGGTGGCGTATATTTGATTTCAACGCGCTACCTGGCCGGCATTTCTCGCCAGCAGGCAATGCCGGCTGGTGCAGCTATTGAAAATGCCGTACTGCGATAGTAGAGGATTGCGGAAAGCGCCCCATATTTACGGTGTTCGACTAACACAGCCGCTTCGAACGCATGATAATGGCGTCGTGTATGTGGGGTATGATTAATGTGTTGACTCGTTGTATTCGACAGCAGCGGTCAGTTGGTATCCTTTGTTTCGTATGGTTCTGATAAGTAAGGGCCTTTTTGGGTTTTGCTCTATCTTCTTGCGTAATTTTGCAATTGCCATGTCCGCAGAGCGGTCCAGTGGCGACCATTCTCGCCCGGAAATCATCTTGAGAATTTCATCGCGACTGATGGCTACATTCGGGCGGCTTACAAGAGCAGATAATAATCTGTACTCACTGCTGGTGAGATCGACCTGTTCACCTTCCGGGGAGGAGAGCGTCTGGTTGATAAGATTGAGACTCCATCCGGCAAAACTTGCCTGAGACTTGTCGGAGTGATCGTAGGTATCAAGTTTTGCGCGGCGAATCACAGATTGTATTCGTGCCAGCAGTTCCTTTTCCTCAAATGGCTTGGTTATATAGTCGTCCCCACCAAGTTTGAGCCCCGTAACCTTATCGGCTATATCAGCTTTTGCAGTTAGAAAGATAATAGGGATATTGGAGAGTTCACGCACTTCCCTGGCCAGGGTCAGGCCATCTTTACCGGGTAACATGACGTCGAGGAGTATCAGACTTATAGAGCTGTCACGAATCCTTTGGCTTATATCGTCACCGCTGGTTGCAAAAGTAACTTCATATCCACCATGTTCGAGATATCTGGCCAGTAACCGACACAGGCGCCGGTCATCGTCGATTATATGTATTTTGTCTTTAGTCAAAGTAATACACCTGATTTAGCACCGATAAACAACAAAAAAACTGACACAAAACAACCTGCATTTGGTCACCCTGACGCGCAAATACTATATACCAAATATATCAGGTTCAAGCAAGCCAAAGAGCGATAACTTTTACGAAAAAATGACAATTATCAATATTTTATATCAGGATCGAACTGTGCACCAAATAAGGTCAAGCACCCGCTAGAATATTAAAGATTCGGACGCTTTGACCGCTATACCTGTTATCCACAATTTGTGTCAGACGATCCTATAATTATAAAAGCAGAATTTACTCAAGATCTAACCATCGAGAACGGAAATAAATGGATATAGCAACCTTATTGGGCATTATTGGGGCATTAGGCGCTATTACTGCGGCCATCTTGATGGGCGGCGAGATGTCGATGTTCGTCAACGGTCCGGGTCTGATGATTGTGGTCGGTGGAACGCTGGCTGTTACATTGATGAAGTTCCCCTTGGGGCTGACGTTGAGTGCTTTTGGTATCGCCCTCAAAGCCTTTATCCATAAAACCCAGCACCCGAGCCTAATTATCGAGCAAAGTATCGAACTGGCCAACGTTGCACGCAAGGAAGGCTTGCTCGGCCTGGAAAATGTTGAAGTGGGTAATGAGTTTCTCAGAAAAGGGATACAGCTGGTTGTTGACGGCAATGCGCCAGAACTAGTACATAAAATCTTATCCAAGGATATTAGTCTGGCGATCGAGAGGAATGAGACTGGCCTGAACATTTTCAAGGCAATAGGGGATGTTGCTCCGGCAATGGGTATGATAGGTACACTCATAGGGCTGGTACAGATGATGTCCAATATGAGTGATCCTAAAGCCATTGGACCGGCGATGGCTGTTGCCTTGTTGACGACTTTGTATGGTGCAGTCATTGCGAACACGATTGCCTTGCCGATTGCGGACAAACTGGCTCATCGCAGTAATGAGGAACGTTTGAATAAATCGATGATCCTTGAAAGTATCAGCGCGATTCAAGAGGGGCTGAATCCAAGAATGATCGAAGGTCTGCTAAATGCTTATCTTCCAGCCAGTAAAAAGGCCGGCGTAGAAGACAAGGCAGCATAGTCTTGACTGTGATGAGCAGGCGGGAATTGCAAGTATGAGCCAGGAGTGTGCAGCAAAAAAACAGGATGCAGGGATACCAGCCTGGGTAATGACGTTTGCCGATTTAATGTCATTGTTACTGGCTTTTTTTGTACTGCTATTCTCATTTTCGGAAATGGACAAGAATATATACAAGGAACTTGCGGGCTCACTTAAGGAGGCATTCGGTGTTCAGCGAGAGATCAAAGTAAAGGAGCCACCCAAGGGGATTAATATCATTGCGCGGGAATTCAGTCCCGGCAGACCGGCCCCCACACCGGTCAATGAAGTACGCCAGAAAACATCGGCGGAATACCAGGAATTTCCGGTATTTACCGATCCAGCGGAGAGAGGGCAGGAAAATCAAGATGTAAAAACCGATGGTAGAGGCGACGTGCTCAGTGATGATGAGAAAGACAACAAGTTGGCACTGGAATTAGCGCGGATTAAGATCGATAGCGAGTTAATAAGAAAAGAACTCAGTGACGAAATTGAAAATGGGCTTATCGATCTCGAGGTAGAAGAACAAAGAATTATTCTACGCATCAGGGAGAAAGGTTCATTTCCATCTGGCAGCGCACAGTTGATCAAGCCGTTTAGTTCTATTACCGCCAAGATAAGCAAAGTCTTCAAGGATTTTGACGGGATGATTATCGTCTCTGGTCATACAGATAATCTTCCAATTCATACCAGACGTTTCCGCTCAAATTGGGAGCTTTCTGCATCGAGGGCTGTAAGTGTTATTCATGAGTTATCCAAGGACAGTGTGCTGCGGAAAAAAGAGTTTGAGTTAGCCGCATATGCGGAAACCTTGCCAGTGGATAGTAATAGCACCGCAACGGGCCGGGCCAAGAATCGCCGTGTCGAGATTACGATGGATTACTCGAAGATTTCTTCAGCCCTGCCTTCATCAGGTAAAAATGACAGCACTGTTCCCGTTTCCGAAGTAAATGATGAAATCAGGGAGTTGCCAGGCAGCAGCCAAGCGCTTGTTTCAACCAATAGACCGCCGTTAGTCGGTAAATAACAACATTAAGCTGAAGATGAAACGTGTTCAAGTAAACAAGTCGACTGAAAGACGAAACTATTTTCGTATTGATGATTTTGTGATTCTGCATTATAGAATAATATCCGATGAGGAGCTTGGTAAAGATCAGCACGCTGAAGATCGCCTGATGATAGACAAACTTACACTCAAGGCCAGATTCGACAGCATTAGCAGGGAGTTGCAGCCTCTCTTTAGAGTCATACAGGCAGCCAGCCCGGAGATTGCGCAATACCTTTCATCTATCGACAAAAAACTCAATATATTGAGTGAATATTATGTAGATACTGCCATGGGCGACATGGATATGAGCCCGCAGAAAGTTAATATTGGTGCTGGCGGCCTATGTTTTTTATCCCCAAGTCCACTGATGTCAGGAACCATCCTGGAGATGAGAGTTGTATTGCTGCCGGAACACTACGGGCTTTTTACTTATGCAAGGGTCGTGTCATGTGTGCGAAATAGTGATGACACAGACCGCAGCAACCCTTACAAAATTTCTGTGCAATACATACATATGAGTGATGAAGTTCGGGATACCATAACCCGGCATGTTCTCACCAGAGAGCGCCAATCAATCGGTGAGGCGTAAATGTCTGAATGTGATCTTGCAATACTGTCATTTACTTTCAATAAGGCCTGACAAGGCCGATTCACTCAATATTCCCATCACGTTTTTATAATGATGAAGTCATTAATGTAGGGTGCACCGTGCACACCCTGCGATCGCTCCATAGAGCTGCAAATGAACTTCCGAATTTTTTCCAAAACCGGTAAGATCTGAGCGCATCCGCTGCCGATAAATGCTGGTTAAGAAGTTGGCTTCGTAATTGGATCGCGTTCGATATTATATTTACGCATCTTTTCAGCCAGCGTTGTGCGTCGTAACCCCAGTGATTTTGCAGCATGTGCGATAACCCCTCCAGATTTATCAAGCGCATCCAGGATTAAATTCACCTCTATATTGGCAATATAGGTCTTGAGATCAATACCCTCGGCAGGAATATGCACACGTGGAGCGCTCAATCCCTGGGGTGCTCGGTCTGCATCATTCATCAGGTCATTTAAATCATGTAAGTCAAGTTCGTGCTCCAGCTCATCTGACATATGCGCTTTGATCCTTTTCGGCAAATTGTGAGCCTGGACAAGGCTATTCGGGTACTTTATAGCCATTCTTTCAATCTGATTTGCCAGTTCTCGTACATTTCCTGGCCAGTCATACTGGGATAATGCAATAATTGCATCAGGACTGAAGCGCACCGAGTTGGTGGTGGTTTGTTCCAGACGAGAAGTCAATTCCTTCACCAGCAGGGGTAAATCTTCAATCCGCTCTGCCAGAGTAGGGAGGCGGATTGGGAATACATCCAGTCTGAAAAAAAGATCTTCCCTGAATTGTCCCTGTTTGACCATTTCCTCCAGGTTGCGATTCGTCGCGGCGATTATTCTGACATCTGCTTCGATACTGGTCGTGCTGCCAACGCGTTCGAACACACGCTCTTCAAGCACCCTCAACAGCTTGACCTGCATGGCCATGGTCATTTCACCAATTTCGTCCAGGAACAGTGTACCGCCCTCAGCCATAGCAAAACGTCCCTGGCGTGTTGTGATCGCGCCTGTAAAAGCGCCTTTTTCGTGGCCAAATAATTCTGATTCGAGCAAATCGTGCGGTATGGCACCGCAATTGACCGGCACAAAAGCTTTATTGCGTCTCCTGGAATGATAGTGGACGTTCCTGGCAACAACTTCTTTACCGGTGCCAGAGTGACCCAGAATAAGCACGTTCGCGTCTGTCTGTGCAACTTGTTCAATTTCCTGTCGCACGACACGCATAGCGGAGCTCTGGCCGACCAGGCAACGAAATAATTTCTTGTCCCTTACCTTGTCACCTGTATTTTTAGTCTGTCCTTCGTCGTTGTTTTCAGCATTGTCGGTTTGTTTTCGATCGGCTTCAATATCAGTATTTTGACGTCGATGATCCTTTACTGCAGTCATGATATTTTTTTCGCCTTTATTGCGTCATTAATCTGTTACTGTGAATCTAGTATGTTCGTCAAGATATTGGCGGACGCTGCAGGTGTGTCGTGTAAAGTTATGTAAAAACTATTTGCAATTTATTGCGAATTTAAGTGTGGATGCAAAGGATCTCGCCCGAATATTACGCGAAGGCGGACGCACAAGTCTGTGAATTCCCTGCTATTTCAACCATCTGAAAGTCAATCAATGAGGTTTGTCGCGGTGACAGTTTGTCCTGTTCGTGCAATATACGTCTAGGAGTCTGCGCGGTAGAAATACCCGTAGCGAAAAAGTGGCACGGCGAGGACAGTTTTCTGTTCTTTTGAGGCGCTTAGTGGGCACTACGCAACGAAAAAGAACAGATAAATGGACCGCTGTGGCGCTTTTGCAGTAGGGATACATTCTACCGCGCAGACTCCTGGGTAGCTTAATAAGCTTATGGAAGCTCTGAATAATTGTATCCAGGAATTATCAGAGCACGAAAAATAAGACAATGCGATTTTTGTTTTTTTTTCTTCATTTTCAATCACATATGCGATTGAAAATAGCGGCACATCCATGTGCTGCAAGGAAACGCTGAATAAATCAGGGTTTCCTTACAATATTTGATGAATTCGTTCTAACAAATCCTGTTTGCTGTAGGGTTTTGGCAGCATATCGAAAGTGGGCTTACTCATTGTCTGGTTCAGTTTTGTTTCCTTTTCGGCAGCAGTTGTGAGTAGAATCTTGAGTTGCGGATATTTTTCTATTGCCCAACTCGCCAGCTCGCGGCCGTTCATTTCACCTGGCATTAATATATCGGTGAATAGAAGATCAATGTCGCTATTTTTTTCCAGCAGGCTTCTTGCTGATGCGGCGTCTTCTGCCTGCAGTATATTGAGGTGCAATTTATCGAGGCATCGGATAGCAAATTGCCGGACTTCCTGCCGATCCTCGACGACGAGAATGGTTGCGTCGGTAACAGGCGTTATTTTTTTTCGAGGTTTTTCAATCGCCGTACTTTTCTTGCCGCCATATACTGGAAACTTCATGTCTACACAAGTTCCCTGACCCGGACTGCTGTCAATAGTCAGATCACCGCGTGATTGACGCATAAACGCGTAGACCATGCTCAAACCCAGACCGGTACCCTCGTTCTTCCTGGTTGTGAAGAATGGCTCAGTGGCATGTTTGCGAATATCATCCGACATGCCGATGCCTGTATCTGTAATCGATATAGAAACAGCCTGGTCAGCAATGTCATTATCTGTGTTATGACTTTCTTTTCCATCTGGATACTGTTTCAGTCCAGCCCTGACAGTTAGGAGTCCACCATCTGGCATGGCATTTCTGGCATTAATGATGACATTCAGGAAAGAACTCTCAAATTGTGTTGTGTCTACCAGGATGTCTGGTAGATCATCTTCAATGTTAATGGAAAGTTCTATCTTGTCACCGAGTATGTTACTGAAAAGTTTGATGTACCCGGTAATTGATTCCTCCACATTCAAGTATTCCTGTGCCAAAGATTTTTTTCGAGAAAACGCCAGTAATTGTTTTGTCAGTTCGACAGCGTCCTCTATGGCAGAGCATGCATCATCGAGTATTTCCCGATATTCTTCGTTTATGTCGTATTCTTCTATAAAACTCTGGTCAAGCAGCTCAAGATTACCTCTCGCAATGGTCATCAGATTGCCAAAATCATGGGCAACGCCACTGGTAAGTTGACCGATGGCCTCCATTTTGTTGTTTTGCGCTTCCTGCTCCTGTTTTTTTATCCGGTCAGTAATGTCCTGAACAATACCGTTAACTTCGGCTAGGTTTCCATCACTATCGAGCTTGCCTGCAGCCTGTTGGTATACCCATCGTGTTTCACCATTGGGTAACTTAATGCGATGTTCGACGCTACAACTTTCTTCAGAGGTAAAGATGGTTCTCCTGAAATTGCTTAGTCTGCCCAAATCTTCTTCTGTCACTGCATCGAAGAAATCTTCAAATGTAGGGGTAAAGCTTATGGGCTTATAGCCGTAGATGAGAAAGAGCTGATCGGACCATGACAATTTATTCTTTTTAACGTTCCAATGCCAGTTACCAATATGCCCTACACGTTGTGCTTGCCTAAGCAGGTTTTCGCTATTGTGTAGCTTTTCCATGAGCAAGTAGCGAGATAAAATACCGGCTAGACGCAGACATATAATATAGTAAGTTTCTTGCTCGGTAACAGACCAAGGCCTGGCGTCAATGCTTCTGTGCAGCGCAAGAAACCATGGATGACTGTTATGGACTTGAAGAGACTTTAGCATTTGATGAAACACCCGATTATTTTCCGTAAAGTCATGCGATGGTATTTGTGAAGGATATGTTGATAGAATCGGATTTTCACTATTTATGGACCACTGCAGGATCTCGTTACCGATATTATTAACAGGTGTGCCCTGGTCATCGGCGATGCTGGTACAATCCACTCGCAGTGCTTCAGATACGATATCGAGTTTTGTACAATTATTATCTTGTGCGTTTAAAATAGATGCACGTTCTGCTGAAAAGATGTCCAGCATCTCATGCAGTACATCCAGTAATATCGTATCTTTATTTTTGCCTTGTGTAAGTATGCGAGAAATTCTTTCAGTGTGTTGCAGATGCAATTCGCGTTGTTTCAGTTCGACGATTGCACTTCTGGCTTTTAGAAGATATTGTATGCGGTATGGGAATGTATCCCAGTTTATTGGTTTTGTTACGAATGCAGTGGCGCCCAGTTGAAAGGCTTTTTCAATGGATTCTGAATCATCGAGCCCTGTTACCATGACAATCGAAATACTTGTATCACCGGTAAGTTCGCGTATTTTCGAACAGACCTCAAAACCGCTCATCCCGGGCATTTTGACATCGAGAAGAACCATGTCGGGTGGGGATGTCGCGACTTTATCAAGCGCTGCAGGCCCATTATCCACGTCATCGATGATGTAACCATCTTCGATGAGGGTCTCTGTCATCAGCAGACGCATAGTCGCGTCATCATCTACAATAAGAATTCGCGGTTGAGCCGCGTTTTGTTGCATTATTTGCACTAAAGTTTACCCTGTGTGTGACATTGCTAGTTGTAATAGGCCCCAGTATCGAAGCAAAATGGATTTTGTCCCGATTGACTATGTTATCCTCAACTGAGAGGATTATAAAGAGCGCGGGATTGTAGACTGGCCTGCAGTTTAGTAAATGACGCCAATGTTTTTTTCTCACCACATCGAATGGACAAGTTCTCAATGCTAACTGGATCGATACAGGAGCGGTTACCACGAAAAACCGCAGAAGGCCGCAGGAAAGCGCGAAGTGCTTGGGCCCGCAATTTTCATTATTTCGACAAGCGCTCGCTTGATCAGAGGGCCTGGTTTACACGAAGCCCTGCGTGGATATCGTCCACCCATGTGATCATGGCGGGCGCTGTTAACCCTGAAGTTAGTAATTTAATGATTCAACAATCAGGACCTGTGAGAATCAATCGAAGATTTACCGACATAGTATTGATCAACGCATGGATGAGTGCCTGCGCGATTAATGAATGATTTGATCCACTTGCGGGTAATTTACGATTATAATGCCGGCATTTACAGAAACTCTGATTTATTCAGGGCTTACCTACGGCACATGGATGCGCCGCCATTCTCAATCAAATATGTGATTGAGAATGAGAAAAATAAGAATCACATTTTGTTTTTCGTTCTCTGAAAATTCTGGACGGATGTTTTTCAGAACTTCCATAGGAGATAACATCGACTCGTTGGGATATATTCGATGCAACTGCACAAGAAAGAAAAAGATTCTAATCAACCATCATGGGTCTTTAGAAAACAAATAGACTTACTGTATCAGAGTATGCCATTTGCAATTTTGTCGACAGCAGTGGTGGTATTGCTTTTATTGTTGTTTCTAAGTGATTCGGTGAGCTGGATCCACCTGGTTACATGGTCTTATTTGTTTTGTATGGTTATTGCTTTTCGCTCAGTTTCATACTGGCTGTACACGTCGCAGAAAAAGACAAACAAGGTTAACTACCGTAAGGCAGAAACGGTATACATAATCGGGGTAATTTTGACGGGCGGTTTGTGGGGAAGTGTCGGGCTCTGGCTGTTTCCTGAAGTTGATTTAAAAGGCAAGACCTTATTATTCATCGTCATAATCAGCATAGCGGCGGCTTCGAATACAACAATGATATACCGTCGCTCACCTGTATATATATTTACTGGATTGCTGATGCTACCCCTGGTATTTGGCGTGATTATCAGTGATTTTCCAAATGCATACGCGATATCGACTGCGTTGTTGATGTATACAATTTTCCTACTCAGGACATCGACAGGATTCTACAGTAACAATGAAAAAATGCTGTATCTGCAGCAGGAGTCAATCAAAAACAGTCAAAATCTCTTAATACAAAGGGAAAAAGCAGAGCTCGCAAATCAGGCCAAATCTGAATTTCTATCTTTAATGAGCCATGAATTACGCACGCCCCTGAATACCGTGCTCGGACTGAATGAGTTACAGTTGCTGGACAGAGATGGACCGCTAACAGCGAAACAACGAAAACGGGCAATCAAGATTAATGATGCTGGGCGCCATTTGTTATCCCTGGTAAATGATGTGCTTGATTTCTCGCGTGTTGAGACAGGAGAAATCGAGATAACCACAGGCGTAGTTGACTGCCAGGCTGTATTACGGGATGCAATGAAGCTTGTCGAAGGCAAGGCGAAGAATAAAGAACTAAAAATATACATAGAAGATAACAGAAAAAGTTATTGGGCGCTGGCCGACTATACAAGACTGAAGCAGGTTATGGTTAATCTTCTGGATAATGCCGTCAAGTATAATAGGCAGGCAGGGTCTATTACCGTTACGTTAGAAAATATTGGTCATAAACACATTCGAATCTCAGTGACTGATACAGGATATGGTATTCCCGAGAATCTGAGAGGCGATTTATTCAAGCCTTTTTCGAGATTGAATGCGGAGCACATGGGCATCGAAGGAACGGGTATCGGTCTAAGTTTTAGCAAGCAGCTCGTCGAATTGATGGAGGGTGAGATTGGCGTGGAAACCCGTCAGGGCCAGGGTAGTTGTTTCTGGATAGAACTAAAACAAGCCAGAAAACCCGGATTGCAACAGAATCGTCCAGCGCCAGTACCCCCCGTGAATTATCTCGACAAGGAATCCTCTTCAGGTTCTGGGATAAAAATACTCGTAGCAGAAGACAATCCTGTAAACCAGGAGGTGGCCGCGGATATGTTGGAAAAATCGGGATTCGAAGTCGTTGTGACTAATAATGGTGAACAGGCACTTGAAGCTCTGACCAAAGATCGTTACAGCCTGGTGCTGATGGATTGTGAAATGCCTGTCATGGATGGCTTTACAGCAACGGAGAAATTTCGCATAAGAGAAGATGAAATGCAATTGGCCGAAACACCAATAATTGCTTTGACAGCTCATGCTGTTGAAGGCGTGCGGGAGAAATGTATCACTAGCGGAATGAACGATTATCTTGCTAAGCCATTCAGCTATGAGGAAATTACGACAAAAGTAGCACAATGGACCGGGGTAAATACTGGCGATGCTACAGTGAAGTATCCTAGGGTCGAAAATCAGCATGACGATTCAGGAACTGCCGATGAATCTGAACAACCACAAATAAATCTGCCTGATCTCGAGAAAACAGGCACTTCGATACTGGATACGAAGGTGTTGAGCAAGCTTCTTGGGAAAAAGAGTTACCGAAAAAAAGATCTTTTAAACAGGGTTATCGGTCTTTATCTGGAACAAACGCCTAAGTTGCTCGAGGAGCTGGAAGGTGCCAGAAGTCATTCAGATCAGGAAATGATCGTACATATTGCTCATACATTGAAATCCTCCAGTCTAACTGTTGGTGCGATGGCCCTTGCAGAAGCATGTGGGGAAATCGAAGACAAGGGTACACGCGGTAACATCGAGGATGGACGAATAGACAACTTACTGCAACAATATTCTGCAGTAAAAATAGCTCTTGAGGATGTTCTGAACAAGGCGGATATTCATTCTGAATCTGAAAGCGCCATGTATAATTCGAGTAATAATCCAGGGATCTGATAGTCAATAACTGTACCACTGACCTGTGGCCCGAATGGCACTTACTTAAGCTGAAAATGCACTGTTTTCCAGTAAATTCGTCATTGCGAGGTACGAAGCATGACATTCCTGGAGAATATAACGCACAAAGTGCGGCCCAAAAGGGGCAACACACGGACGTAATTTGTAATCTTCGACATCAAACGAGTAGCCTGCCGATCTAACCCGGGTATTACACGATGGCGGACGCGCAATGACGTAAATTTGTCGCAATAGGAAATTTGGCGGTCCCTGTCCAATGACCTGCCACCCGTATTGCTTCGCCGATGCTGGCCTGCGAGCTATTCCCATGTGTGCAATGAACTCCTCTTCCTCAGCGTCTCTGCGGTTAAGGTTGTGCTGTCTTATCGGTCTGGAGTGGAACATTTTGAATATTTTGGCATACAGTTTGCAAAACTATAACTGGTGACGAGATTTTGCCGCTCTGTCGATAAAATCTTCGTACATCACTTGATATTATGAAGCAGAAAATAGGCAGTTGGCGCAAAACAGGTCCGTTTGGTTAATGACTCAGTTAGTAGCTGTTGATTGAGCTGATCAGAAAGCCGCGGTGAGTAAACCGGATACACCTGCGTAGTGGTAAACAGAAAAAGACCGTGTCAGTCACAATGTACGTGAAGCATGCAGACGAAAACAGTCGATGACTATGCAACATTGATCGTGCTCGTGAGGTGGTTGACCAATGTTTTCAACCGTATTTGTGTCGGACATGTTTGCGCAGTAAGTGGATGTGTTAAGAGGTGTGCTGATGATGGATAATCATTTCGAACCAGAGTTGCATGAATATATTTCGGCCGGAGAGGTACCCAAGGTACTCGTCGTTGATGACAGCGGGGTTGTGCGTTCCGCAATTAGAGAACGGCTTGAGCTGGGTAATCTTGAGGTAATAGAAGCGAGTAGTGGGCAACAGGCCCTGGAGGTAATTGAAAAACAACTTCCTGACATTGTGCTCCTGGATGTCGTCATGCCGGGAATCGACGGAGCTACAGTGCTGAAAATCCTTCGTAATTCATACGATAAATATCAGCTTCCGATAATATCTGTCACATCCGGAGATTCACCCAGTGAAATTGTGCACGCGCTGGATGCTGGCGCCAATGATTATGTTACGAAACCAGTTGATTTTGACGTGTTATGGGCGCGATTAAGTAACCAACTAATGCAGAAAAAGGCCGCAGAATATCTACGCTGTGCACATGAGAGCCTGGAGCAGCGAATCAGGCAGCGGACGAAAGAGCTGAATTCAAGTAATCAAAAACTCAAACTCGTCATTCAGGAGAAGTTATTGACAGAGGGCAGGTTACAAAGACAGGCAAACTACGATGAATTAACTGGATTGCCGAATCGTAGTTTGGCTAAGGACAGACTTGCGCAGACCATTGCCATGGCAAAACGGAAGAACCTTAGTCCCTGCGTTACTTTCATAGATCTTGATAATTTCAAGTCAATAAACGATACATTAGGTCATGCGGCGGGTGATGAGCTCTTAAAGGAAGCCGCGCGACGGCTGTCATCCTGTGCACGTCAAAGCGATACGGTAGCACGCCTGGGAGGGGACGAATTCCTGTTAATTCTGCAAGATAGCGATGAGCAGCCACGTGAATCTCGAGAACACGATTTGAAAGGTGTCGGCGATCGAATCATTGCGTCTTTCTCAAGGCCGTTTATTCTCGAAGGTAATGAAATAGCTGTTTCACCCAGTATAGGTTTTGCCATATTTCCAAGGGATGGCATAGATGGCGATGAGCTCATGCGCAATGCAGATGCCGCCATGTACCGTGCAAAAAAACAAGGTAAGAATGCCTGTTGTTTTTATACGCCAGAAACGCCTGTCAAGGGAAAGAAAAGCATACAAGTTGAATCACAGCTACGCCATGCATTCGAGCGAGAGGAAATTTCGTTATATTATCAGCCAATTATTGATGTGCATAATAGTGAAATAGTCAAGGCTGAGGTAACGCTACGTTGGCATAGCAGTACGCTGGGTATGGTATCTCCGGATCATTTTATAAAGGTTGCGGAGGATACTGGTCTGATAGTACCAATAAATGATTGGCTGATAGCTAAGGCATGCGAGCAGGTCAGGACATGGCGTGCAAGCTTTAACAAACAAATATGCGTCTCCTTGAATGTATCGGCCTGTCAGCTAAGAACGAATCCTGGATTCAGTAAAAAGTTAGTTGATGCAATAAACGCTAACGGACTGCCAGCAGATGCATTGCATGTGGAGATAACTGAGAAGCTATTGATAAATCAATCTCCAACTACGATAAAAAACATACAGGATCTGGATAGTAACGGGATAAAGTTGATCATAGATGACTTTGGTGCTGGCTATGCATCGCTTCCCGGTTTATTAAATCATCGTTTCGATTCCTTGAAAATTGATCACTGTTTTATCAAAAAGCTGTCCCAGGACACGCAGGTTGCGAAAATCGTTGAAGCAATTATCGCTATGGCCAATAAGCTGGGTATGACGGTAGCTTCGCAAGGTGTTGAAACCGGATCACAGCTGGGTTTCCTTTTTGATGTGGGTTGCCAACATGCACAGGGGCCCTATTTCAGTGAAGCGCTGACTGCGGATGAATTCGAGATCCTAATGAGAAGGCCGAGTGATTTGCCAACCATAGTAAAACCGATCGAGCTGTCAGCTTCAATGGCAGTAAATTGCAATCACTAGCCCGCATTTCTCACCAGGCGGTGCAGCAAACTGATATGACATTGGCTTTATGGAGTAAAGCCAGGATGATCCAAAATACAGTGTGTTATTCAAGCCTGCCTGTCATGGTTTAGGCTGGTCTTCGTGTCCTTAAGCTTGCTCTTCACTCAAACCGTAGCTATGGCTACGCTTTTCGCTCCAGAGCGGCGCTTACGAACACGAATCCTGCGCCTGCTCCCGTGATCCTGGTGAGAAATGCGGGCTAGCCCGCGATTCCGATCCAGTGAACAAGCCGTCACCTGATTTGTGAGCCTGGTGAGCAATATGGGATAGTTATGTCGCGCGATTGAGATGAAAACTATATCAAATCTGCTATGCTCGAACAGGTAAGAAGACGTGAATCGAATGGTCGGACCGGACCCGGTCCCGAGTGGGCCTGAGACAACGAAGGGTATGGCCTTGTCGTGACGTATTTACCTGGTTTTGGCAGGATTGAATACCGGATAAAGATAACGGCATATATGTAAGGAAGCTCTGAATAATTCCATAGACGAATTATCAGCGTACGAAAAATAAAAATACGATTTTTATCTTTTTTCCTTTTCAATCACGGTCGTGATTGGAAATGACGGCACCTCCATGTGCCGCAAGGAGATGCTGATTAAATCAGGGTTTCCTTAATATATTTAGCGAGAAATAGATCAGGAACAGACAATGACAACAAGATTACCCGATGAGGTGATAAGGGTTCACGAAAAATCACTGCGTCTACTCAATGATTCACAGGAGCAATTGAAGCATGTCAGCGAAATGCTCAGAAAGGCCGTCATCAGACTGACTATAGCTGCTCGCTGTGATGATGATCAGCTAAACCAGATTCTGGACCATATCAAATCGACAGTCAAAAACGATATCGATTTGAATCAGCTAGGTGTATATCTGGATAGACTGCTAGTCGAAATAGACCAGACGGATAAACGTTTGAAACCAGCATCATCGGCAAGTTTTTCTATCTGCCTGCAACAGGACCTCGGGAGACTTGAGTTTTCACCTCAGGCTGAACAATATCGTAAGAAAATTCAGGGTTTCGTCGATAATGGCCTGACTGACGAAGAAATATCCATACAAATGCTAGAGCTCGTCAATGCCATAGTCCACGAAGTAGGCACGGGTGCACTAACTAATCAAACTGAGTTATCGCAGATAAAATCATTTGCTGACGAGGTCAGAACTTCACTGGCGTTGTCATCTGACGTAAATGAGGGCAGCGATGGGCCTGCCATACTCGAGGAACTGGCAGACGATATTGCACTCTATGCGCAAAACAAATCACTGCCCGAATTTAATGGTTCCGGAAAAATAGCGACTTATTGTGATAGCACCGCAAAGAATATCAGTGAAGCTCTGATTGAGTTACTCAATACGGTGAATCTGCCGGAAAGTACCAGAAAAGATCATCAGGACATATGCAGGCAACTCGATGGCCATCTCGAAGGTGCAGAGCAATGGAGATCGTTAATCAAGAATATAGCCGCGTTAATGAATAAAAGTATCGGTGCGCTGCAGGATGAGAAAAAAGAACTTCAGGCATTTATTAAAAAATTCACAGACCAGCTGGCGGAAATTGATGAATATGTCCGGACATCGCGACAGCAAAATATCGATAAGGTCAATGAATCGTCAAAATTGAAAGATACAGTCGATACCAATGTGGTCGCAATACAAGATACTGTAGAAAAGGCGGATAGTATCAGCCAGCTGAAAAATGATGTTCAGGATCATTTATCAGAAATACGGAAGCGTGTCGAAGAGCATCAACTCACTGAAATTGAAAGAGAGGAGATGTCAAAGCAGGGTTATGCGCACATTATTAGCGAACTCGCAAGAACTCAGAAAGAGACACAGTTGCTAAAGGAGCAATTGCAGGAAAGTCAGCAGAAAATGCTGCGAGATCCATTAACAGGCCTGCCCAACAGGCTGGCATATGAGGAAAGGATCACGCTCGAGATAAACAGGGCAGAGCGCAATAGCGCTTCTTTCTGTGTTGCTATGTGGGATGTTGATCATTTCAAGAAAGTCAATGACACCTATGGTCATGATGCGGGTGATCGAGTGCTCAAGTTGTTAGCTAAGGTAATTTTAAATCGGGTCAGAAAAGTTGACATGTTTGCGCGCATTGGTGGTGAAGAGTTTGTCCTGCTAATGCCGGATACAGGCGTTGAACAGGCGCTGGATTTGAACAATCAGTTAAGGGTTAATCTCGAAAATAGCGGGTTCCACTATAAAGGGTCTCCCTGTCCGATAACGTCATCAGTCGGTATTTCAGCGTTTGAGAAAAATGATACACCGGAGCGGCTCTTGAACAAGGCGGATGAAGCCTTATACCAAAGCAAGAGAGAGGGCCGAAACCGCTGTACTTTGTATGGGAACAAAGACTGAATGTAAAAAAATGTAATCGTTGATTTGGAAGGTTTATCTTATTACTCCAATATTCATTATAATATCACTTACTTACATACCTGTACTGTGGTTGACCCGGTGTCAGCGCTGTAATCTGCATAACTCGGGCTCGGCTGCTGACCGGAAATATTGACGTAGATCACGTCTTAACCGGTCCTTCATGTTAATAATGACGCGTGTGCATACTGGCGTGTCAGCGACATAACAAAGTAGCGCTAGTGCGTGTACATATCATGAAGTAGCACCTATCAAGAATATTGAAAGAAATTATTTATGACAGGTCCGCAAATGTCTATCAGAATAGCTGAACAAAACGAGGCTGATAAGAATTTGTTGCGCGTTGAGCAGTCTCAAATTGATCTGATTTACAAATACATTACATTTTCAATTTTTGCGATTGCACTCGCAGCACTGTTATTGTTTTTATTATTGAATGTTCGTTTTCATGACCCTGCACTGAACATCTGGATCGCCATTTTGCTGCTGGTGAATCTATTCGGGTATGTTTCATCACGCCACTACTCAAAAAGAAAACAATCCCGCCGGGTTAATTATCGAATTGCCAAGCAGTTACTGCTCATCTTTACAGTTTTAACAGGTCTGGCATGGGGTGGGGCCGGTTTGTTTCTGATTCCACTGGTCAATACTCAGGACAAGCTGACCATTGTGATTATATCCTTGGCAGTTGTAGCCGAATTAGTCACGACATTATATTACAGATATCAATTTGCCATCACTTTCATCTTGCTGGTAATGTTACCTATGGTCGCAGGGGTATATATTTCAGAAGATATTGCAGGCCTGCACCCACTGGTACTTAACGCCACATTGTCTATTTACCTGATCTTTCTGATCAAAGTCATCATGGATCTTTATCGAAATACAGAGCTAATGCTGAATAATGAAGTGCAGTTTGTTGAGCGCGAAAAAGAATTGGTTTTAGAAAGTGATCGGGCGGTCCAAACGAGCCGTGCAAAGTCTGAATTTCTGGCAAATATGTCGCATGAGATGCGAACTCCCATGCATGCCATACTAGGCTTCTCGGATTTGGGTGCAAACAAGTCTGCAACAGCCCCTCCTGAAAAACTGCAAAGCTACTTCACGCGCATTAATGAAAGTGGACAGCGCCTGCTTACTATCCTCGATTCGCTAATCGATCTGTCGAATCTCGAAGCGGGCCGCATGCACTTTCAGTTTTCAAAAAATGACTTGAGATCAACCATAGACTCGGCGATTGGGCAATTAGCACCGGTGCTGCAAGAGAGATCAGTTAGGGTTGATGTTCGTTCAAAAACAAGTGATTCGACCGCGTTTTATGATAACGAGAAGTTGATACAGGTAATCAAAAACCTGGTATCGAATTCAATAAAGCTCAGCTCGTCAGATAGTACCGTCAGTATAGTCATTGAGAATGCAAGTTTACCGATAGCGAGCGATAGTACGGATCAGGCAGGAAATCCAGCTATTTCCGTTAAAGTCGTAGGTCAGGGAATGGGTATCCCCGAGAACGAGCTGGATAGTGTTTTTGATAAATTGATGCAATCGAGGAAAGAGGTCGCTATAACGGGTAGCACGGGTCTTGGGTTGCCAATCTGCAAGGAAATTATCCAGTATCATGGCGGCATCATTGCGGCAGACAATAACACTTCCGGCGGGGCAACTTTTACATTTACCATACCAGTCGCAGGTGCGGCTGATAAAACTAAGGTCGGATCCAGCCACTGACCGCCCTGACTGTACGATGATGCCATAGCGGTAGTGAATAACTGCGGTTAAATAGTATGCAACTAAGTTTGTTTCCTGGACTGCATGTCATCCAGGTAGTAAATATAGGCAAGAATCTCGGCGACTATCGCAAAAACCTTGGCTGGAATTTCTTCTCCCAGAGGTATGTGTGATAACGCTTCTGCGAGGTCGCCATTCTCGTGCAAGGGTATGCCATGCTCTCGAGCTAATGCTAAAATCTGTTCTCCAGTGAGCCCGGTGCCTTTTGCCGTGACTCGAGGAGCGCCTGCACCATCATACTGCAGAGCTACGACCGTTCTCTGAGCTCTATCACCGAAGTTGTCTGTCATACGGTGAGATCCATATTCGATTTACCTGTGTCTGATGAAGGCGTAGCCGGACTGCCAACCTGGCAACTGAGATTCAGTGTCGATATGCCTTGCTGCTCAAAACGAGCACGCAGCCGCTCGAACTGGTTATGTATGAGTGTGCCCGTTACCGTTGACTCCGGCCAGAAGCATGACGAGATACCTTGTTCGAATACAGATACACGAATCTGGATCGGACCCAGTTCAGGCAAGTTGACAGCCAGATTCACAATCCATGAGCAGCTTTCATGGTTTATGCCATTTTTTTGATCCTTTTCGATCGATATTGAGACGATCTCAACAGCATTGGTATGTTTTACAGGTATTTCAAGCTGCCAGAGATATTCGCCATTGTTGAAATTTTCTGCAGAACAAACCTGTAGTAGTCCCAGACGTGCAATCGCAGCCCGAGCGCTATAAATCAGATCAGGGATATCCTCTTGAATGTCGCCAGACACTGGTGAGAATGATACTGGAGCTCGCTCTTGAGGAATCGGTAGTCCCTTCTTTCTAGGCGGTATTACGTTGTTGGACAGCATTGAAACCGGCGTATTTTTGTAATCAACAGCCACGCGCAGTTTCTGTTTACAATACTCGAGCTCAGTTAGTAATCGTGACAGGCAAGCCTTGATATCTCTTGATCTGTGCGCGTTGTTCCGGGTAACCTCGACAGCATCGCTTCCAGAAACAACCCTGAATGAAGCATCGCCTGTCGCAACCCTTCTGCCTGGGCCATCGAACCCCTACCGGGCAGTGCTCTGAGCAGTGAACTCAACAGCACGCGAAGTTTTTGTTGCTCCGCTGACTTACCTTCGATGAATACTTTGTGGATCAATCCTGCGAGTGATGGGGCGAGCCCATCTTGTCGAGGAAGCAGGTTGGTTATAGCGTCCTGTAGAGGTTGTATGGCAGTCGGACCCGCCGTCGTGGGAATCAGTCTGAGCAAAAGCTGAGGATGTGTTTGCACAACTTCAATTAACAGGTGGGTATTTTTCTGTAAGCTGATATTGGTTGATGCAGCTATTACAGCATTTCCAATGCGAAGATTGACATGCCCATGGCGACTGATTGATAACGCAACAGCATCTATGACCTGACCAGGTTTCAGTGCACCATGACTGCGTTGCCTGGAAATGCTATGTTCCAGGCGGTCATAATTGGTTGCTATTGAACGTGTGACAATCATGGAGCTGTGTTCAGCGAATCCTGCAGCTATCAAACTCTATTATTACTGTCGGCTGCATCCACCAGTGCTTTAGCCCGCATTTCTCACCTGGCTGAGAAATGCGGGTTCGTGGTTAATCACCATCACATAACGAAAATCCGCCAAAAAAAATACGTTCTGTACCAGAGTATGAATAAAGACTGCTGATATTGGAAGACAAAATATTGTCAACAACGTTTGATAGAAATTATAAGTTACGGAGATTTATAGAATAATTAATTATGGCATGGTTGTTGCTAAATGTTTGCTGTACAGATAACAAAGAGGCCATAGGCATGGCTAAAAAAATGGTAATACCACGGGCTGACAAGTATCAGTTAACTGTAGAACAATATGCAAATGCTACCGCGAAAGAGGGAGGTCACGCAGATGCGCAAGAATGGAGTTTCCAGACAAGCTGTCTGACCCAGGATGTGTATCAGCTACTGGATACATTTATTACTGAGCTCAGGAATGTGCTGCCTTGTGACGGAGTCGAATACAATGAAGATAACCTGGGGCTGTACTTTATGGACGGTGTTCTGGGTCATCATCGATGTGAGTACAAAATCACGCTAGGTGATCAGCTGCTCGGAGATATCTGTTTCTTCAGGGAGAACAAATTTCAGGATTCTGAGCTAATAACAATAGAAAATTTGCTGGCCGGACTTGTTCAACCATTACGAAATTCACTTCATTTCCAGGGGGCAGTTAGTCACGCCATTCGCGATGATCTAACAGGGTTAAGAAATAGCACGGCATATTACGACAATATTGCATATGAAATTGAGCGATCCAGGCGCTATAAGATCCCCTTTTCGCTGTTATTACTTAATCTGGATAATTTCATGGAGCTGAACAATAGATATGGACGCGATGCAGGTAATAAAGTCCTCATTGAAGTGGCCTCGAGGTTAGAAAATCAGGCCAGAAGCAGTGATATCATCTTTCGAAAAGATGGGGATGAGTTTCTTGTCTTTCTATCCAACACCACTCTGTCAGCCGCCATCACTGCAGCGGAACGGATCAAAGAGGCGGTCTTGTCAGGTCCTTACCTATTCCATAAAAATGAAATTCATTTTACGATGAGCATTGGTGTAGTTACCGTGCTACCAAACGATTCCGCATGCAAGCTGATTGATAGAGCCGATAAAGCACTCTATCATGCGAAAGTGCTTGGTAAGGACCGCATACAGGCAGAGCCACGAATCGAACATGTTTTTCAGGAGTAGACCAGATGCATTCTCAGGAATACAGTTATTCGAGACCCGGGCCTGTAGATTTTGCTTCTGCTCTGGAACGCGCATCGACACCAGAGAAGTCACCGGTTGACAATAACTCAGACAAGGCCTCAAAAGCACAACCGTATGAGGAGCATGATCCTTACAATAACCGTAACATCAGCAGTATCCTATCGAGGATAGCTGATGAAGGACCCGCTAATCTGAATCGAAAGGATAATACAGCACAGAAAAAAGATGTTTCCCGCCGCACCACGGTGGAAGCCCAGCGTCTGCCGGAAGACACATACACGCCGTCGATGCCAGCCGGTGCTGATCAGCACGTAGCAACGCCCCAATCATCGATATTCGATGAAGCTGACTTCGGTGATGCTGAACAAAAAAACGGGAAAAAGTATTCGCTGTGGCAACAATCCGCCCTGCTCGTTCTGATTGCGGTTCTATCTGTAACGGGTTTTCTGCTCTATCAGCTTACATTACAGGCAGGTGAACTCAGTGAAGTCTTGCGCTTACAAGCAGGGCAATCGGTTATTAACAACAGCACTGATGAGCTACCACGAGCGGTATTACCTGGATTGGACAATCTTGGTAATGCATTAACAGAATTGAAGCAGGAATTGCACGAAATCAGAATTGACCAGCAGAAGACAAATAAACGTCTGAATATGAACAAAACCGACGAATTAGATCTGCAGTTAATGTACACCACGATAGCGAATCATGATCCGGGCGACCTGAAAAAAGAGTTTGAAATGATCCTTGATGGGGTGCGCGATATTGGAGTCGAGGCCGGTACTGAAGCCTTGAAAAAGGTGAGCTTGCCAAAGAACAGGACGCCGACAAATAATGCCATCAGGCCAGTACAGAAGGATTCAGCAAATCAGCTGGTTGTTAACCTGGCTACACTGACCAGTGCAACATCGGCCAGGGCCGCATATGACAAATTACTGCAAGCCGGTGTTACACCACTGATAGAAGAAGTGGTACTGAATGACAAAAAAGTGTACAGATTAAGCGTGAATGGATTTGCAACCCGCGAAGCGGCATACGGATTCATTGCTGAGGCCAGCGAGAAGTACGGATTTGAAGGTGGTTGGATAAGGCAATAACTGGCACGTACATTGCATGAATAGTTCCATAGACTCGAACTTAAGACGGAATTTCGTCGTCATTAGCTGATATAAACGATGCAAAAACACCTGAAAATCATTTTTTTCACAAGTCTGGTATTAGTTGCTACCAGTGCTAAGGCGGTGGGCATTCAGAGCATCAGCAGCATTCATGATGCCGCACAGCAATTCGTCATGGAACACATCAATGCGGCTTACAATAAGCCAGCTGAGATCAAAATCGGCGCGCTGGATTCACGGCTCAGATTGAGTCAGTGCAGTATACCTCTCGAAGTCTATCTTCCACAGGGCAGTCGTGATATCGGCAGGTTTACCGTCGGCGTTCGATGTACCGATGAGAAGCCCTGGTCGCTGCACGTACCAATCACTGTCACGATCTATAAAAACATTATCGTAACTGCAGAATCACTACCCCGCGGTAAAATACTGACAACAGGCGATCTAAAAATCGTTAAATATGATCAATCAAAATTACCCGCCGGCTATATTGACGATCTGACATACGGTATTGGCATGGAACTCAAACGCCACCTTTCCAGCGGAGCACCGTTGACCACAAACATGATTAGAAAGCCAAAAATCATCAAACGCGGCCAACGGGTCTCCATAATTGCCAGGGCAGGGCGTATGGAGGTGCAAATGGCAGGCAAGGCACTGGCACACGGTGCCATTGGTGACAGGATCAAGGTGCTCAATTTGAAGTCAAAGAAAAAAGTTGAGGGAACAGTAACACCCGCGGGCGACGTCAGGGTAGATCTATAAAACGCTAAAGTATTCGTATCATATGACGATAACAACATTAGAAAGTAATATATAAAATGAGGAAAGTCAGACTATGTCTATAGATATCAATGGGATACCACCTTCCAAGGTGCCGACTGCAGCCGATGATCCCAAGATCAAGCCGACGGTAGACCAGCCGTCCACACAGCAGGACACCGGAAAATCGGCAACGGCCGATACCGTCAGCATCTCCGATAATGCGGTGCAGCTCGAAAAGCTTGGCAACCATGTTGTATCCACACCCGTCGTGGACTCCCAGAGAGTAGAGCAGGTGAAGCAGGCGATAAAGGAGGGTAGCTATGAGGTAAGCCCGGCAAGAGTCGCTGAAAAGCTAATGCAGTTCGAGAGCATACTAAAACCGAAAGGTTAATCCAATGGAAATGCGAGCAGTAGAGAACAATACAGATGTGAAGCAGCAGGAACTTGTGCTATTGCTGCAACGCGAGATTAACCACTTGCAGAATCTGATGCACTCACTGGAAGAAGAGTATGCCGCGCTCGCAGAACAGCATACGGCTACCCTTGAAGACGTCGTACGAAAGAAACAGGCAACCATTCGCGAATTGGAGCACATTGGCCAGCAGCGTGAAACGATGCTCGTATCCATGAATACGACCACCGAAGAACAGCTCAATGAAGCTGTGCATGCGTCGAGTACTGACCATCATCTTTCCGCTCTTTGGAATGAGCTCGTATTGCTTGCGGAAAAATGCCAGGAAATGAATCGCATTAATGGCAGCATTGTTGAACTGGTATCGCGCCAGTCTCGTCACGCGCTTGAAATACTTCATGGCATTTCACCTAATCTCAGCTCAAGGCCTGAGCTCTATGATCAAACAGGCTACAAGATAATCTCTGGCGAAACGCATTCACTCACCAAGGCTTGAAATTCAGAAGATCGGATGTAAGCGATCAGTCATGATTTGACTGATAATGTGTTAACATAGTACTGTCAATTTCTCTCGATTAGGCTTGACACTGCCGATGCAGTCAAAAACACTATCACATTGTTGTAATAATGAAACAATGACTGTAGGGTGCGCCATGCGCACAGAGACAGGGCAACACATTTGATTTTCGCGGTGCGCACGGCGCACCCTGCGATCGGTCCATTCAGTTGTCAGTTAACATCCGAGTCTTTCTCACGATCTGTAAGATCAGATCGGAGTCCCTGCAGCTGAAGATTGCCACGCCGCTGTCGCCGCTCGGAATGCCTGTTAAAATACAGTCTTTGCGAGGTACGAAGCAATCGCCTCACTCCAGTTTGCCCTTCAATATGTGCAAAGAGCAGTTCCTTTATATGACTGTATTATTTACCGTCTTTGCGAGAGTTGCTATCTGTATCCTGTCGATAGGGTCTTTGCGTTGGATCATCACACTCTGGCCATTCTGCCCAGGTTTGATCACATCCTGGTGATCACTGCTCACTAGCCCGCATTTCTCACCAGGCGGCGTAGAATACTGATAAGGCATTGGTTCTCTTGAGCAAAGCTCGGATGATCAAAAATACAGTGTGTTATTCATACATGCCTATCATGGTTCAGGCGGGTCTTCTTTTGCATGAGATCGTAGGGTGCGCTGTGCGCACCGTGAATCCTCCAGTGTGCTGGGCTGTTTCGGTGCGCACGGCGCACCCTACGGCCGCTTAGCCCAAGCTGTTGCTACGCTTTTCGCTCCAGAGCGGCGCTTACGAACACGAATCCTGCGCCTGCTCCCGTGATCCTGGCGAGAAATGCGGGCTAGTACTTTGATTGACTCAAGTTTCGCTGTTGTTTGCCGATATCTATCCCGAAGACCCATCCTGACCGGCAACATCGCTTGTCTGTCTGACATCTTTTTGCCGCAAGGGGGAAAGTGTTTGCCGCTTTTCGGCCTGTGCAGGCTGAATTCACTTCCAGATTCACTGCCTGTAAATACCGTACATGTGCCGGTAAATACCAGCTGAACGGCATCAGGAGGCAGTTTTGCCGTCATTCGGCTTTGATTTTAGCCGCGGACCCATATCCGTCGTAAGTTGGCATGGCGATTGCTCAAGATAATGCAAGGAAATTAAAGTTGGAGTGAAACATGCCGATATCATTTGATTCCGCGCTCGGGAATCATGACAAAGCCCTGCTGGTGAGATCACGCCGTGCAGAGTTACTGGCATCCAATATAGCAAACGGTGATACACCCGGCTACAAAGCCAGGGACATTGATTTCAAAACCGCATTTGCGAATGTCCAGGCGCAAGCCGGTCAAGGGCTGAAGCTTACCCACAAGAACCATATCCAGCTGCCTTCGCACTTGGCAGGTATGGACGTGCTCTATCGTGTACCTAACCAGTCTTCACTCGATGGTAATACCGTGGATTCTCAGCTCGAGAAGAGCGCATTTGCGGAAAACGCACTGCGATACCAGGCCAGTCTTACATTTCTTGACAGGAAATTTAAGGGCCTTATCGCCGCACTGAAAGGAGAATAAGAATGGGTCTCTATAACGTTTTCAATGTTGCAGGATCATCCATGAGTGCACAATCCGTGCGCCTCAATACCGTCGCAAGCAACCTGGCCAATGCTGACACTGTGAGCACGACGGAAAAGGGTATTTATCGTTCCAGGCAGCCGGTGTTCGCTGCTGTACTGCAGGCACTGGGAGATGAGCAGTCATCAATACCGGTAAGAACCGCCGGCATTGTCGAAAGCCAGGCACCTGCTCGCCAGGAATATCAGCCTGATCATCCGCAGGCTAACGAAGAAGGTTATATATACCGATCAAACGTCAACTCGATAGAAGAAATGACAAACATGATGGCAGCTTCCCGCTCTTATCAAAACAGTGTTGAGGTATTCAATACATCGAAGCAGCTGCTATTGAAGACGCTGAATATGGGTCGCTAAACATTCAAGTATTGAAAAATATAAAGGTTAGATCATGGACCAGCTCAGTTTAGACAGCAAGCTATCGGCAAGCAGCCAGAGAATTATTGATACATCGGCAGCGGTCGGGCAGTCGGCCAAGGCGCTGGGACAGGCAGACTTTATCGAGCTACTGGTCGCACAGATCAAGAACCAGGATCCGACCAAGCCTCTCGATCCCAGTCAGTTCATGAACCAGCTGGCGCAGTTCTCAACAGTCAACGGTATTCAGGAATTAAAAACTTCGTTTGATTCACTGGCAAGCAGGCTTTCATCCGAGCAATCTTTACAGGCAGCCAGCCTGGTAGGTAGAAATGTACTCGTGCCTGGTGGCCAGGGGCACTTGACCACTGGCGGTGCGATTAGTGGCCTGATTGATCTTCCGCGGCAGTCCACCGAACTTAATCTGAGAATCGTCAACGCCTATGGTGTTGAGGTCCGGCAGTTATCGATGGGCGGTCATGAGCAGGGCCCGGTCAAGTTTCAATGGGACGGGTTTGCCGATGATGGCGGTCCGGTTCTTCCGGGGCAATACACGGTCATTGCCGAAGCGTTGATCGATGGCGATCTTCAGGCTGTTGAGGTTGAAATTGAAACACGCGTTGAAAGTATCACATTAAATCAGGATGGCACCGGGACGATGCTGAATCTTGCCAGCGGAGATTCCATGCCATTGAGTTTCGTAAAGCAAATCAAATAAGCCGAATAGCAGGAGATAATCATGTCATTCAATACAGCACTAAGCGGAATCCAGGCAGCATCTGCCGACCTGGGCATTATCGGAAACAACATAGCCAATTCGGCTACCACGGGTTTTAAATCGTCACGCGCAGAATTTGCTGATGTGTATGCATCTCTGCTCGGTGCCTCGGACACAACGATTGGATCAGGAGTACGCCTGCAAAATGCGGCCCAGCAGTTTGCCCAGGGCAACATTTCCTTCACCAACAACTCGCTGGATCTGGCTATCAGTGGTTCCGGCTTCTTTCAGCTGGATTCGAGCGGTGCCATGATATATTCGCGCGCGGGTAACTTCAGTCTTGATCTGAACGGGTATGTGGTCAATAACGAGGGTGCGACGCTGATGGCGAGAAGTGCTGACAGCAACGGTGCCATTACCGGAGCTATCGGGCCGCTGCAGCTGGACACGGACTATGTTTCGCCCAATCCGACATCAGGGCTGTCAGCCAATATCAATTTCGATGCCCGCGAACTCGAAACGGATTCGAGCTGGGCCCTGATTGGCGGTGTTCCGGATACTGTTGGTTACAACTCCTCCACGACGACGACGATTTATGACACCCTGGGCAATGATCATACGGTTGCGCTGTATTTCAGCAAACTGGACCCTGTGACCAACCCGAACGAATGGAATGTCCGTACCATGATTGACGGTACGCTGGTCGATACCACCGCGGTCAGCTTCAACACCGACGGTTCCTATAATGCACCGGCAACAATACCGATAACCTTCAATCCGGCCGGTGGTGCGACGATCCCCCAGAGCTTTGATATGGATCTGTCTGCAAGCACGCAATACGGCAGTAATTTTGCGGTGAACAGTCTGAGTCAGGACGGTTACACCTCGGGTCAGCTGCTGGGCGTTGATATCGATAAGGAAGGTATTATTTTTGCGCGTTACAGCAACGGTCAATCACAGGCAAGGGGTCAGATCGTGCTGGCCAATTTTGCCAATACCCAGGGTCTGCAACCCCTGGGTGACACCGCCTGGGCCGAGACCTTCTCATCGGGCGCCCCCGTCGTCAGTGAGCCGGGTACTGCAGGTCTGGGCCTGATCCAGTCCAATGCGCTGGAAGATTCCAATGTGGACCTGACCGAACAGCTAGTGCGCATGATCGAGGCACAGCGCAATTTCCAGGCAAATGCACAGACGATTCAGGCTGAAGACACAGTCACCCAGACCATCATCAACCTTCGATAGCCGGGTAGCACACCAGGGGGCTGAATAACAATGGATCGGATGATTTTTGTAGCCATGTCGGGTGCCAAAGAGGCGATGTCGGCACAGGCTGTCAATTCCAATAATCTTGCCAATGCGGGGACGACCGGGTTCAGGGCCGATTTTCAGACAAGCCTGAGCCAGCAGGTCTATGGCCCGGGCCATCCCAGCCGCGTGTACGCGACGGCGCAGGAAAGCGGTGCTGATTTGAACAAAGGCAGCATCATTAGCACCGGGCGCGAACTCGATATGGCGATCAACGGCGATGGCTGGTTTGCGGTTCAGGCACCTGATGGTAGCGAAGCCTATACCCGTGCCGGTGATTTTCATATCGACACGCTGGGACGTTTGAAGAACAGCGCCGGTCATGTGGTGCTGGGCAATAAGGGACCCATCAGCATACCCCAGCACGCAAAGTTAAATTTTGGTGCTGACGGTACTGTGTCTATTCAGCCTTTGGGTGATACACCAGAAACCATGGTCGTGCTGGATCGCATCAAACTGGTCAATCCATCTCTGGATCAATTGCAAAAGGGAATGGATGGCCTGATGCACCATGAAAACGGCAAGCCATTGAAGCCTGATGCCAAGGTGAACATCATTTCAGGTTCACTCGAGCAAAGCAATGTCAATTCGGTTGCTTCGATGGTGAAAATGATTGAACTCGCGCGCAACTATGAAGCGCACATCAAGTTAATGAGAGCAGCAGAAGACAATGATAAGGCTGCAGCACAGATCATTCAGATGAGTTAGTAAACATACGGTTTACTGACCTGACAGGAGAGATAAAACATGGGTACTGCATTGTGGATTGCAAAAACAGGCCTTGAGGCACAGCAAGCACGTATGAGCGCTATTTCGAATAACCTGGCCAATGCCAGCACAACCGGTTTCAAGCGGGATCGTGCTGTGTTTGCGGACCTGATCTATCAGAATGTTGTTCAGGTTGGCGCCCAGTCCTCAGAAGATACATTGAATCCATCGGGCCTGAATCTGGGTACGGGTGTGCGTACCGTAGCAACCGAAAAACTGTTTACTCAGGGTAACATCATCCAGACCGGTAATCCGCTCGATATCGCCATACAGGGGCGTGGTTTGCTTCAGGTGACGTTGCCGGATGGCACCCAGGCATATACACGCGACGGTACCTTACAGATGGATGAGAGCGGACAGCTGGTCACATCCATGGGCTATCCGATTGAACCGAGCATCACGATTCCAGAAAACACATTGAGTGTATCGATCAGCTCGGACGGTGTCGTATCGGTGGTCGAGCCAGGTTCTGCAGCGCCTTCCGAAGTGGGCAATATACAGCTGGCAGACTTCATCAATCCAACCGGATTGCAACCTATCGGTAATAACCTGTTTCTTGAGTCTGCAGCCAGCGGTTCACCACAAACAAGCACACCGGGACTCGATGGTCTGGGAACACTGGTGCAGAGTTCGCTGGAAGGCTCCAACGTGAATACCGTTGAGGAGCTGGTCAACATGATCGAGGCGCAGCGTGCCTATGAAATGAATTCGAAGGCAATATCGACCGTTGATCAGATGTTGCAATACGCAACCAATAATTTATAAGAGTGATTGAGTGGGCTAATGTATAAGACCGAACTGCTATGCTGCCTGTTGACCGTGATGTCGATCACGGGTTGTGCCGTGCCAAAGCGGGGCGATCCCGAGTTTGCACCGGCGATGCCGAGACAGATCCAGTTGTCGGATCAACATGTCGATGCTATTTATCAACCCGGCACATCACTGCTGTTATTCGAGGACATCAAAGCGCGCCGCGTTGGTGACATGATCACCGTCGTGTTGCAGGAACAGACCGATGCTGAGAAATCTGCCGATACCGGCACGGCGAAGTCGACAAGCACCGAAATTGCCAATCCGATTATCTTCGGCAACAGTCCGACTCACAACGGTGATCCGATATTCCGCAACAGCCTGCAGTCTGATCACGAGTTCGATGGCTCGGCCGATAGCAGCCAGAGCAATTCGCTGACCGGCAGTATTACTGTTACTGTCGTTGATGTGCTCACCAATGGCAATCTTGTCGTTCAGGGTGAAAAGTGGATCAACATCAACCAGGGTGAAGAATACATTCGCCTCAAGGGCATCGTACGCCCTCGTGACATCAGATCCGACAATACCATTGCATCGACACGCGTTGCCGACGCGCAGATTCAATACAGCGGTGAAGGTGTGTTGAACGAAACCAATAACATGGGCTGGCTGGCCCGATTCTTAAACGGCCCGTGGATGCCTTTCTGATGGAAAAAGTACAGCTTGAGAACATGCCTTCCAGATTCTTGCGCAACCTGTTGGTGATGTGCACCCTGCTGGCGTGGAGTGTGACTGCACAGGCCGACCGCATCAAGGATCTTGCCTCGGTTGCCGGTATGCGCGACAACCAGCTGGTTGGATACGGTCTGGTCGTCGGCCTGGATGGCAGTGGCGACAAAGTCAACCAGGTGTTCTATACCGAGCAAAGTTTGAAGAATATGCTTTCGCAGCTCGGCGTTGTGGTGCCAGACGGTATCAGGATAAAACCAAAGAACGTGGCTGCTGTGATGGTGCACGCCCAATTGCCGCCATTCATCAAGAAAGGCCAGAAAATCGATGTCACCGTCTCATCCGTCGGCAATGCAAAAAGTTTACGCGGTGGCACCCTGTTGATGGCGCCATTGAAAGGTATCAATGGCAAGGTGTATGCGATCGCGCAAGGCGACCTTGTCGTCGGTGGTCTCGGTGTTGAGGGCGCTGATGGATCCAGCGTCACGGTGAACATACCCAGTGTCGGCAGGATACCCAGAGGTGCGATTGTCGAGAGACCGGTCGTGAATTCAATCGGTAATAAAGGCACATTTACGCTCAACCTGCATTCTGCCGACTTTACCACCGCAAGTCGCATGTCCGAAGCGATTAACGCCCAGTTTGGTCTGGGTACTGCAAACGCACTGGATCCGGTGTCTGTTGAAGTCGTGTCACCGCGAGACACGACACAGCGGATCGAATTTCTATCCATGGTGGAAAACCTGACGTTGCAGCCCGGTGAGGCGTCTGCACGTGTCGTGATCAACTCAAGAACCGGCACCGTGGTGATCAGCAACATGGTGCGAGTGACACCCGCCGCGGTTGCGCACGGCAGCCTGGTTGTCACCATTACCGAGGATGAGCTGGTCAGCCAGCCGTTCGCGCCCTTCTCCCAAGGTGCGACGACGGAGGTAGTGCAGGATACGCAAATCGATATAGAGCAGGAACAAAGCCATATGTTTGTATTCGAGCCCGGTGTTGATCTGAATGATATCGTGCGTGCCGTCAACGAGGTCGGTGCAGCACCGGGTGATCTTGTCGCCATTCTCGAAGCCCTGAAAGCAGCGGGTGCATTACGTGCCGAACTCCTGGTGATCTAGCCCGCATATTACATGAGAACGCTCACAAATTTACTTAAGCACATGAACGGGTTTGAAATTTTTCGTATATTGGAAAAGCACACTATGTACCCAACAACGCTATTCAGTTTTTGGGGAAATTTCAGCGGCCACTTTGCCCGATTGGCCTGTAACCATAGCTATGGCTATGCTTTTCGGCCAATAGAACAAATTGACTCACTGAAATCCCCCCAAAATTCTGCATTCTCATGCAATATGCGGGCTAGCGCGGGTATTGCTCGGTTAAGGCTACGGTAACGATGCATAACGAACTATCCAATGCCGCTATGTACACCGACGTGGGTAGTCTGACCCGGTTGCGCGCACAGGCGGCGGACAGTTCACCCGATGCAAACAGGGAAGTTGCCCGCCAATTCGAGGCGCTGTTTGTTCAGAGCATGCTCAAGGCCATGCGCCAGGCAAGCCTGTTGAACGAGTCCACGGATGGTGAGCAAACCCGTTTTTACCAGGACATGTTCGACAAACAGATAGCGCTCGATCTGGCGAGAAAAAACAGTATCGGACTGGCATCGGTGATCGAGCGTCAGCTGGCAGGGCAGGGTGCAGGCGCTACAGCCTCGCCTTCTTCTGTGCAGGAACCGGTTGCCCACATGCACAGATCGAGTGCAGCTTCGGCTGCGCAGTGGCAGCCGGCCAGCCAGGAGGCTTTCATTCGGGATCTATGGCCGCATGCCGAAAAAAGCGCTAAAGAACTGGGTGTGTCTGCCGATGTGTTAATAGCACAGGCTGCTCTTGAAACCGGCTGGGGCCGGAAGATGATTCATGATCAACAGGGTGGCAATGCATTTAACCTGTTCGGCATCAAGGCAAGCGAACACTGGCAGGGCAACCAGGTCAAGGTACCAACAATTGAATATCGGGACGGCATTGCACAGCGTGAATATGCCACATTTCGAAGTTACACATCGCTGCAACAGAGCATGGATGACTACGTGGCGTTTCTGAAACAGAACCCGCGTTATCAGCCGGCGCTGGAAAATGCCGCTGATGCCGAAGCGTTTTTACAGGAATTACAGCAGGCCGGGTACGCGACGGATCCGGCGTATGCAGACAAGATCAGCGACATCATGAAGCGGGCGTCATTTTCGAAGACGCTGTCGGATTTGCGTCAAACGGATGACGCGCCAATACCGCGTAGAAGTTAGTGAATACTTTATATCAATCAGGATATTCGGCATGGAGTTAGCCATGAATATCGACAGGAGTTAATACATGGCTAGCGGTGATTTATTCAGTATTGGCACTTCAGGTCTGCTGGCGTTCCAGCGTGCACTCAATACGGTGAGCCATAATATCGCCAATGTAAATACCGAAGGTTACAGCCGGCAGTCCGTGCAGCTGGCGACAAAACCGCCGCAGGCCAATGGTTATGGCTTTTCGGGAAATGGCGTTGAAACGGTAAGTATACGGCGGTCTTATGATGCCTTTGTGGAAAGCAGTCTACGCTCGAGCACCTCTGCTACTGCCGAATTCGAAGCATTTCATGCCCTGGCCACTCAGCTGGATAATGTCGTGGGCAATTCCGATACAGGTATTAATGCGTCGTTGCAGCGGTTTTTTAACGCCATACAGGACGTTGCAGATACGCCTTCCTCACCCTCTGCCCGTCAGGTCATGTTTAATGAAAGCCAGCAACTGGCGACCCAGTTCAATGAACTTGCCAGCTGGATCGAAAGTGTTCGTGGGCAGGTAAACAACGAACTGCAAAGTGGTGTCAACCAGATCAATCAATACAGCCAGGCGATTGCTGAGCTGAACGAATCGATCGTGATCGAACAGGGGCGGGCCGGCCAGCCGCCGAATGATTTACTGGATCAGCGCGATACCCTGATCAAGCAAATGTCAGAACTGGTATCCGTGACAACCCTGCAACAGGATGACGGTGCCGTCAACATACTGGTCGGTACCGGCCAGGCGCTGGTCAGAGGCAGTAGCGCAACATCGCTTGCGGTCACACAGGAAGCAGGTGATCCGAAACAGCTCGGTATCTCAGTACAGGGGAACGCCGGGGTTCTGGTGCCTGTGACCAGTCAGATCTCGGGTGGGCGTTTGGGCGGCGTGATCAATTTCCGCGATCAGATGCTCGATCCGGCCAGCAATGGTCTGGGTCTGGTGGCAATAGGTTTGGGCAACTTTGCCAACGAACAGCACCAGCGTGGGATGGATCTGGACGGCGTGCTCGGCCTTGACCTCTTCAGTGTCGCACAACCGCAGGTGCTTACGGTGGCCGGGAACCCTGCAAATGTATCGGTGGCGCTCGATGATGTGTCACAGCTCACCAATGCCGATTACAAATTTCGCTACAATGCAGGTACATGGGAGCTGAACAACAGTTTAACCGGTCAGGCTATTACGATGACGGGTACCGGTACCGCGGCAGATCCTTTTATTGCGGAGGGCATGTCGATCGTGACAAGTGGTGCCCCGGCCAACGGTGACAGCTATCTGCTTCGTCCCACCCGAAGCGGTGCAATGGAGATACAGATGCTGCTGGCGAACAGCCGGCAGATCGCTGCGGCAGCGCCCGTCAGGAGCGTTGCGAGCACAACGAATACGGGCACCGGTGCTATCTCAGCAGGCACGGTAACCGATATTGACAATGTGGTGTTTCAATCGACACCGGGTCAGCTGTCGCCGCCGGTACTGGTGCGTTTTACCAGCGGCATCAGCTACGATATGTACGATATCAGCAACCCCGCCAGCCCGGTACTGCTGGAAACGGGCATCGCCTATGATCCGGCGACCGGAGGCGAACTCTTTCCGACACCCGGCGGGCTCGATCATGGTTATCGCATGCAACTCTCCGGTGCACCATTGGCCGGAGATGAATTCAGTACCGAATACAATACCGGCGGTATTGGTGATAACCGCAATGCCTTACTACTCGCCGGTCTGGCGGCCGACAAGCTGATGTATGCAGGCAGCGCCAGTATCACCGACAGCTATAACCGGCTCGTGGCTAACGTTGGTACTTCGACGAAACAGGCCGAACTCAACAGCATCGCACAGAACCGTATTCTCGACCAGACTATGGCCACGCGTGAGTCGATATCCGGGGTAAACCTGGATGAGGAAGCGGCCAAGCTGTTGCGCTATCAACAGGCCTATCAGGCAGCAGCCCAGGTGATTGCAACAGCGGGATCCTTGTTTGACACCCTGCTGAGTGCGGTCAGGAGTTAAGTTATGCGTATTTCAACCTCATGGATCTTTCAGCAGGGCGTAAATGCCATGCTCGATCAGCAAACCGCACTTGCAAGAACACAGCAGCAGCTTGCCACCGGGCAGAGGATTCTGAACCCCAGTGATGATCCCTCGGCATCGACCCGTGTACTGGAGCTTGACCAACTCATTGATACCACACAGCAGTATCAGCGTAATTCGGAGTATGCCGAGACACGACTGAAACTCGAGGAAACCGTGCTGAGTGAGGTGGGCGATGTACTGCAACGCGTCAGAGAGCTGGCCGTTCGGGCCAATAATGATACGCTGAGTGCGGGTGACAGACAGGCAATCGCTATTGAAGTACGGACCAGCCTGGATGGATTGCTACAGCTTGCAAACAGCAAAGATGCAATCGGTGAGTATTTGTTCTCGGGTAATAAAACCGGAACGCGACCGTTCTCGGACAGTGGTGCCGGTACTTTTACCTATGATGGAGACCAGGGTGTGCGCAGCCTGCAGATCGGCCCGACCCGACAGGTGTCTGTCGGAGATGCCGGTGATAATGTCTTCATGAAAGTCGATGACGGCGCTGGAGGCATCGGCAGTATGTTCGAAGCGCTGTATGATTTCGCGGTTGATCTTGAAGCGAATAATCCATCGACCACCACATTGACACGACTCGATTCCGCCATTGACGAAGTGCTGAATACACGTTCGTCGATCGGTGCGCGCCTGAATACCATCGACAGCCAGCGCAACATGAATGATGCATTCGATCTTCTGATGCAGGAAAACCGCTCCACGCTGGAAGACCTCGATTATACCGAAGCAGTCAGCCGGTTTGAACGTCAGCTGCTGGCCTTGCAGGCCTCACAGCAGAGTTTTGTCAAGATCGAAGGCTTGTCGCTATTTAATTACCTGTAACAAGGATCACCCGTAGGTGCAATTGTCCAGACCGATAGACATAGAATCACCATCTATAAGTCCATGAAAAAAAATCAAAGGCAGTTAAAGCGGCATCAAAAGAAACTGCGCGACATAAAAACCAACAAGCTGCTGACCATGGCCCAGGCCTGTTATACCAGGCAGGAGCTCGAACGTGCGAACGCTATCTATCAACAGGTTCTCGAGCACGATTCTCAAAACGTGGCCGCCTTGCACGGTCTAGGTCGTATCGCACTTGATGTCGGTATGCTGGACACGGCCGCTGATTTACTCAATGCCGCCTTGTGTGTAGACAAGGATAATATCGCCGTAAAAAAAAGCCTGGCGCTGTTATTCACCCGGCAAGATCGTATTGACTACGCGATAAAACTCTATGTCAGCATGCTGCACCACGATGATACGAACGCAGCCACTCACGGTGAGCTGGCACGGTTATATCTGTTGTCAGGCGAGATGGATGCGGCGCTCAATCATTTCAGAAAAGCCTATGATATTGACCCATCCAATCCGAAGCACCTGCATGGGTTGATACAGCTGGACAGGCAGGCCATCACGCCGGACGTATTAAGGACAATCGAGGCACAGCTCGAAAAGCCGGATATACCACTGAGCGAACGTAGCAGCTTTTATTATGCGTTGGGTTCAATCCATGATCATGCGGGACGATATGAAGAAGCATTTGCAAATTATACGGTTGCCAATCTGGCAAAGCCCATGAAGTATGATCACGCGCAATTCACAGCATTCGTTTCCGAAATAATCAGTACCTTCACACCCAAGCTGTTCGCTCAATATGAACACGCCGGTAATGATACAGGCCGGCCTGTATTTATCGTCGGCATGCCACGATCGGGAACCACGCTGGTTGAGCAGATTCTTGCCAGTCACCCTGAAATCCATGCTGCCGGTGAATTGAATCATATTGAAAAACTGGCCGCTTCAATGTCAGCAAACACCGGGCATGACCTGTCTTATCCGAAAACACTGAATCAATTCAACAAAGCCGATATTCAGTCCATCGCCGATACGCAGGAAAAACTGATCAATGCGCTTGCAGTCAATAACGCATCTCGCGTAACCGACAAAATGCCGGTTAATTTTCTCCATCTCGGCCTCATTGCCTTACTGTTCCCAAAGGCACACATTATTCACTGTCGTCGAAATCCTCTGGACACGTGTCTGTCATGTTATTTCCAGAATTTCTCAGGCAACCACGCGTATGCCAGTGACTTGACAAACCTGGGGCATTATTACCGTGAATATGAACGACTGATGTTGCACTGGTCCAGCGTGTTACCGGTTAAGATACATCACGTCAGTTATGAGAGGCTGGTTAGCGAACCCAAGATCAGCAGCCGAAAAATGCTCGGCTACCTTGATCTGGAATGGCATGAAGCCTGTCTGCATTTTCATCGTACACAACGTAACATACATACCGCGAGTGTCGTTCAGGTGAGGCAGCCGCTTTACTCCACATCAGTCGGGCGTTGGCGTCATT
This sequence comes from uncultured Gammaproteobacteria bacterium, assembly GCA_942492025.1. Lineage (GTDB taxonomy): Bacteria > Pseudomonadota > Gammaproteobacteria > SZUA-229 > SZUA-229 > JABDQW01. Next base: position 135,502 of record CALODJ010000008.1, on the reverse strand, counting down.
ACGACAAATATATTCATAGCTTGAAGAAGGCTTTGTGTATCGGAGATGAGGCCTGGGGGAATGACGACGAGACGGTTATCCCGACGCGGGAAGCTGCTCAGTTCAAACATCATCAGTCAGCCGTATCTAACTCCCGCCTCTAGCCCGCATTTCTCACCAGGCGGCGTAGAAAACTGATATGGCATTGGCTATTCGGAGTAAAGCTAGGATGACACAAAATACAGTGTGTTATACAAGCCTGCCTGTCACGGTTCAGACTGGTCTTCGTGTCCGCAAGCTTGCTCTTCACTCAAACCGTAGCTATTGCTACGCTTTTCGCTCCAGAGCGGCGCTTACGAACACGAATCCTGCGCCTGCTTCCGTGATCCTGGTGAGCAATGCGGGCTGATGAGTCTAAATCCAAGCTGCTTGCTCGTCTCACTCATGAGACTCACACCTTGAGCTAACACGATATTTTGTTCCTGAAAAAATATTACCTCCAGAATCCAGATCCTTCATGTAATACCCGGACTATCTGTTCTGACGCGTGGGTGTAACACTAAAGTAATCCAGTGAGGTGCCGATGAGGTATCTGGAAGCGGTGAATATCTCGCATGCAGATATATCCGCTAAATACATCGCACGGCCCACAGTGGCCGCGCACTGATTCTGGAGAAGACACATGTCACTTGTGATTAACACCAACATCATGTCGCTGAATGCTCAGCGTAATGTTGCTTCAACCAACAGCGAACTGGCGACATCCCTGCAGCGCCTGTCATCCGGCCTGCGCATCAACAGCGCCAAGGACGACGCCGCCGGGCTGTATTCGGTCGAACGCATGACCGCCGATATCCGCGGTCTGAACCAGGCGGCGCGTAATGCTGCTGACGGCATCTCGCTGGCACAGACGGCTGAAGCCGCCCTGGGCCAGATCGGTGACAACCTGCAGCGTATCCGTGAGCTTACGGTACAGGCTTCGAACGGCACGGTAGAAGACCGCACTGGTATACAGACCGAGGTCGATCTGCTATCAGAAGAGATCCTGCGTATTGCAGATGCGGCCAGTTTCAATGGAGTACAACTGCTCGATGGCAGCGCAGCAGCCGACCTGGAATTCCAGGTAGGTCAGGATGGTACAGATCAGATTGCGATTGCTTTTGCTGACCTGGATATATCAACTATAAATGCCTATGGAGGTACCGGGGCTTTTGGAGTCGGTACGACTGCCGATCTTGCACAGGCCGAGCTGGCCAATATCGATTCTGATATCGATGACGTCTCTGCACTGCGCGCGACCTTTGGTGCGACCCAGAATCGTTTCGAATCCGTGATCAGCAGTGTACAGAGCTATGCTGAAAACGTGTCGGCATCACGCAGCCGGATACAGGATGCGGATTTTGCGGCTGAAACCGCGAACCTGACCAAGGTGCAGATCATGCAGCAGGCCGGTGTCGCGATGCTGGCACAGGCCAACGCAGTACCGCAGAACGTGCTGTCACTACTGCGTTAACGAAGGGGCGGGCACGATCACCCGGTTCCGCCCAGGGGCCGGGTGACAGCACCAGAGACCTGACCAATAATAATAACAACGAAAAATTATAATAATAAAAACAACTATATAGGGCTGCATCATTTCTTTATTCGAAGATTTATGCAGCCCTGATTTTTCTTTCATTTCACTAAAGTTTTCCAGTCATGCGCCGATGAGATACGTGGAAGCGGTGAATATTTTGCTTGCAGATATATCCGCTAAATACAACGCGCGGCCCTGAGCGGCTGCACACATAGACTGGAGAAGATACATGTCACTTGTGATTAACACCAACATCATGTCGCTGAATGCACAGCGTAATGTTGCGTCAACCAACAGCGAACTGGCAACGTCCCTGCAGCGCCTGTCATCGGGCCTGCGCATCAACAGCGCCAAGGACGACGCCGCCGGGCTGTATTCGGTCGAGCGCATGACCGCCGATATCCGCGGTCTGAACCAGGCGGCGCGTAATGCTGCTGACGGCATCTCGCTGGCACAGACAGCGGAAGCTGCACTGGGCCAGATTGGCGATAACCTGCAGCGTATCCGTGAGCTTACGGTACAGGCTTCGAACGGCACGGTAGAGGATCGCACCGGTATACAGACCGAGGTTGACCTGTTAGCCGCAGAGATTACCCGTATTTCAGATGCAGCCAGTTTCAATGGCGTACAGCTGCTCGACGGTACCGAAACGGCAGCACTGGAGTTCCAGGTCGGACAGGATGGCGCTGACCAGATTTCTATCTTAGCTGCTGATCTGGATATATCAGCGATTAATGCTATTGCTACCGGCTTTACTGTCGATACGGATGCCAATGCGGCACAGGGTGAGCTGACCAATATCGATTCTGATATCGATGACGTCTCGGCACTACGCGCCACCTTTGGTGCAACCCAGAACCGCTTCGAATCGGTGATCAGCAGTGTACAGAGCTATGCTGAAAACGTATCGGCATCACGCAGCCGGATCCAGGATGCGGATTTTGCCGCTGAAACCGCGAACCTGACCAAGGTGCAGATCATGCAGCAGGCGGGTGTAGCGATGCTGGCACAGGCCAACGCAGTACCGCAGAACGTGCTGTCACTGCTGCGTTAAAAGCGAGTGATACACCAGTCCGGGGTGATACCGCCCCGGACACACATGATTAACCGGTGATTATTATGGTGTCTGAAATCAACTCAGAGGATGTTTTTGCCATAAGTACTTCTCAGACACGTGCGCCTGAGAAAGTCCATCCTGTCAATCCGGCAAAACCAGCACAGAAATTGCCGGATGAAGGCAAGGAATTGCCGCCGGAAAACCGCACTGTCAAAGAGATTGACGACGCTGTGAAGGACATTAACGAGCACATTCAGTCTGCACACCGTGAATTACTGTTCAGTGTCGACGAAGACAGTGGTCGTACCGTGATCAAAGTCATGGATATGAACACCAAAGAGGTCATTCGGCAGATTCCCAACGAGGAAGCTCTGAAATTTGCGCGCATGCTGGAAGAGGGTGCTGATCTCGAGTTGATCAACACTTACATCTAGTTTGGCATTAAATTTGCAAAGTTATTTGGTCAGTAACAACAAGTAAAGCAACGATCGGTCAGCTGCATGTCCATCATTCAACTGCCATACAAAAACAATGAAATCAGTTGGATGATGACAACACAACGAATGAATCCCGGAGAATAGCATGGCGACGATATCAGCAGCAGGTGTAGGATCAGGGCTGGACATACAGTCGATCGTAAGCCAGCTGATGGAAATTGAGAGGCAGCCACTACAGCGCTTGCAGTTGAAACAAAATCAGCTGGAGGCGCAGATCAGCGCCTACGGCCAGCTCAGCAGTACCTTATCCAGCTTTCAGACGGCGATGGAGAATTTGGGCTCGGTATCTGCACTCAAGGTTTTCAACGGTACCAGCAGTAATGCCGATGTCGTGAATGTAACCGCAACCAGTAATGCGGAACTCGGCCGCTTTGGCGTTGAAGTCGTGCGCCTGGCAGAGAATCACAAGATAGCTAGCAAGGAAGTGCTGAACACCGATACATTTGGTGGCAGAAGGGCGAATGATGCATTGACTATACGTGTCGGCAGCGATCCTGCCGATACGGTTACCGTCGATCTGAGCACCGCGAAAACACTCTCTGAAATACGCACGGCGATCAATGACGACCCGAATAATCCGGGTGTAACTGCAACCATCATCCACGGCGACAACAACAAACAGAAAATGATTCTGACGGCTGATGACAGTGGTGCCGACAACGCCTTGACCATCACAACGTCCGGCAGGGTCAGGAACAGTGATTTCGATTTTCAGACCCTGAACGACATCGGTGGCGATACCAGCCTTCTCGATGCCGAGTTCAACATCGATGGTTACAACATCACGCGCTCGAGTAATACTATCAGTGATGTTATCAGTGGGGTGACGCTGAACCTGGTCAGTGCCGACCCGGGGATGACACATAACATTGCTATCGAACGGGACCTGGAAACGGTCAAGGAAGCCGTACAGTCATTTGCCGATGCATTCAATGAACTCAGGACGTCAATCAAGAGCCTGCGCAATGGTCAGCTGGAAGCCGACAGTTCCCTGCTGTCGATTGAACGACAGGTCTTTTCCGTGCTGAATAACGCGGCGACAGGAGGCACCTATAGTGTGCTTTCCGAGATTGGCCTGAGTATGCAAAAGGATGGCACCATGTCTCTTAGCAGCAGTGACCTTGAGTCCGCGCTGCAGACGGACTTTGATGGTGTCGCACAACTGTTTGCAGCAGACGGCCAGGGTTTTGCCAATCGCCTGGAATCACTGGCGGACAGCTGGCTAAGCACCGGTGGATTGATTGATTCACGTGAGGATGGTCTCAAGTCACGTGTCGATGATCTGGTTGACCGGCAGATATCATTCGAACGAAATCTTGAACTCGTCGAATCCCGCTACCTCGCACGATTCACAGCGCTGGATGCACTCGTTGGACAGCTTCAGGGGACAGGTCAGTTTTTAACGAATCAGTTGGCACAACTACCCGGGCTTAACCAGGGCCAGCAATAAAAATCAATAAAGATCAATAATAATCGATCAACATCACAGGAGACGTATAATGGGACTAACAACATCAACGGGGAGCGTAAGTCATTACACACAGGTCGACTGCTATACCGGTGTTACGGAGGCCGATCCTCACCAATTGGTACAGATGTTGCTCGATGGTGCACTTGGAAAAATCGCCGTTGCCAAAGGCCTGATGTCACGCAACGAGACCGCCCAGAAAGGTGAGGTCATTGGCCAGGTGATTTCCATTGTTGGTGGGTTGCGTGCCAGTCTGGATATGTCAGCCGGAGGCGAAATTGCGGCGAACCTGAACAACCTGTACGAGTACATCGAACGCCGCCTGCTCGAGTCCAATCTGAAAAATGATGCGTCCATTCTCGATGAAACTGGAGCATTGTTGCGCGAAGTGAAGACAGCCTGGGAGTCCATTCCTCAGGAATCCAGATCAAAACCTGAAACCAAAGCAGTAGGCGTGTAATCACGTGCAAGGTATTAGCGTCCGTTGTGACGAAAGCACATCATAGGCAATCAAACCGGATATGGAACAAGAGCGGCACAACAACACAGGGATCGCGGAATTGATTGGGCATAGTCATGTCATGCTGGGTCACGCAGAAGCCGGTGACTGGGAAGCGGTGATCAGGGATGAAGACAAACGTCGCCAGCTGATTCACCATTTCTTCTCATCACCATCTAACATAGCCGATGTGCAGGGCCTCAGCGCGGCGATTCAGGAACTGCTGCAGATTAATGACGAGCTGGAGCGGCTTGTCACTGTGGCCAGGGAAAAGGCGAGATCTGAAGTCAGTACGATTGCAACCGGGCGCAAGGCAGTCAATGCTTATGCGGACAATGCAGCTTGATCGCGGACTCTGTCGCATGGCCAAAAATGGCGTAGTCCTTATTTTGTCTGCACATGTCTGTATTTGATCTGACAGTACTGCCATTCACTCTCAATGAGACCCGACAGTACCAACGCACCCAAAATCAACATCGCATGGTTGTAATAATGAAATCATGACTGCAGGGTACGCCGTGCGCACCGGGGCTGGGGGCAACACAATTAAATTTCGCGGTGCGCATGGCGCACCCTACGATCGGTCCATTCAGCTGTCAGTTAACCTCTGAATTATTTTCACGATATGTAGGATCAGATCTGAGTCACTACACGATGATCTGTCAGCTATTGTCAGACGCGCATGGCCGAAACGGATGAGCGTCGAGAACCGGCTCATGCCTAGTGCTCAACACCCGTCTCTCTGGTCCAGACCAGTTTTCCGATAATCCTGAATTTGGCGACAGAGATAGCGCCACGTTTCTTTCGATTGCTGTTGATTTCCTGAATGGCCTCTATGATTTCCTCGCGGGTGGCTTCATACATTTCCATGGGCTCAAATTCTTCGTTCATCAGCGACAGGATAACCAGATCCCAGTGACCATCCGGGTTTAGCTGGCCCAGGCGGTGCCCCGGTTTTACATGATCACCGACAACACGGCTCTTTATCTGTACCCGTAATCCCTGACGCGCATTTCTGCCGATCGCATCAAAACCGGCGGCCTGGTCTTTATTCAGTTCAAGATCGAGGTGGCGGGACACGTCGTGGCGTGCTATTTCACCAGACACAGGCAGCATGGTTCCGGTAGAACGACGAAACTCGGCAGCAAGCTTCCGGGTTTCTTCGATCAGTTTGTCGTATGAATATAAAGACATTACGCTGTATTTAGTCTATTTGTTTTGACTATGCGAGAGGAACGATGGAATTGCCTTTGGAAAAACCGCCGGCCTGCGTTGATCGCCATGGGCTAGCCTGCAGTTCTCACCAGGCGGCGTAGGATACTGATAAGGCATTGGTCCTTAGGAGACTGAGTGTTCAACACCAGTAGACGGGTTTCTCGGTATCGTCATAAACATGGCATAGGGGCCTCAGCCGGCGACGGTTGTTTGACGCTGCAGCGCTGGAAATGGCGTAACTTGTTGTAATGTAAGAAAACACAATAATGGGCATGCTACTTGCATCTGTCCATGCAAGATATTGTGTAATCACCTGGTGAAGCGTACATGAACCGTGAAGATGACTCGAAAGATATTCAGCTGGAAGACGCATTCCTGCAGTTCAATCAGCTATCGGTTACGCTGGCCGAGTCTTATGGCGATCTACAAATTCAGGTCGAACGTCTTACCAGCGAATTGTCCGAGGCGCGCAGTGAACGATTGAAGCAGCTTGCTGAAAGGGAGTTGCTGGCTAACAAACTTGAAGGGCTGCTCGATACCTTGCCTGCCGGTATTGTGGTTCTGGATAAGCGTGGACATATCACGCAGGCCAATCCGGTTGCTTATGACATGCTTGGTAATGATATTTGCGGACAAACATGGGACTTGTTAGCACGCCGTGTTTTCGTTAGCGACGGCGACGAATTGCGCCTGCTCGATGGTCGCTGGATCAGCGTCTGCGGGCGTGCTCTGGATGCCGAGCCTGGCAAGATCATATTGATCACCGATACAACCGAAACGCGTGCCTTACAGGATATCGTCAGTCGGCAGCAGCGCCTGACATCGCTGGGTGAAATGATCGCCAGCCTGGCCCACCAGATACGAACACCGCTGGCGACGGCACTGCTGTATTTATCGAATATCAGTCATCCGCAAGCACAGAGCGAAGACAGGACACATTATGCAGAAAAGGCCAGGGAACGGCTGCATCACCTCGAACGCATGGTCAACGACATGCTCGTTTTTGCCAGAGGTGAAGTTTCAGATATTGAAAGCTTTTCTGTTAGCGGGTTTCTAGACGATTTCAGGCAGGCACTGGAGCCTCAATTTAACTTGCATCAGGCCATACTGACGATCGAGAACTCGGTTGACGGCAACCATTTACGTGGTAACAGGGATGCTCTGTTCAGTGCGTTTCAGAACCTGGTCAACAACGCGTTCGAGGCCTGTCAGGATACACTGACGCTGAACGTCAAGGTGTCGTACGCCGAAGACAACATGATCGCATTCTGTTTCCAGGACAACGGCTGCGGTATCCCTGATGATATCAAAGACCGGGTCATGGAGCCTTTTTTTACAAGCAGGCGCAGTGGCACCGGACTTGGGCTGGCGGTCGTGAACGCAACCGTATCCAGTTTCAACGGCACGTTTGACATTCGTTCTGAACCTGGCAGTGGCAGTTGTTTCGTCATCAAACTGCCATTAGGCAACAACAACCGGATTCTACCCAGTGGAATCAACGGCGCCGTTTCGGACAGGCCAGGACTCAAAAATCATTCTAAACATAGGCTAGACGAATCAAACGAACTACATTATCAGAAAGAGGTAAACGTATGAATCAGGGTACGGTTCTTGTGGTTGAAGACGACCCGGCGCTGCGGGAAGTGATTTGTGAAACATTGCAGTTGGCAAAATATGCTGTTGATACCGCGGAGAATGGTCAGGAGGCTTTGCAGCTGCTTGACGTCAACAAGGACATCACGCTATTGCTCAGTGATGTTCAAATGCAGCCAGTTGATGGTTATGCCTTGCTCAAATCGGTCAAAGCACGTTATCCGCAGATACCGGTGATACTGATGACCGCCTATGGAACCATTGAAAAAGCCGTACAGGCCATGCACGACGGTGCCAATGATTATCTGGTGAAACCCTTCGAAGCGGAAACCCTGGTGGATATGGTCGCGCGCTTTATAGTGCCCAGCAGCCATCATGTTGACGGGCTTATTGCCGTCGATCCACGCAGTCAGCAAATGGCAGAAGTTGCGCGTCGTGTTGCCGCTACCGATGCCACGGTCATGATCAGTGGTGAGTCTGGAGTCGGCAAGGAAGTGGTTTCACGTTTTATTCATGATCATTCCAACCGATCAGCGGGGCCATTTGTCGCGATCAACTGCGCAGCCATACCTGAGAATATGCTCGAGTCGGTTTTGTTTGGTTATGAAAAAGGCGCGTTTACCGGGGCCTATCAGGCAAAAGCGGGCAAGTTTGAACAGGCACAGGGTGGCACCTTGCTGCTCGACGAAGTCACAGAAATGGATCTCTCGCTGCAGGCCAAGCTGCTGCGTGTGTTACAGGAGCGTGAAGTTGAACGTCTGGGTGGACGTCATTTGATCCCGCTGGATGTCCGCATTCTTGCTACGACGAATCGTGATATTCGCCAGGTTGTTGCAGAGGGAAGCTTTCGTGAAGATCTGTTCTACCGGCTGAACGTGTTTCCGTTGAATATTCTGCCTTTGCGGGAACGTGCAGATGATATTCTGCCGATTGCCAAAAAACTGATGATGTCATACATCGACGATGGATCGGTGGTGAGTTTCTCCCATTCGGCGATGGATGTTCTCAGAGAGCACAGCTGGCCCGGGAATGTGCGTGAACTTGATAATGTCGTTCAGCGAGCCATGATTCTACGTACGGGCAATATCGTCGATGCCTGTGATATACGCTTCGAAGAGCTTGCGCCACGAGCTCATACCGGCCGGGGAGGTGTCGTCGCGGAGTTAGCCACGAACGACAGGCCGGTCGATGACAGTCTCAGCAGTGATCTCAAGGCACGGGAAGCTGACATTATTATTTCGGCCTTGCGCGATAAGCGCAGCCGAAAGGAAGTAGCGGAAAAACTGGGCATTAGTCCACGAACACTACGCTACAAGCTGGCGAAATTACGCGATGCAGGCGTGGCGTTGCCGGTTTGACCACAAACACTGGCCTGGATCCTGCATGTAGTTAAGCGAAGTGGGTCAACAGGCCGCTACTCGAAACACACCGATGAATATAAAGCCTTGATAACAGCTTGGACATACACAGGACAGGATCATGAGTGATATTGATATAAGCCAGGTTCTGCAGCAAATGCGCACAATGGCAGCGATGGCAGAGAACAGGCTACCGCAGGAGATGAGTGCAGAATCTGCTAACACAGATTTCGGACAATTATTAAAAAACTCAATCAACGAAGTTAACGAGACCCAGAAAACAGCCAAGGATCTGGTCGCATCGTTTGAAGCGGGTGATAAAAACGTTAACTTGAGTGAAGTTATGGTGGCAATACAGAAGGCGAGCGTGTCGTTTCAGGCTATGACGCAGGTACGCAACAATCTGGTTTCCGCCTACAAGGAAATCATGAACATGCAGGTTTAACCCTTGGTTAAATATACGCTTCAACAGGAAAAAGATTGATGGCATTGGTGTCGGCAGAGAACGTTTCAGCGCAGGTGCAGGGTTTTGGTGCCCTGCCGGCGCTGCGACAATTGGGATTAATGGTCGGTCTCGCGGTTAGCGTGGCCCTGGGTGTGACCATCGCCATGTGGTCGCAGTCGCCGAACTACAGCATGCTATACGGTAACCTGAGTGCAAAGGATATGTCACACGTGACACTGGCGCTCGATGATGCAGCTATCGAATATCGACTCGAACGCGGTGCCGGTGCGATCATGGTGCCGGCTGACAAGGTCCACCAAGCGCGTATGAGCCTGGCAACGCAAGGCTTGCCACACGGAAGTGATGTGGGTTTCGAGCTGCTGGAGAAAGACCAGGGATTCGGCAGTAGCAGTTTTCTGCAAAAAGCACGCTATCAACGGGCGCTCGAAGGTGAGCTGGCACAGTCGATCAGCAAGTTGAATGTTGTCGAGAGTGCACGGGTTCATCTTGCGATACCCAAGCAGTCAGCGTTTGCACGAAAAACGGCCAAACCGGCGGTCTCGGTTGTGCTCAATCTGTATCCGGGCAGGGTGCTCGACGAAATGCAGGTCGCCGGCATTGTCAACATGGTCGCTTCCAGCGTACCCGAGCTCGATGCGGAGAATGTGACCATCATCGATCAGAAAGGTCGCCTGCTCAACAACGCGGGTTCCAATGCAGACATGTTGTTGAGCAGCACGCAATTCGATTATACGCGCAAGCTTGAGGAGCGTTATGTCAAACGTATCATCGATATTATAAGTCCGATTGTCGGCATGGATGGTGTCAGGGCACAGGTTGTCGCCGATGTCGATTTCACCGCACAGGAACAGACCACGGAAAGTTACGTCCCGGAACAAACGGTCGTGCGCAGTGAGCAGCTCTATGAAGAAAGTACCGATACGCCGGCCGCCATGGGTATACCCGGCGCACTGAGTAACCAGCCTCCGCCAGCCGGTACGACCGAAGACTTTCAGACACAAGAAGCGACAGCTGCACAGCCGATACGTAACACATCGCGATCGGTCAGGAACTATGAGGTCGATCGAACGATCAGCCATACCCGTAAGTCACCGGTATCCTTGAATAAACTGTCTGTTGCGGTCGTGGTCGATTACCGGCTGGCACAGAACAAAGAGGGCGAGACCGAAAGAATGCCGCTGGAAAACAGTGAAATGGAACGCATCACGGCGCTGGTCAGGGAAGCCGTCGGTTTGAATCAAGCGCGCGGCGATACGATCAATGTGGTCAACACACCCTTCCAGTTGCCGGCAGAAGTCGAACCACTTCCCGATGTGCCAATCTGGGAACAGGCCTGGTTACTGAGTCTCGTCAAACAGTTACTGGGTGCTCTGGCGGTGCTATTCATCGCTTTCGGTGTGCTCAGGCCAATGCTGCGTAACCTGTCTACGCAGGGCAAATACTCGGCGGCTCAGGCACTGCCTGCCGGGCAGTCAGCAGGTCAACTGGCACTGGGTGAAGATCAGCTGACACTGAGCAACCAGTCACAGGCGAGCGGAAAACAACTGCTTGAAATGGCCAGCACGATGGCAAAGGAAGATCCCAAGCGCGTCGCACAGGTGCTCAATACCTGGGTATCCAAGGAAGAATAAGGTGACTGACAACATCTCTGGGTCGGAGCGCGCGGCGATTTTCATGATGAGCCTGGGTGAGCATGGTGCGGCTGAGGTGCTGAAGCATATGGGACCCAAGGAAGTGCAGGAGATCGGTTCGGCCATGGCATCACTGAACAATGTGTCGAACGAGAAAGTCCATGCTGTGCTCGGTGAATTTGCCGAGATTTTGCAGGGCCAATCAGCCGTCGGTGTTGATTCGATCGAGTATGTGCGAAAAGTCCTGATTGGTGCCCTCGGAGAGGACAAAGCCACCGGGTTGCTGGATCGCATCCTTGAAGGGAAAACCAGCAAAGGGCTGGAATCGTTAAAATGGATGGATCCCCGCGTTGTTGCCGAAGTGATATCAAACGAACACCCCCAAATTATCGCCATTGTTCTGTCGACGCTTGAAAGTGATCATGCCGCTGAAATATTGATGCACGTACCGGAGAACAGCCGTTCGGATGTTGTTATGCGAATCGCAACGCTGGATAACGTGTCGCCTAATGCACTGGATGATTTGAACGAAGTACTGGAGAAGCAGCTTACGAACAGTGCCAGTTCAAAAAGCATGGGTGTGGGTGGCATCAAAACGGCGGCCAGTATTCTGAACCTGGTTGACAGCGACACGGAAGCTGCGATTACAGCGTCGATCACTGAAAAGGATGCCGAACTCGCCGAGGAAATTTCGGACAAGATGTTTGTGTTTGAGAATCTGCTGGCTGTTGATGATCGCGGCATTCAGTCGATTCTTCGCGAGGTGCAATCGGACACCTTGATCGTTGCACTGAAGGGGGCTGATGATGCGATGAAAGACAAGATATTCGGCAATATGTCTTCACGTGCAGCAGAGATGATGCGAGAGGATCTCGACGCCAAGGGACCTGTTCGTCTCAAGGATGTTGAGGTGGCACAGAAAGAAATTCTCGATGTGGCAGCACGCATGGCGGAAGCAGGGGACATCTCATTAGGCGGTAAGGGAGATGATGAATATGTCTAAGATCCTCGACGGCAATTCATCCGGCGGCTGTCAGACCTGGCAGGCGCCCCAACTAAATAATTCAGCCACTGGGACCAACAGCCTGCGTACCAGGAAACAGCAGAGTCAGATCGAACAGGATGCCTATGAACAAGGTTTTACCCGGGGTTATCAGGAAGGACTGGAACAGGGACAGCATGAAATCAGTGAACACATTGAACATTTGCAGTCGTTGATGACCACATTGGCCACGCCATTGCGGAGTCTGGACAAACAGGTCGTCGATGAGCTGGTCGATCTGTCAATGGCCGTGGCCCGGCAGATGATTCGGCGTGAACTGAAAACTTCACCGGGTGAAATAGTTGCTGTCGTTAAAGAGGCATTGAGTCTGTTGCCCGTGACAACAGGTGATGTTCGACTTGAAATGCATCCGGAGGATGCGGCGCTGGTTCGCACCGCCCTGCTGCCATCGGATGCCGATGCACCCTGGCAGATTGTCGACGACCCGCTGCTCAGCCGGGGTGGTTGTCGTGTCTCGACGAATACCTCACGCATTGACGCCACCGTTGAGAACCGGATCAATGCCGCCATCGCTGCCGTTCTGGGTAACGAGCGCGAGGTCGACTGATTACCGTGCGCATTTCTACCCGACCGGAATACCAGCGTAGCCCGATATGGTGCGAGATACTACAGGACTACAAGTCGCGGGCAGATAACAAGGTACCATTGACAGTCGAAGGCAAGGTCACGCGCATGGTCGGCCTCACACTGGAGGCGGTTGGCTGCCAGGCCGCGATTGGTTCGCGTTGTATGGTGTCGTCCCCGGAGGGGCAGATAGAAGCCGAGGTCGTTGGTTTTTCCGGTGAACGCTTGTATCTGATGCCGACCAGCGATATACGTGGTTTGTACCCGAATGCACGGGTGATTCCCGGTCAGGGCATGTACGAGGCAAGTGTTGGTGATCAATTGCTGGGTCGTGTCATCGATGCATCGGGTAAACCGCTCGACAGTAAAGGCCCGCTGCGCTGCAATAACAGTCTGCCGCTGGCGGGCCGGCCGGTTAATCCACTGGCGCGCTGGTCGATTAAGGATCCGCTGGATGTCGGTGTGTCTGCAATTAACGCGCTGCTGACTGTCGGTAGGGGGCAACGGCTTGGACTGTTCGCCGGAAGTGGTGTCGGTAAGAGTATCCTGCTGGGTATGATGACCCGTTATACCGATGCAGACGTTATCGTGGTGGGGCTGATCGGTGAACGTGGCCGAGAGGTCAAGGACTTCGTTGAAAATATTCTGGGAGAGCACGGGCTTGCACGTGCCGTTGTTGTTGCCAGTCCGGCTGACAATTCGCCGCTGATGCGACTGCACGGCGCCTGGCTGGCGACGACTGTCGCCGAATATTTTCGCGACCAGGGTTTACAGGTGCTGTTGCTGATGGATTCGCTGACACGTTTTGCCCAGGCGCAGCGTGAGATTGCGCTGGCCATCGGTGAGCCACCAGCGACCAAGGGTTATCCACCTTCGGTTTTCGCAAAACTTCCACAGTTGGTGGAACGGGCCGGGAACAATGGTGAAAAGGGTGGATCTATCACGGCTATTTATACCGTGCTCGCCGAGGGTGATGATCCCAATGATCCGATTGTCGATGCTTCTCGCGCCGTACTGGATGGCCACATCGTTCTGTCCAGAAAAATCGCGGAATCGGGACGCTATCCTGCGATAGACGTCGAGGCTTCGGTCAGCCGGGTGATGAACGATGTTGTATCTGCGGAACACCAGGCGGCAGCGAACCGGTTCAAACGTTTGTATTCGGCCTACCAGCAAAACCAGGACCTGATCAGTGTAGGCGCTTATCAAACGGGTACGAATGCCGAGGTGGATGAGGCCATTTTGTACTATCCTCGTCTGATGCAGTTCTTGCGACAGGACAGCAGCGTAGCCGTATCGTTCGAACAGAGTCTGCAGGGCATGTTGCAGACGGTCGGGGGTGATCTGAACCTGCTTGAACCCGGGGGAGCCGCACCATGAAAGATTCGCGTCGCCTGCGACCGGTAGCCAGGATTGCGCATCAACAGGAACGTAATGCGGCCCGCCAGTTGGGAGACTGCCTGCGTCAGGTGGAGCAGCAGCAGAAAAAACTCGATGACCTGCTCGAATATCGCGAACAGTATATCGCCGGTTTTCAGGCAGCCGGCAAACAGGGCGTGTCGGTGGTACAGCTGAGGGACTACCAGCTGTTCCTGAGACGGCTCGATACGGCTGTCACGCAGCAACGCCAGCTGTTACGGACCAGTCGCCAGCATTGTGAACAGAGCCAGAGCGAATGGCACAACCGGCATGGCCATAGCATGATGATTGACAAGGTCGTCGAAAACAGACAGCAGGTGGAAAATCGCAAGCGGGATGAACGGGAACAGCGAGAACAGGATGATCGCCCGAAAGATTCAGGCAACGGTGTTCTGTCGGATACTTGATCGCTTGCATATTCTTGGCATAAGCCTTGCACTGTTAACGATAACTTCACGCATTGTCGAGAGTAACAATGAAAGATCTGATGCCGCTTGGTTTAATTCAAAGTCACTCAGCCAGCGATCTGAAAACGGCCGCGGCTACGAAAACAGGCGCTGAAACAGGCCTGACAGCTGGATTCAGCGGTATTTCGGACGATCTACCGGAAAAGTCCGCCGCTTTTATCGATTCGCTCAACAGCGTGCTAGAGGCGGCTATCATGCAGGATGGCGCTTTGGGTGGGCCTGACGCAGGCGGCAATGCATTGCCGCTTGCCGAGCTTGCGGCAGCATCCATCCCCCCGGAATCGTTGCCGCAAACGGCAGTGGAGCAAACGCAAGCAGACACGCTGTTGCTATCCGGTTTGCCGCTGGGAACGCCGCAGGCAGTGGCAGAGCCCGTCGCAATGTCTGCTGATGCTGCAGCCGTCACCGATCCTGCGAAGCTGGTCACAAAAACTGTATCGCAATCAGCGGACACAGCTGGAGTCGACAAGACCCTGGCCGTGGACAAGAACCTGGCCGTTGACAGCAGACCGCGAACGATCGAACCGGCCGTGACCGTGCAGACAACGCAGACGATGAACAAAGCTGAAACACCGGCTCTGACGCTTTTGCCGTTGGCACGTACACTAGTGGCTGCGTTGAACCCGGAACAGAATGCCGATGCGACCGGCAGGGGCAGGACTGCCAAAGCCGGATTGATGCAACCGATCAGCTTTGCCGAAACGGCCGATGGTCAGCCGGCATCGAACATAGACGCCTTACTCAGTGAGACTGACCGCTTGTTCACATCACGCATGCAGTCGCTTGCCGTGAATCAACCCACTGAGCTCGCAGCACAAAAGTTGCCAGTTGAAGCCCTGTTGAACACAACGCCAGCGGCTTCGACGGATGCTTTGCAGGCTTCGCTGGCGCGTTCGCCAATGGTGCAGGCTGGCGGCTCAGCGGAGTCGGTGGCCAGCAACGGCCAGACCGCAATAACGGAGACCTTTGGAAAAGCGGACTGGGGCCAGGGCATGGGCAAACAGATACTCTGGATGGTTAACCAGAATATCAGCAGGGCCGAGATCCGACTCAATCCGGCCAACCTGGGCCCGCTCGAGGTACGCATCGACATGGACAACGACCAGGTAAACGTGGCCTTCACCAGTCGTCATGCGGACGTGAGGGAGGCCGTCGAGCTGGCACTGCCAAGATTACGCGAGATGCTGGGAGATAAAGGATTGAACCTGGCTGACGCGAATATTTCACAACACTCATTTGCCGAGCAGCATCACAACGCATTCGGGCAGTCTGATCAGGACAACAGCGGGCTTGCATCCGGCATATCTTTTGGCACCGGCGATGACGGTTTGTCAACCGACACGGACACGGCTGCCAAGCACAACACGGTGACTCAAGCGCTCAGCGAAAGCCTGGTCGATTACTACATATAACCACTTATGATCATGAGAATACCGGGCATTACCCTGCTCATGTGCGCGACACTGGGCGTACACGCCGCCGATAAACTGCCACTGAAGGAATTTTTGCGTGATCTTCGTTACCAGCTTCAAACCATCGAGCAGCCATCTGATGACCCGTCAGTGCCAGTAGTGATCAAAAATGTTCACGTTGAGATGCATGTCATCGCGGACAAGGACGAACAGGGCAAAACGGCTTACTACGTGGTGGAAGGGCTGCCGGAAAAGAATGATGTGGTGACGCAGAAACTATCATTCGATCTAGAGCTGCACGACGATGTGGATTCAACGCGTCAGGGCAAACGCTACAGGACGTACTCGACCCGGGGGAACGATAACGCTTACAGGCAGCGAGGATACGGGACAGGCAGGCCGTACCGCTATCCGCCCGAGTACTACATGCCGGATATCTATCCGGTCATTCTGTACGATAAGGAACGTTAACCCGCATTTCTCACCAGGATCACGGGAGCAGGCGCAGGAACAAGCCCGCCTGAAACGTAACAGGCAGGCTTGTATAACGCACGGTATTTCGGGTCATCCTGGCTTTACTCCAAACCGTCATTTCCGCGTCTTTGCGAGTCGCGATAGCGACGTGGCAATCGCCTCGCTACAGCTTACCTTCAATAGACGCAAAGGGCCGTTCCTTTATACGAGCGTGAGGTAGGGTGCGCCGTGCGCACCGACCTGCAGTCATTATGCGTGTTGTACTGATTTCGGTTCGCACGGCGTACCGTACGTTGTAAACGCTTAATGTCATCAACAAAATACCTAACACATACCATGGTTACAACGCAGCCGCCACTCTGCCAAGTTTCCGGCGCGGGGCTGTTTTCTCGAGCCAAAAATCTATCACACAAAAAGACGCCGTTTATAAGTCGCTGAATATTAAAGCGATGTAGTACTGATGCATCCTGGCATGGGATTTGCTCAGTGTTAGGCACTAGACAATGAAGTCAGACAAAAACCAACAAGGATATTTTTTTTACTTGTAGACAGTTGTGAAGGTTATGGCAGATAAAGACAACGAGGAAAGCAATAACAAAGGTGGCAACTCGACCATGAAAATCGTCATCGTGGCTGTCGTATTGTCGATTGTGCTGAGTGGTGGTATCGCCGGAGGCGTAGTGTTCTTACTCGGTGGTGACGACAAATCGCAACAGGCGGCAGAGGGTGATGCGGACGGTGAATCCGCTGCGGCCGCATCGGCCGAACCACCCATCTACCATTCCATGGACCCGAAGTTCGTGGTCAGCTTTCGCGACCAGAAACAGGCGCGATTCATGCAATTCTCGCTTGAAGTGATGGCACGGGACAGGGAAGTCATCGATGACATCAAAGAACATAATCCAGCGATACGCAGCAATCTATTAATGCTGGTCGACAATCAAAGTTCAGAAGAAATGAATACACGTGAAGGCAAGGAACAGCTGCTGGTCGAGATAACCAAAGACATCAACCAGACACTGGACACCGTCGGTGGCAAGTCAGGTGTCGAAGCCGCCTATTACCATTCGTTCGTCATTCAGTGAGAACGCGTGGTGAATGAACATCTGTCACAAGAAGAAATCGACACCCTGTTGAAGGGTGTGGATAGTGGTGAGATCGACACGAGGTCTGACCGGATATCTGCCAGTGGCGAGGTGATTCCGTATGAGCTGGGCAGTCAGGACCTGACGCATGGCGTTCATCTACCGGCCATGGACAGGGTCAATGAACGCTTCGCACGCGCGTTTGAAAAAAACATCTCCAGTATGTTGCGGCGTACGGCAGAGGTAACGGTTGAAGGCATAAAGCTCCATCGATTCGCCGATTTTTCCGCCAGCTTGAAAGTGCCTGCCAACCTGAACCTGATCAGTATCAATCCATTGCATGGAACCGGTTTGTTTGTGATCGAGCCCGAGCTGGTTCTGGCCACCGTCGACAACTATTTCGGCGGTGATGGGCGCTATCAGGTCAACATCGAGGAGCGCGAATTTACGCCGACCGAATACCGCGTCATTCAACTGTTGCTGGACATGTCGTTTGCAGATCTCGCCACCGCCTGGGAGCCGCTCATGCCTCTCGATTTCGTCTATCAGAGGTCGGAGATTGATCCCCAGTTCACCAGTATTGTTAGCCCGGATGAAGTTGTCGTGGTATCGACGTTCAGTGTGGCGCTCGATGGAGGCAATGGCGCGTTTCATATCGTTATGCCGAATTCAATGCTCGACCCGATAAAAGACCTCGATGCCAGTGGTGCTGAGCAGAATGACATCGACGAGGAATGGATTAGAGCATTGAAAGACGGCATGAAGCGGGCGGTGGTCGAGGTCGACTGTTCGATGGCGCACACCAAGTTAGCCTTGAGCGATGTACTCAAACTCAGAACGGGCGACGTGATACCCGTGAATATGCCTGAGATGGTGATGGTGCATGTGAACAACACACCCTTGTTCAGAGGCGTCATAGGGGTTTCCAACGGTAAAAACGCGGTTCAGTTTGTTATGCCGATCGAACGACCCGATTATTCACATGATTAACCTGCAGGAGTCAACACATGAGTGAACAAACATCAGGAACACAAGGCAGTGATGGTCGAGGTGCTTCTGCAGCGGCAGCTGACACCAAAGACAACGCGCGGGTCGAATCCGGCTATGAACGCGCTGAATTTCAGGATCTGGCCGGCGAACCGGGTCCCCCGAGTGCAGCCGAGTCGAATCTGGATGTCATTCTCGATATACCGGTGACCCTGTCGATGGAAGTCGGTCGTACCGAGGTTCCGATTCAGGACCTGCTGGCGCTCAACCGCGGTTCTGTCGTGGAGCTCGACCGGCTTGCCGGCGAACCCATGGATGTGATGATCAACGGTACGCTGATCGCACACGGCGAAGTCGTCGTCATCAATGACAAATTCGGTATCCGTTTGACTGACGTCATCAGCCCGGCTGAACGCGTCAGGAAACTGCGCTAAAGGAGCTCTTAATGCGGATCAAGATAGCTCAATGGCTCAGTCACAGCGTGATACTGTCGTCCCTGTTTTCGTTTCATGTGATGGCGGTTGAATCGGCCGACACGATCGCATCGACAGCCAGGCAGTCAGCAGCGATCGGTAGCGAAAGCCTGAATTCAGGCTATCTTGTTCAACTCGTTCTCGGATTGATGTTCGTGTTGCTCTGTATCGTCGCGCTTGCCTGGCTGGCCAAGCGCGTGAATCGCCTGCAGTCATCGTCCGATGGTTCATTGCAGGTACTGGGTGGCCTGAGTATGGGCGCCCGCGAGCGCGTGGTACTTGTTCAGGTCGGTTCAACTCAATTGCTGCTCGGCGTCGCACCCGGCCGGATCAATATGCTGCACCAGCTCGAGCAACCTCTGGGAAAAAATGATTCGGCCGATCATGGAAATGCTGCACTGTCTTTAACGGACAGCTTCTCGGAAAAACTACATTCCGCACTGTCAGGTAAAAGATCATGATCTGGCAAAGAATTCTGGTATTGCTGTGTCTGCTTTTACCTTCGGCGGAAGTCTGGTCAGTTCCCGGCCTAACAGCATTAACGGTGACGCCGGCCGCAGATGGCGGTGAAACCTATAGCGTAACCCTGCAGATACTGGCATTGATGACGGTGCTCAGTCTGCTGCCGGCTGCGCTGATTATGACGACATCGTTTACCCGCATTATTATTGTGCTGTCCATACTTCGCCAGGCGCTTGGAACCGCACAGACACCATCCAACCAGATCCTGCTGGGGCTGTCATTGTTTCTGACTTTTTTTATCATGGCGCCCGTCTTTACCAGTGCCTACCAGAGCGGCGTCAAACCCTACCTGGATGAAGAGGTGAGCTCTGAAGTGGCGATGCAGAAAGCCTCGGAGCCTTTCTACCATTTCATGCTGGCACAGACGCGTGAGACCGATCTCGCCCTGTTTGCAGACATCGCCGGACACGGAAAGCTGGATCCCGCCGAGAAAGTGCCTTTCTCACTCCTGTTGCCGTCCTTTGTCACCAGTGAGTTGAAAACCGCATTTCAGATCGGCTTCCTGATTTTCATTCCCTTTCTTGTCATCGATCTCGTGGTCGCCAGTGTCCTTATGTCCATGGGTATGATGATGCTGTCGCCGATGATTATTTCATTGCCCTTTAAACTGATGCTGTTTGTGCTGATCGACGGCTGGTCATTGGTGATGGGCACGATGGCATCGAGCTTTTATGTCTGAGGTGCTTTTATGTCTGAGTTTAAAGGTGCAGACAATGCCCGTCATTAATGCGCGGTGTATGTCATGACACCGGAGATGGTGCTCGATGTCGGCCAGGAGGCGCTCTGGGTCACTGCACTGTTGTCGGCCCCCTTGCTGATATCAGCGCTGGTCGTCGGTCTGCTGGTAGGCATGGTGCAGGCCGCGACCCAGATCCAGGAAATGACACTGACCTTCATCCCAAAACTCGCTGTTCTCGGCCTGGCTCTCGTGGTTGCCGGTTCCTGGATGCTGGGGCTGATTTCTGATTTCACTATCAATCTTTTCGAACGCATACCCGAGCTCATTGGATAATGACAGCAGCGATAAGCATGACCGGCGCCGAACTGACCGGCTGGCTCGCCAGCCTGTTATGGCCATTTATGCGTATTGGTGCAATGTTCGCGGCTATCCCGATTTTTTCCGCGCGCAGCGTGCCGGTCAGGATCAGGATTCTGCTGGCATTTTTTCTCGCCTGGATTCTGGTGCCCGTGATCCCGAAGCCGCCGGTTGTGGACTTGATCAGCGCACAGGCGCTGCTGATCAGTGTTTACCAGGTATTGATCGGTGTTGCCATGGGATTCATCCTGCAGATGGTGTTCTCTGCTTTCGTCATTGCTGGTCAGAGCATAGCAATGGCCATGGGTCTGGGATTCGCCTCCATTATTGATCCGCAAAACGGTGTGCAGGTGCCCGTCGTCAGCCAGGCGTTTCTGATTATGGTTACGCTGGTCTTTCTTGCGCTCAACGGCCATCTGCTGCTGATCGAGGTTCTCGCCGATAGTTTTCAGCGACTGCCTGTTGGGCCTGTCGCGATCTCACATGACGGTTTGTGGCAACTTGTTTCATGGGGCAGCAATATGTTCGTCGGTGGCATGCTGGTTGCGCTGCCGGCAGTGGCCGCGCTGTTGCTGGTTAATCTCGCTTTCGGTGTGACATCACGTGCCGCGCCGCAACTGAATATCTTTGCCGTTGGTTTTCCGGTCATGATCATGGTCGGCCTGGCGTTCATTATTCTGACGCTGCCCAGTATTACGGATCATTTGAGCCGGCTAATACTCGAGGCCATCAGCCTGATCAACAAGGTGGTTTGATCGATGGCACAGGAAACCGGACAGGAACGTACCGAACAGGCGACCCCGAAACGACTGCGGGAAGCCCGTGAGAAAGGCCAGGTCCCGCGATCGAAAGAACTGAACAGTATGGCATTGCTGATGGCTGCGGCCGGTGGATTTCTGCTCCTGGGCGAAAGTATTCTGGCCGGCATGCAGGACATCATGCGTGCGGGACTGGCGATTGAACACGCGCGCGATTTGGATAATAACAGCGTTGTCGCAGTTTTGGGTAACATGCTGATACAGAGCCTGCGGGTAGTTGCGCCCATGTTTGTACTGTTGACCGTAGTGGTCGTGTTGACACCGATCGGGCTGGGCGGCTGGTCGTTCAGCACCAAGGCGATCAGCTTCAAATGGGAAAAGCTCGATCCAGTCAAAGGACTTGGACGAGTTTTTGCATGGCGAGGTTTGATGGAACTGCTCAAGGTGCTGGCGAAATTCGCTCTGGTCGCGGCGATCTCCGTCGTGATCTTGTGGTCGCTGGTCGATCAGATACTCGCACTCGGTGCTGAATCTCTGAAAGTGGCGCTGGCGCATGTAGCGAACTTATGTGGCTGGTCGTTTCTCGCGTGCAGCAGTGTGCTCATCATTATCGCTGCCATCGATGTACCGTTTCAGCTGTGGCAGCACAACAAGCAGCTAATGATGACCAAGCAGGAAGTCAAGGACGAGGTCAAGGAGACCGATGGCCGGCCGGAAGTCAAGGGTCGTATTCGAGCGTTGCAGCAGGAACTGTCACAGCGCCGCATGATGGAAGCGGTACCACTGGCCGATGTGGTTATTACCAACCCGACGCACTACGCGGTCGCATTGCGCTATGACCAGTCCAGCATGCAGGCACCGACGCTGGTGGCCAAGGGTGCGGATCTGGTCGCGGCACGCATTCGCCTGGTTGCTGATACACACGATGTTGCGATCGTCTCATCACCGCCGCTCGCACGCGCCCTGTACGCGAGCACCGAACTCAACCAGGAGATTCCGGCAGGACTGTATGTGGCTGTCGCCAACATACTGTCTTATGTCTACCAGCTCAATGCGATGGGAGTCGGCGATGCGATTCCAGCGGAACCGACCGATCTGCCAATACCCGATGAATGGGCCGATGTGCTCGTGAATGAAGACGATGAGGAGACCAATCATGGGAGAGACCGATGAACTATAGTGCGACCCTGTCCCGTGCACGCTCCCTGCCATTGACCGGGCTAGGTATACCGATATTACTGGTGGCAATGCTGGCGATGATGGTGTTGCCACTGCCAGCATTGATGCTCGACCTGTTCTTCACCTTCAATATCGCTTTGTCACTGGTGGTATTGCTGGTCGTTATCTATACCACCCGGCCGCTGGATTTTGATGTGTTTCCAACCGTGTTGCTGGCTGCGACATTGCTGCGTCTGGCATTGAATGTCGCTTCAACCCGCATCGTTCTGCTAGAAGGTCACACCGGTACGAATGCGGCAGGCAACGTTATCCAGTCGTTCGGTGAGTTTGTGGTCGGTGGCAGTTATGCGGTCGGGCTGGTCGTGTTCGCGGTGCTCACGATTATCAACTTTGTTGTTGTGACCAAGGGCACCGGACGCATATCCGAGGTCAATGCCCGCTTCACACTGGACGCCATGCCCGGAAAACAGATGGCCATCGATGCCGACCTGAATTCCGGCTTGATCACGCAGGAAGAGGCGCGTGAACGCCGGCAGGAAATTTCCTGCGAGGCGGATTTTTATGGTTCGATGGATGGTGCCAGCAAGTTTATTCGTGGTGATGCCATCGCCGGTATCCTGATCTTGTTCATCAATATTATTTTCGGGCTGGGTATCGGTATGGTGCAGCATGAACTTAGCTTCATGCAGGCCGCGCATAATTACACTCTGCTGACGATTGGTGACGGGCTGGTCGCGCAGATCCCCTCACTGGTGTTGTCAACAGCGGCTGCCATTGCGGTCACGCGGGTCTCTGCAGCCCGAGATATGGGTGAACAGGTGCTCGCTCAGCTGATGAGCCGGCCACGACCGATCGCCATAACAGCGGGTATTGTCGGTGCGCTGGGTTTGATCCCGGGTATGCCGAATCTGGTATTCCTGAGCCTCGGAGTCGTATTCGGTGGACTGGCGTTCATGATCAGTCAGCGCCAGGCGGCAGCACAACAGCAAGAAGAAGTCGTCGAACAAGCCGAAGTCGAGCCCAGATTTACCGACCTGAGCTGGGATGATGTGCCTCTCGTCGACGTCATCGGTCTGGAGGTTGGATACAGGCTGATCCCGCTGGTGGACAAGACCCAGGGTGGGCAGTTGATGACTCGCATCAAGGGGGTTCGCAGAAAACTGTCGCAGGAACTGGGCTTCCTGATCCAGGCCGTGCACATCCGCGACAATCTGGACCTGTCTCCAACGGCTTACCGAATCACGTTGATGGGTGTGCCATTGGGCGAAGGCGAGGTCTACCCCGACAAGGAGCTGGCCATCAACCCTGGACAGGTGTTTGGCAAACTCAATGGCATCGACACACGGGATCCAACCTTCGGTCTAGATGCGGTATGGATTGACAGCACCGTGCGAGATGAGGCGCAGACCATGGGTTATACCGTGGTCGATACCAGTACAGTGATCGCAACTCACTTGAGTCATCTGCTGCATCAGCATGCACACGAACTGATCGGTCACGAAGAGGTACAGCATCTGCTCGATATGCTCGCAAAGACCTCACCCAAGCTGGTGGAGGATCTGGTACCCAAAATGCTGCCATTGGGTACGGTGCTGAAGGTCTTGCAGAACATGTTACTCGAAGGTGTGCCCATTCGTGACATGCGCACGATTGCCGAAACTTTGGCGGAACATGCGCCAGTCAGCCAAAACTCTGACGTGCTCACCGCTGCTGTTCGAGCTTCTTTGTCACGCCAGATTTACCAGCACATCAATGGCATGGCACACGAAATGGCCGTTATCACGCTGGACCCGGAACTGGAACAGATTTTGCTGCAGTCCGTGCAAACCGCGCCAGAATCGGGTCTGGGCATCGAACCCGGTCTGGCGGAGCAGATGATTACGGAGCTGAATCAATGCATTCAGCAGCAACAGGCAGGCAACAAAGCAGCCGTATTAATGGTGTCACCGGCACTGCGTCCGATACTGGCCCGATTGTTGAGAAGTTTGGCACCAAATCTGCATGTACTTGCTTACAACGAAGTACCGGATAGTAAACAGATTAAAGTCGTGGCCGCTGTCGGTAGCAAAAGCACCGCAACGGCGTGATCACAGGAAGGGGTGAGAGTATGAAAATGAAACGCTATTTTGCAGCCGATGCGCGCCAGGCATTACGTGAGGTGCGCGAGGAGCAGGGTCCCGATGCGGTGATCCTGTCAAACCGACGCGTCGCAGGTGGTGTAGAAATCATCGCCGCCATCGATTACGAGGACGCACTGGTCAATGCCTCCCTTGGGAATCCTGCGGGCAACCCGACTGCGCTGACGGACTCAGAGGTTTCATCGGCACATCAATCAGCACCTGCTCCTGAGCGGGCGTTTGATATCGAACCTGAGAGTGGATCACTCGCGCCGAACGCAGAGTCATCAGCCAACAAGCCGGTCCTGGATCCGGCGCTGGGGCGAATACAGGACGAGCTCAAAGGTTTGCGCGATATCATGGAGGCCCCGATGATGCAGTTTGCCTGGGGGGAAGTGGGACGGGTCAAACCGCTGTATGCAAGCCTGTTGAAACAGCTGATGATGTTGGGAATCAGCCCTCCGTTATGCGAGAGCATTTCAAGCAAAATCGCCAATAAGGGTCTACATAAACATAACTGGCTCGAGGCGCTGAAATTGTTATCGTCGATGGTACCTGTGGCCGATGATGATCTGCTTGAACAGGGAGGGGTGGTCTCATTGGTAGGCCCTACGGGTGTGGGTAAAACAACAACCATCGCCAAGCTGGCGGCACGTTTTGCATTACGACACGGGAGACGCAATGTGGCACTGGTCACAACAGACAGTTACCGCATTGGTGCGCACGAACAATTGCGAACCTATGGCCGCATCCTGGGCGTCCCCGTCCAGGTTGCCTCTGACCGTGATGAGCTGAAAAATGTGCTGGAACATAACGGTCAACACAAGCTCACGTTGATTGATACCGCTGGTGTCAGTCACCGAGACATGAGGTTATCTGAGCAGCTGGCCACACTCAAAGTTGGTGGTTTACCGATAAAAAATTATCTGGTTTTGTCGGCTACAGGCCAGAGAAATTTGCAGGATGATGTTATCCGTGCCTTTGCTCAGGCCGGTCTGCAAGGTTGTATTCTGACCAAAATCGATGAAGCTGCCAGTCTGGGAGAAATTCTTTCCGTACTGATACTGCACAAGCTGCCGATTGCTTTCGTCAGTGATGGGCAAAAAGTACCGGATAATCTGCACACGGCACGCGGCAAGTTGCTGGTCAGAGAAGCGGTCAAGTTAATGCAAAAAACACGAAAAGCGCCTTCTGAAGAAGAATTGGCATATACATTTGGCGGGATGGTAAACAATGCATATATCTGAAGTACACACGGATCAAGCAACGGGTTTGAGAAGAATCGTCAACCCGAAGCCGGTAAAGGTTATCGCAGTCGCCAGTGGCAAAGGTGGTGTGGGCAAGACCAATGTCTCTGTGAACCTTGCTACCGCTTTGGCGAAAGATGGCAAGGAAGTGCTGTTACTCGATGCTGACCTGGGTTTGGCCAATGTGGATGTCTTGCTCGGCCTCAATCCGGCCTATGATCTCTCACATGTCATCAATGGTGAACGCTCTCTTGAGGAAGTCATCATCGATGGGCCTGCCAATGTGAAAGTGATTCCGGCTTCATCCGGTGTTAGCCAGATGGCCAATCTGACCGTGGCTGAACAGGCCGGCTTGATCCAATGCGTTTAACGAGCTCGGTCATGTCATTGATGTCATGGTGGTGGATACGGCTGCAGGAATATCTGACAGTGTGGTTAATTTTTGCTGTGCTTCACAGGAAGTCGTTGTGGTGGTGTGTGATGAACCTGCCTCGATTACCGACGCTTACGCATTTATCAAGGTAATGAGCCGTGAACATAAAATAGAGCGCTTCCAGATTCTTGCGAACATGGCACAATCCACACACGAAGGACGCGAATTATTTCATAAATTGTCCAAAGCAACCGATCGGTTTCTGGATGTGATGCTGACGTTTCTGGGAACCATACCGTACGATGAGCGACTGCGCAAAGCGGTCCAGCATCAACGCGCGGTTGTCGAGGCCTATCCAAAAAGCCCTTCCGCCCTGGCGCTCAAAAGGGTGGCAAGGCAAATCGACACATGGCCGGAGGCCGCGCACATGGGCGGGCAACTCGAATTCTTCATTGAGCGCCTGATCAATGCGGATACCAATGTCGCAGGAGCTGGAGCTTACTGATGACGGGCATGTCAAGTTACTCGGAAATTGGATCATTCAACGGTGACTCGGCCAATATTGATGAGCTCATGACCCGTTTTGCGCCATTGGTCAAACGTATCGCATACCATATGATGGGCCGTTTACCTTCGAGTATACAGCTGGATGATATGGTCCAGGCCGGCATGATTGGCCTGTTTGAAGCATTGAAAGGCTATGACATGTCCCGCGGTGCTAGCTTTGAGACATACGCACGTATCAGAATCCGTGGCGCGATGATAGATGAGGTGCGCCGGGGTGACTGGACGCCTCGATCGGTCTATCGAAAATCACGGCAACTGTCTGACGCTATCAGGGAAGTTGAAGAGAGGGAGGGTAGAGATGCGAAAGACAGTGAAATCGCCGAGTTGTTGAATATGGATATGCAGGCATATGGCTGCCTGGTAAAAGAGGCTGCGGGTTGTCAGCTGCTGAGTTATGAAGATATAACATCCACAGGGGGTGGCACGGATGAAGCTTCTGCGGCGCACAAGCAGGGCCCCTATCAGGAATTACAGGAACAGGATTTCAAAACTGGTCTCGCCGACAGGATTGCGAGTCTGCCGGAGCGCGAACGACTGGTAATGTCGCTGTACTACGATGAGGAATTTAATCTACGCGAGATCGGCGAGATACTGGGTGTATCCGAGGGCCGGGTCTGCCAGATACACGGTCAGGCGCTGGCGCGATTGCGCGCGCGCATGTCTGAATGGGTCGATGAGAACAACGGATAATGTCCAGCCCGCACTCTCACCAGAGGGCGAGATCATCATGCAGAGATTTTTGTATGTGCTACGCTTTTCGCTCCAGAGTGGCGCTTACGAACACGAAGCCTGCGCCTGCTCCCGTGATCCTGGTGAGAAATGCGGGTTAGAAGGTTTCTTTGATATCGATGTAAACAATAACTATGATACATGCCCATACAACGACCTCAAATATTATGTCATCTAGCTGATAATCTTTATTGCGTTCCATGATTAACCACTCACAAATTTATGACTGTTTATAGAAGAGAGCAAAACACATGCCAGAAATTACAGCCTGTTGAGTCAAGACACCACTTAACGCTCTTAGAAGCCCTTCCTATCGGCATTACAGCTGTTCAAACTATCTTCATTATCGTTAAGTTTCGTCACTACTGTGTTGTTATTCAGCATGAACTGTTAAAAAACGCGACAGATTTTGGCTATGGACATTCAGAACAACAAAAAAAAGACAGCCATAAAGGCTGCCGATTATATAGCTATGTAGATCAGTGTTTGTTGCGTTTCTTAATAACAGGTTGGCAATCTACTTAGTACAGAGGCTGGTGTGTCTGACTTCCTGCCAAAACCAAAGAGCTTGATCAGACACGCGTCATCACTCAATACTTAACTATTAAGCCAAGAGTGCGGAATGCCACGAAGCGGGTGTACCTGGTCGAATTGTTAAACATTATAGAAGCGGAAGGAGTTTTGATTTAGCTTCTTCAATTACGGGTAAAATATGTCTTTTTAGATATATTTTTTGGCTTCCATAAAAGAAGCATGTATCATCAGGATAATTGGACTCTTGAACATAACCAAATAAAGTTAATATACTGCCCCTTCCATAAATAATGTTAAAGATGGCTTTAATATCGCCTTTTTCTAAATAGTGATTCCCAGCATCCAAATGACATAAAGCATCTCTCACATATTTGATTACATCAGTAACATCCTTTATCTCATCACTCTTAACAACATCCTCATCAAGGCAGATCCTTGACGCATAATTCTCCGTTTTATACATGAGGATACGGAGACATATCAGTAATTCAATAAAGGCACTTTTCAGTAATGGATTCTTTTTATTCTCTATATCGAATATATTTGTCCCCAAGATAGCATCAATTCTATTAAAGCTACTTTCTATTTCTGATTTGTTAAAAAAGTCAATTTCCATTTTAAATACATATATCTGTAGAAAATGGGCACATTCTAGCATTTTAATCACCAGATTATTGACGTGTAGAAAGCTTGCCAATGAGTTGGCAAGGTTCAAACAAAGGCGCTGATAAAAAACTAATAAGGTGAAGATGTTTTGTTATTTGCCAGTGCTTGAAAGCGTAGCCGAGTGCTAGTTCAAGTCTTCGGAAGTTGAGCCAAAAATCACGCACGCTGTTTGAGTGAAGAGCAAGCTTACGAACACGAAGACCAGCCTGAACCGTGATAGGCTCGCTTGAAGAACACACCGTATCTTTGATCTTTCGAGCTCTACACCAATGGGCCAATGCGTTATCAGTATTCGACGCCGCCTGGTGAGAAATGCGGGCTTGGAGTCTGCGCGGTAGAAATACTCGTAGCGAAAAAGTGGCACGGCGAGGACAGCTTTCTGTTCCTTTGAGGCGCATAGTGGGCACTACGCAACGAAAAAGAACAGTTAAATGGACCGCTGTGGCGCTTTTGCAGCAGGGATACTTTCTACCGCGCAGACGCCTAGATATTTGTCACTTCAGAAGCGGAACACAGTTATAATACACGCCCATGTCAGGTCGTATTCACGTCATGTCCGATCACCTTGTAAACCAGATCGCTGCCGGCGAAGTGGTTGAACGGCCCGCGTCGGTCGTCAAGGAGCTGGTAGAGAACAGTCTCGATGCGGATGCCAGTCGTATCGAAGTCGATGTTGAGCAAGGCGGTATCAAGTCGATCCGCATACGGGACGATGGTCATGGCATTCACAAGGACGACCTCATGCTGTCGTTATCATCACACGCCACGAGTAAAATCAATAGCCTGGAAGACCTCGAACGCGTCAAAAGCCTGGGCTTCAGGGGGGAAGCCCTGCCCAGTATCGCCTCGGTCAGTCGTCTGAGCCTGACATCGCGCTGGCGAGATCAGGATGAGGCCTGGCGTGTCAGCGCATCATCGATTGACGAACATGCGATCGAACCGGCAGCACATGCCCGTGGTACGACCGTTGAAGTCAGGGACCTTTTCTATAATGTGCCGGCTCGAAGAAAGTTCTTGCGCACAGAGAAAACTGAATTTGGTCATCTCGAAGATGTCATCAAAAGAGTCGCTCTGAGCCATTTCAGTGTCGATATCACACTGCGGCACAATAACCGTGCTGTCAGGCATTTGCGCAGGGCCGATGACAGACTGCAACAGGAAAAGCGCATCGCCGGTGTCTGTGGTCGGGCATTCATCGAAAATGCGCTTTTTATCGATTATGCGATTGATGACCTGAGACTGTGGGGCTGGGTGACCCGGCCGGTGTTCTCGCGCAGTCAGGCCGACATGCAGTATTTCTACGTCAATGGACGCATGGTACGCGACAGGTTGGTGGCGCATGCGATACGTCAGGCTTATCAGGATGTGCTATATCACGGCAGACACCCTGCCTATGTGCTGTTTCTCGAACTTGACCCTTCCAGCGTCGACGTCAATGCTCACCCGAGTAAACACGAGGTTCGTTTCAGGCAGAGCCGCAGTGTGCATGATTTTATCTTTCGCGCGATACATAAATCGATTGCCGATCTGAGGCCCGAACAGACTGAGAACCGCCTCAAGGCAGAGGCGTTTGACTCGGACAAGGTCGCGAGGCAGGCGGGCGTTGATAACATCCGGGCTCGATCGGACACTGCGACGGCATTTCATCAGCAAAAGCCGCTGTCATTTGAAGTAGCCGAGCAAAGGTCCGCGTATGAGCAAATGAATGCGGCTGCGCAAGGGACCATTGCAACGCTGCCGCCGGAAGTCGGCACCGAACCGATTCCGCCACTTGGCTATGCCCGGGCCCAGCTTCACGGTATTTATGTGCTTGCTGAGAATGCCGCTGGCCTCGTGCTGGTCGATATGCATGCGGCACATGAACGCATCACCTATGAGAGGCTCAAGCAATCATGGCAGAGTCATGGCATACAGTCACAACCGTTGCTGGTTCCGATCAAAATCGATGTGAGTGAGAAAGAGGCCGCCCTTGTCGAAGCCCGCCCCGACATTTTTGCCGAGCTGGGGCTGGAGGTCGATCGAACCGGGCCCGAAAACGTGCGTATTCGCCAGATTCCGATAGCGCTTGCACGTGGTGACAGTGAAGCCCTGTTGCGAGATGTTCTCTCTGATCTGATCAAGCACGGCAGCAGCACGCGCATCCACGAGGCCATAAATGAGGTCTTGTCGTCCATGGCCTGCCATGGTTCCGTACGCGCCCACCGCAAATTGACACTCCCCGAAATGAATGCGCTGCTCAGAGACATGGAGCAAACGGAACGCAGCGGCCAGTGCAATCATGGCCGGCCCACCTGGACTCAGCTATCGATCGATGAGCTCGACCGGCTTTTTCAACGCGGTCGATGATAAATTCAGTAGACTTACCGCACAGGCGCGGCGACGTAGAAGGTTTTGACTTACGTGTAGGAACCTCGCTCCGAAAACCACAAGTTTTCACCACGCCTGCGGTTTGAAAAATTATGTCTTTAATCATCCAGCATGGCACGTCGCCGGAAGATCCGCTCGCGGTTTTTATCATGGGGCCAACGGCCACCGGGAAAACGGATCTGGCCATTGCGCTAGCCGACGCCTTGCCGTTGGATATCATCAGTGTCGATTCTGCGATGGTCTACCGCGGCATGGATATCGGCAGTGCGAAGCCGGATCAACAAACCCTGGAGCGGGCGCCGCACCGGTTGATTGATATTTGCGATCCCGCAGAAGCCTACTCAGCGGGGCGATTCAGGCATGATGCGATGAATGAAATGAGCGATATCAGCTCGGCTGGTCGAATCCCACTACTGGTTGGTGGCACCATGTTGTATTTCAGAACACTGCAACAGGGCATCGCAGATCTTCCCGATGCCGATCCAGCTATTCGGCAACGACTGGAGCATCAAGCCAGTATCAAAGGTTGGCAGTATATGCATAATCGCCTGCAGAGGATCGATCCAGATGCTGGGCGTCGCATCCACCCGAACGATCCGCAAAGGATTCAAAGAGCGCTGGAAGTCTATGAGATAACTGGAAGAACGCTGACCGAATTCTGGCGGGAGCATCGCGATGGTCAGCTCCGTTATCGAAGCGTAAAACTTGCCCTGATGCCACCAGATCGGATAGATTTACGAAGTATTATTGAGCGGCGCTTCGATACCATGCTGGCAAGCGGTCTGGTGGAAGAGGTTGAGCGACTCTATCAGCGAGATGACCTGAATCTGGAAATACCTGCAATTCGTGCGGTTGGATACCGGCAAATTTGGGCTATGCTGAATGGGAGCTACAATTTTAACACGATGCGGGAAAAGGCCATCATAGCTACGGCGCAGCTTGCGAAACGCCAAATGACATGGCTCAGAAAAGAGAGAGCATGTAATTTTGTTGATCCAAAATCAGTCAAATTATTGAATTTGCTGAAAAACCTCAGATTTTTACTATGATACTGTTTGTATGCTGAGCTTTGGTGTAAGGTATCATCCTCTGAAGTCGTCATACTGACCCTTAAAAATAAATGCGGGGAGCGGGATAATGTCAAAAGGGCATCACTTACAAGACCCTTATCTAAATGCACTACGTCGAGAGCGTGTGCCGGTCGCAATATACCTGGTAAATGGCATCAAGTTACAAGGCCAGATCGAGTCATTCGACCAATTTGCAGTATTGCTCAAAAATACCGTCACCCAGATGGTCTACAAGCACGCGATTTCCACCGTCGTGCCTTCACGGCAAGTCAAATGGACGGATATTCAGGCGGGCGGAAACGGTCAAGGATCTGATGGAAATTAGACAGCGATATCGGGTATACTTATTTGTGTGAGTTAAATTCAACGGTCGCGTAAAGCGGCCGTTTTTATTCCCATGGTCGCATGGGTTGCTTTAATAAAGTATAATATCTAATTGAATATAAAGAGTAATTATCTATAGTGAGAGCTTCGAAACAGTATCAGGTAGTGGTCATTGTTTGATCGCGCCAGTCCCGGTAACCGCGCTGTTCTGGTACACATGCATACCAGCGATGAGACCAGGCGTGAAAATCTCTCCGAGTTCGTTGAGCTGGCTTCATCCGCCGGTGCCGAAATTCTTGATACTGCGACCAGCAGCCGTCATACACCCGATGCCAGATATTTCGTTGGCAAGGGCAAGGCCACCGAAATAAAGCATCTGGTCAAAGAACTCAGAGCTGACCTGGTCTTGTTCAATCATGCCCTTTCACCCTCGCAGGAACGCAATCTTGAGGCCTTTTTGCAGTGCCGGGTGCTTGATCGAACTGGCTTGATTCTCGATATATTTGCGCAACGTGCACGTTCGTTTGAAGGAAAATTGCAGGTCGAGCTTGCCCAGCTCAAGCACCTTTCCACGCGTTTGGTGCGAGGGTGGACACATCTTGAACGGCAAAAGGGCGGTATTGGGTTGAGAGGGCCGGGCGAGACCCAGCTGGAAACTGACCGTCGACTGCTGGGACTGCGCATCAAGCAGATTAACAAGCGTCTGGAAAAAGTTCGCAAACAACGTGAGCAGGGCCGGCAATCCCGTCGCAAGGCGGAGATACCAACCGTATCGCTGGTGGGGTACACCAATGCCGGCAAATCAACCTTGTTCAATGTGATCACTGATGCCGGGGTCTATGTTCAGGACCAGCTGTTTGCAACACTGGATCCCACCCTGAGAAAAGTGAATGTCGATAACGATGTTGAAATCATCCTGGCAGACACGGTCGGATTTATCCGCCACCTCCCGCACGACCTGGTCGAGGCGTTCCGTTCGACACTTCAGGAAACTGCCCAGGCACATCTATTGCTGCATGTGATCGATGCCTCCGATGAAAACCGTGATTCTCAGATCGAAGAAGTCGAAGCGGTGCTCGAGCAGATACAGGCCGACAGGGTTCAACGTATCCAGATCATGAACAAAATTGATAGACATGGCGTTGAGCCGCGTGTGGATTATGATGCTGAAGGCAATGCTCGACGAATCTGGCTGTCTGCACAGACAGGCGAGGGCATTGACCTTCTGCGTAACGTGCTTGCGCGCTTTTTCAAACAGGAAATGGTTGTCGGACAGATTACATTATTACCGGCGCAGGCCCGGTTGCGCGCATTATTATTTGAACTGGGCGCAGTAACGCACGAGTCTGTCGATCAGCGTGGACGCTATCTGATAGAGTTGTGTATTGCCAGAAAAGAACTGCAAAAACTCGCGAGTCGTGAAAAGGTATCACTGGATCAGCTGATATCTGTCGAAGCGGCATGAGCGACCGATCCTTGAATTTGACAGGAGTTGGCTTGCGGCTGAGGTCCAAGCCACCTAAAATGCCGTCTTTCTGAAACTTCTGTTCAGTTAATTCATCTGAGCACACGCATAAGCATTCATTTGGGAGTGATAAATGGCCTGGAACGAACCTGGCGGTAGCGGCGATAAAGACCCCTGGGGTAATCGCGGAAATCAAGGTCCACCTGATCTCGATGAGGTATTCAAGAATTTCCAGAAGAAATTCGGCAGCCTGTTCGGTGGCAAAGGGGGCCGTGGTGGCGCTCGCGGCACCGGCAGTGGTGCAGGCGGCACCATCGGTATTGCGATCGTCATTGCGATCGTGCTGCTTTTCTGGATGGCCACCGGCTTCTATAAAATCGAGGAAGCCGAGCGTGGAATCATTCTTCGTTTCGGCGAGCACGTTGA
Source organism: uncultured Gammaproteobacteria bacterium (assembly GCA_942492025.1). GTDB lineage: Bacteria > Pseudomonadota > Gammaproteobacteria > SZUA-229 > SZUA-229 > JABDQW01. The sequence continues at coordinate 100,839 of CALODJ010000008.1, read as the reverse complement.
TACCACCCAAAGTGGTTTGCGTTGGCACTGGCCCGTTCCCATCGAATCCGTCACCAAGGTCGACATCACCAAGGTGACGCCTGTTCCCTTGCGTGCGACCATGCTCACGCAGGATGAAAACATCGTGGATATCGAAGGCACGATCCAGTACCAGGTCGCTGATCCAACAGCCTATCTTTTCAACGTACGTATACCCGAAATTTCTTTAACACAGGCAGCGGAAAGTGCGCTGCGTGAGAGTATTGGTAGAAGCAAAATGGACTATGTGATCACCGAAGGCCGTGGCCAGATTGCGTTCCAGGTCGAGGAGCTCATACAACAGATTCTCGATTCATATGGCACAGGCTTGAAAGTCATCAAGGTAAACATCCTCAATGCGAAGCCACCCGAGGCTGTGAAAGATGCTTTCGACGATGTTACCCAGGCGCGTGAGGACGAGGTGCGCTTGAGAAACGAAGCCGAAGCTTACCGCAACGAAGTTTTACCGAAAGCACGCGGTGCTGCAGCGCGGCTGCGCGAAGAAGCGGATGCCTATAACAAGGAAGTGATTGCGAAAGCAGAAGGTGAAGCAAACCGTTTCACAGCGCTGCTCAATGAATACGAGCTCGCGCCACGTGTAACGCGTGACCGCCTCTATCTCGACATGATGGAATCTGTGCTGGGTAGCAGTTCCAAGGTGCTGGTTGACATCACAGGCAACAATAACCTGCTTTATCTGCCACTGGACAAGCTGATGTCACGTTCAGCGGCAACGGGCAAACTCAGTGACAGTTTGAATAATTTGACGCAACAGCAGGACCTACTGCGGCAGGTTCAACAACAGAGCCAGCGGACCCGGAGCAACCTGCGCACGAGGGAGGCTAGATAATGGTGTCCAATATACTCAAATTCGGCATACCGGTTTTAGCCCTGGTGATATGGGCATCCGTGTTTACTGTTGATGAACGACAAAAAGCCATCCTGTTCAAGTTTGGTGAAATACTGCGCTCCGATTTCGAGCCAGGCCTGCATTTCAAGATGCCGGTAATCAACAACGTCAGAAAATTCGATCAACGCATCCTGACCATTGACCAGCAGCCTGAGCGATTCCTGACTGCAGAAAAGAAAGACCTGATTGTGGATTCTTTCGTTAAGTGGCGCATTGTCGATGTGGAAGAATATTTCAAAACCACACAGGGCGATGAAGAACTGGCCGGTAGGCTGCTGTATCAGAACATCAATAATGGGCTGCGTGATGAATTCGGTAAGCGCACGGTACAGGAAGTCATTGCCGGTGACCGCACCGAGATCATGAAAATCATGACGGCAGAGGCGACGGATAAAGCCAAAACGCTGGGCATTGAAGTCATCGACGTTCGTATCAAGAAAATCGATTTGCCGGCACGGGTCAGTGACTCTGTTTACAGACGCATGCGCGCCGAGCGTGAGCGTGTTGCCAGAGACTTCCGCTCCAAGGGTGCTGAAGCAGCTGAACGTATTCGGGCCGATGCCGACCGTCAGCGCAGCATTATTCTGGCGGAAGCGTATCGCGATTCTGAAATAGTACGCGGTGAAGGTGACGCCAAAGCAACCAATATTTATGCTCAGGCATTCAGTAAAAACGAGGAATTCTTTCGCTTTCACCGCAGCGTCAATGCCTACAAGAACAACTTTTCCACTCCGGAAGACATCATCTTGCTGGAACCGGACTCAGAGTTCTTTCGTTACTTCTCGACCTCTGACGGCACTCAATAAACAGTGCAATGTGGGATGACCTCATGCGTGCCATCGCGCTGGTGCTGGTGATCGAAGGTATGTTGCCGTTCCTGTCACCCGATGGCTGGCGCCAGGCCATGATCCAGGCGGGGCGTCTCACCAATAAAGCATTACGCACCGTCGGCTTTGTCAGCATGCTTATCGGTGTGTTCATTCTTTATCTCGCAAGATAGACACATGACGTTAAATGGACACTGGATTCTGCCGCAAGGTATAGAGGAAGCGTTGCCTGCAAAGGCGGCGCGTCTGGAGTGCCTGCGTCGCAACCTGCTTGATCTTTACTTGAGCTGGGGTTACGAGATGGTGATGCCGCCATTTATCGATCATATCGAGTCGCTGCTTACCGGCACAGGGTATGACCTCGACCTGCAGACCTTCAAACTGGTTGATCAACTCAGTGGGCGTACGTTGGGGATACGTGCCGACATGACGCCACAGGTCGCGCGCATCGACGCCCATCAACTCAATCGTGAAGGTCCCACACGGCTTTGTTATATCGGCACCGTGTTACATACCCGGTCGGACAGTTTTGGCAGCAGCCGCAGCCCCCTGCAGGTTGGCGCCGAGTTGTATGGTCATGCGGGTGTTGAGTCTGATGTTGAAATACTGGATTTGATGCTGAAAACGTTCGAAGTCGCGGGTATTCGCGAGATCTATCTCGATATTGGTAATGTTGATGTATACAAGAACCTGGCAAAGCAGGCGCAACTGGACGAGGACGACGAAATTCGACTGTTCGAATTGCTGCAACAAAAAGCAGTCACTGAAATCGGTCAACTCGTAGCCGGTCTCAATATAGACACATCAGTCGCAGGCATGATTACACAACTGGCTGAACTGAATGGTGATGTTTCTATCATCGGCCGTGCGCGCGAACAGCTCAAACCGGCAGGCCCGTCCGTTATTTCAGCCATCGATTATCTCGAACAGGTTGCTGAGAGCATCAGCAGACACAACAGGGCAGTCAAGCTCAATATCGATCTCGCTGAGTTACATGGCTATCACTATCATACAGGCGTGGTTTTCGGCGTATTTGTCCCCCAGATGGGGCAGGAAATAGCCCGCGGCGGACGCTACGATGATATCGGAAAAATATTCGGGCGTGCCAGGCCAGCGACCGGTTTCAGTACCGATTTGAAACAACTGCTGGAGCTTTCGACCTGCGACATACCGATGCCGCTGAAAATTCTGGCGCCTGGTGATGATGATGAAGCCCTGCAGGCGAAAATCGAGTCACTGCGTGCTGAGGGTTTCTGTGTTACCAGAATGTTGCCTGGCCAGCCTGAAGATGCCACGGCTATGGGCTGTAGTCAGACGCTCGGACGAATCAATGGCCAATGGCAATTGGTCTCTATCGAAACTTAGTCAATAAAGGTTTAACTCATGGCAAGAAATGTTGTCGTGCTCGGCAGCCAGTGGGGTGATGAGGGCAAAGGTAAAATTGTCGATTTATTAACGGATCGTGCAGCGGCGGTCGTGCGTTTTCAGGGTGGCCATAATGCCGGTCATACGCTGGTTATCGGCGAGGAAAAAACCGTACTTCATCTGATACCCTCCGGTGTTCTGCGTGATAACGTCATGTGTCTGATCGGAAATGGTGTCGTGCTGTCACCCGCGGCCTTGTTCGAAGAGCTGGAGATGCTGCAACAGCGTGGTGTACCGGCTGCTGAACGACTGCGCATTTCTGAAGCCTGTCCGTTGATCCTGCCCTATCATATCGCGCTTGACCAGGCCCGTGAGCTCGCGCGCGGCAAGTCGGCTATCGGTACCACCGGTCGCGGAATCGGTCCGGCTTATGAAGACAAGATCTCCCGCCGTGGCTTACGTCTTGCCGATTTACTCGACGAACAGGCGTTTGCCGAAAAACTCACATCCGTGATGGATTATCATAACTTCAGCTTGAAGCATTATTTCAAAGCGGATGAAGTCGACTATCACCAGGTGTTGGATCAGAGCCTGGGTTATCGCGAAAAGCTGGCAGCCCTTGTTGCTGATATACCTGGCATGCTGACACGCTATCGTCAGCAGGGCGACAACATTATGTTCGAAGGTGCGCAGGGTACCTTGCTGGATATCGATCAGGGTACTTATCCCTATGTGACCTCCTCAAACACAACAGCTGGCGGTGCCTGTACCGGCAGCGGCGTTGGACCGTGTGACCTGGATTATATACTGGGAATTACCAAGGCTTATACTACGCGGGTAGGTGCCGGCCCGTTTCCAACTGAATTATTCGATGATATTGGCGACCATCTTGGTACCCAGGGTCATGAATTCGGCGCCACCACCGGGCGTAGCCGCCGCTGCGGCTGGTTTGATGGCGTTGCCCTGCGACGCGCCGCGCAGATCAACAGCCTCACTGGTTTGTGTATCACCAAACTGGATGTGCTGGATGGGCTGGAAACGTTGAAGTTGGCGACGAGTTATAAATATAATGGCCGAACAGTCGACATGCCGCCGTTGGGTGCCGATGCCATTGAACAGTGCGAGCCGATCTACGAAGAAATGCCTGGCTGGCAAGAGTCAACGCTAGGCATCAAGGACATTGATTCCCTGCCGGACAAGGCGCGTGACTATCTGAATCGTATGCAGGAAATCGTCGGTGTACCGGTCGATATTGTTTCCACCGGCCCGGAGCGTGATCAGACCATTATTCTGAAGCATCCGTTTGATTGACCATACCGCCGATACATGGCTGTGGTCAGATTCGAAACTTATCAAACATTGAGTCAAGATGCAGGCCAGTCGTACAGCTTGCTATCTATATAACCAAAAGACACAAGGAATAGGCCGAAGGGGTAGACGTCAGAGAACAAGATATGGCAGAAATGTTCACAGATGAGTGGGCCAGGGCGTATATGGAGATATGGAATTCAGATCGAGAGATTACCGACATGTTGGGAAGTGCAAAATTCAGCTCATTGGTTGCTTTTGGTTATAAGGACGAAAATGAGCCTCGTTTTGTCATGACCATTGAAAACGGCCATATGGTCTCCATCGGCAGGAAACCTGAGGATGACATCAACTGGGACCTTCGTGCGGAAGAGAAATTCTGGCTGGGCGTGCTGTCAAGACCACCCGGTCTGATGAAGCTGGGTATCGCCTACACCTCACGTGCGTTGTTTTTTAATAAAGGTGACTATAAGACAATGATCAAGGATCCAGCACTGGCGGGTGCCTTCGTCAAATGTTTTTCACTCATGGGCAAGGTCAATTGAGCATTTTCTGGCAGTTCCATCAACAGGCCGTAATCTGCCGGCCTTTTGGTTAATGCAACCATAGCACTATTTGATTGAACTCTTTTGATTCAGGCTATCACTAAATCATATCTTTCAAAAAAGAACTGTATTCCAGGCGTGATCCGACAAAGCGCGCTTCGTTTGCAAGCTAACGCTACAAACGGAAACGGGTAGAACGTTTTAAGCCAACAGTTGCCGTGAGGTGAACTATGTTAAGTACGATTGAACATTTGAGAAAGAGCGATTTTCCATCACTACGGCGCAAGAAACTCGATACCTTGCAGGTGAACCTGGGTTATCTTTGCAATCAACAGTGTCTGCATTGTCACGTTGATGCCAGCCCGCGTCGCAAGGAAATCATGCAGCGCCAAACGATTGATGATGTGATCGATTTTATTGACACGCAAGGGATATCGACGCTCGATTTAACGGGTGGGGCGCCGGAAATGAATCCATACTTCATGGATCTGGTCACCACAGCACGCGCGAAAGGGGTTCATGTGCTGGACCGGTGTAACCTGACCATTCTTGAAGAGCCGGGATACGAGGAGCTGGCAGCGTTTCTGGCAGCAAAGGGTGTGGAAGTTATTGCCTCCTTGCCCTGTTATCTGGAAGAAAATGTGAATACACAGCGGGGAACCGGTGTGTTCAAAAAGAGTATCAGTGGCTTGCAGAATCTGAATGTGCACGGTTATGGGCACGGGGAAGGGCTTGTTCTGAACCTGGTATATAACCCCCAGGGCACCAACCTGCCGCCATCACAGGCTGCGCTGGAGGCGGCCTACCAGAAAGTGTTGTGGGAAAATTACGCAATCAAATTCGATAGGCTGTTTACACTGGCGAATGTGCCGATAAATCGCTTTGGCAGTGCATTGTTATCAAAGGGTGAATTCAGTTCATACATGAATACACTGAAGACTTCGCACAAAGAGGAGAACCTCGAATCGGTTATGTGTAAGAGCCTTATTAGCGTCGACTGGCAAGGTTATGTGTATGATTGTGACTTCAATCAGATGCTGGGCCTTGATCTGGGTGCGGGCAAAGGCCGGACACATCTGCGGGATATCATGCTCAAGGATATCAGTAACGGACCCATAGTCGTTATGGACCATTGTTACGCTTGTACTGCCGGGCAGGGCTCAAGCTGCGGCGGTGCCTTGTCATCGTAAAACATGCAGATGCATTTCGCCGGGTTTGTCCGCGAAAAACGCAAACAACGCAAACAACGCAAACAACGCGAACGTACGTGAAGCACATGGATCAAAACATTTGTGTTCGTCGGGAACGCAAAGCGGGCTAACATGAAAGTTTCGATCATTATTCCTGTGTTGAATGAAGCTGAGCATATCGGTGGGACACTTGCGTCTCTGGCCCCGTGCCGCAATCAAGGGCATGAGCTGATCGTTATTGATGGCGGCAGTCGTGACGAAACTGTGGCGGTCGCACAGTTATATGCCGATAAGGTGTTGTTCAGCGATAGTGGCAGGGCTTTGCAGATGAACCACGGCATTGCGGCGGCGCGGGGTGATATTCTGCTGTTTCTGCATGCCGATACGCAGATGGCGTATGATGCGCTTGTGAACGTCATCGATGCCGTCGAGGACGGTTATTTTTGGGGGCGCTTCAAAGTGCGGCTATCGGGTGATCACTTTATGTTTCGCGTAATTGAGCGCATGATGAATTTGCGTTCCTGTATTACCGGGGTCGCGACCGGTGACCAGGCGATATTTGTCAGCAATGAATGTATCGATATCGTTGGAAATTATCCGCAGATACCGCTGATGGAGGATGTACTGTTCAGCAAGAGACTGCGCAACCTCGGATGGCCGGCATGTATATCACGACACGTGGTCACATCAAGCAGGCGCTGGGAGCAAAACGGTATTTTACGCACTCTATGGCTAATGTGGCGGCTGCGCCTGCAGTTCGTTCTCGGCGTACCTGTAGAAAAACTCGCGCAACAGTATCAGTGAGCATCGGATGAAGTATAAGGACGGTGTCATTCTGGTCTTTACCAAGGCTCCCGTTGCCGGGCGGGTGAAAACACGCCTGATTCCACACATTACCGCAGAGCAAGCGGCGAAGCTGCATGAAGACTTTACTCACGATCGTTTGCAGATGTGCACCGCTGCAAGACTGTGCGATGTTCAGTTATGGTGTAGTCCCGATGCACGGCATCCATTTTTTTTCAATTGCCAACAGCGCTATGGAATTCAGTTGCAAGCGCAATCTGGCAGTAATCTGGGTGAGCGTATGTCGAGAGCGCTCAAGGCAGCGCTGGGCCACTACAAGAAGATCATCATCATTGGAACAGATGCCCCTGAGCTCGACATCAACACCATTGCTGCTGCAATCGAACAACTGGACAGTGCAGACATCGTTCTGGTGCCTGCTGAAGATGGCGGTTATGTATTGATCGGCGCATCAACCCACGATGAAAATTTGTTATCGAATGTGCCCTGGGGTACAGAGAATGTACTCAGCCATACTTTGCGTAATATAGAATGTCTGGGTCTGAACTACCGTTTGTTCGATCAAAGCTGGGACGTAGACAGGCCCGAAGACCTCGAGCGCTACCTGGCTTTGAAACCGGATGCCTTGAGTTGACCTCCAACGCAAATCCCTGCGTGATCATCTCGCCCTCTGATGAGAAATGCGGGTTAGAGATAGAACAGGATGTCTTCAGGGGCGTTGATGATTGCATCCGCACCCCAGGTAGTGACATCTTCGCCGGTTGCAATGTAACCGTAATTTGCGACCACTGTTTTCATACCAGCATTGTTCCCTGCCTCGATATCCCGTCTGGCATCACCGATGTACATACATTCATGCGCTTCGGAATTGGCTTCGTTGCAGGCATGATTCATCGGTTCAGGATGGGGCTTGCTGTTCTTCGTCGTATCGCCGCTGACGATGGTGGCAGCACGCTGTGCCAGTTGCAGCTTGCTCATCAACGGTAGCGTCAGCCAGCCAGGTTTGTTGGTGACGACACCCCAGTTCAGGCCATTATCCTCGATATGACCCAGTACCGTCTCAATACCCTTGAATGGCGTGGATTCTATGCAGATATTTTCTTGATATATCTCAAGATAACGCTGCTTTAGGTGCGTCAGCCTGTCGTCCTCAACGATGTCGCCGAAAGCGAGGTTGATCAGCGCAACACTGCCATTGGAAACGACAGGTCGCACCTGTTCGTAAGCGAGCACCGGTTGCTTTTCTTCCTGGCACAGGGTTTCGAGTGCAGCCGCCATATCGGGCGCTGTATCGATCAGGGTCCCGTCGAGATCAAATAAAACAGTCTTGATTTTACTCACGCTACTCTGGTTTGACGTAATGCACCATGTAGTTAACAGTAACATCGCCGCTGGTACGGTACATGCGTGTGACAGGATTATAGCTGATACCTTGGATGCTGATCACGTTGAGGCCTGCCTCACGGCACCAGACATCAAGTTCTGACGGGCGGATGAACTTGCTGTAATCGTGTGTGCCGGGGGGCAGCATTTTCATCAGATACTCAGCACCGATAATGGCAAACAGGTAAGATTTGGGGTTACGGTTGATGGTGGAGAAATATATTGATCCACCGGCTTTGACCATCTGTGTACAGGCCTTGATCACGGAAAAGGGATCAGGAACATGCTCGAGCAATTCCATGCAGGTTATGATATCAAAGGTGTCGGCATGTGAAGCCGCAAGCTCTTCAACCGTAATCTGCTGATAATCGATATCAAGTTCGGATTCCATGGCGTGCAGTCTGGCCACAGACAAGGGCGCCTTACCCATGTCGGTACCGGTCACCACTGCGCCGCATTGCGCCATGCTCTCACTGAGGATGCCGCCGCCACAACCAACATCCAGCACGCGTTTACCGGACAACGGACTGCCAGTGTCAATAAAGTTAAGTCTCAGCGGATTGATATCATGCAGCGGCTTAAATTCACCCTGCTTATCCCACCAGCGTGTTGCCAGTTCCTCGAATTTTCTGATCTCGGCTGGATCGATATTGGCTTCTGGATCTATCATGACGCATATTCTACGCCGATATGGCTCAATGTTCAGATCCTATTTTCTGGCTCCATTGCTGCGCCTGCTGGCGAATACTGGATTCGTCCAGGCCGGTGAGTATGCGGTTTTTCATGACATGCCTGCCGGCAATCCAGACATCCGATACCTGGTCGCGTCCACAACTATAAACCAGATGTGATAGCGGATCGTAAACCGGTGTGGTTTCAATACTGCTCATGTTAATCGCGACGATGTCTGCCTGCTTTCCCGCCTCGAGTGAGCCGACGCGATCATCGATAGCAAGCGCCCTGGCGCCATTTATAGTGGCCATTCTCAGTGCTGCAGATGCAGGCAAGGCGGTAGGGTCTGCGGCCACACCCTTGGCCAGCAGCGCTGCACTTCGCATCTCGCCGAGCATGTCCAGATCATTGTTGCTTGCAGCGCCATCAGTGCCCAGCGCAACATTAACGCCGCTCTTGAGTAATTCGGACACCGGACAAAAGCCACTGGCCAGCTTCAGATTTGATTCGGGACAGTGGACCACATGACAGCCGCTGCTCGCCAGAATATCGATTTCGTCTTGCTCGATCTGTGTCATGTGCACGGCCAGCAGTGATGGGCTGACCAGTCCGAGCGCGTGTAAACGTTGAAAGGGCCTGATGCCGGTTTTATCAACCGCTTGCGCGACTTCATGGGCGGTTTCGTGGATGTGCATGGTGATTGGTATGTCGATTTCATGTGCAAAGCTGCGAATTGTCTCCAGTGGTTCGTCCGAAACGGTATAGGGTGCGTGAGGTGCGAAGCTCGTTGTGATGAGCTCGTCGTCGCGAAAACTGTCGTGCACGGCGATCCCTTTCTCGATGTATTCTGCTGCATTGCTGGCCCATATCGTCGGAAAATCGATCACGATCAGGCCAACACAGGCACGTATACCGGCGCTTTTTGCGACACGGGCGGTGATGTCCGGAAAAAAATACATGTCATTGAAGCAGGTGGTTCCGCTGCGCAACATTTCGGCAATCGCGAGTTCGGTGCCGCAGTGGATAAAATCTTCATTGACCCATTTTGATTCAGCCGGCCAGATATGGTTCTGTAACCAGTCCATCAGTGCTATATCGTCGGACAAACCCCGGAACAGACTCATCGCAGCATGCGTATGTGCATTGATCAGGCCTGGAATGAGTGCGTGATCAGGGAGTTCCCGTTCGATGGAAGCTCGATACGTTGTTTTTGCGGTTTCGGTCGGGATCACTGCAACAATACGATCTTCATGAATCCCGATGCTGTGATTGTGCAGGCAGGGGTCACCCTCAGTCACGGGAATAATCCAGCGGCCATGCAACAGGGTATCGATATCGGTCATCGTGCGAAGATACCTGCTGTCATGTCAGTACGCAAGCAGATTTCAATTTTGTGATGCAGTCCATGCTATTCTCTGATGATCATGATATAAAAACCGGTAGTGGACTAATTAAGCGGAGCAAGTAATGCTGTACAACCCAAAGAACTTGATTGTGACGATAGCCGTCATCATCGCACTGGCCGGACTCTCGGCGTGCGGCCAGCAGGTGACGCGAGTCGAGACTGACACTGTGACAGATCTGAGTGGTAACTGGAATGATACCGATTCACGATTAGTGGCTGATGAAATGATCCAGGATGCGCTATCTCGCTCTTGGTTAACGCGCTTCAACAGCGAAAACGGAAAACCGCCCACGGTTATTGTCGGTGATGTCCGTAATTTGAGTCATGAACACATCAACACACGAACATTTATAGCCGATATGGAACGGGCCTTGATCAATTCCGGCGAAGTCGATTTTGTCGCCTCCAGCGAGGAGCGGCAGGAAATACGCACCGAACGTATGGATCAGGATCTGCACGCAACCGAAGAAACCCGCAAGGCGATGGGGCGGGAAATTGGCGCTGATTTTATGCTCAAAGGCACGATTAACACCATCATCGATGCTATTTCAGCTGAGCAGGTGAGGTTTTATCAGGTCGATCTGACACTGATCGATCTGGCGAACAACCGCAAGGTTTGGCTCGGGCAGAAGAAGATCAAGAAAACCATTGAGAAAAGCGGACTTCGTTGGTAATCGTTCCAGGCACAAGCTTGGCACCTGAGATCAGTGAGGGCGATGCGCAGACCCATGGCGATTTGTCCAGCTTTAACAGGGCAAATATCATTCGTGTTTCTGGTTCTGTATCTGAGTGGCTGCGCGACATACAGCCAGCAGGCATTATCGATGCGGGATAATCTACTCATGGGCAGGGCAGATCTGGCCAGAGCGACGGCTGAACAGCAGGACGAAGATCAGGACGATGTGCTCGCCTGCCTGAACAAGGGTATGCTCAGGCGCATGACCCAGGATTATGCAGGCAGCAATCAGATCTTCGAGCTTGCCAAACAGCAAATGCAGACATTATACGGTGTGAGTATTTCCGATACAGCAACATCGATGACCATCAATGATGCTTTACGTGATTACAAGGGGGCTCGCTACGAACAGATACTGCTGCACGCCTATATGGCAATGAACTACCTGCAACTGGGTGATGCGGATTCCGCACGTGTCGAAATATTACAGGCGGATGTCAAGATGATGGAATGGGGCGAGCAAGCCGATGAAGATCCATTCGTGCGTTATTTTGCGGGCATGATATATGAAGCGCTGGGAGAATATGATGAAGCGCTGGTCTCATACAGAAAAGCCAGAGACAGTTATCGGGCGACACGAAATGAGCAACTGCTCGATGTTCCGCTGATGCTGAAAAAAGATTTGTTGCGTCTGCAGGCGCTGCAGGGCTTATCGGATGAATTCAGCAGCTCGAAAGTCGACTTCGGCCTGGCCAACTATAAACCAGAGCAAATCGATACGAATTTCGGTGAAATCATTGTCATCCTGAATAACGGACTGGCACCCATTCGAACCGAATCGGCGATCATGACGTTTTCATCGGAGGTACAGGGTCACGTGCGTGTCGCTTTTCCTGTGTATGCGCAGGAATCAAAGCCTGCAAACAAAGCGCGGCTAAAGATCAGTGGCAAGCACGTGGATATGGAGACCGTGGAGAATATTGACCGGCTTGCTCGCCAGGCGCTGGACGATGAAATGCCGCTGATAATGACGCGTGCAATTGCCAGAGCCGTTGTTAAGTATCAGTCTCAGAAAAACGCGAACGAGCAAAATGCTCTTGCCGGTTTTCTGCTGACAGTCACCAATCTGGCTACCGAGCGGGCCGACACCCGAAGCTGGACAACGTTGCCGCAGGAAATCCAGATGGCGAGGATGCGGCTTCCTGCAGGGCAGCAGCATGTTAGTATTGAAATCGTGAACCGTGCCGGAAGAGTGGTAGACACTATGGAAGCCGATGTTGACGTACAAGCAGGTAAGCTCGGTTTTTTGACGCGCCACTGGGTGGCGCCGGTTCCTGTGGAAACGTCGAATATTGCGACCACAAAATAGGCGATACTATGTATTATCCTCTTAAAAAAAGCCTTGCAGTGATGTGTTTTTTATTGGCTGGATGCACGCAATCATCTGTGATGGTGAGCAGCGAGGAGCAGCCGGACTGGGTCAATGGCCCGGCGCAGAACTACCCGGATAGCGGCTATCTACTCGCTACCGGTTCCGCATCGGAAGTCGAAGTAGCGAAAGACCGCGCACTGGCTAATCTTGCCAAGGTCTTCGAGCTTCATGTTCGTGAAAGTTCCACGACGACACAGGATGTGCAGACACACAAGTCAGATGGCATCGAGTCTGTACAAGCATCAGCACGAATTGCAAGCAAGGTGAATGTGCATACCAACAAATTGATCAATGGCGCACGCATTTCAGAGCAATGGCAGAATCCAAGTGATTTGACGCACTATGCCCTGGCTGTGCTCGATCGCGCCCAGGCCAGTAACAATATACGCGGTGAAATCAATCGGCTCGATCGTGAAATAGCCTTCACCATGACCAGTGCAGAAACGCACGAGCCCGGCCTGAAAAAAGTAGCTGACCTGCAAGCCGCAATCGTGATGCAAACAGAAAGAAACTCACTGCAGAAGACGTTGAAAATTCTCGATCTTGAAGGAAAAGGCAAGCCCTCGAGCTGGAATCTGACGGAAATGAAAGCGCAACAAATGCAATCCTTGCAATCGCTGAATATGAGGGCTGTTGTGCTTGTTGATACTGTAGGGGAACTCGACAAGCTCATTCAGGCTGCCTTGGCGAATGCGGGTTTTACACCCGCATCCAGTGAGAGTGGGTATACCTTATCTGCCAGCATGGAGACCCAGGATGCACTGCGAAAACAGGGATGGTACTGGTTGCGTGGAACGCTGAAGCTCCGGCTTGTCGATCCTGAAGGTGCCGTATTGGGTAACAAATCGTGGCCGTTGAAAGTTTCATCACAGCAGGAAATTCAGCTGAACCAGCGCATGCAGGATGAAATCGACAATAAACTCAAGAGTGAGCTCAAAAGTACGGTTCTCGGTTTCGCAATCGGGGAACACTAATTCTGCCTTGAAAAACAGGTATAACCGAGTACAACCTACGCACAGGCTTGCCTGATCTGTGCCGGGCTTGGCCGGCATTTCTCACCCGATGGACGAGCCGTCACTTGATCCAGGTAAATCCACAAAGCTTTACGCAGGCAGGAATACACACGGTTATTCCACTTCTTCGTTGAACCTCGTGGAGATCCAGTTCTCTGTGTGATCATCTCGCCTCCAGGTGAGAATGGGGCCCCCAGGTAAGAGAATACAGTGATTGGACTATTGTATTAGCGAATGCTGATGTAGAATTAAAAGTGAACCTCGAATACTTGATTTTGTCTGCAGAAATGGAATGATAGTAGCGTTCGTTGATGTTACTGCTGGAAAGTTACCGAATTCAATGCTGTGACAGCGGCAGGCAATGCGAATGATGGGGTGCGTAAACTTGGGTTCGGCTGTTGTGATCGTTGTGCGCAACGCTTTCGGCTTTATTATTTTTTTAGCTGATAATCATTCAATGTTTGAGACTGTGTAAATTTTATAAATGCATGTTATTCTTGAAACAGAAAAATCGGTTACTATGTTCTACACTGAAGGTAAGTAATGAGTGATCATAAAACTGATTATGATTATGATAGTGGTCTGGCGTTAGAAGAAGAGCGTCCCGAATTAAAGCCACCCAAGCAATACAAGGTCATATTGATTAATGATGACTTTACCCCGATGGAGTTTGTGGTTCAGGTTTTGATGACATTTTTTGGTATGGACCACGCCAAGGCAACACGGGTGATGATGGCTGTGCACACTAAAGGGAAAGGAACTTGCGGTGTTTTCAGCCACGAGATTGCTGAAACGAAAGTTGACCAGGTCAACGAGTATTCGAAAATTAATCAACATCCATTGCTATGTACAATGGAAGAAGCATAGATGAGGATTTGACTACAACAGCTGATGTGAGGCAGGTCAGGCATGTTAAGTAAAGAGCTTGAAGCATCATTGAACCGGGCTTTCAACGATGCACGTGACAAACGACATGAATATATCACTGTCGAACATTTATTGTTGGCTCTACTCGACAATAGCAGTGCCAATTCTGTCTTGCAGGCGTGCGGTACAGACTTGAATCTCATCCGTAACGAGCTGGATGAATACCTCGAAAAGAACACCCCGGTTTTCAGTGATATCGTCAGCGGCGAAGTCCAGCCCACACTTGGATTCCAGCGAGTGCTGCAAAGAGCCGTATTTCACGTGCAGTCATCGGGCAAAAAGGAAGTTGTCGGTGCCAACGTTCTGGTTGCCATGTTTGGTGAGCAGGAATCTCAGGCGGTCTACCTGTTGAGCAAACAGGGTGTCAGCCGTCTTGATGTTGTGAATTACATCTCTCACGGAATTGCCAAAGTGTCTGATGAAACGCAGAAGATAGAGCCAGAGCCTCGGGAAGATACCACGGGCGATTCTGAAAATCAGCCACTGGAAAATTTTGCGACGAATCTCAATCAACGCGCAATGCAGGGCCATATAGATCCACTCATCGGCCGCGAAGACGAGATCGAGCGAACCATCCAGATTTTATGTCGTCGCAGAAAAAACAATCCGCTGCTGGTCGGCGAGGCCGGTGTGGGTAAAACCGCGCTGGCAGAAGGCCTGGCAAAAAAAATAGTCGACAAGGAAGTGCCCGATGTGCTCAAGCACTGCACCATCTATTCACTGGATCTTGGTGCCCTGGTTGCAGGTACCAAGTATCGCGGTGATTTCGAAAAACGCCTGAAGGGCGTTCTCAGGCAGCTGAAAAACACCGATGGCGCCATTCTGTTCATTGATGAGATTCATACCATCATAGGTGCAGGTTCTGCATCGGGCGGCGTGATGGATGCTTCCAACCTGATAAAGCCCATGCTGGCATCGGGCGACCTGAAGTGCATTGGTTCGACAACCTACGCAGAATTCCGCAGTATTTTCGAGAAAGACCACGCGCTGGCGAGACGGTTTCAAAAAATTGACATCGATGAGCCCAGCGTGGATCAGACCTTCGATATCCTGAAAGGATTGAAAACGCGTTTTGAAGAACACCATGACGTCAAATACAGTAATAATGCGCTGCGTGCTGCTGCGGAACTGGCTGAGCGCTACATCACGGATCGTTTTCTGCCAGACAAAGCCATCGATGTCATTGACGAGGCCGGCGCTAATCGAAGATTACTCGGCAAGTCCGGTAGCAAGAAATCCGTCAACGTGAACGACATCGAAAACATCGTTGCCAAGATAGCGCGCATTCCATCAAAGACCGTTTCAACATCTGACACTGAAGTATTGAAGAACCTGGAGCGTGATTTGAATCTCGTGGTATTCGGTCAGGATGAGGCCCTTAACAAGCTGGCTACAGCTATTCGCATGTCGCGTTCAGGCCTGGGTTCTCCGGATAAACCCATTGGCTCCTTCCTGTTTTCCGGGCCCACTGGCGTCGGAAAAACAGAGGTCAGCAAGCAGCTTGCACAGGTGATGGGTGTCGAGCTGGTGCGTTTCGATATGTCTGAATATATGGAGCGTCACACGGTATCGCGTCTGATCGGTGCGCCGCCCGGCTACGTTGGCTTCGATGACGGTGGTTTGTTGACTGAAGCTATAAACAAACAGCCGCATTCAGTCCTGCTACTGGACGAAATAGAGAAAGCGCACCCGGAAGTATTCAACATTCTGTTGCAGGTTATGGATCATGGGACCCTGACTGACAGTAATGGACGCAAGACAGATTTCCGCAATGTCATCATAATCATGACGACCAACGCGGGTGCACAACTGATGTCACGCAGATCTATGGGCTTCACCGAGCAGAAAAATGAGCTCGATGGCATGGAAGAAATCAAGCGCCTGTTCACGCCGGAATTCAGGAATCGTCTGGATGGCATTGTTCAATTCGGGCCGCTGGATGAAAAGACCATAGCCAGTGTTGTCGATAAATTCCTGGTCGAGCTAGAGACCCAGCTCGATGAGAAAAAAGTCAGTTTGCACGTGGATGATGATGCCCGCACATGGATAGCCGAGAAAGGTTATGATGCCAAGATGGGCGCGCGCCCGATGGCGCGTGTGATACAGGAGCATCTGAAAAAGCCACTGGCAAATGAACTGCTGTTCGGTAATCTGACGCGCGGTGGTAAGGTTTTGGTCTCTGTGGTTAATGGTGAGCTGTCGATAGAAATCGAAGGAGCCACAGAAAAGGCCTAGCCCGCATTTCTCACGGGGCTTGTCTTATTTGGCGCGGTATACGATGCGACCTTTTTCCAGGTCGTAGGGCGTCAACTCAACCGTCACTGTATCGCCCGTCATGATGCGAATATAGTGCTTGCGCATTTTTCCAGAAATATGGGCGGTCACTACATGACCGTTTTCGAGTTCAACACGAAACATGGTGTTCGGCAGAGTTTCGATCACCTTGCCTTCCATTTGTATTGCTTCTTCTTTCGCCATTCATTCAGCTCGTTTACAGCAGTCGGCGCTCATTATCGTTAATTTGGCTGCGAGCGCAAGTGTTTAAGCGGGAAAGTCTGCATAAATAATGCGTTTGCCCGCTTGAATTGGCTGAGTCGATATTGCCGTAAACTTATAAGCTATTGAAAACGCAGGCATGAAAGGTAAACACGAAAGAATTCATGGATTTTCACCGCCAGGCTTGTTCATTGCAGTTGTGCAGTGGGTTGCTGTTTGGGTAAGAAGTACAGGGGGTCGACCAGTACGCCGTTTGCGATCACTGCAAAGTGCAGATGTGCGCCGGTGACACGGCCTGTTTGGCCAACGGCACCGAGTATATCACCACGTCGAAGGCTGTCGCCGGGCTTGACATCAATCCGACTCAAATGGGCATACAGGCTGATAAGGCCCTGACCATGATCGACGTACACCATATTGCCGCTGAAAAAGAAATCGCCGGCCTCGATAACGATGCCATCAGCGGCCGTCTTGATATCGGTGCCTTCGGGAGCAGCGATATCGAGACCGGTATGCGGATTGCGTTCCTGTTCATTGAAGAATCGTCGCAGGCCGAATACGCTGCTGATCCTGCCGCTGACGGGCCAGACAAAATCAACTTCCGGATAGGTTTCTGACCAGTGACTTTTTGCGGCGTGTTTGCGAATGCGCTCTTTTGAAATACGCTCCACATCCTGCTTGTTTGGATTGACCTTGCGCTTGTTCTTGATCGTTAAATGCTGTTCCTGGTATTTCTTGGCCTTGATATCGACCTTGCTGACAGCGCTTGAACCATCTTGTTGTTTGATACTGAACTGGTATGTACCCGGTTTAGTGTTCAATGGGATGCCGGCGAGTGCATACCATGACTGCTGGTGGTTGAAGATCGTGGTTTTTCGATCATTGAAAGTAATGCGGGTCCCGTCTGAGAAGTCATCGAGTTTCATTATCGCCACGCCTCCGGGTACCAGGGCCTGCTCTGGCAAGGCATTACAGGGAGCTGATGCGAGCGTGATCACAGCGAGGGAACAGGCTTGTAGCTGTTTTCGTAATTCCAGGAGCATAGTCGTATATCTGCCAGATGTTAATCTAAGCATAGCATTTTAATCAAAACTGATGCTTCAGTTGTAGTCTCATTTCCTGTGCTAGTATGCGTTCACGTGGAGATTATTGTTGAATAGCGTTATTAACAGAAAATCGCTCAGCCGGCGTGCTGCCGGTGTGCAGCCATTTTACGTCATGGATCTGCTGGCGCGTGCCAAACAGTTGGAATCAGAAGGTCGATCCGTGGTGCACCTTGAAGTGGGGGAGCCCGACTTTTCGACACCAAGGCCAATCATCGATGCGGGCATGAGAGCATTACGCCAGCTTAAAACGCATTATACACCGGCACTGGGCTTACCCGAATTGCGGGCGTTGATCGCAGATTACTATCAGCAGAAATTCCATATCGAAATCGATGCGCGTCGTATCATCATTACACCCGGTGCCTCCGGTGCCTTGCAATTGGCGCTCCTGGCGCTTGTTGATACCGGCGAGAACGTATTGCTGACTGATCCAGGTTATCCCTGCAACCGTAACATGATCCGATTACTGGGTGCTGACAGCATAACCATCCCGGTCGGCGCAGATACGCAGTTCCAGATGAGTGCTGCACACATCGCTGACCACTGGAATGAAAATTCAGTTGCCGCGATGATCGCCAGCCCCTCCAATCCCACCGGCACAATTATTGCCCGGCAAGCATTAACAGACCTGATTGCCGCAGTTGATGCGAAGGGTGGACGGCTCATTGTCGATGAGATTTATCAGGGTCTGGTGTACGCCGATGAGGATTTCACCGCCTTACAGGCTTCTGATCATGTATTCATAATCAACAGCTTTTCCAAATATTTCGGTATGACAGGCTGGCGCCTGGGCTGGATGGTGGCGCCGGATGAGTACGTCGATGCTATTGACAGGATCGCACAAAATTTATTTCTGGCTGCTTCGACCGTGGCGCAGTATGCTGCATTGGCGGCTTTTGACGAGGAAAGTATAGGCATTTTTACTCGCAGAGTTTCAAAATTCAGGGAAAGACGCAATTATCTGCTGCCGGTATTGCGTGAAATGGGCTTCACTATTCCGGTTGAGCCTGCAGGCGCCTTCTATATCTACGCGGATTGCAGTGCGATAACGCAGGACGCGTATCAGTGGACACGCGACCTGCTTGAGGATGAGGCCGTGGCCGTGACGCCGGGGATCGATTTTGGTGAATACCGGGCGTCTACGCACGTGCGCTTTGCCTACACTCGTCCGATTGATCAGCTCGAGCGAGCCTGCTGCCGCATTGCTCGATATATCAAATGACCGAGGTCGCAACATGATTGGCAACATTCTGAAAATGAAGGTGCAACTGACCACGCCGGTCGAATACCAGTTGCCGGTGAATGACGCCTTGATTGCGCTGAATTCGCATATTGGTCGCAAAATCAAGCTGGACTATCAGGGCGAGATCAATTGCATAGCCTGCGGCAGAAAAACCAGTAAAAGTTATGCGCAGGGGTATTGTTATCCGTGTTTCATCAGTCTTGCTGAATGTGACATGTGTATCGTCAAGCCGGAGACCTGTCACTTTGATGCGGGCACCTGTCGCGACCCGGAATGGGCACAACAGCACTGTATGCAAACACACTATGTTTATCTTGCAAACTCTTCTGCGATTAAAGTGGGCATAACCCGGGGGTCCCAGATACCAACGCGCTGGATAGACCAGGGGGCCAGCCAGGCCCTGCCGATATTCAGGGTCGCCAGCCGTTACCAGTCCGGTTTGATTGAGGTCACGATAAAACAGCATGTTTCAGACCGAACAGACTGGCGCAAGATGCTGAAAGCCGATGCCGAGCCGCGTGATCTGGTGGCCATGCGTGATCAGCTGGTTGATTTATGCAGTGATCGGATCAACCAGCTGCAACAGCAATTCGGCGATGAAAATATTCAATATTTAGCTGACGAGCCGGTCGTCGGAATTCAATATCCCGTCGAGCAGTATCCCGAGAAAGTGAAGTCGCTCAATCTTGATAAAACGCCTTCGATCGAAGGGGTGCTAACGGGCATCAAGGGCCAGTATTTGATGCTGGATTCTGGAGTGATCAATATTCGAAAATATTCAGGCTACAAACTTGATGTTGACCTGATTTAGGATTTAAGCTTGCGCATCATTTTAACCGGAGAATAATTATCAGCCTTCGAGAAGACATTGCATGCGTTTTCGACCGTGATCCTGCAGCACGAAACATTTTTGAAGTGATGACCAGCTATCCGGGTGTGCATGCGCTGTTGTTGCACAGAATGAATCATGCGCTGTGGAACATGGGTCTGAAATGGCTTGCGCGTTTTTTGTCCAATGTTACCCGCTGGCTGACCGGCATCGAAATCCATCCGGGTGCAACAATTGGCCGTCGCTTCTTTATCGACCATGGCATGGGCGTGGTTATCGGTGAAACGGCAGAAATTGGCGATGACTGTACGCTGTATCATGGTGTCACTCTGGGCGGAACCACTTGGCAAAAAGGCAAGCGCCATCCTACTTTGATGAATAATGTGGTTGTCGGTGCGGGTGCAAAAGTATTGGGTCCCATAAAGGTCGGTAATGACGTACGCATTGGCTCGAATGCCGTCATCACCAAAGATGTGCCGGATGACGGCACTGTTGTTGGTGTCCCGGGGCGGCTGGTACGCAAACATGATGCTGCCGATAAACGAGCCGCGGAAAAGCGCAATGCCACCGCAGAAAAACTTGGCTTCGATGCCTACGGTGCCACTAAGGAGGCCCCGGACCCGGTTGCTACCGCAATCAACCGCATGCTCGATCATATCCATGAAATGGATGAGAGAATGCAGAGTATGTGTGTCGCGTTAAAGCAACTGGGTACAGAAATCGACGTCACCCAGCTGCCGGATCTTGGCCCGTGCGGGATCCAGTCGTCCAAAACTGTCGAAGAGGCGGAGCCAGAGAAAATCGAAGGCGAGTAGTTATAATAAGCCCCCGCCTGATGAGAAATGCGGACGAGGGCACCGGTAAATACTTGACCAAATCAGTCAAGTAAATAGTTGACTAAAATAGTCGGATTTAAGTACAATTAGCTTGTTGATGATGACAGGTGACAGTTATGCGTCTTACTACTAAAGGCAGATATGCGGTAACTGCCGTGCTCGATCTGGCTTTCCACGAGGAAAAAGGTCCGGTTTCGCTGGCAGCAATCTCTGAAAGACAGTGTATCTCTCTGTCATATCTCGAGCAGCTATTTGCCCGGTTGCGCCGAAACGGGGTCGTCAAGAGCACCCGTGGCCCGGGTGGTGGCTATACCCTGAATCGTGATGCTGCAGAAATCAGTGTCTCCGACATTATCGTGGCTGTCGATGAAAGTTGCCAGGTCGCGGCCTGTGATGACGCCGACGGTTGTCAGGGTGATTATCAGTGTCTGACGCATGACCTGTGGAATGAACTCAGTAATGAAATTCGCAGTTTTCTCGATGGAATCTCTCTGGCTGAGATGATGGCGAATGAGAAGGTGCAAAACGTATCGATCAGGCAGGACGGTGCCCGGATAAATGCTGCATGACATAGGCGTACCAGGGCCGTTCATGCAAACCAGTCGGCCGCAAAACCTGTAGACGCATGTGTCAGGGGAACAGATCAAGTTGTGTACCCAGGCGTGTCAGATGGCAGATAGTGCGGGCGCCAATGGAAAACCGGCATCGGGGTTGAACATTAAAGTTAAGCGTAAATCGGCAGTGATGATGGCTGCCGGGATTTAAGAGGCAAGCGAAGTGAGTGACAAACATCCCATTTTTCTCGACTATATGGCAACAACGCCAGTGGATCAGCGTGTTGCAGAAAAAATGTGTGCCTATTTGACCAAAGACGGCGTGTTCGGTAATCCCGCGTCTCGCAGTCACGCATTTGGATGGGAGGCGGAAGCTGCGGTCGAGGAGGCGCGCAAAAATATTGCGAATCTGGTAGGTGCAAATCCGAAAGAAATCATTTTCACTTCAGGCGCCACCGAATCAGATAATCTGGCAATCAAAGGCGTTGCTCATTTCTATGAAAAGAAAGGGAAACACATCGTTACCTGCAAGACTGAACACAAGGCCGTGCTCGATACCTGTCGCCACCTCGAGCGTGAAGGCTATGAAGTCACTTATCTCGATCCAGAACCAAATGGTCTGCTGGACCTGAAAAAAATGGAGGATGCTCTACGCGACGACACCATCCTGGTCTCAATCATGCATGTCAACAATGAAATTGGTGTGATTCAGGATATTGCTGCTATTGGCGAGATCTGCCGCAACAGAAAAATACTTTTTCATGTCGATGCTGCGCAGAGCCCCGGTAAAGTCCCGATCAATCTGGAAGAACTCAAGGTCGATTTAATGAGTTTTTCTGCGCACAAGGTATACGGGCCGAAAGGTATCGGTGCTCTTTATGTGCAAAGAAAACCGCGAGTTCGGCTGGAAGCGCAAATGCATGGTGGAGGCCACGAGCGCGGCATGCGTTCGGGCACACTGCCGACTCACCAGATCGTTGGTATGGGCGAGGCTTTTCGTATTGCCAGCGAGGAAATGGAGGCTGAGGGCAGGCGTCTACTTTCGTTACGCAATCGTCTTTGGGATGGCCTGAAAGATATGGAAGAGGTTTATGTCAATGGAGACATCGACCAACGTATTCCCGGCAATATGAATATCAGTTTCAATTTCGTAGAAGGGGAGAGTCTATTGATGTCGCTGAAAGACCTTGCAATATCGTCAGGCAGTGCCTGTACTTCAGCATCACTCGAGCCAAGCTACGTCTTAAGGGCCCTGGGCAGGAATGATGAGCTTGCGCACAGCTCGATTCGTTTTAGTATTGGCCGCTTCACAACCGAACAAGATATTGATTACACGATAGAACACGTTAGAGCTGCCGTGGATAAATTGCGTGAACTGTCTCCGTTATGGGATATGTACAAAGAAGGTATAGACCTTGATTCCATCGAGTGGGCGGCTCACTAAGTGCAGGGGCGAGGGCTGATCGACAAGGGCCCAGGGTTAAACGGCTTAACAGATACTGGCACAGATATTGAGTGTTTTTAAGTATTGGTGTCCAATAAATTTTAAGTTAGAGGTGTGAAAAATGGCATATAGTGAGAAGGTTCTGGATCATTATGAAAATCCGCGTAACGTTGGCTCATTCAGTAAAGATGAAGCCAATGTTGGTACCGGTATGGTAGGTGCGCCCGCATGTGGTGATGTCATGAAACTGCAGATAAAGGTCAGCGACGAGGGTGTCATCGAGGATGCGGTATTTAAAACCTATGGATGCGGCAGTGCTATCGCTTCAAGTTCGCTCCTCACTGAATGGGTGAAAGGTAGAACACTGGAACAGGCAAAGGAAATAAAAAATACTGCTATAGCCGAAGAGCTGGCATTACCGCCAGTAAAAATACACTGTTCGGTGTTGGCGGAAGACGCCATCAACGCGGCGATTGATGATTACATGCAGAAGAGGCCCTGAATTCGGATCATGGCGATAACGCTTACACAAACTGCTGCAGACCGTATAAACGATTATCTTGCAAATAGAGGCAAGGGTATTGGCTTACGCCTGGGCGTGAAGACGACGGGTTGTTCTGGTATGGCTTATGTTCTCGAGTTTGTTGATACGCTGAATCCTGAAGACGAAGTCTTCGAGGACCACGGTGTCAAGGTTATCGTCGACAAAAAAAGCCTGGTGTATATCGACGGAACCGAACTCGATTTCACCAGGGAAGGCCTGAATGAAGGGTTCAAGTTCAACAATCCCAACGAAAAAGCCCAATGCGGATGTGGTGAGAGCTTCACTGTATAGTCTCTGCAATTGATTGGGCATCACACGAGTATGTAGTCTCATCTGATGACAGATGCCTTTCCGACAAGTTATTTTGAACTGTTCGATATTCCCGTTTCCTACGATGTTGATTTGAACAAGGTGCAACATCGCTACCGGGAACTACAAAAAGCAGTTCATCCGGATAAATATGCCAGTGCCAGCGCTCAGGAGCGTAGACTATCCATGCAGCAAACTTCGATGATTAACCAGGCGCTACATACACTCAAGCACCCGGTTGAACGCGCTGTTTACTTGCTGCAGTTGAAAAGCCCGGAATTTACCATGGACAATCAAACGACCATGGATGCGGCTTTTCTGATAGAGCAAATGGAAATGCGTGAAAAGCTGGAAACAGTGCGGGATTTGAAAGATCCGATTGCTGAACTAGAAGGCATGCTGACTCAAATTAGTAGTAACGTGAAAAGCATTGCGGCAGAATTCATCCGCTCGTATGAAGAGGACGAGATTGATTCTGCGAGGGAAGCCGTGAGGAAACTGCAGTTTCTGTACAAAACCAGAACAGAAATCGATGAGCTTGTCGCCAGTATTGAAGATGAGTTGATGTAGATATGGCCTTACTACAGATAGCGGAACCAGGACAGTCGAGCGCGCCACACCAGCATCGCCTGGCTGTCGGTATTGATCTGGGTACAACCAATTCACTGGTTGCAACCGTGCGCAGCAGTGAAGCACAAACCTTGCCTGATGAGAATGGTGAACACCTCCTGCCTTCAATCGTGCACTACAATGACGATGGTGTCATCGTTGGCGGCGCCGCCGTCGAACGGGCAATTTCTGATCCGATGAATACCGTTGTTTCGGTGAAACGGTTTATGGGTCGGGGAATAAATGACCTGCATCTGCTCGGTAACAAGCTGCCGTATCAGTTTGTTGATGAAGACAGCGCGGCGCCTCGTATTCGCACCAATGGCGGTGATGTCAGTGCGACCGAGGTGTCAGCTGAAATCCTGAAAGCGCTTAAAGACAGGGCGGTCAAATCACTGGGTGGTGAGCTGCAGGGTGCCGTGATCACTGTGCCCGCATATTTTGATGAGGCCCAGAGACAGGCTACCAAGGATGCGGCAAACCTTGCCGGCTTGAATGTTTTACGCTTGTTGAACGAGCCGACCGCTGCAGCCGTTGCGTATGGCCTGGATTCCGGCCAGGAAGGGGTCATCGCCGTTTACGATCTCGGCGGTGGCACCTTTGATATTTCCATTTTGCGCCTAAACCATGGTGTATTCGAAGTGTTGGCAACCGGTGGTGATAGCGCGCTGGGTGGTGATGATTTTGACCACGCCATTGCAGAGTGGCTTCTGCAGCAGGCCGGTTATACAGCGGATCCTGAGCCCGGGCTGGTCAGGAAGGTGATGAGTGTGTCAAGACATGCGAAGGAAGCCTTGACAGAAAAAACTCAAACGGACATCACTATAGAAAGTGACAGTTTGCAATGGCGTGGCAGCCTGTCGCGCGATCAGATGAATACTTTAATTGATCCGTTAATACGCAAGACATTGATGTCATGTCGACGGGCGCTTCGTGATGCTGGGATTGAGAACCTGGATATCATGGAAGTCGTCATGGTTGGCGGCAGTACACGTGTGCCACAGGTGCGTAACCGGGTAGGCGAGTTCTTCGAACGTGAACCCCTGGTCAGTATAGATCCCGATAAGGTCGTTGCCATAGGTGCTGCACTGCAGGCTGACGTGCTCGCGGGTAACAAATCCGATGAGGATATGCTGCTGTTGGACGTCATTCCACTGTCGCTTGGTATTGAGACAATGGGCGGTCTGACAGAAAAAATAATTCAGCGAAATACACCGATACCCGTGTCTCGTGCGCAGGAGTTCACGACTTACAAGGATGGCCAGACTGCAATGGCGTTGCATGTGGTCCAGGGCGAGCGTGAGTTGGTGTCCGATTGCCGCTCACTGGCGCATTTTGAATTACGTAGATTTCCACCACAGGTTGCCGGTGCTCCGCGCATCCGTGTAACCTTCCAGGTCGATGCGGATGGCCTGTTGAGCGTACATGCGCGCGAGGAAAACAGCGGTACCGAAGCAAGTGTTGATGTGAAGCCGTCATATGGACTCACTGATGAAGAAATAGAATCAATGCTACGGGCATCAATCGATCATGCTGATGAAGACATCCGGGCCAGAAGTCTGCGTGAAGAACAGGTCGAGGCAGAACGTGTTGTGGAAGCACTTGATTCAGCAATCAATGTTGATGGTGAACTGTTAACCCAGGAGGAACAGGGTTTGATCGCAGATGCCCGCGCCAGGCTGGTAACAGCTGCAGCAGGTGATGACGCCGGGATGATCAAGCATGCGATCAAAGCGCTCGAAGCGGTTTGCGAAGATTTTGTTGCTCGCCGAATGAACACAAGTATCCGCAAGGCTATGAAAGGCCACTCGATCGACGAGTATGCCGCTGAGGATTAGATGAAATATACTGTAATGAGCAGAGGAATGGGCAGATGCCGCAGTTAGTATTCTTGCCGCACGAAGAGTTATGCCCGGAAGGAATGGTAGTCGAGTCTGATAGTGGCACAACCATCTGTGACGCTGCATTACACAACGGTATCGAGATCGAGCATGCCTGCGAAAAATCATGCGCCTGTACCACCTGCCATGTCTATATACGTGAAGGAATGGAATCGCTCAATGAAAACAGCGATGATGAAGACGACATGCTGGACAAGGCCTGGGGGCTTGAGCCGGATTCACGCCTGAGTTGTCAGACGGTCATCGGCGACCAGGATCTTGTCATCGAAATACCCAAATATACGATCAACATGGTTTCAGAAAACCATTAAACAGCAGTATAAAAATAATAATCAGAATACATTCTGGCTTTTACACATTGAACGAGGTTAGCTGATGGGATTGAAATGGGTTGATTCACTGGATATCGCGATTGAATTGAACGATAAACACCCTGAAACGGACCCAATGCACGTCAATTTTGTCGACCTGCGCAACTGGGTACTTGAGCTGGATGATTTTGATGATGACCCCGAGCATTCGGGAGAGCGCATCCTCGAAGCCATTCAGATGGCCTGGATCGAGGAAAAAGACTGATCCGTATAGTGAGCAGGATTTTGATTCAACGCAATGGCCGAAGCACTTTTTGTGGTGTGGTCTGTGTGCGCCGAAAACCAGCGCCTGCACTGTGATCCGGGGCGACGGCAGGCTTCGCCCGACACATGGGGAGCTTGCATCGTTAACTGCTCATCATTCCGTGTGGATACGATAAGTTCCGTCTGTTTGCGACCATCGCGTGACCGCGTTGAAAGACCTGAATTTATCGACATCATGCCGGGGTCTTCGAATTATTCTTGCAAATCCTTTCTAAACAGCTAAAACCCGCGTAAAATCGCGAGCTTATAACATATACTCAGTAGCTGATGAGACCGTTAATCACACAAGACAACAGTGTTTCTGCCCGGAAAAACCTGCTCGATCTGGATCGACAGGCGCTGGAAGACTATTTCTCCAAAATCGGGGAAAAGTCGTTCAGGGCCACTCAGGTGATACAGTGGATACATCAGAAAGCAGTGATAGATTTTCAGCAAATGTCTAACCTTTCACAGGTCTTGCGCGATCATTTGCGGAACACCACCCGGATCGACCTGCCTGAGGTGGTATTTGATGCGACCTCATCGGATGGCACTCGCAAGTGGATACTCCAGCTCGACGATGGCAATCGCATCGAAACCGTGTATATTCCGGAACCTGATCGAGGCACCCTTTGTATTTCTTCTCAGGCCGGCTGTGCACTGGATTGCAGTTTCTGCTCAACAGGCCGACGCGGTTTCAATCGTAATCTGACAACGGCAGAAATTATTGCGCAGGTCTGGTTGGCCGCACGCCTTATCGAGGACGAGAAAAAACCAGGGCGAAAAGTCACGAATGTAGTATTGATGGGTATGGGTGAGCCGCTGCTGAATTTTGATAATGTCGTTGCTGCGGTACGTATCATGATGGACGACTTTGCTTACGGTCTGAGCAAACGCCGAGTAACGATCAGCACTGCCGGTGTCGTCCCTGCGATTGATCGCCTGGGCGATATGCTGGATATGCGACTTGCGGTATCACTGCATGCGCCTGATGATGAATTGCGTAACAGTCTGGTGCCGTTGAACAGGAAGTACCCTTTGGCCGAGTTGATGGCCGCTTGCCGTCGCTTTATCGACAAGCAAAATACCCGAAGCAGAATTACTTTCGAATATGTGTTACTGGACGGCGTGAATGACTCTGACCAGCATGCTCGTGAGCTGGTCAAGCTGGTCAGCGGGATACCCACCTTAATGAATTTGATACCGTTCAATCCGTTCGCGGAATCGGGCTACAACACCTCAACCAAGAGACGGGTCGAACAATTCAACAGGATTCTGGCTGATGCGGGCATTACCACGGTTGTGCGTCGTACCCGGGGCGAAGACATCGATGCGGCTTGCGGACAACTGGTTGGTAAAATAGAAGATAAAAGCCGACGTTACCGTCGATTCGAACAACCCAGAATCGGAATGCAAACATGAAATATTTTATCCGGATTATACTAATAATAACACTTACCGGATTGTCAGCTTGCTCAACCAAGAAAGAAATGGTCGTGGACAAGAAGGTCTCCGAACCCGATCTGGAACAGGCATCCGCATTGAATATACAACTGGCGCTGGGTTACATTGAAAGGCAACAGCTCGGCATTGCACAGGAAAAGTTGGAAAAAGCTATCGAACAGGATCCGGATAATATCGATGCATACACCACGATGGCGTACCTGAAAAGAATTATCAATGAATTCGACGAGGCGGAAGACTATTATATCAAGGCGCTCGATATCAACTCGACCGATCCAGGCATACATAACAATTACGGTGGATTGTTATGCCAGATGGGCCGATATGATCAGGCCCTGGAAGAAATCAAACTGGCTTACGAAAGTCCGTTTTACGAGACCCCGTACCTTGCCTTTGCCAATGCCGGGACCTGTTTGCTCAAAAAAGGCGACTACAAACAGGCAGAGCAAATGTTGCGTAAAGCGCTGCGTGACCAGCCCAAATATGCCAATGCGCTTCTGTCGATGGCCGAGGTCGGAATCAAGACCGATAAATACCTGATGGCCAGAGCCTATATTCAGCGTTATCACGCCGTTGCCAATGCCAGTGCTGAAAGTCTGTGGTTACAGGTTCAGGCAGAGAAGGCACTGGGAGCGGAGGATCATTATATAAAATATGCGAGACAGCTGCGAAAGCAATATCCTGATTCTGATGAAGCCGGCATGCTTGAGGACATGATGCGTAATGAGCGAATCCGAGACCAGTGAACTGGAAGCACACGAGCCTGCTGCGTTTGGTCAGCGGTTGATGTTGGCGCGTGAAAAAGCAGGTATGACGATCGATGAAGCTGCCAGGGCGTTGAATCTGAAGGAGGATATTGTTGAGGCAATAGAGGATTCGAACTTTGAGCGACTGCCGCCGGTCGCATTTGTACAAGGCTATGTCCGCAACTATGCCAAATTGCTGGACTTGTCTGAAGAGGTCCTGATCACGGAATTCGATAAGGAGGTTCCTCGCGATCTTGAAAAAGAACTGCAACCGAGATCAATTTTACCCGGTGAAGCCGATAGCCAAACCCCGGTTATCAAGCTGATTTCCCTGCTGATAATCCTGTCTGCAGTGGTGGTATTAATGTATGCAGTGTACAGCTACTACATGGAAAGATCGGAACGAATAGAGCAGGCCAGCCTGTCAGAACAGGAAGACGCGATGATGCAATCTACATCCGAGGCGCCGCCTGAGCAACAGCAAACAGAACTGAAAGCGGATCCAGTGTTGACAGGTGAAACCCTGACACAGAGTGGTGAGGCCGAGAGCTTCGAGCCCGAGGCCGCAACCGGGGCCGCTAACATTAAGGAAACGACACCCCAACCTGCGGCCGATGTTGTACCGTCGCCACAGCAGGAAGTGGAACCTGAAATCTCCGGCGCAACCCTGGATGAAAAATCTGATGAAACCGTCAGTCAGCCGGCTGATGAAAAGGTGACAACGGTACCGACGGTGGCCCCTATTACTGGCGGCGATGTTCTGAGCGTGAGTGTGGAGCAGGAATCCTGGGCAGAAATCATCGATGCAAATGATATTCAACTGTTTTATGGCATGATCAAACCGGGTAAGGCTCTCAGCCTGACGGGCCAGGCGCCCTTTGATGTTTTTCTTGGCAATGCACCTGCGGTGAGTCTGAGTCTCAACGACGCGAATATCGATATGACAAAATTCATACGATCCAATAATATTGCGCAGTTCAAGGTCTCGGTCGAGGATGGCCGGATCCGTATCGATTAACAGTTGACCTGATTCCAGATATGTCGAAAACCATTCAGTCCATTCGTGGTATGCACGATGTGCTGCCCGACGATTCATACCAGTGGCAGGCCTTTGAGCAGATTGTCAGAGATCTGATGTCCAGGTACGGCTATCGAGAAATACGTATGCCCGCCGTAGAGTCGACAGACCTGTTCAGCCGCTCCATTGGAGAAGTCACCGACATCGTCGAAAAGGAAATGTATACCTTTGAGGACAGGAATGGTGACATGCTGACGTTACGTCCGGAAGGCACAGCCGGCTGCGTTCGCGCTGGCATTGAACACGGGATCTTGCACAATCAGGTTCAGCGACTCTGGTATATGGGGCCGATGTTTCGCCATGAACGCCCGCAGAAGGGGCGTTATCGCCAGTTTCATCAATTTGGGGTGGAAAGCTTCGGTATCGCTGATCCTGATATTGATGCTGAACACATCATCATGGGTGCGCGTCTGTGGAAGCTGCTCCAGCTTGATGGTATCAGGCTCGAATTGAACACACTGGGCAGCAACCAGGCACGTGCGAAATATCGCACAATCCTGGTTGATTATCTCACTGCACACCGGGATCAGCTGGATGAGGACAGTTTGCGCAGGCTTGATGGTAATCCATTGAGGATACTCGACAGCAAGAATCCTGCAATGAAGGCCGTGATTGAGGGCGCACCATCGTTGATGGATAATCTGGATGCGGAGTCAGCTCAGCATTTTGAGCAGCTCAAGCGGTATCTGGATGATGCCGGTATTGAATACCGGATCAATCCTAGGCTGGTTCGTGGACTGGACTATTACTGTAAAACAGTTTTCGAGTGGGTGACCGATCAGCTGGGTGCGCAGGGCACCGTCTGCGCCGGCGGGCGTTATGATGGTCTGGTCGAGCAATTGGGTGGTCGATCAACGCCTGCATCCGGCTTTGCGATGGGCATTGAACGTTTGTTAGCAATACGCCAGGCTGCGAATATTGACGTATCTCGCGACCGGCCCGATGTATATCTGCTGCTGCAAGGTGACTCGAGTTCGCGCAAAGGTTTACTACTGGCCGAGAAGCTGCGCGATGAGAACCCTGGACTCAGAATCTTGTCGAACTGCGGCGGCGGCTCCTTCAAAAGTCAGATGAAGAAAGCCGATAAATCAGGTGCGACTATTGCGCTGATCCTTGGTGAAAAAGAAATGGCTGAAGCAACGGTCACGGTCAAATTTTTGCGTGAACAGCTTGACCAGCAAGTCATCGGCCAAAGTGACTTGAGTGAATTTTTAAGGAAACGCTGATTTATTCAGTGTTTCCGCGTGGCACTTGGATGTGCCGCCATTTCCAATCACATATGTGATTGGAAATGAAGAAAAATAAAAATCGCATTTTTATTTTTCGTGCTCTGATAATTCCTGAATGGAACCGTTCAGAGTTTCTTTAAATACATTATCAGGTGTAAATGATGGATGAATTTGAATCCGAAGATCAACAGATCGAAGCAATTAAAAAATGGTGGAAAGAGAATGGCGCCTCGCTTTTACTGGGGCTAGGCATAGGCGTTGCCGCCCTCCTGGGGTGGCGTGAATATCTGGCCTATCAGACGGAGCGCTCGGCTGAGGCAAGCGATTTGTTCCAGGCAGTGCAAACACAGGTTGCCACTGACAGGCTCGACGATACGCACATGAACAAGGCTGACCTGATCAGAAATGAGTACTCGGATACGCCCTATGGCGCACTGGTGTCGCTTGTTCAGGCTAAACATGAATATGAGAATGGTAATGCCGAATCAGCACAGAGCCATCTTAGATGGGCCATTGACAACGCGACTGAAATTGACATCCAGCATGTGGCAAGTCTCAGACTCGCCAGAGTCCTGATTGCAGAAAAAAAATATGATGAAGCGGAAGCGATCCTGCTATCTGATCATCCTGCCGGATTTAACGTTGGTTATGAAGAGTTGAAAGGTGACCTGTATGTCGCTAAAGGTGAGATTGCACAGGCACGTGTTGCCTATGACAAGGCGATCAATGCCGCAGCGGGTAGTGCCAGTCGCTGGCTAAGATTAAAACGACAGGATCTGGGCAGCGACGATCTGGAAAACTCCTAGCCTGCAAACCGAGCGGCATGAAATCAACTGTAAGAATCGTCTTATTGATCAGTACGCTGTTAGTAGCTGCCTGCGGTGACGAAGATAATGCCGAGCCACCTGCGGAACTAACTGAATTTAACAGGACACATTACCTGGCTCTGGAATGGTCAGTTTCCACTGATGATGACATCGGACCGCAATATCTGTATATCGAGCCTCTACTGCTCAAAGACCGTATCGTTACGGCTGGTCGCAAGGGTATTCTGAATGTTTATGATCTGGAGGATGGTGATGAACTCGCCGAGATCAAACTGGATATAGCACTCAGTGGTGGTATTGGTGGTACTGAGGACACCTGGTTGGTCGGTAGTCGTAATGGTGAGTTGATAGCTGTCAGTGCAGATAACAATGAAATTTTATGGCGTACGGCGGTACCTAGCGAAATTCTTGCCAGACCTGTTGTCTACAACCGCAAAACGGTGCTCGTGCGCACAGCTGATGGCCAGATTCTGGGTGTTGACATCAAGACGGGCAAAATTAACTGGAATTACACCCGAGCGATCCCCGCATTAACGCTTCGTGGCAGCAGCTCTCCCACGCTTTCTCGAACGCATTTTTATACCGGTCTCGAAAGCGGCCGCCTGATCGCAGTTTCACCCATCGATGGTGAAGTTGTGTGGGATATCGCATTGACATCGCCCCAGGGCCGCTCTGAGATACAACGTCTGGTTGATATCGATGGCAAGTCCGAACTCTATGGTCGAATACTCTATGCGGTTAGTTATCAGGGACGAATCGCTGCGATTGATGTTACCCGCGGGCAGTTTTTGTGGACCAGGCCGTTTTCAAGCAACACTGGTGTCAGTGTCGGAACAGATGCCGTATTCAGCAGTGACGATCGAAGCCATGTATGGGCGCTGGATCGAAGCAACGGTGCGACATTGTGGAAGCAGGATAAGTTGCAGGCACGCGGTATCACCCGGCCCGTCATCTATCAGGATTTTGTGGTTGTCGGCGATGCTCTGGGTTACCTTCACGTCATGTCGCGTTTTGATGGTCGTTTTGTTGCGCGTATCCAGGTTGATTCCGATGGTATCCTGGTACCCCCGATCGTGGATGGTGAGCGCTTACTGGTGTTGTCTCGTGATGGTTATCTTGCGGCTTACACCATCAAGGAATCGACTGTATATACCGATGAAGAATTATTTGACTAACGACGGCGCCTGTCTGGTGTTGTTTCAATGATACCTGCTATTGCGCTCGTGGGCCGTCCGAATGTCGGTAAATCCACATTATTTAATGTTCTGACTCAAAGCCGCGATGCCCTCGTAGCCGATTACCCCGGACTCACCCGTGACCGCAAATACGGTCATGGCCGTTTTGAAAATAATCGATTTATCGTGATTGATACCGGTGGCCTCAGTGGTGAAAACGAAGAGCTGGATCAGCACATGGCAGCACAAACGCTCCATGCTATCGAAGAATCCAGTGTCGTACTGTTTCTTGTCGATGCGCGCGATGGTTTAACCACCGCTGATGAAAACATCGCGTCGCAAATTCGGCGCAGAGGTAAAAGTGTTTTCCTGGTGTTGAACAAAACAGATGGGATGAATGCGAGCATGATCGCCAGTGAATTTTATGCGCTGGGCCTGGGTGATCCGATTGAGATTGCTGCAGCGCAAAATCGTGGAATCAAACCATTGCTGGAAAAAATACTCGCTCCACTCGAGCAGGTTGAGGCCGAGATCGATCAAGAACAGGGTATCAAGGTGGCATTTGTTGGCAGACCCAATGTTGGCAAATCGACGCTGGTCAACCGCGTACTTGGCGAGGATCGCGTTGTCGTATTTGACATGCCGGGAACAACACGTGACAGCATCTTTATACCTTTCGAGCGTGAAAATAAACGCTACACCTTGATCGATACAGCTGGTGTGCGCAGGCGCAGGTCTGTCCATGAAGCGGTAGAGAAATTCAGTATCATCAAAACTATGCAAGCAATCGAAGAGGCACACGTCGTGGTAATGATGATGGACGCCCAAAAAGAAATTGCTGATCAGGATTTGCATTTACTCGGCTATATTATCGAAGCAGGGCGTGCACTTGTACTGGTGATCAATAAATGGGACGGCCTGGATGATTATCAGAGAGATAGAATCAAAGCGGGTGTTGACCAACAGCTTTCATTCATCCGGTTTGCAGAAATATTCTATATCTCTGCACTGCACGGGTCCAATGTTGGTAAGTTATACGCGGCGATTAACCGCGCCTATGAATCGGCTACGCGTGATCTTTCAACAGCCAGGCTTACACGCATACTTGAACAGGCGATGGCAGCGCACCAGCCGCCACTGGTACGCGGCCGTCGACTCAAGTTGCGTTACGCGCATCAAGGAGGGGTAAATCCGCCACGTATCATCATCCACGGCAACCAGACCGATCAGGTTCCAGCGAGTTATCAGCGCTATTTGACAAATTATTTTATCGATGCGATCAAGTCGGTAGGTACTCCCGTCAGGATTGAATTTAAAGGGGGTGTCAATCCTTTTGCAGACAGAAAAAACAAACTTTCCAAACGCCAGCAATTCAAGCGTGCGCGCATGATTCAGCATATAAAACAACGCGAACGCAAACGTAAAAAACGCTAGCCCGCGTATTGCACGTAGGCGGACGCGCAATATGCGGGTTAGATTCAGTCTTCATCGATTACGTTTTCTGCTACCCTCCTTGCTAAAGCCGGATTTTGGGCTATTTTTTATGTATCAGATGAAACCAGGAATTTTCGACAGATAAGTCCGTTTTAAATACACGTTACATTGTAAGTTTCGTTATGATGACAGGCTATCCTGCGCATTTGCAGCTTAAGTAGGGTTCAATTGAACTACCCATTGATTTTTCAGTCGATAACACGGGGAGGATTCAGTCACCGTGTGACGGAGAGGGGCAGATTGGCGCATGGGTGCTGCCAGTGTTGATAATGATCCGCTGATCCAGCGTCAGCTATCCAGACTACATGCGTGGGTTTTTGAAAATCATTCTTGAACACATTATCGTCTTGAGACAATTTCACCGCCACTTGGCTGCATGTGGTTGTCCAGGTTGAGAACTTGCAAACATATGGCAATACTAACGCCCGCATCAGCAGGGATGGCATATTTATAATGAAAAAACAAAACGAAATTCATCAGCAGTCAATACTTGACAGTAATGGGTTACTACCAAAAAAGACCTGGAAGGCGGCACTTTTACACGTTGCAATCTTGATTGCGGTTGTGTTTTTAACGGAAATCTCGGCTGCACGCGCAGATATGGTCTTTGATTTCCAGATGAAACTGGCCCAGAAAGGAAATGCCGAAGCACAGTTTAAAGTGGGTGAAATGTATGAAGCGGGCCGAGGTGTTGAGAAAGACATGGAACAGGCCATGAGCTGGGTAACCCGGGCTGCAGAGCAGGGCAACAAGGCGGCGAACTACAAGCTGCTCTATTATGACCTGGAAAAGAACAGCCTAAACACAGCTAATAAAGCACAGCTTGACGAACTGATCAAGGCAGCGAATGCGGGCGATGGTTACGCTCAGTACTATATCGGCATGATGCATTCGCGCGGTGTCGGCTTGAGCAAGAATAGCACGCAGGCGCTCGACTGGCTGAGTAAGGCATCTTTAGTGGGCATAACCGCGGCTGAAACAGAAATTATGCATATCAATGAGACGAATCAGCATAAACAATCACCCGCGCACAAGAAAAAGCAGCTCGAAGTCAAACCAGCCGGACAGACCAACGCAAATCAGCAGCAAAAGCAGCAGCAGAAATCATCCGCAAAGGACGAAATTAAACACAGTGAGCGAGCAGCAGCAAGCAGAAAAAAAACTGAAGCGGAAAAAAAAGTGATCAACAACTAGCCCGAATCCTTCGTGCAACATCCGGGATAGTCGTTCCACAACCACTGTTCTGAATGGTTCTATATCCGGGGATGAATTATCGTACAGCAGGCCGGATTATCCGGCCTGTCTCGTTTATAATCGGTCGATTAAAAATGCTGTTTCAATAAATCAGTGACCAGAAGAAAGTCCAGCAAGACGCCCTCGCGCAGGAAATCTGCGCCACGAAAAAAACGCAAGCAAGGTTCTCGCAGTCTCGCGAACGCCAGATCGACCAAACGCGCGGTGGGCTGGATAGTCATCGCCTCTGTTTTAGTAACAACGTTATACGTGCTCTGGCTGGATTACAGAGTCGTCGATCGTTTTGCAGGGCGTCTATGGTCGATACCGGCCAGAGTGTATGCCCGGCCGCTCGAGCTTTATGAAGGCAAAAAGATTACCGTTGCCGAACTGTTATTCGAATTGAACAGGCTCGATTACCAGAATATCAGCCAGACACCGGACAAGCCGGGGCGGTTTCATCACTGGGCAAACCATTTCGAAATCAAAACCCGAACATTCAGATTCTCGGACGGTGAAGAACAGAGCAAGGAAGTACGTATTGATATTAAACGGAGTACGATTTCGGCTCTGTACGATTTACAAACCAGAAAAGCGGTCCCATTGGTCCGGCTAGATCCGGTATATGTCACCGGAATATTTCCAGCTCACGGCGAAGACAGAATTCTGCTCAGGCTTGATGATGTGCCTGACATGTTCAAGCAAATGCTTGTTATGGTTGAAGACAGACGATTTTATCAGCACTTCGGTATTGATATAAAGTCGATAGCCAGGGCACTGATTGCAAATATCAAAGCCGGAAGAACCGTTCAGGGTGGCAGCACTATAACCCAGCAACTCGTGAAGAATATGTTTCTGACGCCGGACCGTAGTCTGTGGCGCAAGTTGAATGAAGCGATAATGGCTGTGCTTTTGGAGCTGCATTATGACAAGCAACAAATCCTCGAGACATACCTGAATGAAGTTTACCTGGGGCAGGATGCGGAACGTGCGATACACGGTTTTGGTCTTGCCAGCGATTTCTACTTCGGTAAATCACTGGATGAGCTTGATCTTGATCAGATGGCAGTATTGATTGGTATGGTCAAGGGTGCCTCTTACTATAATCCAGTGAGAAATCCACAACGCTCGACTGAAAGACGAAACATTGTCATCGATACCATACAGATGTACGGCCTGATATCGGCAACTCAGGCCGATTTTCAAAAATCTAAAAAACTTGTGGTGACATCTAGGAACAAGCGTGCTCTGTATCCCGCCTTTGTCAACCTGGTACAACGCCAGTTGACCCGTGACTACGATCCCGAAGATTTGAAATCAGAAGGTTTGCAGATATTTACGACATTGGATCCCTTTATTCAGCATGTCACAGAGCAATCGATCCGTTCTACATTGCCGATACTCGACCGGCATACCAACGAACTACAGGTGGCTGCTGTTGTGACTTCAACCGATAGTGGAGAAGTACTCGCCATTGTGGGTGACAGAAATCCTTCATATGCAGGATTCAACCGGGCACTGGATGCAAAACGGCACATCGGGTCTTTGATGAAACCTGTAGTCTATCTGGCTGCTCTCAGACAAAAAGACAAATATACACTGGGTACCATACTGTCTGATACACGCTTGCGCCATTGAGGGTGAGGACAGGAAAATCTGGGAGCCGGAAAATTACGATAAGGCCTATCATGGCGATGTCATCATGTACGAAGCGTTATTGAAATCGTACAACATACCTGTTGCGAGACTCGGACTTGAACTGGGCCTGTCTCGTATTGCTGAAACCTTACGACAACTCGGCAACAGTACCGTATTGCCGCCGTACCCATCAATAACCCTCGGGGCTGTCGATATGTCGCCGTTTGAGATCGCATCAATCTATCAGACATTCGCGACTAACGGTTTTCATAGCCCGTTACGCAGTGTTCGTGCTGTTCTCGACAGCAAGGGCATGCCGTTGAAGCGTTATCAGCTCGATGTCAAACGCGAATCAGATCCGGCGGCTATCGAGCTGATCAATTTTGTGTTGCATAAGGTTACGCAATCAGGCACGGCTGCGGGTCTGTCAGACGGACTCGATATTGATGTGGCGGGCAAAACCGGGACATCAGATGAACTCTACGACAGCTGGTTTGCCGGCTTCTCCAGCGACAAGGTGGCCGTTGTATGGCTGGGCTTTGATGATCAGCGTCCTACCGGACTGACCGGGGCAAGCGGTGCCATGCGTGTGTGGAAGCGTATCTTTCGGGGTATTTCTGCCTCGTCCGTCAGGCAGGCCATGTCAGAGGACATACGATGGGTCTGGATCGACCAGGAAACTGGGCTACTCAGCGATAAGCACTGTGAAAATGCGGTAGAATTGCCCTTTATCATTGGATCAGAGCCAACAGAGTCCGCTGGCTGTAAAGCCGGATCTCCACTGGACTGGTTAAAGAAAATATTGAAATAATGTTTCGACGATTGTGCCTCGCCGCTACCGCGGGCTTGTTGATTGGGCAACTGGCCTGTGCCCCTGCAGGTTATCAAAAAAGAGAGACTGAGGCGGTATCAGAAAAAGCGACCACCCTGGCAATGGCCACCCAGACCTGGCAGCGGACTTCGGCTTCAGCGCTGCCGGCAGTAGAGGATCTGGTGAAACAGGCTGATTCACAAATCGCATCGCGTAATTTTGATGTTGCTGCTGATAAGCTGGAGCGTGCATTGCGCATTTCACCCGATTATGCACCTGCCTGGAGTCGTATGGCCCACATTGCGCTGAATGAAGCTGATCCGTCACGGGCAATCCAGATGGCGAAACGCAGCAACAGTCATGCCGCTAACGCGGTCGAGTTGAAGTTGCTCAACTGGCAGTACATACGCAAGGCGAGTCAGATGCTGGGTGATACTGACGGTGTGCTCAACGCCGATAAGTCGATAAACATCCTGCAAAGTCTGTAATTTCAAATAGCCATGATTATGCCCTCAGAGATCCTCGGTGAACACGGTCCCCTGAAAGACATTATTGATGGTTACCAGGTGCGCGCAAGCCAGCAGGCCTTGAGCGATGCAATTTTCGATTCGATGCTGAACAAGGAGGTGATCGCGGCTGAGGCGGGTACCGGCATTGGTAAAACCTTCGCCTATCTGATACCTGCGATACTGTCGGCCAAAAAAGTCATTATCTCGACGGGCACCAAGCATCTGCAGGACCAACTGTATAAATCTGATTTACCGGTCGTGCTCGAGGCACTCGATATGCCGGTGAAGTCCGCCCTGTTGAAAGGCCGCGCAAATTACCTGTGTATCCATCGACTCGATATCGCGCCGCATCTCGGATTCGTCAACAAGGCGACGCAACACGATCTGCACGTTATCCGCGAGTGGTCCGGTGTCACACCGACCGGTGATATCGCCGAACTCGATAGTATCGCGGAAGATTCCATGGTCTGGCCAATGGTCACGTCGACCGTCGAGAACTGCCTCGGTGGAGAGTGTGATCACTGGAATGACTGTCACATCGTCAAGGCGAGAAAACAGGCGCAGGAGGCCGATCTGCTGGTGATCAATCATCATCTCTTACTGGCCGATATGACATTGAAACAGGAGGGATTTGCCGAGCTGTTACCGGGTGCGGAAGTTTTCATAGCAGACGAAGCGCATCAGTTGCACGAGGTGGCATCGAGGTTTTTCGGGCGTTCAGCCAGTAGTCGCCAGCTAACCGGTCTGGTAAGGGATTCCATTGCCGAACAGGTCAGTTCTGCACCGGACATGGCCGAGATTCGTGAATACGCCGATTCACTGGAGGCCAGTGTGGCCAATTTCCGATTGTCGCTGGGTGAGGCAGGGCAGAGGCAGGCATGGAACGTGATCAGGCACAAGCCCTTGGTAACGCAGGCGCTTGGAGCGGTATCACAGGCCTTGGTGGAATTATCCGGTGTCCTGAGTGTGGCCGCGGAGCGCAGCCGGGGCCTGGATCAGTGTCATAAACGCAGTGCGGCGTTAATAGAGGCGCTGAGTCTGTTCAGTCGCGACAAGCCGATGGCGAAGGAGGCTGATGCCGATAACGATGATGGTGACGCTATGTCGCAGTCAGTGCGCTGGTTTGAAACATGGTCGCGCAGTTTCGTGCTGCATGCCACACCTGTGGATGTCTCCCGTTTGTTCCGGCAGCATACCGGAGATTTTGCAGCTGCGTGGTTGTTTACGTCGGCGACACTTCAGGTGAATAAGGACTTCAGCCACTTTGCGAATGGGCTCGGCATCCGCAATTATCGCAGCGGGATCTGGGAAAGCCCGTTCGATTATCGGCAACAGAGTTTGCTCTACCTTCCCGAGGGTATGCCCGCACCGTCCGAGCCTGCGTTTAACCAGCACCTGATAGAAAAAGCCAGACCAGTGATAGCATCGAGCAAAGGGCGTGCCTTTGTACTGTTTACCAGTTACAGGGCGATGCACGCTGCCAGGAAATTACTGCAGGACATGATTGAATACCCGATACTGATGCAGGGGGAGCATCCCAAACACCAGTTGCTGGAACGTTTTCGTCAGGCAGGGAATGCGGTGCTGCTGGGTACGTCCAGTTTCTGGGAAGGTGTCGATGTGCGCGGGCAGGCATTGTCCTGCGTAATCATCGACAAACTGCCTTTCGCCTCACCGGGTGATCCGGTTATGCAGGCACGAATCGATGCCATCCGCAACAACGGCGGGCAACCATTCATGGACTACCAGCTGCCGCGTGCAGTCATAGCACTCAAGCAGGGTGTGGGGCGACTGATTCGTGATGTCAACGATTTCGGCGTCGTGATGATTGGCGATCCTAGAATCACCAACAAAAGCTATGGCAGGATATTCATCAACAGCTTGCCGGAAATGCCGGTGACCTCCCGGTTGGACGAAGTTGAAAAAT
The DNA here is from genome assembly GCA_942492025.1 of uncultured Gammaproteobacteria bacterium. Classification (GTDB taxonomy): domain Bacteria; phylum Pseudomonadota; class Gammaproteobacteria; order SZUA-229; family SZUA-229; genus JABDQW01. The sequence goes on along the minus strand of CALODJ010000008.1, from coordinate 59,748 downwards.
TCTACACCAGTCGCACACAACAGGCAGTGGCATGAAAATACTGGCGGTCGATACCGCGACCGAAGCGTGTTCGGCCGCGTTATACCTAGACGGTGAAATTCACCAGCAGTTCCGCGTCGCCCCCAGAGAGCACAGTCACATCATACTGCCAATGATTGATCAGTTATTGTCCGATTCCGGTATCAGGGTCTCGGATCTGGATGTGCTTGCTTTCGGACGTGGCCCCGGCTCGTTCATGGGCGTGCGTATTGCGGCCGGCGTAGCCCAGGGAATTGCGTTTGCATGGGATTTGCCCGTCGTACCCATATCCACGCTGGCCGCCATAGCACAGACAGTACACGCCGAGACCGGGGCCACGAAGGTACTGTCGGCGATAGACGCACGCATGAGCGAAGTCTACTGGGCGGCCTTCAGGTTGTCAGATAGTAGTAGCTGCATGTGTATCGTCGGAGAAGAGCATGTCAGTGCGCCAGATCAGGTGTCCAGCCCGGATGGCGAGGATTGGATGGGTGCGGGCAGCGGCTGGAACACCTATGGTGATTTATTGCGAGCGGCGATCGGCCCGAACCGCCTGGCCGGCCAGGTGCCTGACTGTTTTCCAACGGCAGAGTCTATCGCCAGACTGGCTGTGGTGGAATATGGCGCCGGTCGTCATGTGACCGCTGCACAAGCTCTGCCGGTGTATCTGCGTGATAATGTCGCAAAGAAACCGACGACCTGATCTGCTCGCGTTAGAACCGCGAGCGCACTATCAATGAAAGTTGGCTCGTCTTGAGGTAAAATCCTGTGTTTTTCAGCGGTGGTAAGTAAGGTCGATGGAAGTCAATCTCATCAATAATCAAATTAATGACTTGCGTGAGCGATCCGAATCGCTCAGGGGGTATCTTTGACTTCAGCAGACGCAAAGAAGAGCTCGAGGAAACAATCCGCGAGCTCGAGCAACCCGACGTATGGAATGATCCCGAACAGGCGCAAAAACTGGGTCAGGACAGAGTGCGTCTGGAGAAAATCGTGCTCGTGCTGGAGGAACTCGAGGGCGGTTTGAACGACGCCAGTGAACTGCTGGGCATGGCCGTCGAGGAGGACGATGAGGACAGCGTTGAAGCAGTCCAGGCGGATCTGACAGAACTCCAGACCAGGGTCGAAGAACTTGAATTCAGACGCATGTTTTCCGGTGAAATGGACGCATGCAATGCGTTTCTCGATGTACAGGCCGGGTCCGGCGGTACCGAGGCACAGGACTGGGCCGAGATGCTTTTGCGAATGTACCTGCGCTGGGGCGAAGCGCACGGCTTTGATACTGAATTGATTGAAGTGTCAGCCGGTGAAGTTGCCGGCATAAAGAGTGCCACCGTCCGTTTTGCAGGAGACTACGTCTTCGGCCGTTTACGTACGGAGACCGGTGTCCATCGCCTGGTTCGAAAATCACCCTTTGATTCCGGTAACCGGCGTCACACTTCCTTCGCGGCCGTATTTGTCTCGCCTGAAATCGATGATGAAATAGAGATCGATATAAATCCGGCGGATCTGCGGATAGATGTATATCGCGCCAGTGGTGCGGGTGGTCAGCATGTTAACCGTACAGAATCTGCGGTGCGCATCACCCATATGCCCAGCGGCGTGGTTGTACAATGCCAGAATGACCGGTCACAACACAAGAACAAGGCCACCGCGATGAAGCAGTTGAAGGCCAAGCTATATGAGCTGGAAATGCTGAAACGAAGCGCAGATCAACAGGCGGTGGAAGATACCAAATCGGATATCGGCTGGGGTAACCAGATACGCTCCTATGTGCTCGACCAATCGCGCATCAAGGACTTGCGCACCAACGTTGAAACCGGCAATACCCAGGCTGTGCTCGATGGCGCGATTGATATGTTTATTGAGGCCAGCCTCAAAAGCGGATTGTGATCGGTGCTTTGTCCAGCCCGCATTTCTCACCAGGGGGCGAGATGCTCATGCAGGGATTTGGATTGATGAAATACATCCCTGTATGTCGCCCCGTCCGGGTCGCCTTGCGGTCCAAATCCGTTCCAGACGGATTTGTCACAAAGGATTTTGCGAAGAAGTGGAATAACCGTGTGTATTCCCGACTGAGCCTGCCTTTGTGGATTTAAAGATCAAGTGAGCGCTCGTCAATCTGGTGAGAAATGCGGGCTAGTATCAGCTTGATTAATACAATACTCTGTTACAGCGGGTAATGTGACGTCGACACGCTACCCAATAGCAGGTTGCGCCGATCCTGAATGAATACCCACAACACGTTATAGAAAGTAATGTTTTGATATGAGTGATAAAAAAGCACTGAGCGTTGACGATGAAAACAAATTGATTGCGCAACGTCGTGAAAAATTGGCGGTTCTGCGTGAGAATGGCACGGCTTTCCCCAACGACTTCAGGCGCGATTCGCTGGCCGCGGGCTTACATAGTGCCTACCTGGACAGGACAGCAGAAGAGCTTGAAAGCATGCAGGTCCGCGTATCCGTTGCAGGTCGCATGATGGCAAAGCGTGTCATGGGGAAGGCCAGCTTCACCAAATTGCAGGATATGTCGGGGCAGATTCAGTTGTTCCTGCAGCGCGATAACCTGCCAGAGGGTGTCTACAACGATGGCTTCAAGAAATGGGATGTCGGTGATCTGATCGGGGCTGAAGGTGTGATGTTCAGAACAAAGACCGGTGAACTATCGATCAAGGTCGACAATATACGTTTGCTGACGAAGGCCTTGCGTCCGCTGCCGGAGAAATTCCACGGCCTGACTGACACCGAGATCCGCTATCGCCAGCGTTATATCGATCTGATTATGAACTGGGAGGTGAAAGAAACATTCAGACTGCGGGCAAAAATCATTGCTTTTATCCGCGATTATTTCAACGCGCATGATTTCATGGAAGTTGAAACGCCGATGATGCAGATCATACCCGGCGGTGCGACGGCAAGACCCTTTGAGACTTATCATAATGCGCTCGATCTTGCGATGTATCTGCGTATTGCACCGGAACTGTATCTGAAACGCCTGGTTGTGGGTGGTTTTGAAAAGGTTTTCGAGATAAACCGTAGCTTCCGTAATGAAGGTGTTTCAACCAGGCATAATCCAGAGTTCACGATGCTCGAGTTTTACCAGGCCTATGCAGATTATCATGACCTGATGGATCTGACGGAGGACCTGCTGCGCAAGCTTTCATTCGAAGTTCTGGGTAGTGCAACCGTGAAGTACCAGGGTGAAGAGCACGATTTCGGTCGGTCTTTCAGGCGCATGACCGTGTTTGATGCCATCCTTGAAAACAACACCGATATAACAGCGGCCGCAATATCTGATGTCAATGCCGCACGAAATGTGGCTGAATCACTGGATATCCCGATCAAAGCCAACTTCGGGCTTGGCAAGTTACAGCTGGAGATCTTTGAGAAAACGGTTGAGCACAAGCTCAAGGACCCGACTTTTATCACCGAGTATCCAAAAGAGGTTTCACCGCTGGCCCGATGCAACGATTCCAATCCGTTTGTGACAGACCGATTTGAACTTTTCGTTGGTGGACGTGAGATTGCGAATGGTTTTTCCGAGCTGAATGATCCCGAGGATCAGGCAGAGCGTTTCAGGAAACAGGTTATGGAAAAAGAATCGGGCGATGTTGAGGCAATGCACTACGATGCCGACTATGTGCGTGCGTTGGAGCATGGCATGCCGCCGACTGCGGGTGAAGGCGTCGGTATCGATCGTCTGGTCATGCTGTTGACTGACCAGCCCTCCATTCGCGATGTGATCCTGTTCCCGCACATGCGCCAGGAAGCCGAGTCACAAGATTAATTTCTAGCCTGGTATTGCATGAAGGCGTCCGCCTTCGTGCAATATGCGGGTGTTTACCGCGGACCCGCAGAGACTGATAAATGGTAATACGTCGGGTGCGCCGTGCGCACCAATTTTACCAACGAGGTTTGCGGATTCATGGTGCGCACGGCGCACCCTACTAAAACACCAAAAAAACTCTGCGTCTCCGCGCCGCTGGGGTCAATCTGAACTGCCTGCCTCATCGTCAAAGGCGTAGGGCAGATCCAGCACGGTTACTTCCGGGCCGTTGGCATCACCCAGTTTCAACCGGCTGTTCTCGGCGTCGTTGACCTGAATCACCGCGAGCGCTTCATAGTCACCGTCGGGGGTTCGTTGCGCACTGAGTATGCTGCCGATGTCCTGGCTTTCTGTTGACGTCTCGGTGGCCAGTGCCGTGCCTGCCGCAGGTTTTTCAGGGGCGCTGAAGCCAATGCGATACATGCGTCTTTTTAGTTTACCGAGGTAGTGCATGCGCGCGACGATTTCCTGGCCTGGATAGCAGCCTTTGGTAAAACTGACGCCATTGATCAGCTGCATGTTTGCCATTTGAGGGACGTAGGCATCGATGGTGCTTGCATTGATCACCGGTATGCCTGTCTGTATGTTGAGTAGTTCCCAGACATTGGCGCCGACAGGCGAGGCGTGGACATCGAGGGCCTGCCAGAGTTTTTGCATGGGTTGCAGTACGCCATAAATTTCATATCGCGGTACGATGCCGGCCACCCTGATGATCGTGTAGTCTTGATACTCGATCGACTCATCAACGTTCTCAGGCAGTTTGCCAACAATATTACCAAGATGTTCGATCATTTTATGACCGTTTGCACCGATGCCCATCAGGGCGTCACTGGCGTCTTCCAGAGTAACCTTTGAGCGTAAAACAAACATACGCAACCTGCTCAGTGCGGCTTCAAGCAGCTCATAGGGTAATACCAGATAATAGGTCTGTTCACGCCTGAAAACACGGAAGTTACACAACATCCGTCCTTTCGGGGAACACAACGCACTCAGTTGACTGTGTGCTGCATCGACCTGGTTGATGTCATTGGTGAACTGGGCCTGCAAAAATACGGATGCATCATCACCGTATGCTGCAATGATGCCGAAATGTGACAGGTCGCAGAATAGATCGCCGGTATGCACGATGCGACGCTCACGCTCGGGATTGCCGAAAGATGCGACACAGTCGTTTTCGTATTCAGCCCCGGCCTTTTGCAGGAATTCTTTCCATTCGTGTTTCATGATATCCCTCTAATGATGGTTTGTATTATCTTAGTCAAACCTGTTTACTAATTCATTACAGAATATGTATGGATTTGTCTTGCCTGAGGGCTATGCAACAGTTTACACTTCTCGCAGCAGAACCGTTCATAAATAAGAATGTCCAACTATGTGATCGCCTCCCAGTGGGCATTTCAACACAAAAAAGGATACGCAGTTGACTGATACAAGACCGGTTTATCTGAACTTGTTTCAAATCCGCCTGCCAATAACGGGCGTGGTATCTTTTGCGCACCGAGTATCCGGTTTTTTGCTGTTTCTCGCAATACCAGTTTCAGTTTACATTTTCGGCCTTTCCCTGACATCAGAAGCGGGATTTGCACAGAGTCTGCAGATGTTGCAACAACCTGTTGTGCAACTGGTTCTGCTAATTCTTGTGTGGGCTTTTGCGCATCATTTGCTGGCTGGTATCAGGTACCTGTGTCTGGACTTTGATATAGGCATCGATAAAACCGGCTCTAGAAGATCGGCCTTGATAGTGATCATCAGCGAACTCAGCATCATCGCCGTTTATGTCTGGGGGGTGATGCTGTGACTATGTATGTGTTGCACGGCCTCAGACCCTGGCTGATTCAACGCATCAGTGCGGTCTATATTCTTTTTTTTGTTGTGTACATCGCGCTCAATATCGTTACTGCAAGCGATGTCGGTTTTCAGCAGTGGCGCGACTGGATATTCCATCCTTTCAACACGATCGCTGCTGGCTTGTTCGTTATCGCATTATTGATGCACACGTGGGTCGGTATTCGCGACATTATCCTCGATTATGTGCACAACACGCTGGTCAGAATGCTGGCATTGACGCTGGTCATTGTTGTACTCGCAGGCAGTGGCTTGTGGTGTGCAAAGATTCTATTACTTTCTGTAGTGGTTTGAGCGACGCGTGATGCCCGATATTCCCAGAAGACAGTTTGATTCCCTGATCATTGGCGCCGGGGGTGGCGGTCTGCGCGCTGCCTTGCAGTTGTCCAATGCCGATGCCAGTGTCGCGGTGGTTTCAAAAGTATTTCCTACTCGCTCGCATACCGTTGCGGCCCAGGGTGGCATGAATGCGGCCCTGGCCAATGTGCTACCCGATAACTGGCACTGGCACATGTTCGATACGGTTAAGGGCAGCGATTATCTCGGTGATCAGGACGCCATCGAGTATATGTGTCGGGCGGCGCCCAAAGCGGTTTATGAACTGGAACATTTTGGTGTGCCTTTTTCGCGGATGGATAACGGCACGATTTATCAGCGGCCTTTCGGCGGACAGAGTCAGGACTTTGGTGGTGAGCAGGCGGCGCGCACCTGTGCTGCAGCAGACCGCACCGGGCATGCGATTCTGCATAGCCTCTATCAGCAGAACATCCGAGCCAAAACGCATTTTTTTGACGAATATTTTGCTGTCGATCTGCTCAAGGACAAGCAGGGCTATGTTCTCGGGGCGCTGGCGTTCAACATACACAACGGCGAGCCGGTTGTGATCGAGGCAAAAACCACCCTTTTGGCCACCGGCGGTGCCGGACAATTATTCAGAACAACGACCAATGCCTTGATCAACACCGGTGATGGTATGAGCATGGCATTACGTGCAGGTGTGCCGCTCCAGGATATGGAATTTTTCCAGTTTCACCCCACAGGCATTGCCGGGCGTGGCATGTTGATCACCGAGGGTGCACGCGGCGAAGGCGGTTATCTGATCAATGCTGATGGTGAGCGCCTGATGGAGCGTTATGCGCCGAAAGCAAAGGATCTTGCCAGTCGTGATGTCGTCAGTCGAGCGATTGCGACCGAAGTGCGTGAAGGCAGAGGCTGTGGCCCGAACAAGGACCATGTCATGCTGAAGCTTGATCACCTCGGTGAAGACGTCATTCAGAAACGCCTGCCAAGCATTCGACAGACCTGCATTACGTTCATCGGTATCGACCCGGCTGAGTCGCCGATTCCAATATTTCCTACCGCGCACTACACTATGGGTGGCGTTCCAACGAATCGCCATGGACAGGTCGTCATTCCGGTCAAAGAAACACCCGAAGAACCTGTACCTGGCCTGTACGCCGCAGGCGAATGTGCTTGTGTCTCTGTGCACGGGGCCAACCGTCTGGGCGGTAACTCACTGCTGGACATCTTGGTGTTCGGCCGTGCTGCGGCCAATCACATCATCGATTATTTATCAGAGAATCGTTACCACCGGCGTCTCGATGACGACAGCCTCGAGTCGGCAATGCAGCGCATGCGGCGCTGGGACAACAGCAACAACGCTGACGGCGAGTCTGTGAGCGTGCTTCGTGATGAGCTCAAGACGGTCATGGAAGACCATTGCAGCGTCTTTCGAAACGAGGATGTTCTAACTGAGGGCGTCACCAAAGTCGAGCAGCTGGTCGAGCGCTTTGAGCATGCGCGTATCGATGATAACAGCGCGGTTTTCAACACGGCACGCGTCGAGGCGCTGGAGCTGGAAAACCTGTTTGGCGTCGCGCTGGCGACGATTCATTCGGCACACGCACGAAAGGAGAGCAGAGGGGCGCATTCCAGAACCGATTTCACTGAACGTGATGATAAGAACTGGATGCGTCACAGTCTGTATTCACTCGAAACGGGTGTCGATTACAAACCGGTTCGAACCAAACCCGTCAGTGTCGACAGTTTTCCACCCAAGGCCAGAGTCTATTGAGGGGGTGAACGATGATTAGTGAATCGATTTCGGTAATGACACCGTTGTTATGCCTGCGCAGGCTGGCCTGTGTTATTTTCTTCGGGACGGTGGCAGGTCTATGAAGTTTCGCATCTATCGCTACAATCCGGATGTTGACAAGAAGCCCTATATGCAGGACTACGAGTTGACGGAGATGGAGCACGGTATGATGTTGTTGGATGCCCTGTTAAAAATCAAGGATACCCTCGATGAGTCACTGAGCTTCCGCCGTTCCTGTGGTGAAGGCGTATGCGGGTCCGATGGCATGAACATCAACGGCGTCAATGGGCTTGCCTGTATCACACCCTTGTCCGAGTTGAAACAACCTGTCGAAGTAAGGCCGCTACCCGGTCTACCGGTAATACGCGATCTGATTGTCGATATGGAGCAGTTCTACCAGAATTATCGTGACGTAAAACCCTACCTGATCGTCAATGATCCCATGCCGGAAGTCGAACTGCCGCAAACGCCGGATCAGCGTGACAAGCTTGATGGTTTATATGAATGTATTCTGTGCGCTTGCTGTTCAACGCAATGCCCGTCATTCTGGTGGAACCCGGATAAGTACCTCGGTCCTGCTGCGTTGCTGCAGGCCTCACGTTTTATCGAAGATAGTCGTGATCAGGCAACAGAAGAACGACTCGCAGCGCTGGAAGGGCCATTCAAGTTGTTTCGCTGTCACACCATCATGAACTGCGTGCAGGTCTGCCCTAAAGGTCTGAACCCGACGCAAGCGATCAACGACATCAAAAAGAAGATGGTCAAACGGTCGCTATGAGCCCGGCGGGGACAGAATATGCCGAACTGAAATGGCGTTGCCGACGCGGTATGCTGGAACTGGATATTCTGCTCAATGGCTATCTCAACAGAAATTACAGCACAATGACTCAACAGCAGGGTACCGTGTTCAGTGAGGTTCTCGACTATCCGGATCAGGTGTTATTTGATTTGCTGTTGGGAAATATGCAATCAAGCGATGCTGATGTGAATCGACTGATCAGCGAGATCCAGGGAATACATCAATCCTGAGCGCCTGTAATGCGGGCTAGTGCACCTGCCTCGACTTGATCAAGGCTATAAACGCCACTGTCGAGTATCCAGCCAGTGATCAGTTGCGCGGGTGTCACGTCGAATGCCGGATTGTAAACGGGGGCTGTTGCGGGTGACCAGGTACATGCGCCGAAGCTGCCCGAAGCACCACGGACTTCTTCGGCGCTGCGCTGTTCGATGGGTATGAAACCGCCCTGTGCGCAATTCAGGTCAACAGTCGTCTGAGGCGCAACGACATAAAAAGGTATGCCGTGATATTTTGCCAGCACCGCAAGCGTGTAGGTACCGACCTTGTTGGCAAAGTCGCCGTTGACGGCAATTCGGTCTGCCCCGACCAGTATCTTGTCGATTTCGCCCTTTGCCATCAAGCTTGCGGCTGCAGAATCGCAGATCAACCGGTAAGGCACACCGGCTTGTTCCAGTTCCCATGAGGTCAGGCGCGCGCCCTGTAATAGCGGCCGGGTCTCATCAACCCAGACACTGATGTTTTTACCTTGTCTGTGCGCCGTGGTGATGACACCCAGAGCGGTGCCGACACCGGCGGTCGCCAGACTGCCGGTGTTGCAGTGGGTTAGAATACTGTCGCCGTCTTCGAGCAGTGCAGCGCCGTGTTCAGACATCGCAAGGCAGAGGGCGAGGTCTTCAGCAAAAATGGCGACAGCCTCATCGACCAGTGCCGATCGGTCCGTTCCCTGGTCAATACGCTGTTGCAGACGGTCCAGACCGTTCATCAGGTTGACTGCAGTCGGGCGTGAAGTCCGCAACAGGCTAATGGTTTCGGTGAGTTTCTGCAGGTCATCACCACGGTCAGCGCAATGACCGACCCAGAGTGCGGCGGCGACACCGATCAATGGCGCGCCGCGAATGGCCAACCCCTGAATCAAAGCAACCAGGTCCGCGTCGTCCTTGCATTGGTGCCAGTGTTCTTCACCGGGTAGCCTGCGCTGGTCGAGAACCTGGAGTGCGCCATTTTGATAGCGTAAGGCGGTCGTTGTGAGATCTTTCATCTGCTCGGTCGTCTATGGTACTGCGTCAAGCCCACTTATAAGCCGTGCGAAAACCAGAGAATTGAATATATGTGCGTGGTCAAACTGCAATAAAAAGTCGAATGACGGATTTTGCGGCGAATCCGAAAACACCCATGGCCAGAGCAAAGAAAATGACGAACGTGCCAAAAGTGCCGGCACCGGATTCTTTGCTTAGCTGATAAAGAATAAAAATCATTAGCAGTACAAGTCCTCCGATACCCAATGTCAGGGATATTTCTTCAAATTCAGCAATGCTCATAAACCGGCCCGTCAATGTTGTGCAGTTTTGAAAGCAGGTATACTATCTAATATATTAGAAAAGCATAATATACCAATGGGGCTATCCTGCTCCGTGATAACTTTTTCTGTTTGATGCGGGTTCGCTGTTAGCCGACAACTGGAGTATATTGAAAACTTGTCTCGGGCTTAGAACACAAACTGCGGAGGAAATGTCATGAGTAAAGAAAAAGTAACGACATACCAGGGCAAGAATATCGATGTACTATGGGACAGCCGTCTGTGTATTCACATCGGTGAGTGCGGTTATTCGGCAGGCGAGCTATTTGTTGGTGGACGCGACCCCTGGTGTTCGCCTGATCTTGAGATGGATGATAACGTCAAAGAAATCGTTAAACGCTGCCCATCCGGTGCCTTGACCTACAACGATAAAAAAAACGCTGACAATGAACTGGCTGCCCAATGCAATACCGTGCGGGTGGTCTATAATGGCCCGCTGTATATACAGGGTGAACTGCACATCGAGAACACACCCCAGGACATGCCGGGGATCAGTTATCGTGCTGCTCTGTGCCGCTGTGGCCAGTCGGGCAACAAACCGTTTTGTGATAACAGTCATCTTAAGGCCGGCTTTGAAGATTTTGGTGCAGTGGGTGAAAAGGGTGATGGTGTCGAGCAGGAAGGTGGCAAGCTGACAATTAAATCCGTTGTCAATGGCCCGCTGCTGCTCTCCGGTAATTTTGCCATCATTGCCAGCAGCGGACGCATTGCATGGCAGGGTAAGCAAGCGGCTTTGTGCCGCTGTGGCGATTCGAAAAACAAGCCATTCTGTGATGGCAGTCATAAGGAAGCAGGTTTTGAAGCCAGTTAGTGATCACACTGATCGGCATGCAGTAAAGTGAATATCATCTGTACTTACAACTGCAGGCTTTCGAGCGTACTTGAGCGGCTATCGTGCCTATTCAAGTAATCGCCGCGCGAGTGGATGTATCTATTGCCTGGACCTGAATCGCTATCATCAGTATGTATAAAAGGCGAGGATACGCTTAAAACTAAAGAAAAGACCTTGCGGTTATATATTCTTTGATGAATCGTATTGACTTTATTGACAATGTTTCATAACTTGCAACAACTTAGTGCAAGACCACCCAGAGGATCACCCAAATGGCAAAAAAGAAAGCAAAGACCAGCAAAAAGAAATCGAGCGCAAGCGGCATTCGAAGTACTGTTACCTCAACAGCCTCGTCTATCATTGATGAAATCGATAAGGCCAGAGAAGTTGTCGTGCGTGAGATTCGCGAGGGCTTTGATGTCGTCAGTGGTAAAGCGACCGTTGCAGCGAAAGCCGTCGCTGGGGCCTCAGTTACAGTAAAAGATACCGTCAGTGAGACAGCTGCTGATGCAACGACTTCGGTAAAGGAGACGATTTCCGAGACGCATCCAAAACAACGCTTGCTCACGCTCGTGGATGAAGTTGAGGAAATCGCAGAAGGCATCATCGATGGCATCAGCTCCCGCTTCAGCCAGCTGCGCGAAACGGCAACCCAGGTCACCAAAAAGAAAACCGTGAAGAAAAAGGCTGCGAAGAAGAAAGTCGCCAAGAAGAAAGTAGCCAAGAAAAAAGTAGCCAAGAAAAAAGTAGCCAAGAAGAAAGTCGCCAAGAAAAAGGTGACCAAAAAGAAAGTAGCCAAGAAAAAGGTGGCCAAGAAAAAAGTAGCGAAAAAAGCGGCTCCCAGCAAAAAGCTCGCTAAGAAGAAGTCCGCCAGGAAAAAAGTAGCGAAGAAAAAAGCCGTCTAGAAGAAAACCGACGAGAAGAAAACTGTAAAATAATCGAGATTAATTCCTGTCACAACAAATAGTGCAGAACGGTCATACCTGAGGTATGGCCGTTGTTTTTACAGCTAGTTGTAAAAAGATGATGACGGTGCAGCGCGTCATCTCGAAATCAGGAGCTGGATTTCCTCGAAGTATCCTGATGAGCTTGATCGGCGGCTTTTGCAGCCGATTTACGCGGTCCGGCCAGCTCTTTGCGGACAAATTCACTACGGCTAACCTCTTTGCCAATGTAATAACCAATAGCCAAAAACGCCGCATTAACCATTAATTTGTAAATCATGGGGTCTACCTCACATTGTTTTTACCTTATCTGAGCAAGTGTATATCTTCTTTCAAGGCAGAAAAAGTAAAATCAGCTTTTTCCATCGTATCAGCTGAGCCCGCAATTGCATAAAGGCCTCCGCCTTCATGCAATTGCGGGTTAGAGTTGGCAATGTGGCTGAAATCGTAAAGCATGCCCCTGGGCAAACCATTTCTCAGACTCACCAGTGATCAACACGCCCAAAGGCAACGCGAGACAGACACCCAGTTCTGTGACCGTCAGTGGCGTGCTATAAGGAATCTTATTGAAAATTGGCGTGTAGCTAATCATTAGCTGCAGGGCTATGGTTAACAGGATGGCCGCAATGAACGAGGGCCTTTACGCAGTGAGATCCGGGCTGTCATCCCGAATCTTGTCTGCTCTGCTGCGAGCCATCATGACCAGGTTGAAGGCATACCACAGAAACGAGCTTGACGAGCTCATAACCTGGCCACGCAACGCCTGGACGATAGCGAAGGCGCAGAGCATTAATATTGAGATTGAATAGAGGTCAATATTCACGTGTTTGAGCGCGCCATCGATATTACCGATGCTGTCGTTGGAGGCCTGTGTGCCGTTGTGTGCAAAGGCCGCAGGTGCGTCAGTGAATTCCAGCGGTAATTGATCGGTCAGCTGGGACTGAAGGGTAGACCAGGCCTGACCTTCGTGTTGAATAATGATGCTTCCTGTTACTATTCGCGGCTCTGCGCTGTCAACGCCATCGATGTTGGCAATATCCGCAGCGAGCGCTCTTATGCTGTTTTTCTGCTTGGAATCACCCGCCCAGCGGATACGCGTGCGACCGGTTGTCGCATGGGCAATAAAAAACATTGATGTCACTCGTTGACAATGTTTCTGACATTGGATCCATCTTCCGCATAGCCGGATTGTTCGGACGACTCGCCAACTACGCCCTCAAGGTCATCATCCATTACCGTTCGTTTGGCACGCATTTCTGCGTGCGTTTCAGCAACCAGGTCTTCCATCTTCTCCGATGTTTCAGAGAGTATCTCTCGTCCCTTTTCAATTGCGCGAATACCGTTTTTGACGGCCGAGCGTGCGACAGGTTTCAGAACGGGTGCGAGCATTTTGATCGCAACCGGAATCAATATCGCAACGCCTATGCCGAGTGCTACACCTTTGGAGACTTCGTCGAGTCGGGGCATGTTTTCAATACCTTATTATCAAATGTATTGGCGGAAATATAACATATCTGACAAATCAACTTGGGCAATATTTCTGATAAATCGCCCGCAATTGATCGATTATAGAGCATGATTTTGCAGAGCATATCGTATATAGTGGTAGCCACCTGCGACTGCTATCCACATCTTCAGAACAACAGGATTAACGAGTATAGCGATGTCAGAAGCCACTGAAAAAAAGACCCATACTTCCTTGCTGGAATCATTGCCGATGCGGATTGCGCCAGACGATCTGGACACCTTGCATGCAGCCTACCTGATTCTGGAGCACCCAAGCCTGGCGGCGCGTCTCACCAGTGTTGTGGGTACGCCGATCGAGATCGTCTACCATCTTTTGCCCAAAAGGTGGTACAGACGTATCCACGACACCGCTGAAAGAGCGATAGCGAAAGCCCTGGAAACGGCTGTTTCATCGATGCGTCGGGACCATGAAATGAGTGCGCATGAGATCTATTTCAAGGCGTTAGCTGCCGGCTCCGGCGGCGTTGGCGGTTTTTTCGGCTTACCTGGCCTGCTGTTTGAACTTCCAATTACTACGACCTTGATGATACGTGGAGTCGCTGAAATCGCTCGCGATGAAGGCGAGGACATCGATTTAGCTGAAACCCAACTGGCGTGCGTACAGGTTTTTGCCCTCGGGGGCAAAACAGAAATGGATGATGCTGCCGACACTGGCTATTATGGGGTGCGCCTGGCATTGTCGGCGTACATGACGGCAGCGGTCGCCGAAGTGGCCATGCATGGTTTTCAGGCCGATTCTGGACCGATAGTGTTGAAAGTCATTAATGCCATCGCCAGTCGATTTGGTGTCGCGATCTCTCAACGTGCGGCAGCGCAGATCCTGCCCGTTGTCGGCGCCATCGGTGGCGCAACCGTTAACACCATCTTCATGCAACATTTTCAGAGCATGGCACGTGCGCACTTTACTGTGCGTCGCCTGGAGCGAAAATATGGGGAAGAATTTGTCCGCGTTCAGTACGAGGCGTTCGAAAAAGAGGATCAAGCCAAACGTTCGTTCAGATAATTGTTCACTGTCTGTTCAATTTTGCCTTTCAGCGGTGTGAGCACCATGCTGAGCTTGATTTCAACATCGACAGCGCCATCCGCTATGTCAATATGCCCGTTCGCACCGCTGCGCTTGAAAACGAGACGGTCGCCTTCCCAGGTGTATTTCGCTGATAGATCTTTGCTCAATTTGTCTGCAAGATTCTGCACTTCTTGCCTGACGGCCGCATTGTCCAAATGGTGCTTTTTGTGGATATGAATTGTCGCCATGTTTCTCTCATCCAGTCGTTGTCTGTCAGGCGCCCTACATTAAGGTGTTCAGCCGATGATCGCAACTGCCCAATGATCATCTAACCCGCATTTCTCACCGGGATCACGGGAGCAGGCGCAGGATTCGTATTCGTAAGCGCTGCTCTGGAGCGAAAATCGTAGCAATAGCTACGGTTTGAGTGAAGAGCAAGCTTATGGACGCGAAGACCAGCCTGAACCGTGATAGGCAGGCTTGAATAACACACTGTATTTTTGGTCATCCGAGCTTCACTCCAAAAATCCAATGCCTTATCAGTATCCTACGCCGCCTGGTGAGAAATACAGGCTAGGAGTCTGGCACTATTCCGCTATGCGAAAACGTCAATCAGTCGAGAGAGCACTTTCGCGGCACGCTGGAATATTTACAGCATGTGTTCTTTACGTTTGTGCATTTTTGGCGTTAAATAGCCAGTGTACAGTGCTCGTTGTTGAATAGTATTCTCCGCTTCAGCCTGTCAATACATGCAGAATATGCACGATACGCTCGCGCCTGGCAGGCTGAATCGGATCGTGTAACCTGTTTTCAAACAACACAATGAGAGATTAGATATGGGACGTTATTTAGTTACCGGGATAACCTTCGGTGTCTTCATGGCCGAGGCCCTGATTCATTACAACATGGGTCGCGCGAAAGAGGACAAACAAATGGGTAAGGAGGCGCATTTCGAACTGCCGCCGCCGAAAGAACTGGCCAAGATAGCAGCGGTGACAGGGGTTTTCTCAATAGCGAGCGGCGTATTGATCGGTTCCTTGAATAAATATCTTCCGCCCAAGGTCTGATGCGCCTCAGTGAGGCGTTTTTACCAGGGCCTTATTTCAGCTTGCTCGCGATAGCGGTGTTCTCCCAGGGAACATCGATATCCGAGCGCCCCATGTGTCCATAGACCGCAAGTTTGCGGTAAAAACCACCTAACTGGGCACTTATATTCTTCAGGCCGAGATCGCGTACTACCCCGCCTGGGCGAAAATCTATCACCTCTTTTAAACGATCGGCGATGGCAGTGTCTTCCAGGGTGCTGCTACCGAACGTGCGTACCCTGAGACTGACCGGATCAGCGCAGCCAATCGAATAACTCAGCTGTACTTCACATTCCTTGGCCAGTCCAGCGGCGACGACATTTTTTGCCGCGTAACGCGCGATATAGGCACCGACTCGATCAATTCGCATCGGATCCTTGCCACTGAGCGCTGCACCACTGGAGCGGGCATAGCCACCGTAGGCGTCGATCCCCGTCTTGCGTCCAGTCAGGCCGGAATGCACTGAAGGGCCACCGCCTTTACGCGGGCCAGCAGGGTTGATGTTAATTATTGTGTGCTCATCTGCCTTGATCTTCTCTTTTTTAAATACAGGCTCGATGACTTTATCGATCAGGTCATCGCGCAGGCCCTCCAGCTCGACCTCACTGTCTTCGAGCTGGGTGGCGACCAGTGTGATGCTGTGCAGGCGCGCAGGCTGGCCGTTGTGAAATTCGAAACCGACCTGGATTTCGGCATCGGGTAGCAGGTACGGCAGTTTCTTGGTCATGTGTATCACGTCCATGCGGTGGGCGAGTTTGTGAGCAAGCCATATCGGCATTGGCATCAAATCCTCGGTATGGTCACACGCATAACCGAACACACTGGTCTGCTGGCGAGCAGTGACCGCGTCGAGCTGCGCATCCGTCATTGCATCCAGATCCATGGGGGTGTAATCCGCACTGCTGTGATCCATGATGCTGGTCAGGATGGCGCAGTCATCGGCATCGAAAACGTCCTTCGGATAGCCGATTTCACTGATTGTGCGGCGAGCGATATCTGAGATGTCCAGTGCGGCCGCCGACGAAGCGTAATGACTGGAGATAAACATCACGCCACTGGATACCGCGCATTCAGCAATGACGCGAGCATCAGGATCCTGTTTCAGGAAGTGATCGATCACAGCATCGCTGACCTGGTCGCAGATTTTGTCCGGATGTCCACTGGTGACGGACTCTGAGGTGAATATAAAGTTACTGGTCATGTTCGTTCATCCGCAAGGTTTTGTTCTTCGCTTCCTGTCAGTGTCTGACTGGCTTCTTCTTCTACTTCTTCTTCTTCTTCGACGGTGATCAATTTTGGCATCGGGGGTTTGAGTGCCTCATTGACGACCAGGGGGCCGAGCACACCACCGGCAATCACGAACAGATCAATGAGCCCCATGGGTGCTGTGCCCAGAATCTGCCGGGGTCCGGGTAGAAAACTGACGATCGCCTGCAATCCCGCCATGCCCAGAATGGCCTTGTTCAAATGTGGATTCGGCTGCAGGTCGGTGTTGCGATTAAACACATGCCGGTATTCTGAGCGCGAACTGTAGGCGTGCGCAAGTTCGTTCAGGGTCAGGGTGTTGAAGGCGAGTGTGCTCGCTGCTGCACCCGGGCCGTAGCGTTTCAGGCCGTAAAGGTAGGCCGCCATGGTGCCGACACCGATAATGCCGGATTCGATGGTCATGTGCCGCAGGTCCGTGCCACTGATGATCGCATCTTCAGGTTTACGCGGTGGGATCTCCATGATCTCTTTTTCTTCCGGTTCCATCGACAGCGCGAGGCCCGGGAAGATATCGGTGACCAGGTTGATCCACAGCAATTGCATCGAGTTCATCGGCGCACCGATGCCGGTCGCAATACCCGCCAGCATGACCTCGATCTCGGTCAGGTTGGTCGAGACCATGAAATGGATCATCTTGCGTATGTTGTTGTAGATGGTGCGTCCCTGACTGACGGCAATGGCCATGGTGTGCAGATTATCATCTTCAAGCACCACATCCGACACATCGCGTGCGACATTGGTGCCACTTTCGCCCATCGCAACACCGATGTCGGCTGCTTTCAACGCCGGGCCATCATTGATGCCATCACCGGTCATCGCGACGACGCGACCGGCATCCTGGAAAGCCTGCACAATGCGCAATTTATGGGCCGGACTGACGCGGGCAAATACGTGCACATTTTTGACCAGGCCGGCGAGCAGTTCAGGTTCGACATCTTCGAGTTTACTCGATTCCAGTACCTGCAGCGGTTTGTCACCACTGAGCCCGAGTTGCTTGCCGATGGCCTGGGCGGTCGCAGCCTGGTCGCCGGTTATCATAACGGTGTCGATGCCGGCGCGGTGGAATTGCTTGATCAGAATATCCATACCCTCACGCATCGGATCGGCCATGCCGGCCAGGCCAAGCCAGGTGAGTTGTTCGGTCTTGTCGGGCATGCGCTCTTCGTCGAGCTCGCGATAGGCCACGGCCAGCACACGCAAGGCGTCCCCGGCCATGCGGTCATTTTCTGCCATAATCGCATCACGCGACGCTTTGTTGAGTCTTACCTGCCGGCCATCGCGGATCTGGTCTTTGCACATCGACAGCACTTCTTCTGGGCTACCCTTGACCGCGAGCAGGTATTTACCCTCTTTCCATGGGTGCAGGGTGGTCATGTAGGGGCGTCCATCGGCGCGGTCACGGCTGTGTAAGCGGGGATGGTGTTCGCGCAATTCTTCGACATCGATACCGGCATCCAGCGCCAGGTCCACGAGTGCCATTTCGGTGGGTGATCCGGTCAGTCTCCTTTCGCCATCGATATCATTGAACGCGGTATCACTGCACAACGAAACGATTTGCATTAATTGCACGGTTTCAAGCTGTTCGGTGGCTTTGATAGCCACGCCATCATGGAGAAATTGTTGTGCTGCGATGGCGTACGCAGTTTCACCGCTGTGGACCGATACCACGGCCATGCGGTTCATTGTCAGCGTCCCGGTCTTGTCCATGCAGAAGACCTGGACAGAGCCAAGGGTTTCGACGGCGTCGAGATGGCGCACGGCCACATTGTGCTTGCGCATGTCGGCGATGCCCATGGCCAGCGTCGTCGTGGCAACGGCGGGCAGGCCCTCCGGCACCGCTGCAACGGCAAGCGACACCGATGCCTTGAGCATTTCCAGTACCGCGTAGCCGCGCATCACACCGACGCCGAATACACCGGCACAGACGGCGCCGCTGAGCAGAGCGAGCGTTGTGCCCATCTTGTCCAGTTGCTTCTGCATCGGAGTTTCCGGGGCTTCCGCTTCACCGACCATGGTCTGGATCTGGCCCAGTTCTGTGGCCGCGGCGGTTGCGACAACTACTGCGCGACCGTTACCCCCACTTATGTGCGTACCCATGTAAGCCATATTGCGGCGGTCACCGAGTGCCGTCGATTTACCGGCAAGGAATTCATGGTCTTTCTTGACCGGCATGCTCTCGCCGGTCAGCGCCGATTCATCGACACTGAGTCGGTGTGATTTCAGAATGCGCGCATCCGCTGAGACGTAGGTGCCGGGCGAGAAGACCAGAATATCGCCGGGAACGATGGCTTCAACATCAATATCCGTTTCTACTCCGTTGCGCAGCACGCGCACCGAGCGTACACCGGTGTCGGATAATGAGCTTATCGTTTTCTCAGCCTGGCGTTCGGTCACAAAACCGATCGCAGCGTTGATGATAACCACGCCGAGTATGACGACGGCATCGATGATGCCTCCGGTCACGATGGCGATGACCGCTGAGCCTCCCAGCATGTATACGGGTGCGCTGTTGAACTGACCGAGCATGATGGACAGATCGGAACGGGCCGCAGCGGCCGTCAGGCTGTTCAGGCCGTAACGCTCCAGGCGCCGTGCAGCTTCATCATCTTCCAAACCCTTGTGCTGCGTCGTGTCCAGTTTTTGCAGCAACTCGTCCAGCGGCGTCCTATGCCAGGCCTCGAGGCTCTGGGATTCTACGTTCTCATTACCAGGGGCTCGAGCGGGCGCCGTCCGGAATATCGGCAGTGAGTAGAGCAGGGCAGGGATACTGCCAAGTATGCCGTTGGCTCGATTGTAAGCTTGTTTGAAGTCGAGTTTTTCTTTGACAGCGGAGCGCTCGGTTTTGCGGCGTAGTTTTACCCTCCTATCGAGATGCTGCTCGATCGCGGCGATAATGCCTTCGATGGTGACATCGGGGTCATATAACACCAGTACGCGTCCGGTCAGGCTATTGGCCGTGACGCGATTGATGCCGCTGACAGCACTCAGTTCAGTCTCGAGCTTTTCCTTGATCCGTGGTGAACGATACAGGCCCGCGACTTCAAATCGCGTTCGACCCGCGACACTTGTGTGCACAAGTGCGAGATGTTCTGATATGGGTGATGCGCCAGACACTATATGTACATCCTGCGTTTCTCGTTATTGTTTTCTTAGCGTCAATGATATTCTTTTCAACTCTGACATATTATTGATCTGAATCAAAGTAGTTGATTAATATTTTTTATTTTTTTAAATTCTGGAAAATTCATGTATTGTATGTGCGGAAATCAACATGGTTATTTGGTACGGTGGGTGGACTGATCCAGGATGCCGCCAGTAGTAGATGATCGAACACACACTCTAACAGAGCCGTCATGAGAAACAAATGAATAACTCGCTATTGAGCTGGATAGGCGATGAGTCGCTTCTACAGGGCCTGGTGGCTGAGCAGTCGACACTGGTGCTGCTGGTCATCATCGCGGTATGCATTGCCATGCTGTCGCTGGGTGCAGACTGGATGATCGACGGGGTTGTTGATCTTGCTGAACGCACGGGGATGCCAAAGATTGTCATCGGTGCGACGGTGGTTTCGCTGGGTACGACTTTGCCCGAAGCCTTTGTTTCGGTGATGGCGGCCTATATGGGCAATCCCGGACTGGCCCTGGGTAATGGTGTTGGATCGATCATTGCAGATACCGGGCTCATCTTTGGCCTGACCTGTGTGCTCGCGGCCGTACCGGTGAACCGTTTCATTCTCAACCGCACCGGCTGGGTGCAGGTGAGTGCGGCAACACTGCTGGTGCTGATATCGGTCGGTATATATTTCATGAGCGATGGCGAGCCGCAACTGGATCGCTGGGTCGGCTTCCTGTTTCTGGGGCTACTGCTGCTGTACCTCTATATGACCTTCGTGTGGGCCAAGCAGGGGGCAGTGCTGCTGCCCGAAGATGACGTTGTTCAGCAGGAACTCATGAGTATCAGTAAAAGCTGGATTCTGATCGTTGGCGGCCTGTTCCTGGTGATCTTGGGCGCCCGCGTGCTGGTTCCCAGTGCCTCCGAAATCGCAATGCGTTTCGGCGTTCCCGATGATGTGATCGCGGCGACCATGGTCGCTTTCGGCACGTCCTTACCCGAATTGATGACCGCCATCGCTGCCGTTCGCAAGGGCCATCCGGAAATCACGGTAGGCAACATCGTGGGTGCCGATGTGCTCAATGTCCTGTTCGTGATTGGCGCGGCCGCGGCCGCGGCGCCGCTGGTCATTCCGATGAACTTCTATTATTTCCATTTCCCGGCGATGCTGATCATCCTCTACTCGTTCAGGGTTTTCATATCGATGAACAAGGAAGGTGTGTTTTATCGCTGGCAGGGCGTCTGGCTGCTGAGTGTGTACCTTGGCTATGTCATACTTCAATATGCCCTGAACATCCAGAGTGCGCATTAGTGATGAACATGAATCGCCGGTCAAATACAGGAAGCAAAAAATGAATATACTCCTCGCCACAGATGGATCTGAATATTCTGATTCTGCGCTCGATTTCATGCTGCGGTTTCCGTTTCCGCCCGGGTCAACCATGACGGTGCTGTCCGTGGTCGATGATATACCGATGCTGCCGGCGGAACTCGATGCCCTGGACGAGACGCAAAACGAAGCATTGAAAGCGGCGAACAAGCGCTTGAAGGAAGAGGCGCAAGAACTCGTGGACCGAGAAAGCGCCCGTTTGCGTGAAGATGGCTGGCCGGGTGAAACCCTGGTGCGCACGGGTAAACCGGTCGATCAGATTCTGCGCGTTGCCGAGGAAATCAGTGCTGATCTGGTTGTGCTTGGATCCCACGGAAAGAGCCGGGCGCAACGCTTTATGCTGGGCAGCGTGTCGGATCGTGTGTTGGAGTACGCGCCGTGCTCGGTCGTAATCGTCAAGAAGAAACCGGGCGACGGAGTTCCGGCAGCGATCGAACCCGGAACCAACACGGCTTACCGGATCATGCTGGCCTATGATATATCCGATGTGGCTCGCGAAGCCTTACAGGTCTGCGCATCCTTTCCGCTGGAGGCGAATTCGAAAATCTGCGTAGTGAATGTCATGCCGCTGATTACCGCCTACCGTCAGGATGTACGTCAGCATATCAGCAGTATCTGGATGCAAAAGAAAATAATCATGCAGGCAGAGCTTGACAAGGCGGTCAAGTCTTTACCATGGGCCACAGCTGAACTCACAACGCAATTACGTGAGGCGGCGAATGTCAGCGAAGAGATACTGACTGCCGCCGAAGAAGCCGAAAGTGATCTGATCATGGTCGGCTGCAAGGACAAGAGTGCGATACAGCGCTTTCTGCTGGGTTCTATCACCCAGCGCATGGCCCGCTATGCCGAGTGTACGGTCTGGGCAGTGCGGAAAAAGCACAGCGGAAAAAGCACAGCGGTTTGACGCCCTGATAAAACGCGCATTTGCAGACAGAGCTGCTTACTGAAGACAGCGGCTAATCATCAATATGCCTACCCACCGTAATGGCGCATCAGCGTGGAGATCATGTGCGTTTATAGACATGGAAAAATACCTTCTTGAACAATTCGCCATTGAGTTCGTGCTGGATGTTTTCATAGAAGCGTCTGTTAATATGTTCCGATAGTCTTTGCAGGCAAGACTGGTCCAGTCCCTGGAATGCAGCGTGACCACAAAATGATTCAATACTATCACCGGGTAAGCGGGGCTGATTTCTTATGCGGAGTAATTGATGTATGTGCTGCATATAAAAAACAGCATCCTGCGATGTGTTCCTGTGTTGGTAACGTCTGACGTGCCAGTAGAGTCGCCACGCCAGAACAGTATTCTTGAAACGGCGGAAGACTATCCAGCTACACAGCAGGATTGCGGATGTCAGTGTCAATTCCGTTATGTAACTTGCCATCAGTCCGCGTAGATACTGCATGAATGCCCGAAATTGATCTGCCGCAAACGACCAGAATTCGGCCAGTGACGGCATATCTTCATTCCCGAGCGCTGAATATTTCCGGAGTTCCCCGACGTATTTTTGTAACTGTTTTGCGGTTACGGTTTCAGTTTCAGCACGGGGTAACTCATAGGGAGGTGTGGCTTCCAGCAGCATCCAGCCTTTGCCATCAATCCATGCTTCAACCCAGGCGTGGCCATCCAGTGAATAGATCTCATAGTAGCCTGTCAAAGGGTTCATCGTCGTAGCAGAGAAGCCGGTCACCAGGCGGCTTGGGATACCCTGGCTGCGCAGCATGACCGCCAGCGCGCTCGCGAAGAATTCACAATGCCCGGCTCTGGTTTCAAACAGGAAGCGATCAAGTGGCGTGTTTTGTTGCGAGGTAAATATCGAGTTGGCATCGTATTGATAGTTTTGTTTTAGAAACGTTTCCAGCCGCAGGGCCTTGCCCATATCATCGGTTGTATCCTGTGTTACCTGTTCAGCCAGGCGACTTATGCGTTGATCAAAGCCCTCATAGAGCGCGAGATCGCTGTCTCTTGGCGGTGCTTTGGTCCCGGCGAATGGGCGATGCTGATGATAACTGATGAAAGATTCGACGGTGAATACGATGTCTTTCTGCAGCTTGGCGGGCAGTTTCAGATTCTGGTAGGCATCCAGTATTATGGAGTCGGCGGGAAAGTGCAGCTTGACGGCGGTGGGTGCTGCAGGAATGTAGGGTCCGAGGTCATTCACGAGGGTCATTGTATGCTGGAAATTCGCTTCCTGTGTGGCGTCGATTTCGAGTGTTAAATTATCAAGTCTTTGCCGTTCCTGCTGAGCGAAGCTTTTATGCCAGCTCAGACCATCGAACCGGTCGAAGCTTTCCACCTTTAAATACGCACCGTGGGGTGCCGACATCAGGGCGAGTAACGCATTGCCCTGGCTCGAGTCCTGGCCGCTATCAAGGATACTGAAACTGTGCTCAAATCCACGGTAGTGATAACCGGACGGGTCCTGCGATGCGGATTCAAGGACTCGCTCCTGATCAGACACGATATCAGTATCGCCAGCGCTCCTGCTATTGTCGTCGCGATTGGCATCGCCAGTGTCTAAATCATCACCCCATTCAGATTCCTCATAGTATTTGGCGGCAACACTGTGCTGATTTCCAAGATTGGCCGCGGGTGGCCGCGGCAGCACCAGATAAACGATGAATGTCAGGCTCAATAGCCAGGCCACTGAACGCATGCTCGAGTATGGAGGAAACGGGGCATGGTGTGAGCCTTGCCTGTCAGAATTGAGCGTGCTCAGGCACACGGCCGCTGCTGAGGCATAGATGGCCATGAACACCAGATAATAACCTGTGATTGCTTGAGCCGCGCCCATGAACAGATAAATAAAACTGACCAGCAGGCCGTAATGAACATGCTTGTGCTCGACCAGTTGCAGATTCAAAGCAAGTTGGGCGAATGCGAGAAATATCAGCAGTCCCGGTAACAGTCCCCAGATCAGAATCGATGGCAGGAAAATAACCATACCCGCCATCGCGATGGACTCGGCGTATCTGCTCAGCGCTTCGATGTGCTCTCTGTGATGCCATGCAAGATCGAGTGTGATCAATGATGCAGCCAAGGTGAGCAGTGCACTGATCAAGGCGCCAAAGGCACCGGTATAGACAAATGCGACCGCTGCGACAGAGGCGGCGAAACAGGCACTGAGTGCACGAAGGACCTGAGGATTAGTGACCTTCATTGAATACCCGTTCCAGTGGGTCGCCCCATTGCACGGTATAAGAAACACGTGTGCCTGAAATGGTCGGTTTTATCTGTTTGCTGCTTAAACGGCGATCGATAAAGCTCTGCTGATCGAAACGTATATCGATATGGTTTTTGTTGCCCAGGCACCGAAGGTCGGAAAACGGCTGTGAAATAAAAGTCACCACCGTATCGATATGATGAACGCGATGGCAAGCTGATGACACAATCTGCCCGTAATTACCGGATCCATCCGCTTTCATTTGGGCAAACTGGCCGAGCTGGCGGTCCATCAAAGTTCCGCCAGGTGATAGGTTCAAATGGAATCCCTGCCGGCCTTCAGCAAAGAGCTCCACCGCAATACCCTGTCGGGAAGCGAATAACATCAGTGATGCAGCAATTTGAATACTGTATTCGAAGCTCGAATGCGGTGCCTGACCGATTTCGTCGTGTTCATTGCTGTTCAAAATGATCAGCATTGCAGGTCGATCGTAGGACTCAAACTCGCGAACGATCAATTCCTGTTGCCGTGCAGATGCCCCCCAGTGTATGTGTTTTAAATTATCACCCTGTCGATATTCTCGAACGCCTGCATATTCTTCATCAGAATGGGGGAGGTTGAAAATCCTCTGGCCATGAACGGCGTGCGAGCGTGAGCTAAACACGGGCAGCGCATGGATGCAGAAAGTCTTGGGGTAAACCAGCAAGCGGACGGGGCTACAGTTAATGCGACGTGTCGCAGTGTGTAGACCAAATGGAAAATCACTCGAAACAACGAGCTGGCGGATTTCATAATCGCCCCGCTGGTTGCACATCCATTTCAGATTAGCACTGGCGTCACCGTGCAGGTAAGGGATGAACGCAGCTTGATTGCGTTCGTCAGAAGGAAACAGATGATCGAGGCTGACGCTGATGTGCTCGCAGCGCGTCTTGCTGGAGAGGGCTAGTTCGATTTCGAGCATTTCCCCGGCTGTGCCGCACAGCTGGGCTGGCAACTTCACTCTCAGCTTTCGGATGTTCAGATGCGGCAGCAGGTAAGAAACGGCCAGTATCGCCACTAATAGCGACACCATGCCATAGAGTAAGGCGATACCCCGGTTCCAGGCGACCAAAAACAGTATCAAACTGAGAACGATAAAAAAACGTTCTGAATCGAAGTGTCGAGAGAGCCACGTCAGAACAGGCCTAAATTGTTCTGTCAAATCCATTTGCCGTACCATCAGCTATCGCTCAGGCGGCTGTTTCTGCATGATCGGGCACGACGACACGGCTCATTAAGTCATTGAAGAACTGTGCTCTGGCATCCGGTTGATACAAATGCGCATCATTAAAGATCAAGCGATGTCCGAGTACCGGTTCTATCAGTTTCTGGACAATGTCCGGTGTGACAAATTTTTTACCCGCCAAGAAGGCATAGGCTTTGGATGCGGCGGCGAGTGCGAGTGAACCACGGGGGCTCGAACCAAGGCGCACCGAGGGGTGTTCTCGTGTGGCTCGAACCAGATCCGTGATGTAAGCATAAAGCCTGTGGTCGAGTTGAGTTTTGCCGGCATGCAGGCTGAATTGCTGTAATTGATCGGGCGTCATAACCGGCTGTAGTTGCTGCAGTGCCTGCCGGTGCGGCTGATCAGTCAGGATCCGGATCTCCTCGGCCTGATCCGGGTATCCAAGGCCAATGCGCATAAAAAACCGATCGAGCTGTGCTTCAGGCAGTGGGTAGGTACCGGCAGATTCAACCGGATTCTGAGTAGCGATGACCATGAAATTCGCGGACAAGCTGTGTATTTTGCGATCCAGACTCACGCTGCGCTCAGCCATGGCTTCGAGTAGTGCTGATTGCGTGCGCGGTGTGGCGCGGTTAATCTCATCGGCCAACAATATATCGGTAAACACCGGACCGGGCAGGAAATGGAAACGGTGTTCCTCTGAATTATAAACGTTGATGCCGGTAATGTCCGAAGGCATCAGGTCGGGTGTGCATTGAATACGGTTGAACGCCATGTCCAGTGAGCGGGCAAGCGACTTGGCCAGTGTCGTTTTGCCCAGTCCGGGAACATCCTCGATCAACAGATGGCCACGGCACAGCAGCGTCGTCAGGGTAAATAGCAGAACCTCATTTTTGCCGTAAATAACGCGTGAAAGGTTGTTAAAAAGCGACTGGATTGGATTGCTGGAATGGCTCGACATTGCGCTTCCTTGTGGTGCATAGGATTGAAAAAACGCGATATATAAAGCTATTCTTTAGCACAGAATCAGAAAAGGAGACGGGGTTAATGGCACTTACTTAAGCTGAAAATGCAATGTTTTAGAGTAAATTCGTCATTGCGAGGTACGAAACAAGCTTCTGAAACGCGCGCTACAGTAAGATTGCCACGTCGCTGTCGTTCCTCGCAATGACACTACTCCAATCATTTTTCAGCTTAAGAAAGTGCCATTAGAGACGGGGTGATTAATAATTGATCAAGATGGCGTTGTCACATCCGTTCCGGGCAATGTTAAGGCTATCTAATGCAGGAACAGGGAGGCGTAAGTGTGTACGTGCCGGCCCTTGAAATACCTTCCATCGAGCAATTCAGATATGGCATTCGCACCTGTCTGGCTGCAGTTGAGCCCCACCCATGCGACGGTGTGTTCCGGATCACTCGCATAATTCACATGAATACTGTCAATTATGTTCATGCTGCGGAATAGATCCCTGACTTCATCGACAGTCGTTCCAGAAGGCAGATTTAAAACTTGAATAAGCATCTTCTGCTACCTCTAAAAGTGATTATATGCATTTAAAATAGAAAATATCGAGAATTCCTTGGATATATTCCTATTATGCTGACTTTATGAGCTTTTCATACGATACTTTAAGTTGATAAATTGATGTGGATCAAGAAAATATTACTTCTAAGATCTGATATAAACCTTTACGGTTCAGATATTTTGAAAAAACAGCGTTATTTAACAAATTACGACAGTTTATACATTAAAAAACACAGAAAAGCGTACGTCTAAAATGTGAAAGATGTGTCGTTGAGGAAAAATTGACATCAAAAAAACCAGCGAAAAGCCAGATACCCATAAACTATGATCCAGTGTGAACGCCTGTTTTCCTAGCCTGGATGTTGCATGAATAGGACAAACTGCAACCGCACAATACCTTGTCATTTCGAACGTATCTGATTGAAATATTGACTAATCTGCAAAATTTCATGTCTGCCTTTGTGCAACATCCGGGCTAAAGCGGTATTTTAATTGTCGATTAATTTGTTCTGCAAAAGCCATCGAAAAAATCGATTACGGGCTTGATATCTTCCGGCCGTCTGCCTATACTGTTCATAAAATCACTGTTAATATAGGCAGTATCAAGACATGAAGAGATCATAAAAGACATGGAAAAATTAACCAAACGCCAGAGTCAAATATTTGAATTTATTAAGGAAGCAGTTGCTTCGAATGGGATGCCGCCCACTGTTGCAGAAATTACAGCAGCGATGGGGGTCAGCTCCACAAACGGTATCCGTGGGCACTTGCAGGCCCTGAATCGCAAAGGCGCCATCGAACTGGTTCCCAATGCATCACGGGGTATCCGTCTGCGTGGTCAATCGGTATCCGAAGAAGTGCAACCCGGTTTACCAATCGTTGGTCAGGTTGCTGCCGGTAGCCCGATACTGGCGCAGGAGCATATCGAAGATTACTGCCGCGTGGATAACGACACCTTTCATCCCAGCGCAGATTACCTGTTGCGCGTGAAGGGCGAAAGCATGCGGGAGGTTGGTATCTACGATGGCGACCTGCTGGCAGTGCATCGTGCTTCAACCGCCAACAACGGCCAGATCGTCGTGGCGCGCATCGAAGATGACGTGACTGTCAAACGTTTGCAAGTCAAGGGGCACATGGTTTACCTGCATCCTGAAAATCCCGATTTCAATGTCATTGAAGTAAACATGAAAAAACAACCGCTGGATATCGAAGGAATCGCAGTCGGTGTATTGCGGCATCTGTAGTTATAAATGTTGAATGAAATGAATAGAGTCGAGGCAAACCAATGACTAACAAAAAATTTAAAAACGTATCATCAACGTCTCAGGACCCTTATGGTCCGGCACCTCAGCAAATGAACTTGTTCCCGGAAGAAAAGCCCGAGCTAAAACAAATGAAAATCAAAACTCTGTTAAAAGCGTATTACAAGACTGTGGATAACGATGTAGCCATAGAGCAGACAGGTTGAAAGTAAGCATGAATAACCAATTGCAAACATTGCTGGAGAACAACCCCCGGGTTTGGCGTGGCAAAGATGCCGGCCGTTACCTGATGACCGGCACACCAACGGGTCATCCTCAACTGGATGCCTGCTTGCCCGGTGGTGGTTGGCCGACCAATGCTATTATGGAAATGGTGACACCCCAATGGGGCGTGGGTGAGCTACAGCTGTTATTACCCTTGATGCGGACCATTACTCACCAGAAGCGCTGGATCCTGTGGATATCACCACCTTACGTACCTTATGCACCTGCATTAGAACGCGCTGGTATCGACATGGATTATGTCATTGTAATTCAGCCTGATAACGCCTGCAAAGATGCTTCATGGAGTATCGAAAAGGCCTTGCAGACCAAGGCCTGCGCTATGGTGCTTGCCTGGCAGAACGGCTTACCCAGTGGTGCGATTCGCCGTTTACAACTGGCGGCAGAAACGGGACAAAGTCTGGGGGTGCTGTTCCGTCAACGAAATCACGAACATTCACCAGCAGCATTACGTCTAAATTTAAAGCCTTCAGAAACCGGTGTTCACGTTGAGGTTTTAAAGGCACGGGGTACCTATCAGTACCGTAGCGTGCACGTGAATCTGCGGATGCATTGAATTTTCCTGGTGGTTGGTAATGGCAAAGTCCCCAGCCGTATTGCCTCTACCGCTATTACTCCCCCCTGAGGTTCATCGACCTGCCAGCCAGGCTGAAGCGGAAATCCCACAGCCGCTTTGGCTTGCGCTGGTCTTTCCAAAGCTGGCGTTGGAGGTTCATGATGATCAACGAAGCGATATTCCTGCGGTTGCGGTAAAGGAATACAAAGGCCGCTCTGTCGTACACACAGCATCGCGTTTGGCCGAAGTGCAGGGTGTTCGTGCATATATGCCGGTTAATGCCGCTTGTGCATTGTGCCCCGGCCTAAAAGTGTACCCGGTCAATGAACAGTTACAGCATGATAGATTACAGCAACTGGCAGTATGGGCGGAGCAATTTACTTCCAAGGTCAATGTGCAATCACCACAAGCCATGCTACTTGAAGTACGCGGCAGTCTGAAACTGTTTGGTGGTTTATCCGCGATACAAGATCAGATTAGGCAGCAACTTACGGAACAGTGGCGGCAGAGTTTTCACAGTGCCGTGTCACCGACACCCATGGCCAGTCTGTTACTGGCAAATAGTGGTGAAAGCGACGTAGTGCATAACAAACAGCATTTACGATCCGTGCTAGGTGGCTTGTCTGTTAACAATTTACCCATCGGGCTCAAAAAAAAACAGCAATTGCGTAACACCGGTGTTCGGCTGTTAAGAGATCTATGGCGTTTGCCCAGGCATGCACTGGCACGCCGTTTTGGACCTGAACTCATCAGCTATCTTGATCGTGCGTTGGGCTTGATACCTGATCCACTGGATTTTTTTTCTTCACCGGATGAATTCGAAACGTTTTATGAATTCCCGATGGAAGTACACAACACCGCCTTGCTATTGAATGTTGCGGGGCAACTATTGCAGCAACTGGTGATTTTTCTGCGGCAACGTGATGTCTGTATTAATCAATGCCAGTTTCAGCTTTATCATGACAGGTGTGCTGCGACCAATATCATCGTCGGTGTGCGCCAGGCAACCCGTGACCATAAGCATCTGATAAGTTTGCTGGAAGAACATTTAAATCGCCTGTCACTGGCGGCGCCGGTGATGAGTATCAAGTTGAGCGCCAATGACTTTATACTGTTCTCGCCAGAGGACCTTTCGCTGTTTCTCGAGCCTGAACTCGATCAACCCCTGCTCCGCAAGGAGAGCGATATCGTAACTTTGCTCGAACAGGTGCAGGCCAGAATGGGTCGCGATGCGATCAGGACTTTTCACAGTGTTGCCGATCACCGCCCAGAATATGCCTATCGTGTTAATGAAACGGTGACAAAAAAATGTGAAAGCACAAAACAACATCGGCCCTTCTGGTTATTGCCTGAACCGCGGGTATTACCGCAAAAGAACCATCGACCCTGGTTGCAGGGGCCTGTTACCTTGATCAAGGGCCCGGAACGTATTCAGGCTGGCTGGTGGTCAGGTCACGATGTTCGTCGTGACTACTATATTGCAGTGGATAACAAAGGAAGCCATTTATGGATATACCAGGAGCTCAACGAACATTGCCGGTGGTATCTTCATGGGCTATTCGCCTGATAATACGAGTGAAAATGTCAGACTGCCGTTGTACGCAGAACTCCACTGCATCTCCAATTACAGCTTTCTACGCGGTGCGTCATTTCCAGAAGAACTGGTCGAGCGCGCAGCCTGTTTGCGTTATCGCGCTTTAGCCATTACCGATGAATGTTCGCTGGCAGGCGTGGTGCGTGCGCACATTGCCGCAAAAGAACACAACCTGCATTTAATCATTGGCAGTGAGTTTACACTCCAGGACGCCAGTCGTTTTGTCTTGCTTGCCACCGACCGAGCCAGCTATGGCCGCTTATCCCATGTAATCACGGTAGCACGTCGCCAGGCCAGAAAAGGAGAGTACTACCTGACAAGGCAAATACTCGAGCGACATCACCCCAAAGGATGTCTTGCCTTATGGTTGCCAAATTTTTCAGACACTGACCACGAGCACACTATTAATGATCAAGCTCTACGATGGCTAGCGCAGTGCTTCCCGCAACACTGCTGGATCGCCGTTGAGTTATTGCTAACGGGTGATGATCAACAACGATTACATATTCTGCAGGCATTGGGCGAAAAACATCGTGTGCCTTTATGTGCCAGTGGTGATGTACATATGCACCATCGCCCTCGCCGTGCTTTGCAAGATACCTTGACGGCCATTCGCCTGGGGAAGCCCCTGGCACAACTCGGCTATGAGCTGTTTCCCAATGGCGAGCGCTATTTACGCTCCCGGCAACGTTTGCAGAAAATCTATCCGCAGGCACTGCTGGAAGAGACTCTGCGCATTGCTGAATGCTGTCAGTTCTCGCTGGATGAATTGCGTTATGAGTATCCCAAAGAACTGGTGCCCAACAACCACACAGCAAAAACCTGGTTGCGAGTGCTTACAGAGCAGGGTATGCAACGGCGTTGGCCCCAGGGAACGCCGGACAAAGTAAAGAAAGCCGTTGAGCACGAGTTAGCACTGGTTGATGAAATGGCTTACGCGCCATACTTCCTTACCGTGTATGACATTGTGCAGTATGCCAGGACCCAGGGCATTTTGTGTCAGGGCAGGGGGTCGGCAGCGAACTCGGCGATCTGTTATTGCCTGGGCATCACCGAAGTGGACCCTGATCGTATGCAGCTGTTGTTCGAACGTTTTATTTCCAAAGAACGCAACGAACCGCCGGATATCGACGTAGACTTCGAACACGAACGTCGCGAAGAAGTGATTCAATATATCTACCAGAAGTACGGTCGCGAACGGGCTGCTTTAGCCGCAACGGTTATTACCTACCGGCCCAGAAGTGCCGTACGCGATGTGGGCAAGGCCATCGGCATGAGTCTGGACCAGGTGGATCGTCTAGCCAAGTCTATCCATTGGTGGCACCATGTGGAAACCATCGAGCAACAACTGCAGGAGAATGGCTTTTCGCTGCAAAATCCACTGATTGAGCGGTTAGTGATACTCGTCCAGCAGATCCTTGGTTTTCCACGCCATTTGTCTCAACATGTGGGTGGTTTTGTCATTAACCAGGGAAAACTTTCCCACCTGGTTCCTGTGCAAAATGCCGCTATGCCAGAACGCACCGTGATCCAGTGGGAAAAAGATGATCTTGAAGCACTGGGGCTGTTAAAGATCGACATCCTGGCGTTGGGCATGTTAAGCGCCATTCGCAAAGCGCTTACCTATGTGAGTCGTTATTCGAAGCAAACCGTTACCCTGGCCGACATCCCGGCAGAAGATCCTGCGGTGTACCAGATGATCCAGCAGGCGGACACCGTTGGTGTTTTCCAGATTGAATCGCGGGCGCAAATGTCCATGTTGCCGCGCTTGAAACCACGTAGCTTCTACGACCTGGTGATCGAGATTGCTATTATTCGTCCCGGGCCCATACAGGGTGACATGGTGCATCCGTATCTGCGACGCCGTAATGGTGAAGAAGTGATTACTTATCCCAGCGATGCGGTGAAAGATGTGTTGAGCCGTACATTGGGCGTGCCCATTTTTCAGGAACAGGTGATGCAGCTGGCCATGGTCGCGGCAGGCTTTAGCGCAGGAGAGGCCGACCAGCTACGTCGTAGTATGGCAGCCTGGAAACGCAAAGGTGGGCTGGACCAGTTTGAAGGAAAATTGCTGGAAGGTATGAAAGCGCGCGGTTATTCGGAGCAATTCGCACAACAGATCTTTAACCAGATAAAAGGCTTTGGTGAGTACGGCTTCCCCGAATCCCACTCCGCCAGTTTTGCCTTGCTGGCTTATGCCTCATCGTGGCTCAAGTGCTACCATCATGCTGCATTTACCTGTGCCTTACTCAACAGCCAACCCATGGGCTTCTACGCACCCGCTCAACTGGTGGCCGATGCGCGTAAACATGGTGTGCATGTGCTACCGGTGGACGTCTGCATCAGTGCGCACGATTCAACATTAGAGTTTACTGGCGATAATGGCTCATCGGAAATAACCAGTAAAAAGCAATCACTGCGCCTGGGGCTTCGCATCATCAAAGGTCTTTCCTCAACTGGTATCGACAACATTATTTGTGCCCGCAAGCAACGACCATTCGCCAACGTACAGGACATGGCAACTCGCGCTAAACTGAACAAAAAAGACATGGAATGTTTAGCCGCCGCCAATGCACTTAAGTCTCTTACCGGTGATCGTCACCGTGCCTACTGGCAGATAGCCGGTATTGAAAACAACATCCCAATATTTGAAACACCACAGTTCCTTGAAGGCGATGTCATGTTACCCATACCCAGTGAAGGACAGAATATTACCGCCGATTATGCGACCACAGGTTTGACACTCGGTCGTCATCCCTTAGCCTTACTAAGAGATCGTTTATCCAGACGTCGCATACGCAAGGCAGAAGAACTCTGGGAGTTAAATAACGATACCAAAGTAACTACCGCAGGATTGGTGATCTGTCGCCAACGTCCTGGTTCAGCGAACAATGTGGTGTTCGTAACCCTGGAAGATGAAACAGGCCAAACCAACGTCGTGGTGTGGCCTCAGCTGGCCGAACGCCAGGCCAGAGAATTACTCAATGCACACCTGCTCTGCGTACAGGGTAGCATTCAACAAGAAGACGGTGTGTTACATCTCATTGCTTTCAGACTTCAAGACCTCAGTACATGGCTGGGAGACCTGTCGGTCCATTCGAGGGATTTCTGTTAAAGCCAATGAGAATCGGAGAAGGCTATTTCGAAGTGGAAAAGTCAAATACTGATATTGGTCGATTCCCGGATAACCCGCAGCAGCACAAGTCTATTTGTGAAAGTGAAAAGAAGAATTGAACAGAAAAAAATATGAATCCAAAAACTATAAAAGGTCGCGGAATAGTCAGTAATACCGGTTCACGGTTCCTCGTGCAAAGCACCGAGTCGATCGATGATGGATGGTACAACGGACCGGAAGAGGGTACGCCTGGTCCGGCAACGGAAGTTTTTACCGAAAAAAGCAAATCTATCCTCTCGCGTAACAATTCTCCTGACATACCTTTCAATGTATCCATTAACCCCTATAAAGGTTGCGAGCATGGCTGTGCCTATTGCTATGCAAGACCCACCCATGCGTACCTGGACTTGTCGCCGGGTCTGGATTTTGAAACCAAGATCTATGCCAAGCCGGATGCGGCCTTACTGCTTAAACAAGCTTTTGACAAGCCGGGTTATCGGCCTGAAGTCATTGCGTTGGGTGCCAATACCGATCCCTATCAGCCGGTGGAAAGAAAACTGAAGCTTACCCGGCAGATACTGGAAGTACTGCACCAGTACAGACACCCCGTGACCATCGTCACCAAAGCAGCGCTGATCGAGCGCGACATCGATATCCTTGCCGACATGGCACAACGCGATCTCGTCCATGTGGCTGTTTCAGTGACGTCATTGAACAAGCAACTTTGCAGATGCCTGGAGCCCAGGGCCACCGCAGCGCATCGGCGCTTACAGGCGATACGTCAGTTAACAGCGCACGGCATTCCCGTTACTGTCCTGTTTGCACCAGTGATTCCGATGATAAATGATAATGAAGTGGAATCCGTGCTGGCCGCATCGGTTGATGCGGGCGCGCGTTTCGCCGGTTATGTCATGTTGCGATTACCCCATGAGGTCAAACAGCTTTTCCAGGAATGGCTGCAAACCCATTATCCACTCAGGGCAAAACGGGTTATGCATATCGTGCGCGACATGCGTGGAGGTCGGGAATATGACGCCCGTTTCGGCGTCAGGCAGACCGGCAGCGGCGCGTACGCGGAACTGTTTGCCCAACGCTTTCTGTTGAAGTGCAAGAAGCTGGGCATCGAGAACACAACCGCCGTACTCGATACCTCACAATTCACGCGCGTGGCCGGTCCTGGTTCACAACTGGAAATGTTCTAGTACGAATAAAGGGGGCGCTATCCATGCGGGCCCCGATTACCGGCACCGCTGGCGCTTTTGTTGTACAGTCTGAAGCCTTGTGTGATTGATATCGATGAAAAAGGACGTTTATACTTCAGTTACTTTACTCACGGCGAGCCTTTATATCGGTATCAATGTCCAGCGCTGCCTGTGGTAGCGACAGGGATAAACGAAGCAAGGCGTCACAAGGCCGGCAATGGTCAGGGGCGTTGGCCCGTTGTGTATTCCAGCTTTCGATCAACAATAATCTGCAGGAAGAATCATCGATGACTGATATACCGAAATCGCCTGAAACCACTTCAGGGCAGTACAACGACCCATTACCAGAAGCGGAAGCACTGTTCCTGCGTGGAAAGCGCGATCACGATCAAGAACTGGCAACAGCTGGAAGGGTATTCCTCGAGTTCGTGCGCGGCTTCTCGATCCTGGGGGAGCTGGGTAAATGCGTGACCGTATTCGGTTCGGCGCGCTTCACCGAAGGCCACCGTTATTACGCACTTGGCCGTCAACTGGGCCGCAGACTGGCGGAGCAGGGTTACACCGTGCTGACCGGCGGCGGGCCAGGGATCATGGAAGCTGTCAGTCGCGGTGCCAAGGAAGGTGGTGGTCTGAGCATCGGCTGTAATATCCGCTTGCCCCGCGAGCAGGAACCCAATCCCTACCTGGATCGGTTCGTCGAGTTCGAGTATTTCTTTGTGCGCAAGGTCATGCTGGTCAAGTATTCGCAAGGTTTTATTACGCTGCCAGGGGGCTACGGCACGATGGATGAGTTGTTCGAAACGGTCACGCTGATACAGACCAGCAAGATTGAACGCTTTCCGCTTATCGCCATGGGATCAGAATTCTGGTACAACATGATCAGCATGCGCGATGCCGCAATCGCAGCGGGCACCATTAGCGAATCTGACCTCGATCTGTATGCACTAACCGACGATATCGATGAGGCTTTGAGCCTGCTTGCTGCTGCCCGCAAGTGACCGGGCTCGATGCGACGCCGGCTTGTTCATAAAACGAAATAGAATAAACTGTAACCGCGCAATACCCCGTCAATTCGAGCGTAGCTGATTGAAATATCGACTAATCCATAACATTGCATGTCCGCCTTCGTGCAACATCCGGGCTAAGTGAACGGGCCCAACCATTGCAGCAGACTTGCCGTTTATGATACCCATGAGAGTAGCTGGTTGGCGATGTAGTCTGATGACAACCGTTCCTGCTCGAGCCGTGAATGACGGTAATCACCCTGTTGCAGAGCATCGAACAGTTCAATTTCCTCGGCAAATAAATTCGGCGGCAACTGTTCAACCGGTGAAGGTTCCTCTATTGCGCGCTGTCGGAATTTGATGAAGGTTTGTTTGTCCATCATCAGCGCCTTCAAATCCGATAAATAGCGACGCGCGTCACTGAGAATACTGAAACCCCAGGTGTCGATGTCACCCCAGTAAGCAACGTTTTTGCCGTGCAACCATTCAGCGTCCAGCCAGCTCACGTTCGCGCCGCCGCCGAAGACGGCTATTGTGTCATCCAGCGCAGGCAGGCCATAGCCTGACTGGTTGTTCTCGACCACCAGGATATTGCCGGCAGGCAAAGTGGTTTCGCGCAGTGTTTGCGCAGATAACTGTAAGATCGGCAAACCACACAGGTTTTGCCTTGTGTGCCGGCAGAGCGGTCGGACCATCAGCCAGGCCTTTGGCAGATCCAGACAACCCAGCCAGTTGACCAGGCCATTGGCCCGACTGATCTCACCGTCAAAATGTGCATCGAGCAAATCGGATATCAGTGTCAAATTGTTTTCAAGAAACTTGGTATCCACCTCTTTCAACGGCAGGGCGCGCAAATACGATCCCTGGCCTATGTTTTTATGGAGCTGTGAGAGTAGTCTGGCGATCAGGGTGGTGTCGTCAGCGCTCATATTCTCCAGTGCCAGCAGGTGGCGAACCAGGATCGGGTACAGGCCGGGATCAAATTCCATTACGGGTACCATCAGCTTTTCCCAGTGCTCGCTGCGGGCCACAGCCTTCGGGCCGATAAACTCGATCAGTGCCTGCATATCTTTGAGTGACAGGCTTGATGGCACATCATGTGTACCAAGCTGACGGTATTGCTTCTGTACCCATAGGATCTGATCGTTATACGTTGATTGCCGCCACTGCTTGATGAACTCATGGAAATGGCTGACCCTGCGCAAGGCTTGCGCACCGGTTGGGACTTTCAGCGCGACCTGCAACGGGAAGCGTCGTTGTCCGAGAAGACGTTGACGCAGGTGCTTCGCCGACGCCCATTCTTTTTGGCGCAATAGCGCCCGAACATCCTCAGGCAACAGTCCCCATTCGTTCATGAAACATGTTCCAGTTCAATGCCCAGTTCAGATGCATGTGTGCGGGTTTGTCGTTCCCTTGCAGCCCGAATCTCGTCCAGTTCCTCCCAGGTCACCTCGCACAAACGGCTTTCATGGGTATTGGCATCACGCTCTGCGATCAATAACGAACGGGCAGACTCACGTGCGAGGTTGAGGTTCTTGAACGGTGTAATAAGATTAATGTGAATATTCAGCTCCTTGAACACGCGCAGCACGCGTCGACTCACCGCCTCTGCGGTATTGGAAAAGGCCTCATCGAGAAAGACAGTACTGTAAATCGGCATGTCAGCACCGTCCGGCGTTAACACATAGGCCAGGCTTGCGGCAACAATGGTGCCGGCGAAAGATTCTTTCTCCCCACCTGACTTGCCACTCGATGACATCAGCACGTCGCGGACTTCGCGGGATTGCGCATCAATCTCTTCGGCATAAAACGATAGCTGGTAACGCGGATCGAGCAGGCGCAGACTTTCTTTGTTATGTGCTGTAACGGAATCACTGGCCTTGTCCAATATCGCGATCACCGCCTGCAGGTCGCGGAAACGCTGTTCGTGATCATCGCTACCGGCCTGGGCAAAAACATGGATCAGGCGTCTGTTAAAGTCCTGTACATGGGGATATTGCTCGGTCTTCATATCCAGGCGCAGATGGGTGCCGGGACGGAATTCGGTGCGCACCAGCACCCGGTTAATGGTTTCGATGCGTTCGCTGATCTCCTCGCGCTCAGCATCCATACGGGATTTGATCCCCGCCAAAGAGTAGGTGGTATGTTTATTCAGCCGTTGCTTGAATTTTTCCACCAGCGAGGGCAGGCCTTCTTTCTCGAGTTTTTGCAAATGCAGTAAATAGTCATCGATGCTTTCAATGCTGCGACCCCAATCTGCAGCGATGGCCTCCCAGCTGTCCCTGCTGTAAAAGGTGGACATGATCGCGACTGCCTGATTGCTCGCCTGGGTTTTGCGGTTGCCGGCAGTGTTGCGATGCCGTTCAATATCATCCCGATGCCTGCCTTCCAGATCCTGGGCCTGTTCGAGATTGTCCAAACGCAGTTCACCGACACGTTTGTTGAGTACCTTGCGAACTGCATCATCCAGTCCTGCCGAGGCCGCCTGCCAGGCCTTGTTGCGGGCGGCTTGCGCCAGTTCCAACTCCTTTTCATAACCGGCGATCATCTTGTTTTGAACGGCTATTTTTTGATGAAGCTGTTCCAGGTCGCGCTTGGCCGCTTGCCAGCGCCGTTGCGCCTGTTCAAGATCACCACCGGACTGTTGCAGTGCATCAAGGTCGGAATGCTGGCTATGCAGCCTGGCCTGCCAGTGCGGAACGTCAATGTCCGGCCACTGAAAACCGGCGAGTTGCTGCCACTGCTGGGCGCGCCGTTCGACCTTGTTCATGGACTCGCGGCGTTGCTTCGTTTCCTGTTCCAGTAAGTTGATATCACTGGCCAGTTGACCGGCCTCCTGGCGCAAGGTATGCAGGCGCAGCGTATTTGAGAAGCCCAGTTGCCATTGTCGCTTATCGTCAATACGCTGCCGGTCTTTTTTCTCAAAACGCCCCTTATCGAAATGAATCAGTCCTTGTTGTGTCAGAGAAAAAGGCGTGCGATCCAGATCTTCAGTGCTGGAGACGCAGTGCAGATCGAAGCGCTGCAAATGCCGTTTCAGCCATTCGCGGTAGGGATGATCCCGCCATTGCAGCTTGCGCAGATAACCGTCGTGTTTGAACTCGGCAGTGCCGGAAACCCGCCCTACGATCTGTACCCGCACGTGCAATCCGGTGTGGCGTTGATTGAGCCAGCGGGTAATCAACGGATAGCGTGCTTCAGGCACCGCCATGGTGGTACGCAGGCCCCCCAGAGCACGTTCTACGGCGCCCTGCCATTCACGGCAATCCGGTTTGATATCGATCAACTCGCCGATAAAAAGTATCTGCTCTGCATCGAGTTGCAGTGCATCACACATTTGATCACGAAGCTGCTGAAACGGCACATCGATATTAGAATCGGGGCGGGCTTCTATTTCGCGGATTTCCGTGTCGAGTGCTTTTTGCCGCTGCAGCGTTTGGGAATAACGCGCCGCTGTATCAGCAAAATCATTTTGTGCCTGTTCTATTTCGCCCTCGATATGCGTTACCGCTGTACGTTGCGTGTCAAGATTGGCATTGAACACCTTCTCGTTGATTGCAGCATCCAGATCCAGTTCACGCGCAATCGTTTGGTAACGTGCGGCATGCTTGTTGATCTCGGCCAAACGCTCTTTGGTGCGCTGCACATCTTTTTTAAGGTCTTCTATACGGTTGCCGCCAACACGCAGGTAATCCGCGTGCAGACGCTCGACTCTTTCGTTGGCGCTGTGCGCCTGTTGCTCGACATGCTTCAACTGCATTTCGGCATCACCGAGCTGTTGCTTTATCGTCTCTATCCGCTTGCCCCACAAGGCATGACATTGTTCGCCAACATAAACAGGCAAGCCGTCATGCTCGGCATCGAGCCGTGCAATATCCTGCCTGGCCTGCTGCAGAGCGGCGGCGGCTTCCGGTAATGCCGCCAGGGTGTCACGTTGGGCGCGGGCATCCAGCAGGCGGTCGTGTACACCTTCCAGATCGCCAAATTCGGCGACGGTCTTGCGAGCATCCTCGCGCACACGGCTCGGTTCCAGCACCAGTTCACGAATCAGCCGGGTGAGATCGTCGATCTTCTTCAAGCCGAGTGCGCGGGACAACAGGGCCGGTGCATTACTGTTTTCCATATGCAGCAATTGTCGGTACGTTTCCTGATAGGCAGTGAAATTATCGTCACATGAAATCAGGCGTTCATCGTCACGTAAAAACTGTTTCAGGGCACGTGCATTGCCTTCACCGAAGGCCTGCAGCATTTCCTCCAGCTGCAGGTTACGTTTGGCCACCACATAGACACGCTTCAAGTCCGCCAGGGCATTACTCGGCTGTGTCATCCAGAACAGGGCGGCCAGTGTGATCTCGGCACCATCGTCCGCACGATAACAAGCCCGCAGTGCGCTGACTGTCCCGCCAGATCGTTTATTGCGTGTTAGCGTCTGGCTGCCATCGTGGGCCGTACCATAACTGCCGCGTATATAGGAAACCAGGCTGCGGTCGGTGCGATCACCCTGAGCAGCGGCAATATTGAAACTGGCGCTGCCGGCGGGTAGCAATAGTGCCATCAGGCCGTCTATCAGTGTTGATTTGCCTGCGCCATTATCACCCGTTATCAGTGTGCCGTGCCCGTCGATATGTGCAGTATGCAGACCGTGGAATGAACCCCAGTTGAAAACCGATAATTCCGCCAGTCGAATCTGGCCGCCACCGATTAAATCAGCCTGATCATGTAGAAAATTACGCTTCATCTGAACAAGCCCCAACGTCCATAGCGGCTTGTTCAGCCATCGCCTGGTATTCACCAAGCATTTGTTGCAGAAATTCTGCATTGACCACATAACGAATGACCGGGGTGAGTTCAAAACGTTCATCATCACCCGGTACGCTCTGTAGCAGACGTCTGTCTTTCAGTTTTTTCAAAGAACTGTTGAGCTTGCGGCGGTCGCTGCGGCTATTATTGGTCAAGGGTAAAAACGGTGTCAGCCGGGACTCGATTCGATCGATGTCGATATAAATACGCTGCTCACCTGCCGTCTCTCTTTCCTGAAAGTGCTTGCGCAACACTAGCAGTAACAAGGTGTCATATAACGACAGGGGCCGGCGTGAAATCAGCGTAACCGGATCTTCGTCATCTTCCACTACCTGTTGCAACAGCACCGCAACGCCGGCGGCTTCATCGATCAAGACTCGCAAAAACATATCGGCGAGGTGGCTTTGTATCGATTGCTGTTCTTTGACCAGTATATCGAATAGCTGCTGTTTTTGATGGGCGAGGATAACGCCATGACGCAACAGGCTTACCAGGCTTCGTCGGGTATCGGCAGACAAACGACCTTGCGAATCTTTTGCAGCCGCCGTCTCGTCAGTTTTATGTCCAGGGCGGTTGTTGGTGGTTTCGCCATTTCCGGGTTCCTCTTCCGTGCCTGGGCGAAACTGATCAAACAGTACCGATGCCGATGGAAGTTTATCGTCTGTCATATAACCAGCTCCTCCAGACGCTGCGGGAATTGTTGCGCATCGAGCATCATTTCCGGAATCGTCGCGCGGATTTTTTCGCCGTTGCGGTCGGTTATCTCAACGGTCTCTTTACCCTCCAGTTCGGTCGCGCCAATGGCCTTCGCTACGCGCAGGCAGGCAACCAGCTCTTCGAGTCCGGAGCGTACTGGGTGCTGTTCGATTAATCCGCCAATGCTCAACGGCCCCTGCTGTTGCAGAAGCGATTGCATGCGCTCAGCGATCTCCATGACCTTGACTGCGTGTAACTGTTCGAGCATGGTCTGGCTCGGTAAATGGCTGTTTTCTTCAGCCTGGATATCACTGGTATCCAGCTGTTCTTCGGGATTGCGCAAACGCATACCTTGCGGCGAGCTGATCGATGCCTTGCCGCTGTGCAACTCGAGGGGCAGTGGCATTCGCCAGTCGATGTCGTGCTGCTGAAAACGCACCGCCAGGCGTTCCAGCTTGCCGAGAAGCTGTTCGACTCGCCGGTTTTCCAGGTGAGCGCCGCTTTCGACAAAGGCTCGCAAGCTTTCCTCGGTACGCCGCCGCACCTTGAATACGCGTTCACTCTCGCGGGTCAGTTCGCGTACAAGGTGTCTCAGATAACGCGATTCGTCATGCCGCAAGAATTTTACTGCTGGCCGGCTCAACACGGAACGCAATTGCTCACGAAATTCCATGCTGCGATTCTGATCACACAACAACTGAAAAAAACTCTCAAAAGCGCGCCCGGCATCGGATTCAGCCAGCACCTCTTCCTTGTGCAGGAGATCCTGTAAAACTTCACCGCGATTGCTGTCCGCTTCGATCATTTGTACGCGCAGTGACTGGTCCAGCAATCGTATATCATCTTCCACTCGGCGAAAGTCTCCCGTCAGTACCGAAGCCAGTTGATATACCTCGCGAATACGCTCACGTTGCTCGGTTTCACTCAGCTGTTTGACGATACCGGCATTAAGGTCATCGATCTCGCGTTGCAATTCGGCTTTACGTAATTCGAGCAGCATGACCCGCTCTTTCGAATCAGGGCTCAGACTGGCTGCCAGGTCACGTACCGCATCCTGTACAATTCGCAGATGGGAAGCCGTGGCCTTGTTATCGCGCCTCTCCAGTCCTTCACAAAAGCGCAGTGCGGTCTCACAGGCATCGGTTTTGCTCAGATGGTCATCCAGCTCACGCAGCCAGCCCGCCTGTATCCATTCACGCAGATAAGCCGCTGCGGATTTTTCACTTTCAAACCAGTCTTCCTCGCGCCAGTGAGACAGCTCCAGTTCCAGCGCCGCCTTGGCGCGACTGAACAACACGTCGTTGCTTTCATGAAACAAATCCGTAATGAAGGCAAGCAACAGAGGGGCGTTGGCGGCCCGCAACAGACGCCAGGCAGCATTTTCCTGTGATTGGCGGCGGTAGCGGGCATGTAATTCGAGCAGGCTCATGGCGAAATTCTGAAGCAATTCTGATTGATCAAGAGACTAATCTATCCTGATTACCCCTAACCCTAACTTTTTCAGGTAAAAAGTCCAGTAATTTTAATAACTAAATGATTATACAGATCCTGCAATTCCAGACACTGGAGCGGACATTATATGACGCGTAAGTAACTGATTGTATGATGATTGTGCGACTGAAGTTAAGTAAATTATCCGTAACAGAGTTGTCATAATCAATTAGACCATGTCAGATTGCTGCGTACCTCGCAATGACGAATTTACTGTAAAACAGTGCATTTTCAGCTTAAGTACGTGCCATTACCCTATGTCGCGTTATATTCTGAGTAAGGGTGCTGTCAAGTTGACCTCGTTTGAGGAGTGCCGAGTAGTATACTTGTCCGATGAAAAGGTTAATAAACATTCCTTCAGCCATCCTATACTCCACCGATCCGAGGCAGGCAGCATGAGGCGTGCTTTAGTAATCGTTTTGGCGGGCGCCAGCGCACTCATCCTTGCTGCCAGCTCGAGTGTGTGGATCGGCTTGCGATCAAGCCTGGCGCAGCTTGACGGTGAGGTCGTGGTGTCCGGTATTACAGCGCCGATCATTATCGAACGCGATGATGATGGTATCCCCACGATCACAGCCGTGAATCGTAATGATGTAGCTTTCGCGACAGGTTTTGCGCATGCGCAGGATCGCTTTTTCCAGATGGATTTACTACGTCGACAGGCTGCTGGCGAGTTATCCGAGATCATCGGCGAACGTGCGCTGGAGGCCGACAAGCGCTTGCGCTTCCACCGATTCCGGGCCCGCGCGCAACGCATGCTGGCACAAACGCCATCTGAGGATCGTGCAATTCTCGACCATTATGCGGCTGGCGTTAACGCCGGCCTCGCGGCACTGGGTGCCAGGCCGTTCGAATACTACCTGCTCGGTGTCGAACCGCAGCCATGGCGTCCAGAAGACACGGCGCTCGTTGTCTACACGATGTATCTGGAGCTCAATGACGAGCGCGCCATAAATGATGTGCGCCGCGGTCTTGCGCACAGTGTCTTACCGAAGGAGGTCTATGACTGGATGTATCCGCAGGGCACACCCTGGGATGCGCCGCTCGTGGGTGAGCCCAGACCGGTGGCGCCGATACCGAAGGCGGAAGTGTATTCGCTCAGGGACTATTCCGCTGAGGCACCACCGGCCATGGAAATCG
Organism: uncultured Gammaproteobacteria bacterium; assembly: GCA_942492025.1. Lineage (GTDB taxonomy): Bacteria > Pseudomonadota > Gammaproteobacteria > SZUA-229 > SZUA-229 > JABDQW01. The sequence goes on along the minus strand of CALODJ010000008.1, from coordinate 15,367 downwards.
GTCGCTATCCGCTCAGGGGAAGCAATAGCTGGGCGGTCAGCGGTAACCTCACCGAAAGCGGTCGCGCCATCGTATCGAACGACATGCACCTGGGATTGCGTATTCCCAATATCTATTACCAGGCGCGCCTGGTCGTTGCCGGTGACGAGGCCCGCGAGGTTACCGGTGTTTCGCTGCCGGGCGCGCCGTTCATCGTTGCCGGCAGTAATTCACGAATTGCCTGGGGTTACACAAACAGCTATGGTGACTGGTCCGATGCTGTTTTACTCGTGCCGGGTTCGACAGCGAATACCTACCGTACGCCGGAAGGTGAAGCGGCTTTCGTGTTGCATGATGAGATCATCCGGGTGAAAGGCGCAGAGCCCGTCGAGTACCAGGTCCGCGAGACTGTTTGGGGGCCGGTCCTCGACGACGTCGACTACCCTGACGGCGAAATAGCCGTCAGCTGGATCGCACATAAACCCGACGGCGTCAACATTCGACTGATTGAGCTCGAGACAGCGTTATCGGTGTTCGAAGCGATTGACATCGCAAACACCATGTCGATACCACCACAGAATTTTGTCACTGGCGATGCCGACGGCAACATCGCCTGGACCATCGCTGGAAAGATTCCGCGTAAATCCCACTTTAACCCGATGCGGCCTGCAGACTGGAGCAACGAGCATGGCTGGCAAGGCTGGTTACCGGCTGATGAATACCCGCGGATCATCAATCCTGCTAGCGGCAGAATATGGACAGCAAATGCGCGCGTTGTCGATGCCGAAGCTCTGGAAATTGTCGGTGACGGCGGCTATGACCTCGGTGCACGGGCACGCCAGATTCGCGATGCGCTTATGGCGAAAAGAACATTCGAACCGGTCGACATGCTCACGATTCAGTACGATGATCGCGCATTGTTCCTGACGCCATGGCGTAATCTTCTACTCGAACTGTTAACGGAAGATGTCATCGCCAGTGACGCCAGGCTGGCAGAGTACCGCCGGCTCGTGGAAGGCTGGATTCCGCGGGCAGCGCCAGAGTCCGTTGGCTACCGCCTGGTTCGGGCGTTTAGGCTGGAACTCGAGAAACGCATTTTCCACGCGCTGATGGTGCCAGTGCGCGCGGCCTACGGCGAGGATGTCAGTTTGCGTCGCAGTAACCAGTTTGAAGCGGTGTTATGGTCGCTGGTAACGGAGAGGCCGGAACACATGTTACCCGCCGATTACGCGAGTTGGGAGGCGTTCCTGCTTGCGACAGTGCGCGAGAACATTCGCTACTTTGAAAGCGAATACGAAGGCCCGCTCAACGAGCGCACCTGGGGAGAGATTAATACGGCGGCGATAAGGCATCCTTTGAGTGCTGCGATTCCATTGTTGGGCGACTATCTCAACATGCCGCAGGAAGGATTGAGTGGTGACCTGGATATGCCAAAAGCGCAGGGGCCCAGTTTCGGTGCGGCAGAGCGCTTCGCCATTGCGCCAGGCGATGAAGCGAACAGCCTGATGCTTATGCCGACAGGCCAGAGCGGCCATCCTTTATCGGATTTTTATGGCAAGGGACACGATGCCTGGGTACGGGGCAGGCCCAGTCCGTTTCTGCCCGGCAACCCACGCCATACCCTGACGCTGAAGCCTGGTACCGGGTAACCATAGCGCCTGACAACGAACAGATTGAATACTTGGTCGCAAAAAAAGCCATGTGTTCATGGTTACACGCCAAACGAAAGTGACCGGCTAATGAATTTGACATTTTTCGTCGATAACCGAGATTAAGCCATAGCCATCATTGCAAGTCTCGACCGGAGCGGGGCAATGCCAGTCAGTTATGCTCTAACTTATTCATTATAAAGAACTTTTTATATGACAAAACATGGCTATCATTGTCAACATGTTTCAGTCGCCCAGTTGTTGATCGTCCATCTTGGAGATCCGCTTAAAGGTGGCCCATACAATGCCATTGTTTTTTTTATCATAGGGTTACGTAGGCCCGACCCAAATATAGCCCGTATGCTGATACTCGACCGGATATTAGTATTTGTTTCCAGGCAAGCAGCTGTTTTAAACTAAATCTAGGTAATTAGCCCGCATTTCTCACCAGGCAGCGTATAAAACGGATATGGCGTTGGCTAGTTGGAGTAAAGCTTGGATGATCCAAAATACAGCGTGTTATTCAAGCGAGCCTATCACGGTTCAGGCTGGTCTTCATGTCCGTAAGCTTGCGCTTCACTCAAACCGTAGCTACTGCTACGCTTTTCGCTCCAGAGTGACGCTTACGAACACGAATCCTGCGCCTGCTCCCGTGATCCTGGTGAGAAATGCGGGCTAAATATACAATGGTATCAGCGTCGAATGTGATGCGGTTTGACTTAAGCGAGAAGTGGCCCAAGCAGTGACGTTTATTTTTAGGGAAACTATGATTAGTTCAGAGTTTCCGCGGCGCACGGATGCGCCGCCATTTTCAATCGCGTTAAGCGATTGAAAATGAAGGGAAACAAAAAATCGCATTTTATGTTTCCCGTGCTCTGATAATTCACGGATGAATTATTCAGAGCTTCCTTAGATATTAATAAGCATTTCAGGCTAGGCGATAAGTCGCAATATGTGGGATTGATTGTCAGCATGCCGTGAACGCAGTTAAAGTTTTGTAAAACTAAAACAAATTTCAATTCATTTAAAGGACAATACTTGGTAATTGGCCGTGTTTTTTAGCCTTAAATGTTCACAAATAGTTTTCACCCAATTCTGGGCCGATAAAACTTAATGATCTGTTGGGCATGATTGAATATGAATAAACTACTCTTCGTGTTACTTATTCTATCCTCGTCGTGGACCAGGGCTGACTCTGAACAAAGACTGATCCCAATGCAAACGCATGGAGCCCATACTTATTATATTAACTCTGAGATACCCGGTGCCGGGCAGTTTTCCATGCTGATAGATACTGGCTCGGCCTATTCAGTTATCAACGAAGAAACACTCACTAGCCTTAGCAGTAAAGGCCAGGCACATTTTGTAAAAAAATTACGTGGCACCATGGCTGACGGTTCAGAACGAGTGATTCCGTTGTACCGTATTACAGCGATTAACCTGGGCGGCAACTGCCTGATCAAGGATATTCACGCGGCTATTCTGCCCGGCAAAGCTCGGCAAATAATCGGCATCTCGACATTAATGCGGGCAGCACCGTTTGCGATGTCATTTGATCCACCGATGCTGTCGCTGAATCAATGCGTACCTCAATTGCAGCAAGCCAGCCTCGAAGTTAACGACATCACAGACCAGGCCAGCCTCGTAGTTAACGACATCACAGGCCAGGCAACACAGTAGTGTAAGTTAACCCCGTCCATAATAAGATCCACTAAGTCGAGCCTGTCCGTAAAGCTTTCAACAGATAACACAAGTAGGAAGCCCGCTAACGGGCTTCCTTGATGCAAGGGATCAAGCTCTCAATATTCTGCTTAGTACTTAGGAACAGCGCCCTTCATTTCCTTGACTTCCATAGTTTCCATTTTGGCAAATTCTGCCCGATCCAACATACCATCAGCATTCACGTCTAGTGCACTCCACTGGTTTTTCAGTTGTGGCAACGCTGCCGCTTCTTCCGGACTTATTTTTGTATCTTGATTGATATCCAGGTCTTTGTACAAGTCACCAGCAACAGTAACACCCGAAACAACCAGAGCTAGAGCAGTAAAAGCTAATTTTTGGTACATACATATTCTCCTTAGTATTGAGTAAACGATATAACGGACAAGTCCGAAAGACTCGCCACTGCAATAACGTAGGCACAACTTGTGCCAATCTTGTTTTGCTCATACATATCAGCATATTAGATGAAATACGGTTTGAAGAAAGCGGTCTGACTGTCGCCTCTTTGAGACAATGAAAATATAATTATCATGCGAAAGCGTGCTGTATGTGCTATTCACCACTGTCGCCATTTGGCGACAGTGACAGGGGCCAGTAATTGGCAAAATCTGACAAAGCAGTACCATAAGTCAAAAAATTTTGATAAAAAACTTCATCACTACGATAAACTGGGTGCGATTGCATAACTCATCCAGCAGCGAGTTGACAATGTGCGTTTCTCTGTAGCGACCTCCATCAGGCAGTTGATTCTTTTCGGTTTTTTTCTTGTTGTATTGCCGTTAACGATCGCCTTGATCAGCACCTATTACCAGGTCGATTCGTTATCGAGACAAATGCAGCAAACCTTATCCGAGACATCGTCAGCCGCCGAATCCAGTCGCATAATCATCTCCCAGGTGCTTAATCTGGAGCGAACCGCTGGGCAATACTGGGTGTTACGCGAAGCGGAACTGTTGCAACGCTACCAGGTCCAGCGCCAGCAGTTACTGATGAGCATAGAAAGCTTTCGCGAGAACCCGCTGAGCCCCGCCATACTGGAGCGTATCGCGCACCTGACCTCTGCAGAAAAACAGCTTTTTGAAAAACTGCAGCAAGCCGCCAAAGAGCCGGAAGGAACTTCTGAGCTAAACGACCTGTCTGACTTATCGACTTTGGTTCGCGCCCTGCCCGTGGATGTCAACCGCAGCCTAAGCGAAAAAAGCCAGAAAATGAGCGCGCGCATCAACAGTGTTGAACGTATGTTATTATTTCAGGCGCTGCCACTAATACCGCTGGCATTGTTAATTGCAGCCGTTTTTAGTGTTTTAATCACCCGCCCGTTGCGTCAGCTGGGCCACATCATCAACAAACTGGGTAGCGCCGACTTTACAAGCCCGGTGAGTGTGAAAGGGCCGCAGGATATACAGCAGTTAGGTCGCAGGCTAGATTGGTTAAGACTCGAGCTGGCGGAACTTGATGAACAAAAGCTGTTATTTCTGCAACATGTCTCACATGAATTGAAAACACCGTTAACAGCCATACGTGAAGGCATCGCATTATTGCAGGATCGAATCACTGGCCCTCTGACTGCCGACCAGGCTGAAATCGTCGATATACTGCATAAAAACGACATGCAGCTACAAAAAGAGGTTGAAGCATTGCTGGATTTTAATTTAGCCTTAAATCAGGAAAAACCCAACAATACGGAGCTGATATTATTTGATCAATTGATTCAAAATACCGTTGCTAAGCACCAGCTGGAGTTCATGTCCAGGTCGATTACGATGCTCACCAATTTGGCGGAAGTTAGGTTAAAAGGGGACAGAGCTCAATTGACTACGGTAGTTGACAACCTGCTCTCAAATGCAATTAAACACTCGCCAAAAAACTCTCGCATTCAAATCTCATTAACAGAAGACAACAAAAACGCTCGGCTGGACGTTATAGACAATGGGCCAGGTATAGATCCAGATGATGAAATGCGCATATTTGAGCCTTTCTACCAGGGAAGCGATCCACCGCAAGGCTCTGTTTCAGGTACAGGGCTTGGGTTGGCGATCGCTAACCGATACGTGTTACTGCATCATGGATCGATCAATGTGGTCAAATCGACAGGCGGCGCCCATTTTCGCGTATATCTACCGTTACAAGTACCGGGACTCGCTAATGCGCTTGAATAGATATATGGCCATATTCGGGACTGTCATCTGTATTTCGATTCTTCAAACAAACTGTGCGTCGACCAACCTTAGCGCTGTGCAAATGCCCACTGCAACAGCTGCCGTCGATGCTCAGTCACCGAACTGTGATGATCCTTTAAATTACTATAGCGGACTGGCGGTACAGGCAAATAACGAACCATCCACGGTAGAAACCAATACCTTACCTGTCGAAAACGGCACGGGTGTCTGCCTCAAGCTACGCGAGGCTATCAGACTCAGCATGCCAGGCAGCAAACAGCAAAACGATAAAAAAGCAGTGGCATTATTAAAAGAATTGAAACGCACTGATGTGCTATCGAGTGGTAATCGACAATTTATCAATATGTTGCTACAGCACGTTTCCCAGCGACAAAACCTTCGCATAAAGATCGATGCTCAGGAGCAACGATTGACAAACACCGAGACGCAAAATGCGGTATTGCGTAACCAGCTCGAGACATTACAGTCACAGCTCGATCTGCTGAAAAATATTGAAGTGGAGATCGACAAAAAAGAGCGTTCTGTAACCAGCCCCATCAACGAATAACAGACTATGGCACTACATAAAATTCTACTGGTCGATGACGATATCAGTTTGTTAAAGCTATTATCAATTCGACTAAAAAGCTCTGGTTATGATATAGAAACTGCCGAAAACGCACATCAGGCTTTAGCTCGCTTAGCTATCTTTCAACCACACCTGGTGATTACAGACTTGCGTATGGGAGAGATGAATGGACTGGCCTTGTTTGATCGTATCCATCAACAGTACCCATCGCTACCCGTCATATTATTGACTGCACACGGTACGATCGCCGGCGCTGTCGATGCAACTCGCAAGGGTATTTTCAGCTATTTGACAAAACCATTTGACAGCCAGCAGTTACTTGCGGAAGTACAACAGGCCTTACAGCACACTCATTCTTATAGCAGTAAGGAAGAGGATCTTGCTGATCACTCCTGGCGTGCCGGTATCATCACCCAAAGCCGGATAATGGAGGAACTGCTCAAACAAGTGCACCGGCTTGCAAAGTCAGATGTAAGTGTTCTGATTCAAGGCGCTAGCGGCACGGGTAAGGAACTACTCGCTCAAGCCGTTCACAAAGCCAGCACACGCTGCAGTAACCCCTTTGTTGCAATTAACTGTGCTGCGATTCCATGTAATCTTTTAGAGTCGGAGTTATTTGGCCATAAGAAAGGGGCTTTTACTGGTGCTGATAAAAACCACACCGGTATGATTGAAACAGCCGACCAGGGCACCTTGTTCCTGGATGAGATCGGCGACATGCCGCTAGAATTTCAAGCAAAGTTGTTGCGTGTATTAGAACAGAGAACTATTCGCCCGGTAGGCTCCAATCAAACGGTAGGCGTCGATGTCCGTATAGTCTCGGCGACACATATCAATCTGGAACAGGCAGTAGATAACAAAGCCTTTCGCGAAGATTTATACTATCGTCTGAATATCGTAATACTGGAAATTCCCTCGCTGGACGAACGCCGTGAAGACATTGCGTTGCTCGCAAGACACTTTTTACACAAAATTCTGCAAAAATCTACTCATTGTGTTGCAAAGTCATTTTCACCCGAGGCTTTGCAATGCATGATGGCAGCACCCTGGCCAGGCAATATCAGACAGTTACTGAATGTAGTCGAGCAAGTGGCTGTGCTTAGTAGCACCCCAGTAATTTCTGAACAGTTAGTGATCCGTGCATTACGCGGTCAAACAACCGAAGTCCCGCCTTTGGCAAAAGCGCAGCAAAAGTTTGAGCAGGAATATTTGATTCGTCTATTGCAACTAACAGAAGGCAATGTGACACGAGCCGCCGAGCTTGCAAAACGCAATCGTACAGAGTTTTACAAGCTGTTAAATAAACACCATTTGGAAGCGGCTGCGTTTCGTCAAAGTGATTAAGCGGTTTGCCTGCATATTGCTCGAACAAAACGGCTTTAGCTCAAGTATTGCACCAAAGATCAGAATTATAGAGGAGGCCGGCTATGACAAAGTGGCCTTCATTATTACTCTGATCGATAAATTCGGAACTGTCTAAATCACGAGAAATCACTAGCCCGCATTTCTCACCAGGATCACGGGAGCAGGTGCAGGAAGACCAGCCTGAACCGTGATAGGCTCGCTTGAATAACACACTAAATCTTTGATCATTTGAGCTTTACTCCAAAGGCCCAATGCGTTATCAGTATTCGACGCCGCCCGGTGAGAAATGCGGGCTAGCTGGCAAGATGTGTTTATGAAAAGACGGTAAGCCGGACTTTATCCATTGCCTGGTTTTGGGGTTGTAGTTGTCGAAAAAGGAGGATTATACTTGTCATGCTTGAGTGTGAAATTGTAATCACAACATATGTATGGAGTGATGATTCAAATATCACAAGACGGTGCCATTAATAAATCGATTGAAGTGACTGCATAATTAGCGTTAGCATTCGAGATAACTTCTCGTAGAATAAAGGCAGAAGTGAAGCTGTCTACTCTGAAAAAATCAGATAAACGATGGAAGCGAATTATAAGAAACTCTATCTTTCATCCTGATCGGCTGTTGCTGTTGACTGGCTATAAGTCAGCAAGTGAAGACGTACTGTAGAAATAATTGGAAATGCTTGCTCTACTAAGAGCGGGTAAATCATTGCAGTCGAAATCGGAGTGATTTATAGACGGAAGGGGAATTCGAAATGGCAAATGGTTTGCGAAATAATAATCAATGGACTTATCTGGATGGAATACTGCTCGTCATCACCCTGTTCCCAACGTTGTCATGCGCGGTTGAGATTGACGGGCGCCTTTCACAAGCTGGGGCGGTAATGCAAGGCACGCAAAAATGAAAAGGCTTGTGCTGATAATGCTGCTTTATTGGTGTCTGTTTTCTGGTGTGCTCGTATCGACCGCCCTTGCGGCAGAAGGTGTTTCGAAGCCGGTATTTCGTGTGGCAGTAGTCTACCGTGTTGGGGATACGGGCAACCGTATATTGAATGGTGTCAACAGAGCCGTTAAACACTACTCGAATGGAAATGAGAAATTCCAGGTCGAAGTCGAGAAATACCCTTACCTTGACGAAAATGCTGGAATTGAATCGATCTATAAAATTTTCGATGACAAATCCATTCACCTGGTGATCGGACCATCCGATAGCGGTGTCTTTGTCGAGGTTGCAACGCGGGCTGAATACGAGAAGAAGGCTTCAATCCCCATCGTCTCATCGCTGGTTACGGCACAGGATGGTAACAAGGAAGGTGACTGGCGCTTTCGTACCAATGTGGGTGTCGAGGCAAGGGCTAGAGCAGCATCCGATTTTTTGAGTCACGCCAGCTATCAGGCTATCGCTGTACTCTATCGCGACAATGAATTTGGCAAGCGTGCTTCGGAAGCTTTCAAGAATCAGCTCATTCAGTCAGATGAAAACTATCTTGCACTACCCTATGCGGACGAGGTCCAACTCCGCGATCAAGTCCGGAAGGTGCTCGAAAAACGCCCCGGCGCTGTTGGCGTATTCGGAAGGCGGCATGATCTTAAAATCGTGAGACGGGAATTCGAGGCGCTCAACAGCGGTTGGTTCGAATACCACCCGTTACTGTTCAGTATCAACGATACCCGTGCGCTGAAACTACCGGACACGTATTTTGTATCGCTGGTCGGCCCAAACATAACACCAGAACAGGAAGAAGCTGCGGAAGTGTGGGATGAAGTGAGAGGTCTGGCGTACGACACAACCCTGCTCGTCTTGAGTGTCGCTGAGCAGATTCGCTCAAATCCCGGTGATAAAAACTGGGCAGGCTCCTTCCGCAAACGCTTATTCTCCCGCTTGTTGGGTCCACCACAGAGTGATTACAGGTTCAAGACAGGAATGGAGTTCAGCGATGGCAAGAACCTGGCACCTCCAATCGTGCTGAGGCAGACAGCCGATGCTGGTGAACAAATCGCTATTCCAGGCCACCCTGCGGCAGAATCCGACCTGTCGACCGGTCAGGATGAGGCAAATGAACGTCGCGAGCAACCAAGAATCAGCATAGATTGCGCCGCCCGGCTGGAGATACTGGATCAGGAGCAAACGATTCTCGGCGAGCTGGATGTTTCCATGGTCGATGTCAGTACCCGAGGCGCCCGGATTCTGATCGAAGCGGGTGGTCTGGATGACATCCCTGATGACTGGAGTTTGCTGCGTCTTGACGTTACCGCAGGCCCACTGGCCGGTGTTTCTGACGAAGTGAAACGTATCTACCAACTGGCCACTGTTAGTGGTATTCAATTGGGCGTAGCATGGAGTGGTCCAACTGCGGACGTGTGCGAACGCGTAAGGGAATGGCTGAAACCGGAGGACCATGACAAACACGTAACATGATAGTTCGATGTCATTCCATACGAAGCCTGGGAAAAGCGAAACACCGATGAATTAATGGGTGACTATGTTTATGGCAGTATCGGATTCTTGGGCTAATGGCAATCTCCAAACGCCGGCTTACCCTTCAATACGTGCAACGGGCAGCTCCTTTATATGACGAATTTACAGCAAAATGTGCATTTACAGCTTAAGTACGTAGCATTACACTCTGACAATAAATAAACGTAATCATCAATACCGAACAAATGCCTGCATTTACGCTTAATCACAGTCACTGATGAGGGGCATAATCCTTGCCTACCAGCCGTCTTCAGAAAACCATAAAGCTACAGCGAGAAATGCTCACCGCTCTGCTGGGCGATGCCATGCACGAGCTGGCCATACGGTGCGCAGAGCTTATTGATTCACGCATAGCACTGGAGACCTTGCTGACCAACGCATTTCCGGTTCTCTCTTACTGCAAACATCTTTATGTACTGAATGCTGACTGCATACAGATAACCGACAACATCACAAGAGACGGCAATGACCATGTGCACTTTGGTCGCGACCGTAGCGACCGCCCCTATATGCAGGACATCATCGGCACGACTGATTTCAAGCTATCCGAAGCTTATATCAGTCGAAATAAAAAACGCCCATCTTTAACTGCTGTTCAGGTGATCCGCGACCATAAAGGTAAACATGTTGGCTACCTTGGCGCCGATTTTGATACGCGAGAGCTGCCGCACAGTGCCGACGGTTACACGGAACCCGACGACTGGCGACAAATGAAAGGAGATCCGGCTATTCGCAGCGGATTGTTTCTGCAGCAACGGGTCGAAAGCATTATGGATGGGCGACTCGACAAAGTTCTGCCGATCATGAACGAGTTGATCACCGAGCACGGGGTATTTCATGGCAAACTTCACTTCTCCAGCAATCGAGCCACTATATGGACAATCGATGATCCCTACGTTTACCGCCTTCTGAGTATCGAAGAGCTGACTGATCCCGATATCTGCCTGGTCTACCCTGGACACCCGTACCCGGAGCGTGCAATCGTTCCTGTGACTCGGGTCATAGACGTCTTTAGTATGTTCCGCACATTACGCTTTGCAGATGATACCGTGTACTTGCGGGCGGGTTCGCTCAACATAATCAACGGCATGGTCGGCCTGAATTTTTCCTGTGATGGCTCGCATTACATGCGATACGACGAATTTCTGGATAAAAGTACTGAGTTCTGGTTTGGTTAGCTAACGTCTGCCGAATGGCCTCATTAGTTATACGGATCACTTGTCTTTCCTGACACGACGCAAACTACGTTGGCGGCTTTCTGCCGATGCTATCCCGCATTTCTCACCAGGCGGCGTAGGATACTGATAAGGCGTTGGTCCCTTGAATGAAAATCTGGATGATCAAAATACAGTGTGTTTTTCAAGCGTGCCTATCACGGTTCAGGCTGGTCTTCGCGTCCGTAAGCTTGCTCTTCACTCAAACCGTAGCTATTGCTACGCTTTTCGCTCCAGAGCGGTGCTTACAGACACGAATCCTGCGCCTGCTCCCGTGATCCTGGTGAAAAATGCGGGCTATGATGCATAGGGCAGTCTGCCTGGTATGTTGTGAATCATTTAAAGAATAGACCATAGCGGCCGATTTACAGTAGAAGAACTCGCGTGATTCTCGAGGTTCGAATGCTGCTGCTGTCAGCATTCTACGGATGGACACGCTGATATCAGTTTGGTGGCCACAACGGTGATGGCTTACGACTAATTTTCTCGCAAGACCCGAAACATGAATAACCCTGAAGACATCAGTATCGGTCATCATTCGCCCTGGTATCTGGAAGGTTACGTAGGCAATGATAAAATCTCGCGTCGTTACTCCTTAAACCCACTACCGATGCGTATAGGGCGGCTCTCAGAGGCTGATATCGTTGTGCCTTTGGACGAAATTTCCGGTATGCACGCCGAAATTGAGGTCCGTGGCGAGGAGCTGTGGTTGCGGGATCTGAACAGCAGCAATGGTACCTTTCACAACCGTCAGCGTGTTTGTGATGACGTGCGATTAAGCGAGGGTGACGTTTTGCATTTTTCAAGCTGCGAATTTGTGTTGCGGAAAACCGCCACAGCGACATCACCGGATTTTACCGCTACTCGCATACTACAGCAGCCTCCTGAGTTGGCCACTTACGGTGTGATGGCAAACATAGATGAGCTGCGGAGGCTGATTGATGCTCGGCAGGTCATGGCATTTTTCCAGCCCATCGTCATGTTTACAGAGCCTCATGGGGTCGCTTTTGAGATCCTCGGTCGCGGAAATCTGAATGGACTGCCGTTTGCACCTGACAAGCTGTTGGACCTCGCCGCTCGCATCGGTGCTGAAGAAGAGCTAACTAACCTCTTTCGCCAGGAAGGCATTGCGGCTGCGGCTAACCTGGCTGATGAGACGAGGTTTTATGTCAATACGCACCCGGCGGAGGTTGAAAGCGGACGCATAATGTCCTGCCTGCGACAGATGCGCGAAGCTGCACCCTCTATGCTCATCACCGTCGAGACGCATGAGCGTTTGGCGACCGATCCGGCTGAGATGCGGGAGTTACGTGCTGCACTCAGCGATCTGGATATGCAACTGGCGTACGACGACTTTGGTGCCGGGCAGGCACGCTTGCTTGAGTTGGTTGAGGTCCCTCCCGACGTGCTTAAGTTTGATATATGTCTGATTCGCAATATCGATAAAGCGCCGGCTGCACAACAGACGATGTTGCAAACACTGGTAAAACTGGTCAAAGACCTGGGCGTTAGCTGTCTTGCCGAGGGCGTCGAAACACGCGCTGAACTCGACGTGTGCCTGCAGATGGGCTTCGAACTTGTGCAAGGCTATTATTTAGGTAAACCTGCGCCGCTACATAGATGGTTGGGTGAGACACGGCGGTTTCCAAGTGCCACCGAGTTCTTGATTCCGCCTGGCAGGCAATGAAAGTCGAGTTTGTCGTGCGGTTTGTTTTGTCTGCAGAAGAGATGCTGTCGAATTATTCGTCGTAACTATTGTCCTCCGCAAAAATTCATGCGGCTTTCGCTACCAAGCCAAATTCGTTACAGAAAGACAACGCACCAATCAAATGAATTGATACCCGCCTGTCATATTCGTAGCGTTTTGCAATCAAGTCGTTACGACGAGCGCTATGCCCAGAGCAAGGAGCACACTGGAATCGCTCGATGTCACCCCTTATTACCACTGTAACTCACGCCGCGTGCGCCGCGCTTTTCTGTACGGCGAAGACCTTCACAGCATCCGCAGTTTCGAACATCGCCGGCAATGGATTGAAAGCCATCTTGCTGGCCAGGACCTAAAAAGGACAGTGGCAAAGATAAAGTGTGGATATGATACTTGACCCCTATGTCTGACCCCTATGTCTGGAAGAATGCTACAGCAAGGGTTTGATTGGCATAAGCTGCCAGAGTCTGACTTTCAAGCGTTTGCACATTGAGGCATGATTATCCGGATCATCAGAAGCCTGCCAGCTGTTTTCCGGCCGTGTGTCTATCAGAATTTTTTCCTGAACGAAACTGGCCAGATCAGGATGATTCACAATGATGCCTACTTCTGTATTCAGATTCTGTGATCGTGGATCAAGGTTATAGGTACCGATGAAAACAATGCTTGAATCGATTACCATCGTCTTGGCATGAATGGCAAAAACGGGCTGCTTGTCCTTAAATTCGGGATAACGTTCCAGCAGAATCCGCTGAATTTCGGGATATGGCTGGTATTCGTAAATCTGCAGCCCCATGTCTACCAGTTCCTGCCTTTGATTCCTGTAACCGCTGAAAGCTTGCAGATTGTCGGTCGAGGCCAGCGAATTCGTACTGATAATAATGCTTACTCCCTGATTCGCTGCATCGTTAAACAGAGCTAGTGCTTCATCCGACATGACCAGATACGGCGACTGAATAACTATTCTTTCCCGTGCTTGTCTGATCAGCCCGGTAAGGGCGCTTGTCGCAAGACCGCCTCCGCCAAGTGTCAGTCGGTTTTTGTTCTTCCCGGGTATATCACTGATAAATTGCACATCCGTCCAGACAACATTTAGTGCCAGCTCCCTGAATGTCCCTGAGATATCGGCGATAGCGCGCCTGACCTCTGGCGCGAAGTTCTCCGGTGATTGGGCGTACTGATGCAAATCACGGTAAATATCCAGGACCTCGCTATCTTCTACTGATACATTCTTTTCGAACAATCCAAGTCCGTCGAAACGCTTTTCTACCGGCACAGTTAAATCACTTGCCCAGAATCTATCGAAGCTCTCCCGTATATCCTCTACAACCTTGCCCATTACCAACGCATCGCGGTCACGAAAATTGTACTCGTGGTCATAGTCAAAATATTCATCCGCCATGTTGCGACCGCCAAGTATGGCGAGCTTTCCGTCAACGACAAAGGTCTTATCGTGCATGCGCTGGTTTACGCCACGAAAATCAGTAAATACGTTCATCACACGTTTGACGAAAGGTGTACCGACAGAATGCTTCGGGTTGTAGATGCGTATCTCGATATTGGGGTGCAGTGCCAGCGCCAACAGACCTTTATCAGGCGCGTCGATCAACAAGTCGTCGACGATGACGCGCACCTTCACGCCACGTTCAGCCGCACGTAATAATGACTCTGTTGCCAGTATGCCGATATTGTCGGTGCTCCAGATGAAGTATTGCACCTCGATAGATTTCTGCGCGTTGTCAGCCAACCAGGCACGGGCAATCAGCGCTTCCTCACCCTTGTCCAGAACGAGGACACCGCTTGCGCCTCTGTGACGGAGTATCTCTTGGTCGATAAACACCATACCGGCTAGGTCGGCTGACCATAATGTCGAATTGGCCACAAGCAGTAGCAGTATGCTTGTGCCGGCTAATACATGCTTGAAACAGCAAAATGGCATTAGCATAAGTGAAATTTTTATTCTGATCTTAAATATCCTATCCCCGAATATTCGCGGAGATTTCAACAACAAGGTGGAATCTGGCAAACGGGGTCTTCCGGAGACACTATGCTAATTTAAAATCCAAAGATTGTGTTGTGAATAAATAAGTATATTGACCCCAATATCCCGTCGAGGCTTCCGGTTGCGCTCCTGGTCCATCGCCAACTGTGTACGCAGGAACAGATTCCCGCTGGCGAGTGCGCCATATGGACGCATGAGGCACAAATGAATCTGGCCAAGTCACACTGAAGCGAAATAGTCGCCCGTATACAAACCATAATGGTTGTATTGTCAGATCAATTCCAGACATTTACAGCTAATGGTATATTTTTAGCTGGGAATGAATGCGATTTCATTAAAAAAGTAGCTACCTGAGTTCCACCCACGTTCCATTTCAAGGACCTCGACCGACAATGAAGGATAATACGATAGGAAAATAAGATTGAAAAAACGCTTTTAGAACAATTGCTTGCGTTGTCTGTGATGGTCTGGTATGGTCCACGGATGTGGTGCCGAGAAGAGGACTTG
>CALODJ010000007.1:0-41020 GCA_942492025.1 uncultured Gammaproteobacteria bacterium | reverse complement strand
TTCCAAGGAAGTCTTGTCCTTCTCGATAAATCGTACTATTTGATATTCCTGATCTTTTTCCTGAGAGGCGTCAATCTCGAATCTTTTGTTGCCGGTTCTGCCAAGGACTATCCAGAGCCCTAAGAACGCTTATTGGTGCGCTGGTTGCGTTTGTGTCCACGTTGTTTCGTTCTCGGCGCACTGCAGCTTGAGAATATAGCATTGCGACATCAGATCACCGTCTATCAGCGCACAAGCAGGCGCCCACGGATTAGTACAGGAGACCGTATACAGTGGTCCTGGCTTTGGCGCGGCTGGTCGGAGTGACGAAATGCGCTGATTATAGTCCAGACCGGAACTGTGATTGCCTGTCAGCGTAAGCGCTTTCGCGATCATTCGGCCAAACCGAGCAAGCAAGGCAGGCCCGGCAGACCCACGGTATCAAAAGAAATCAGAGCATTGGTCCGCAAGATGTCGGAAGCCAGCACTGTCTGGATCATGTCATCGTACTGAACGAGCGTCATCTGAAACGAATCCTGACCCGCTATTTTGATTATTATCATTGCTGGCGGACCCACCTATCGCTAGGAATGGATAGCCCTGAATCGCGACCCGTGCAGCGTCCAGCGCTTGGGAAGGTCGTATAATTTCCAGAAGTCGGTGGCTTAATTCATCATTATGAACGGTTGGCGGCATGATAACGTGTGCTATGAGTTCTCGGGAACTACAGGTGCCCTAAGCTAGAAAAAATCAGTGTTCTCATTAGATTTCAAAGCTTACTTGCGCGGTTTGATTCCTCTGTCACTTCCAGCAGTACCTTGTATAGGCCATCGACGGTGAACGGTTTACTCAAAAAGCCGTTCATGCCGACACTGGCAGTTCGCTCCCTGTCTTCACGTGCCACGTGTGCAGTCAATGCTACGATCGGAATCGGCTCCAGTTGTTCGATTGATTCGATTTCTCGTATCCGCTTGGTGGCTTCAAAACCATCCATTTCGGGCATTTCACAGTCCATCAATATAACGTCTATTCCGCCCTTTTCGAACTGGTGAATTGCAGCTTGGCCGTTATTAGCACAGTGGGTTTTACATTGCAGCATACTCAGCACTTCCTGAGCTACGAACTGATTCATCTGGTTGTCCTCAGCCAGTAAAACATTCAACCTCAAAGGAGGTGGTGCGTCATTTTCTTCTGTATCGTTAACCTCAGGTTGTGAGGTCGTGACCTCTCGTGGAATTTCGAAGGTTACAATAAAGGAGAAACGGCTGCCCACTCCCACTTGGCTGTGCACTCGGAGGTCGCCTCCCATCAGTTTAACTAACTCGCTCGATACCGATAGTCCCAGACCTGTGCCACCATATTGTCGTGTACTCGAACCCTCTGCCTGAACGAATGACTCGAAGATACGCTCTTGTGCCTTTTGGGGTATACCGATTCCTGTGTCACTCACAGTGAATCGGAGTATCACTGCATCAGTAAACCTTTGGAGTTGTTCAAGTGTTACTGTGATGCGACCCCGTTCTGTGAACTTGAGGGCGTTTGAAAGCAAATTTAACAGGATCTGGTTGAGGCGATAAGGGTCTCCAATAACGGAATGAGGCAGGTCATCTGCTATGTCTACTTCTAGCACCAATCCTTTTGACTCAGCAGCATCCCGCATTAACGAAGTCGCCTCCTGAGCCGTTCTTACAGGGTCCATGGCGATGGCATCAAGCTCCAGCTTACCGGCACCTATCTTGGAAAAGTCCAGAATCTCGCTGATTCTATGTAGAAGAACTTGCGCTGACTTGGCCATGACATCCAGATATTTGGTCTGTAATTCTGCTGAGGTATCATGCCGCAATAACTCAATTGTCCCAATCACACCATTGAGCGGGGTCCTTAGTTCGTGACTGATATTAGCTACGAATTGGCTCTTCGCACGATCCGCACTTTCTGCCTTAAACTTGGCCTCAGCAAGCTGTTCAGCTCGTCGAGTAAGCAGTCTATTGTTTTCCAGGCTTGTCCAATAGCTACGGTTGAGCTTACGGCCGATTGCAAACAGGAATCCAATAGCCAGCAAAAAGAGGATGCCAAGAGCATACGCTGTCGGATGAGGTACAAGCCAGCAGGCAATGATACCAGGCAGGAGGATGATAACGATATAAGATCGCTGAAGACGGAGATGAGTGCTAAGGCTTATCGTCCCTCCAGCGACAATTCCTGCGGTGGAGAAACCGCTCAGATACGCTGGCCAATCTGTAACATACTGCCAGAGTAGGAAGGCTGTCGTTCCACCCCAGACTATGGCTTGGCTTATCACGGCCCCATAGTAGCTGGCCAACCAGCCTGCAGGGGATCTAAAATACAGGTCTTCGAATCGAATTCCCAATATCAAGCGCAGGAGTCCAGCAACTGTGAGCAACACAAAGACAGTCCAGGATAGGTATGCCCAATCCTGGGCAACAGGAGTGCTGACGATAATCAGTAGCCAGATGGCAGAATAGAACACACTACCCGGTAAGCCTTGATTGCCAAGGTCACGATTCGCTTGAGTCATGTCATCTCTGGGTAGTTCGATACGACTACTGTCTTCTGTGTTCATGGTTTTTCCGTATTCTTGGGAGGCTGTCGGACTTACCGCCTATACTTAACCCGATAGTTGCATAAATTTATAAGTACGTCTCACTGAAACTGATTTATTTATAGGCTTTGCCGCATGTAGCGTCTCTATTGCTGAACCGCACCCATGGTGAAGTCCAGAAAACACCACAAACCCACACAATGAATTGTCTTCAGACATAAGAACGGTCCCTGAGTTGGTAGAATCGGAGGCACCACCCAACCAATCAAACCAACGGAGACCGTTTGCATGAAGCTTAGCAAAGCCGCCATTCATCGTAAAACCCATCGTATTCCAGCCATAAAATTTGAGGATCAGCGGTTGACCTCGTTTGCTGGTTTGGTGGTGTTCCAAGCACTATTCAGCCGTATTGGCCTGAAGCAACAGGTGTCAGGCTGTTTTCGCCACCTCATCGTCAGCCCCATCTTAGGTCATCGTGTTATTGTACTGTTGCTCATCGTGCATCTGCTGTTGGGCTATCGGCGGCTGCAGGATATGCGCTACTTGTCCTTCCCGATAATTCGTAGTGTCTGATATTCTTGATCTTTTACAGGAGAGAGGTCAATCTGGAGATCCTTGATCTTGGATGCTGGCAAAGGGTATCCAGATCCATGAAACCCATTATTTCTACACTGTTCGCTTTTGTGTCGACACTTTTTCGGTCGCGGCTTACGCTGCAACTCGAGAACGTCGCGTTACGACATCAACTCTCTGTATATCAGCGAGGAACCCTGCGGCACCTGTTGAACCACAGCAGTGGCCTTATTGATCACGTGTTTGACGCGGCCTCGGGGTTTGCGAATGTCTTGAAGGAGCAATTTGATCCTGCCCATGCAACAGATGCGCTCGAATCGAGAGAATTGGTCCGGTTCGCCCTGGATCAAAAACCCCTGTTTCGAGCCGGTGAAGGCTACCACTATGCCGAAACGGGCTACATCCTGGCGGGCATGATCATCGAAAAGGCCGGCGGCTCAACCTATTACGAAGAGCTCGACCGCCGACTTCTCCAGCCCCTGGGGCTGATGCAGACTTCAGTAATGAACCGCCGGAAGTTCGCGGGGCTTGTATCCGGTTACGCCCCAAAAGCCCGGGAGCTTTTGGGTTCCGCGTATAAGGTTGCTGATGCGGGTGTATTTGCATTCGATCCCTCGCTCGAGTGGACAGGCGGCGGCCTGGTGACCAGTTCGCAGGATCTGGTGCTGCGGCGGTCATAGCCTATGGTGCAGTGTACTGGCAATCCAGTACGCTGGCGCTGATCGACTCGGTCCATGCCGAGTCCAGGTGGCGCACCGTGAATGGCGAACTGATTGCTACGCCATGGGAGGGGCGCTTCTGGAACTACGCATGGCGAGATGGCATGCGCGTGCCGCTGGAAGGCGAGGTGGCATGGTTGCTCCCCGAAGGGGTGCAGCCTTACTGGCGGGGCCGTATCGAGAGTATAAGCTACGAGTTCGGGCCATGATTGTTCACAACCGATGCCGCCCGATGGTACGCTGCTGACATGGAGAGATGCACCAGCCGCACTCTGATGAGGTGCCCTGACTGATGACAACACCGATTTCACCCTCGACAACGAGAGCGGGATTCTATTCCGCGATACTCGCCACTGTCTTCAGTATCAGTTATATCGTGGCGCAGTTCGCCGAATGGGCGGGATTGCTCGGGTCCCGGGGCGGGCCGGAGAGTGCAAGTACGCCGCTGGGTCTCGCCTTACTGCTCACGCCGTCATTGCTGCTGGCCCCTTCCTTTCTGGTGCTCGTCGTCGGCATCCACCAGCTCGCATCGCCTGAAAGAAAAATCTGGAGCCACGCCGCCGTCGCTTTCGCCACGGCTTACACGGTTCTGATCAGTCTCGTCTATTACGTTCAGCTCACCCTCGTGGCACCCCGGCTGGCGTGCGGCCAGACTGAAGGTATCGAAGTGTTCCTGTTCGTGCCGTTCGATTCCTTCCTCTACGCCATCGATATACTTGGCTACAGCTATATGAGCGTCGCCACGTTGTTTGCCGCGATGGTGTTCACCGGTAAAGGGTTAGAGCGGGTAGTAAGAGGTTTCCTGATAGCCAACGGTCTGTTACTTCCCTTTCTCGCCCTTCAGATGTATGTTCATTCACTCATCTGGGTTGCGGCGCTTTGGGCCGTCACGTTTCCGGGGTCGACATGGTCGCTCGCCATTTTGTTTCGACGGGTGGCAACGACATCGACCCGCCATATGCCGCCAGACGGAGATCGAGGCGAGTAGCTATGAGGGCGCATGTCTCAGCGAGGCGACCTGAACCGTGATGTGCATAGTCGAACACAACGCTGTATCTTAGATTATCTGCATTACCTCCATAGGCATGATTGAGGTATGAGTCCCGCTAACGCTAGCCCCGGCTTTTGATGGGCTGGGGTCACTTTTGGTCAAACCTTTTTCTATGAATTAATTCACACGACGTGTATGAACTAGTTCATAGAATTGATTAGAGAAAGGGCATATCGTAGCTAGCAAGGAGGTCGAATCATTTTGTTCGTCCTGTATGAGTTGAAGTCAACTTAGCTCGAAAAGGACATGATGCTGATACAAATATGGCGTTATGAAATAGGCAGTGATGTTCGATTGGATTTGTTCCCGTAAAGCAAGTACGCCGACGTTCAATCGAGAACTGAACCACACACAAGGAGTGAAAAAGATGGAACCGACAGTATTAAACATTACACCCTGCTACCACCAGGAGCCGCTGTCGAAGCTGCAGGAGGACGGTGAGGCCGCCATCCTCAACTACAATCTGCCGCAGTCGACGACCTACGAGGTCTACAGCCACATCCAGCTCGATGTCGACGAGGAGCTGTTCAAGGACGCGATGCGCAAGGAGCCGCCGGGCAATTACTGGCAGCGACTCGATGTCGAGCGTAAGGAGAATAAGCTCGACCTTGATGCGATCCAGGCGGTGGTACGGGGCAACCGCTACACCGCGCTCTCACCAGTGCAGAATGTTGGGCTAAACATCGGCTCTGACGTGACCGAGACCAAACGCGGCCTGGTCTTCAAGGCCGGCAACCTGCCGGTACCCACTAAGACCACCGAATCCTCCCTCAACTACCTCGCCAACAAAATCAACGACGACTTCCGGCCGGTGCTCTACAAGCGGCCCTCGGGCAAGCAGGGCCTGCGCTTCGCGCCCCGGCCCAAGCGGTCGACGCCCTCGATCTTCATCGTACTGCACATGCGTATGGCGACCTATTCCGGCGACTACGGTGCTGGGCGCACTCTCAGCACATTCAGTCTGCTGCCGGGCGAGAAGACGGTGATCGAGATCCGCGACTACCGCCACCGCGAGGAGACGCGGACGACCTCGGAAAGCGTGCTCGACAGCTATTCCGAGAGCTCGATGGACGATCTACAGACTACGATCGAGGAACGCACCGAGCAGAATGAGAGCTCAAGCGAGACTGATACCGACTCGATGTCCGCCGACATGAGCGTCAGCGGCGGTATTAACCTCGGTATCGTCAAGGCCGGCGCGGACGTCAGCGGCTCGGCCTCGTCGGTCAACACCACCGAGGAGGCTGTGTCGAACTCGGTCGAGACGCTCGACAGTGCGGTCAGCCATCACGTCCAAACCGCTGACAGCTCACGCGAGATCGAGATCAACACCGACGTCACGACGAGCGAGACCAGCGAGACCGAGACCACGACGGTGCGCACGATCGAAAACATCAACCGCAGTCGGGTGCTGAACATCGTCACGCGCCAGCTGCTGCAGGAGTTCTTCACCATCACATATCTGCACGACGTGTCCTTCTTCTATTCCAACGGCTACGACACCTCTGTGCGACGCGGGACCCTGAGCGGGCTCGACGCCTTCCTTGCGTCGATCCTCAAGGATCAGGGCGCGATCAAGCAGGTGCGCAACCAGATCTACATCGCGCTCTGCAACATCCCGGACTCCACCGGTACCCGCACCAGCTTCATCGAGAAGGCGGTGGTCAAACATGCCAACTGCATCGAGCCCGGCGAGGGTGAGAAGGCGGTGGAATACGTGCGCAAGCGGCGGGACCTCAAGCAGAGCTATCGCGGTAAGTCCGTAGACGGCATCATCCTGCGAACCGCTGACCGGGTGCTGCGTACGCCGGCGGTGATCATGGACACGGTGCCCGGCGGGGGCGAAGCGCTCGACTGCCTGAATCAGCAGCTGCAACAGGCCTCCTACATCGGCGCGCATCTCGCCAATGCCAAGACCGAGCAGGCGATCGCGGTGATCGACGGGATTGCCGACGCAGAAGAGAAGGCGCGACTCTACAACAATGTCTTCGGCAGCTGCTGCTCGACGCCGCAGGGCGCGAACGAGGAGTGATACGATGCCCAATCCGGTGCTCATTAATCTCTGGTCCTGCAACATCTGGGACCGCGAGGTCGACCGCGAAACCGCGGTCGACACCGAGGCGTTGCACGACCAATTCCCCTACCGGCCCGGCCAGATTCAGGCGGTGCCGCTCGGCTCGGACGGGCATGAGGTCAGCCAGGGCGCTTTTGAGCGTTACGAGATGCTGACTGACGGCTGGCCAGAGGTGCCGCCGGTGATCGATCCGTCGCTGCACGTCACGAAGCAGCAGGACGACGCAGTTCGGACCTATCGTAACGCAAAGACCGAGGACGAGGCGGAACGGGCGAGCAAGCTCGAATGCTATGATCGCGCGGACTATCAGCTCCATCTCGCCCACTACGGTACCACCGATCGGCCGACGCGTGACCCCAAGAACTGGCAGCTCCTGACTGAAGTCGTCATGCCCGAGGGTGTTGCGGATCAGGTCGACATCGGCGAGACCGTCGGTGCCGTCGAATACCTCAAAGAGGTGTTACCCCAGGGTCGGCCGGTACTAGTCGGAGTGCGGCTAAGCTGGTTCCCTGATCGGCCTAACGATCTGAAGTCGACCCCCAGTGCGATCGAGCCGACTAACCACTTCGTGGTGATCGTCGGCATGGGGGTTGACGATCACGGGCCCTACTTCAGCTACTACGACTACATGAAGCGGCCCTCGGACCAGGAACGCATGTATCTCTATGCCGACATGAAGATCGCGTCGAAGGGGGAGGAGCGGCATCTTGTGCAGGTCCGCCGCAGCTGGAGGAAGCGCTGACTACCGATGGCCTGCCTGTGCATGGCGAATTGATACTCAAGCTGCTGCGGGAAGCTGGAATAGCCCTCGGCAGTGAGTCTGCCAACGGAAGTTATTCAATTATGATTATCCAGGTTTTCTTCCAAGCGACCAATGCCTTGTCAATATTCTAAGCCGCCTGGTCAGAAATACGGGCTGATGATAGCTGTCGTCAAATTGCGACAGTAAGAAATCCTTGTCATAGCGGCGTTCTGGCTGATAATCGGTTTAGCGGTGTCTCTTTGGGGCGACAGTCTGACCACTATTTTTTCCAGTTGATGCGGATAAGGTGCTGATCTGTAACAGCAGAACGTAATTGGCACAGGTTGTGCCTTAGTGCCTACAGTGATGAGTTCATAGGACTTGTCCCTATTTAATTTATTCAATACTTACAGGAGAGTTTACATGTATAGAAAATTAGCCCTTACCGCTCTAGCTTTGCTAGTTTCCAGTGTCGCTGTTGCTGGTGACAAAATCTCGTACAGAGATCTGGACACAGATCAGAATGGCCTAATCAGCGCACAAGAAGCAGCGGCATCGCCGGAATTGACTAGTCAGTGGACTAGGTTGGACGCGAATGCTGACGGTATGGTTGATCAAGCAGAATTCGCCAAAATGGAAGTTCGCGAAATGAATCAAAATCAACAGCGGGAAATGATGCAAACGCTTCCTGAGTAGATTTCTTGAGCCTGTACCTTTGCTCTGAGGAAGCCCGTTAACGGACTTCCTCCTTTTTCTATTCAAGTGGAGAGCTTATGATCAAGCCCAGCTCAGAATGGTTTGCAGAAAAATTGTGTCCGCTTAGCCTAGTGTGTCGCGCCATCTGTTATTTCAACAAGTTCAAGGCTGGCTTGTTGCACGTGAGGTACACACTGATTCAGCGACAGCATCGGCGGATCGAATGACATCGCAAACGGCGCCGCCCGCATTAGGGTAGAGATGCCGATGATTTGCCGCGTTTTAATGGGCAGAATTACTGAGTGGACATCCTTGATCAGGCAGTTTCCGCCGATATTAATCGCTGAAATACGCTATAAGGCAATGACTCTTTCCGAACCGTCGGCCATTGTGCCACGTAAGTTTTTGATAAAGCGTGCCCAGCCTTCCGTTGCTAAGGCTGGTGAGTGTCTCTCATTCGGCCAAACTGAGCAAGCATCCGGCGTCTTTCAACAATCCTACTGAGCGATTATGGCAGTCTGTTCAAAATCATCGGCCATGTCATAAACAAGCTTGAAATTAGTCCACGCGATACGAATATGATCAGAATTATACAACTGCTGGCGTTTCACGGGCTCTTCGTTGACAAAAGTCCCGTTCGTGCTGCCAAGGTCTTCAATAAATGTGTCGAACACACCTTCCATGTGCTCATTCGGGACCACTTCTATACACGCATGCTCCCCACTAACAGCGTCCTCATCGATCACGATGTCGTTCTTCTGCGAGCGCCCAATCGTTGTTTTTCCCTTATCCAGTGCGAAGCTTTTAACTACAACGCCGTCTACCAATAACTGAAGTTCAGCCACATCAAAGCCCCTGACAAAATATCTAAATTAGCATGAGTATAGACCCGCACCATGCTATTACAAGGCTGTAAGGTCAGAAGCTTACGCCTTATTTTCCTGGTTGCCGAGCTAGCCCGCATTTCTCACCAGGATCACGGAAGCAGGCTGGTCTTCGGGTCCGCAAGCTTGCTCTTCACTCAAACCGTAGCTATTGCTACGCTTTTCGCTCCAGAGCGGCGCTTACGAACCCGAAAACCAGCCTGAACCGTGGCCAAACATGAAGTAAGCTTTGAGTAAGCAGTAGAGGTTTTCTTCGTCCATTCCTCAGGGTAATCTATGCCAGCCCGGAAACTGAGTCGAGGGATGCTGTTATAGGAATGGATACTCGGAATCTGTTATTTGTCGTGCATATCGCCAAAAATGACGACAGCATTCGCATCATCCGGGCTAGAAGAGCAACGCGCAACGACAGACAGTTTTATGAAGATTGAAAATCTGAAAAAACGTATAGACCGGGATCGCCCGATGACATCGGTAACGCTGCGCATGCCTGAAGATGTTGTCGATGATCTCAAACGCATCGCACCAATACTCGGATTCTCCGGTTGCCAACCACTGATGCGTGCCTACATCGGTCAATGTTTACGCCAAGATCTTGAAAGGCTGGATAACGATACCATCACTGCACTGGTATCTAATCTAAAACGCCGTGGAGTGAGTAAGAAAATAATCGAGGAAGCGCTTTCAGAAGTGCTGAACGGCTAGACCGCGACTACCGTGACCAAAATTCCGCAAAGCGGAAACCGGGAATATCAGCTATAAATTCGACAAAGCCAGCTTGAACTGTGAGGTGGTCTATGAAGCACTATGCGATGTATCTATTCGGCATCTTCTGGCTTGCCATGCAGCAGGCTTATGCACTCGAGTGGCCACAGATAACGCCGCTGCAAATCGCGCCCCATACCTATGTCATCGAACACGGGCCCCACGCCGAAGACCCGAAAGTCAGTCGCGGTTTTCACAACAACCCGGGATTTGTCGTGACCGGTACCGGTGTCGTTGTGATCGATACCGGCAGTAGTTACGAAATCGGCAAAATGATCCTGCGCAAGATTGCCGAGGTCACAGCCAAGCCCGTGACGCATATCTTCACCACGCATTTTCATGGTGATCATTGGCTGGCGAATCAGGCCCTGGTCGAAGCCTATCCTGATGCACAGACCATTGCCCATCCGGAACTGATTGCATTATTGAAAGGCGGCGAAGACCAATTCTGGCTGGATGTATTTGCCGAACGGCTGGGTGATGACTTTGCCGGTACGCAAGCCGTAATCCCGAATACGCCAGCGGAAAACCGGGAATATACGATCGGTGGTATCATCTTTCAGGTAATCCTGTTTGACAAGGCGCACACGGCCACGGATTTGATGGTCCATGTCGTTGATGACGGCGTCCTGTTCACTGGCGATATTGTCAATAACGAACATTTCTCGTTTATGGGCCATGGCAATTTCAAAGGCGCCTATGAAGCGACACAAAAAGCCCTGGCACTGAACCCCGAACAAATAGTGGTCGGCCATGGCCACAGCGGCGACATCAAGCTGGTGGAGGAATTTGCACAGATTTACCAGCAGCTACGCAGCATGGTTGCTAAATACTATGACCAGGGCTTGATGGACTTTGAAATGAAACCCAGGGTCGCCGCCGAGCTGGGTGAGTACCAACACTGGAGTGGCTTTGACAGGCAGATAGGACCGTATATCAGCCAGTTGATAACGGAACTGGAAAGCGAGTCATTCTGAAACTTGCATTCAGGCAGTCACTCTGCCTACTGTCATCTCGACTAAATAACCCGTGACATCTCGACCGAAGGGAGAGATCTCCTGAAACCGATTCAAGGCTTGGCCCAGATTTCCGATCGAAATAAAAGGTGGCGTATAAATAAGAGGTGGATTCGACGGCCACACCGTGCAGATCCTGTTGGGATGGCCTGAGAGCGGAGATAACGACAGTACCCTATGGAGAAAAGCAAGAGTTGTTGATTTACGGCTGGCCAAGCGCACGCCTGGGATTCTCAAGCTGCTGCTCGAACAACTCGATGACATCCTGAAAACGCGCTTTGTTGTCTTCATTTATCGACATCAGTGTTCGGTGCGCATTGAGTACCGTCTGAGCCATCTCGGGTCCCGTGTCTTCCTGTAGGCCTAATTCCTGGCTGTCGGTCATTACATGTCCCGTCTCATCCACGATATCAAAGACCTCGTCGAAACCGATGGAGAATAACAGCGTGTTGATATCTTCATTAGTGGATACCAGGGTAACCTTGGGGGCGCCGCACTGTTTCATCAGCTTGGCGATGCGCGCCAAAAGGCCCAGATTGGTACTGTCAATCGTTTTGGTCTCTGTTAGATCCACCATGAAACCTTCGGGTCTGGGGCCATCGAACAGGGATTTTATGAACTTGTCCAGTGATGCGCCAATGGTATAGCGTATATGTCCGACATATTTCAGCCCATGGATACCCGCGTTTTCAGCATAATAGACTTTGCTAGTGGACATTTCTGGCGCCCCTCGAGATGGCCAGGATGGCCAGGTCATCCGTAAGTCGGGATGCATCCTCCATGCCGATCACATTGATCAACTCTTCAAATGACGTATCAGTACTATTCACACTTGAAACAAGGTGCTCGTAAGACTCTTTGTTCGATTTGTCAGGCATGAGTTCGAACATGCCGTCCGACATCAGCAAAAGCAAAAAATCCCGGGGCAGCGGGATCTCGCTACTGATGAAGCGTGTATCATCGAAAAGTCCAACCGGCCGGCCTTTGGAATTTATTATCTGGGTCTGGGAATCGCCGAAAAGTAGAGGCTGTGGGTAGTGCCCGCCGTTGCTTAAAATCATGCGATTTGCGGCCGCATCGATGACCCCGTAAAACATGGTGATGTATTTATCCAGGTTCTGCCGAAGCAGTTCATCATTTAGCCTCTGCAGTGTCCTGTCTGGAGCGAGAATCGTATCATCACCATCCTCGAGGGCATCACGCATCTGTGCCATCAGGGTCTTGACGATCACGGTCACGAAAGCCGAGCCAATGTCATGGCCGGAGACATCAACCATGTAGAAGCCAATACGGTCTTTATCGATGGAAAAATAATCCACAAAGTCACCGCTCAACTGCATGGCGGGATAAAGTCGATGGCGAAAAACGAGATCGCCAAACACCTGATATTCGACAGGCAGCAACCTCGCCTGCAATTCACGACCCGCCTGCTGGTTTGCCTGTATTTGTACCAGTGCTTCGCTCAGGTCCCGATTGACCTGTTCCAGTTTACGCTGATAGGCGCGGTTCTCTTTGATCAGGCGTAATTTGCCCATGGCCCTGTCAACCGCAACATCCAGGACCTGCATGTCAGCAATCGGTTTTGTAAGGTAATCCCAGGCCCCCTTTTTCAGCGCCTGAATTGCATCATCGATCATGCCTGCGCCGGAAACGATGATCACAGGCGTATCCGACGATATCCGGGTGATCTCCTGCAGGACATCCAGCCCATCCATTTTCGGCATCCTGAGGTCACAGAGCACCAGATCGGGTTGTCTTTCTCGAAACAGCTCCAAACCCTGTTGTCCATCCGGCGCCTCCAGCATGTCATAACCACTGTCCTCCAGATAAGCGACGACGTTCTTGCGAATGGTTGCATCATCCTCGATGGTTAATATCAGTTTGCTTTGTGCCATATCGAAATTCTAGATGATTTGAAACGATCTTATCGCATCAGCAACCAGGCTCATATCGGTGAGCGGTTTCTTGAACAGGTGATGCACGCAGATGCCGGATCTTTTAAGGTCACCGGGCATAGTGTAATTGACCGACCCGGTGTGTACGATAAAGCGAATTTCAGGACACATCTCGTGTATAGACAGCATTGCTGAATTACCGTCCATGCCTGTCAGGCGCATATCCATGATACACACGTCGTCTTTCATGTCTTCTTTCAATATCTCAATAGCCTGTTCTCCGGATGTGGCAGATGCAGCCACAAAACCTTCATCTTCCAGAAAAGCCTGCAAGCTGGTTGTGATCAGATATTCATCGTCCACGCTCAAAACACGCATGCTCATCGTGGCTGCGCCTCATCATTCATACGGTAATCGTATAACAAACTTACTCCCTTCCCCAAGCACAGAATCCACAGAAATAGTACCGTTATGTTGCTCTGTAATGATGTAATAAGAGACTGATAATCCTAATCCGGTGCCCAGGCCGATGGGC
This sequence comes from uncultured Gammaproteobacteria bacterium, assembly GCA_942492025.1. Lineage (GTDB taxonomy): Bacteria > Pseudomonadota > Gammaproteobacteria > SZUA-229 > SZUA-229 > JABDQW01. The sequence goes on along the minus strand of CALODJ010000007.1, from coordinate 27,528 downwards.
TTCGTGGTAAAAAAGGGTTCAAATACTCGACTCCGTATTTCCTCGTCCATGCCGGGACCGGTATCTTCAACCTCTATTCGTGCCCACTCACCATCATCGATTGTTCTGAGAGTGATGCGTTGCTGTGTCGAGTTCTTCCGGTCTGCCATGGCATGCGCGGCATTCTTGATCAGATTCAGCAGTACTTGCTCGATCTCGGTGCGGTCGCAGGCGACGTGTGGAAGGTCTGGCGAATATTCCCTGATTATCGTGATTTTTTTGAAATCGTACGTCTTTTTCAGATCGTAGTCACTGGCGGCAATACGAACCACCTCATCGAGTAGTTCATTGATTGAAACCGGCGAAAATTCTGCTTGACTGCGATGACTGAAAGCCAGCATGTCAGCGACGATCCGGCTTGCTCGTTCTGCGGCCTCGCGAATCCCCTCCAGGAACCCGAGAATACCTCGTCGATCAAGGTACTCATTGATTATGGCCATATCCACTCCGAGCTCACCAGCAGTCGTGTTATTTGCAGGCAGGTCAGTTGATAGACGTCGTAGAATATTCTGGCTGCTCTGTAACACGCCACTCAGCGGGTTATTGATCTCATGGGCCATGCCTGCCGCTAGACCGCCTACTGTCATCATTTTTTCGGTCTGCACCATTAACTGATCCATCTGCACACGCCGGGTAATGTCATCGATGCGGACAACGGCGCCCCTGCTGTCGTCCGTTCCCAACGGATAGATCACGATTTCAAAAAAGCGAGGCGTGCCTTCAGGATGGGTTATATGCCTGTCAATTCGTGCTGGAATGCCTGTAGCTATTGCTTCCTCCAGTTCATGCATGCGTGAAGCGAAGTCGGGCAGCACCTCTGAGAAAGGCTTGCCATTTACCGTGTCCGCAGATAGCCCCGTTTCTTTCTCAGCACCCTTGTTCCACATGGAAATGCATTCATTCGCATCTACAGCTACAAGGGTGGAGGGCATGAAATCGAACACGTTTTTCAGGTAGGCACGGGTCGCATCGAGCTGTTCCGCAGTCTCCAGCAGGCGTTGATTCGTGCGGTCAAGCGTGTGGGCTTCGCGTTTTCTATGCACACTTAGCCATGTGATGCGCCAGAACACGAGACCGACGAGGATTAATCCGGCAATCAGTTGCCAACGAAGTTTAGCGATGTTTGCATCGATACTGCCCAGGTCTTTAATGAACACCAGTGACGCCGTGCCTCGATAAGAGTAGTTTATTGTCTCTTGCTGCCCATAAGGGCGTGTAGCCGGTGTCTCTCGCTGGTAGTGTCCGAAGACAAAACCGTTTGCAGCCGTTACCTTCAGTTCCTGGGTGCCCCTGACATGTCCGCCCCAGGACGAAACCAGGGTGCTGAGCTGTTCAAAATCCTGCTGTTGCAGAGCAGCATTCAGCATGTACTTTATGAACCGCATATCGTCTTTGGCATCATTCATGGCGATCTGGAGTGAATGCTCTCTCTGCTGTTCCAGGATCACGAAGGTAGAGGCCAGCAGGACGAGCATCAGCACAACCAGTCCTGACCATGATGATCTCAGAAGACTGTCAATGGATACGTGTGACATTATTCAACGCCATGCTCACGAAGCATTTCAAGGACTGTGCGCAGATTCTCGTAATCCGAGTCGTCAACCGGCACCAGGGCGGTAACACTGTGTTTAATGGTGCTCAGGATCGCGCGGCCCTCCGCTGTATCCGAGAGTCGATAGAGCGCCTTTCTGACTGTTACGACAAACTCCTCCGGTGCATCCGAGCGAGCCACGAACAGATGCTCGGAGAATGGATCACTTGTGGCGATCGCTTTCAATCCCATTGCCTTGAACGCATCAAATACCTCCTCCTTGACGGCGCCTGCATCGTACGCACCCGATAAAACTGCCAGCGCCACATTCCTATGGCTGCCAAGAAATTGGTAGTCCCCCAACATGTCGACATCGATACCAGCTTCCAACAACATGTGTCTTGGCACAAAATGACTCATGGTGGATCCCGGATCACCAAAGGCAAATCGTTTTCCACGCAGTGACTGGAGATCATTTACGCCACTGTCCGGGCTTGTCACCAGATAACCGCGGAATACAGGTTCACCATTTACCGCCAATCGCGCAAGCAGCGGTTTCTTGCCGTACTTTTCTACCATGCGTACGTAGGCGGCCGGACCAAGATACGCGATATCCACCTGGTCCTTGCCCATATACGTTATGTGTTCATTATAATCCCTGCCAATCCTGACAACGACTTTCTTGTTCAAGGCCTTCTCCAGGTAATCTGCAAGCGGTCTGTAGCGTTGCTGAAGCTCCTGGAAGGGAAGGTAAGGGTGAATAGCCAGAGCAACCGGCTGGCCGGATGCTTCTGATGCATGTGTTGCAGAGTTACCACTCAGCATCAGCACCAGGATGATACGCAAGAGCGTGTGTGATAGTCGCTGCATAAATTCAACCTTGAGCTCGGCGATATAATGAACTGATCAACACAGCATTGAGAATGATCACTGATATATTGGTCACTGATTTTTGCAGCAAACCTCGTTTGGGCAAAAAACTCATCAGTATTGCGATATCAACATCTTAACATCGATGGTCCGTGTCATGAATCCTTCTGTATTACTATCGTGGCGGAATGCAGGTGTGGCAACCACTGGGTCTTACTACGGTATTTCCTACCGATGGATCCACTTATGCCGGTAAGTAATACACTGCATCCATAATTCAACGCGACTAATCAGCAACCACCGAACAAAAAAAGCCCGCTCCAAGCGGGCTTTTTTATCAGTCAGTATCGGACTTGACTACTTGGCCTGTGAAACCATGTAATCTACAGCAGCCTTGATTTCATCGTCAGACAACTGCGCTTGTCCGCCTTTTGGCGGCATGGCACCCTTGCCTTTCAGAACAGAGGTGTAGAGAATATCCTTTCCCTGAGCGATTCGTGGAGCCCACGCAGCCTTGTCCTCGAGCTTCGGCGCACCGGCGGCACCGGTCATATGGCAGGCGACGCAAGCCTTTTGGTATGTAGCCGCACCGTCAGCTATTGCGGCACCAGAAGTAGCCATCATCAGGCTGGTGAAAATTGCGGTAGCAGTCAGCTTTTTCATTGGGTATTTCCTCAGTTGTAAAATGCCTGCACAGCAGGCGTTGAAAAAAAGAGGGCAGATTCTGTCAGAATGCGCCCCATTTGTAGAGAAATATGTCTATTAAACAATACCATAGTGTGACTAAGTCTCATAAAACAATATAAGTTACTGATCCTTTATCCGTCACTGCTCAAATCCAGCACATTCACCTACACGGAATGCGCGAATCTACGCTAAATGCAGCGCTTGTCCGGGCTTCACAATCATGGATAGAATTAGGACTCAGGATAGCCTTTCGATGCTGAACGAAAGCTGAACGAACAGATGCCGAGACCTGCGCATGATCCAGCACCAAACCGGCGTACTCAGCACGGGAAGAGGCACGCACCGCCAGGCGCCCAAGCGGATCATGGGTCCGATCGGGTATGCCTCACTTTTTCAGCCGACTATCCCGAGCGAGGCGCGTGCGACACCGGTCAGACTCTCTCCCGCAATTAGAACGGAGGGGAATGGCACTTACTTAAGCAAAATATGGACCCCGCCGTCATAGCGAGGAACGAAGCAATTGCTTACAGGGTGACGCAATGGTGCAGAAGATCGCCGCGCTACCGCTCGCGATGACGTGGCTTTGCGCTTGTTGGTGGTTGAGTAAGTGCCATTGGGGTCGCAGTAGATAAAATATTACCTTGCTGTTCAAATATTGCCAATTTTATACTCCCCGAACCGCCTTGATATTGGTAACTGCTTCTCATAGGATCCAGGTGTCAGTCGGCAGAGCCGGGATAGATACTCGATAGCCATTCGTTTGATCGAGACGCGAAGTGTGTAGTGTTTCGCGCGTTACTTCCCCGGGCATTGTTTGCCTGTCGGCTTTTTATCGATCGACGTGTACGCCTCGCTGACAAAGGCCCTTTACTCTGATGAACCAAGCCAAATCTTTGCGGCCAATAACAAAAGCACCAATCAGAACACTTGTTGTCATGGGTGTATCCGGGACGGGTAAGAGCACGTTGAGCCGCGCTCTGTCTGAGTCACTGGCCTGGCGGTTTGTCGAGGGGGATGATTTCCATCCCCGGGAAAATGTGGAAAAGATGTCTCGAGGGGAACCATTGAACAATAATGACCGCAGACCCTGGTTGGATCAACTCAACAGAGAAATCGAAAACGATCAGCGTAAAGGTGTGCGCTCAATTGTGGCCTGTTCGGCCCTGAAGAAACGTTATCGGGATCGGTTGACCCACGGATTGGACGGTGTTCAGTTCGTTTTTCTGTGCGGCACGCGGGATGTGATTTTGAACCGGTTGCGGAATCGGCGCGGTCACTTTATGCCGCCGGATCTGCTGGACAGTCAGATAGCTTCGCTTGAACCGCCCGAAGACGCGATTTTTGTGCCGGTGGAATTGTCCACCGAACAGCAGGTGGAGGAGGTGGTCAGGCAATTATCGGACGTGAGTGAAGCATGAAGACGTACTCGGCGACACCATTGATAGAAGGACTCGCGTTTCCAGAGGGACCACGTTGGCATGACAAGCGGTTCTGGTTCACCGATCAGCATGCCCGGCGTATCTATTGCATCGATTCGGGCGGCGGTCTTGAGGTGATTGCCGAGACCGGCGATTTGCCCGGGGGGCTGGGCTGGCTGCCGGATGGGACGCTGCTGGTGGTGTATATGACCGAGCGGCATGTGATGAAATGGAATGGCGACCAGCTTGTGGCTTATGCGGACCTCTCACGCAACGCTTCATTTCACTGTAATGACATGGTGGTCGATAAACAGGGCAGGGTTTATGTTGGCAACTTCGGTTTCGATCTGCATGGTGGTGAGGCGCAGCAGAATGCGGAATTGATAATGATCGGGCCGGATGGCAATGTCTCCCTGTTCGATGATTCCGTGGTGTTCCCTAACGGCTGTGTGATTACTCCGGAGGACGACCGCCTGATCGTGGCCGAGACTTTCGCGCATCGATTGACTGAATTTCGACTACAGCCCGATGGGTCGGCGGCGTCATCCGGGCTTTGGGCCGATCTCGGCGCTGCGACACCCGACGGCATCTGCCTGGATGAAGAAGGCATGATCTGGGTTGCATCGCCTGGCACGAACGAACTGTTTCGAGTGAAACGCGGCGGCGAACGGGTGGCTACGTGCTCGACCCAGGGAGTGCCTTATGCCTGCATGCTCGGTGGAGAGAATCGAAAAACCCTTTACATCTGTACGTCTGAAACAGACGATCCGCGAGAGGCCGCGAGCCGCAAATCCGGTCGCATAGAATGTGCCAATGTGGATGTCGTCGGGGCCGGGTTACCGTAACAGATCAAGCAACAACACGATACAAGACAGTGCCCACAGAGGAGGCTTTATGAACTTTTACACGCAGGATCTGCTGAAGGGACAGAGAGCCCTGGTGACCGGGGGCAGCTCGGGCATTGGCGCCGCTGTTTGTCGCGCGCTGGCCAAGGCGGGCGCGAAGGTCGTGGTGAACTATCTATCGAATGCGGAAGAGGCGGGTCAACTCGTCAACGAGATCGAAGCCGATGGCGGCACGGCGATGGCGATGCAGGCGGATGTCAGTATCGAAGACGACGTAAAGCGCATGTTCGGTGAGATGATCGATGCCTGGGGAAGTATCGATATCCTGGTCGCCAATGCCGGTATTCAGTGGGACGCGCCTTTTCACGAGATGACGCTGGCGCAATGGAACAAGGTTTTGGCAGTGAATCTGAGCGGCCAATTTCTCTGCGCCCGGGAAGCGGTCAACGAATTCAATCGTAGGGGCGTGATTAGCGACATATCCTGTGCGGCGGGCAAGATTATCTGCGTGTCCTCGGTGCACGACATCATCCCATGGGCGGGGCATGTGAATTACGCGGCGTCGAAGGGCGGGCTTCTAATGTTCATGAAGAGCCTCGCGCAGGAAGTTGCCCACAACCGAATTCGCGTCAATGGCATCTCGCCCGGGGCGATAAAGACGCCGATCAACCGTGCCGCGTGGGAGACCCCGGAAGCGGAGGCGGAGTTGTTGACACTGATCCCTTATCAGCGAGTGGGCGATCCGATGGACATCGGGCATGCGGCAGTCTGGCTGGCCTCCGATGCGTCCGATTACGTGACCGGGACGACACTGTATATTGATGGCGGAATGACGCTTTATCCCGGTTTCCGTGAGGGTGGCTGATCTGTTCGTTTACTGGCGCAGGGAACCATGAGCCATCCCGGTATCCGCCTGGGGCGGGATATCTGCACGAATCCCGCCGAGTCCGATCATCGTGAATGGTGGCTGGCCAATGGCCTGGGTGGTTACGCGAGCGGAACCGTATCCGGTGTGCTTGGCCGCCGTTATCACGGACTGTTGACCGTACCATTGTTTCCGCCGCTCGGCAGGGTGCTGCTGTTTGCCAAGGCAGATGCGGATCTGCTCCTGGGCGATCGCGTCATTCCATTACACACCAATCACTGGAGTGCAGCTGGTCATGTTCCACGGGGCTATCGCTCGATCAAGGAATTCTTTCTCGATGGCAATATTCCTGTCTGGCGTTTTCGTGTTGATAAGCTGCTCATCGAGCAGAGCATTTGCATGCTGCATGGTCGGAACGCGACAAGCATTGCGTATCGCATTGTTGGGGCACCGGATGCACGGGGCGAAAGGCCGAGGCTTCGATTGGGCCTTGTTACCAGCTTCCGTGATCACCACTATGTGAACCGCATCCGGGATTTCGAGCTCTCGGTTAATCCAGTCGAGGATGGTTTGAGGGTAGCTCTCCCTCAGGGCAGTGACCTCTTGATCAGCAGTTCCAATGCGAATTTTCAAGTCGATAACACCTGGATCGAAAATTTCTTCCTCGAGATGGAGCAGGCGCGGGGCCTCGAATACATCGACAATCACGTTCGCATTGGATTCGCTGAAATCGAATTGCACGCCGATCGATGGACGGGGCTTGTCGTCGGGACTGAGCGCTCGCCTGATCTGGATTGTGGTGTGTTGATTGAGGCCGAGCAGAAGCGCGTTGCGGAACTTCAGGCAAAAGCTTTACCGGGTTTAGACAAAGAGGCAGCACCGGCATGGATTCGCCAACTGGTGATGGCTGCCGACAGCTTCGTATTCACAAGACTCGGCGCAGGGGATGGTGAACGATATTCAATCATCGCAGGCTATCCCTGGTTCGGCGACTGGGGGCGGGATACCATGATCGCCGTGCCCGGTTTGTGCCTGGCGACAGGCCGGCATGATATTGCATTGAGGATTTTGAATACCTTTGTTGCTTACGTCAGCGAAGGCATGCTCCCGAACAGATTTCCGGGCGCCGGGGACGAGCCTGAATACAATACCGTCGATGCGGCGCTATGGTTCATCGAGGCGTGGCGGGCTTACTTTGAACTGTCCGGAGACGTCAGCGCGATACGCAATGTGTTTCCTGCGCTGCAGCAGACTATCCTTTACTACCGTGATGGAACGCGTTACGGAATTGCGATGGATCCGGAGGACGGATTGATAACGGCAGGGGTTACGGGTCAGCAGTTGACCTGGATGGATGCCCGAGTCAACGGCCGGGTGATTACGCCCCGGCACGGGAAGCCGGTCGAGATCAACGCGCTCTGGTTCAATGCGCTGAGTTCGATGGTGCTTTTTTGCAAAGTATTAGACTTGCCGGGGGACGAATACAAAGCGATGGCTGAATGGACCGCCAAAGGGTTCAGTCAATATGTCCGGGAAGACGGGCTGGGGCTATACGATGTGCTTGACGGGCCGGAAGGCAACGACGCCTCCATCCGACCGAATCAGTTGTTGGCCGTCAGTCTGACGTATTCGCCGGTCGCCTCCCGGTCTGTAATGCAATCGATCGTTGATGTGTGCGAACGTGATTTGCTGACTCCGGTGGGACTTCGCTCTCTTGCGTCGTCTGATCAAAAGTACGTCGGTCGTTACGCGGGCAGCGTGGCGCAGCGGGATGGCAGTTACCATCAGGGAACCGTGTGGGCATGGCTTCTCGGGCATTATGCGCTGGCTGAATTCCGGGTGACCAACGATACGCAACGGGCTCAACAACGATTGGAGCCGTTGCAAGCGCACTTGAGCGAGGCAGGGATTGGAACCATCAGTGAGATATTCGACGGTGACGCGCCACACACGCCCCGAGGGGCGCCGTCTCAGGCATGGTCTGTGGCCTGCACGCTGGAAGCCTGGTGGAAACTCGAATTGAAGAAATCCGAAAAGCGGGAGTTAGCTGAATGAATGAAGAACGCAAAAGACTGGAACAGCAACGTAAGGGACAGGCCGACTGGCGGCTGTGGGGGCCGTATCTCAGTGAACGGGCCTGGGGAACCGTACGCGAGGACTATAGTCCGGGCGGTACCGCATGGGAGTATTTCGATCATGATCAATCGCGTTCAAGAGCCTATCGATGGAACGAAGACGGGCTGGGCGGGATCTCCGATGAAAACCAGCATCTTTGCTTTTCATTGGCACTGTGGAACGGCAAGGACCCGATAATCAAGGAGCGCGTTTTCGGCCTGACCGGGAACCAGGGAAACCGCGGCGAGGATGTCAAGGAGTACTACTTCTATCGGGACGCCACTCCGAGCCACAGTTATCTGCGGTATCTGTATAAATACCCGCAGTCGGCTTTCCCATATCAGCGAATCGTCGAAGAGAATCTTTCCAGAGATCGTCTGCAGCCGCCGTTCAATCTGCTCGATAGTGGCGTGTTGGATGATGGTCGGTATTGGGATGTTGAAGTCCTCTATGCGAAGGCCTCGCCGGATGAGATTCATATTCGCATTGATGCGTACAATCGTGGGCCGGACACGGCGGAGTTAACGCTGATTCCGACTCTCTGGTTTCGAAACACCTGGTCCTGGGGCGATGAAGCGGACAGGCCGTTGGTCAAGAGTCTCGGTCCCACTGAAGGTTCTGCGTGGGTCGTAGAAACCGAGCACGGGGAATTGGGTAAGTATTACCTCTATGGTGCTCAGGTAGCGGAGCTGTTGTTCACCGAGAATGAGAGTAATGCGGAGCATTTGTGGAACGAGCCCGACGCACAGCCCTTCGTAAAGGATGCTTTTCATCGTCACCTGATCGATGGCGAACACAATGCGGTGAATCCTGACATGAGCGGCACCAAGTTCGGTGCTGCGACCAGGTTGACCGTGGAAGCGGGGCAGCGGGTTCGTGCCGATCTGTTGTTATCCAGAGAGTTCAAACAAAACCCCTTTGCCGATGTTGAGCGGGTGAGCTCCTCCCGGCGCGCGGAAGCGGATGTGTTTTACGACGAGTTGTTGCCGGAAGCCGGGCCGGAGGATATGCGCATCCTGCGCAATGCGCTCGCGGGCATGATATGGACCAAGCAGTTCTTCCACTATGATGTCGATCGTTGGTTGAAAGGCGACCAGATACCGGCTCCATCCTCCCGACTGTTGGGACGCAACCGTCAATGGAGACATCTAAAAGCGCACGACATCATCAGTATGCCTGACAAATGGGAGTATCCCTGGTTTGCTGCCTGGGACCTTGCCTATCATTGCGCGGCCCTGGCGTTGGTCGATATCGATTTCGCCAAAGATCAGATCGAGCTGATGCTCAATGAACGCTATATGAATGCGAACGGCCAGATCCCGGCCTATGAATGGGCATTCGGCGATGTGAATCCCCCGGTGCATGCCATGGGCGCACTGAAAGTATTCAGGGCGGAGCGCGTGCAACGGGGAAAGGGTGATCTGCACTATCTGCAACGGGTGTTTAACAAACTGTTGCTGAATTTTTCCTGGTGGATAAACCGCAAGGACGCCCAGGGGCATAATCTGTTCGAAGGTGGTTTTCTTGGCCTGGACAATATCTCCGTCTATGATCGCTCGCGCAGTCTGCCGGCGGGCTATAGCCTTAAACAGGCGGATGCTACCGGATGGATGGCTATGTTTGCTCTGAACATGACGATCATGGCGCTCGAACTCTGCGCGGAAGATCCGGACTATGAAGACATGGCGATTCTCTGTTATCAGCAGTTTCTCGCCATAGCCAATGCAATCGCCGGTGGTGACGAGGAACATCATACTTCACTGTGGGATGCGGACGCCGGTTTCTACAAGGACCTGCTCGTGGGACCAAACGGTGAGGCACACTACATCGATGCGTATTCCTGGGTCGGGCTGATACCTATGTTTGCATCAGAAGTGGTCGACAGTCGAATGCTAAATAACGCTCCCCGGTTTAAAGCGTTGTTGAGAACCCATAAGGGCGGTCTGTTTCGTGGGAGCTATATCTGCGCCTGTCCCGAATGGGAAAACGAGCGGGGAGAGCATCTTCTGTCGCTGGTCGATCATTCCATGCTGCCGCGTATACTCGAACGGCTGCTCGATGAAGACCAGTTTCTATCGCCCTATGGTGTACGCAGCCTGAGCAAGATTCACGCGTCTCATAGGGATCTGGGCTTTATCCCGGGCATCGGGCACGCGAGCATTGAATATGTTCCTGGCGAATCGAATACGGGGCTGTTCGGGGGGAATTCAAACTGGCGCGGGCCGGTCTGGATGCCGACCAATTACTCGCTTGTTCAGGCCATCGAGAAATTTCATCGCTTTCTCGGACCTAACTTTACCGTGTCGGTTCCCTGCATGGAAGGAGCGCAACTCAATCTGAAGCAGGTCGCTAACTTATTATCGCTGCGTCTCGTTAGTCTCTATCGCCGCGACGAAAACGGTCTGACACCTGCGCTCAGAAGAGATAGCCCTTTCCAGACGGACGAGGCATGGAGCGATCTGAGCTTTTATTACGAGTATTTTCACAGCGAGACAGGGCAGGGGCTCGGCGCCTCTCACCAGACCGGCTGGACGGGACTACTGGCTAATCTGGTCATGCGGCACTATGAAAAAGATGTGAAGCCATGGAGCGGACTGGATGCGGGCGAGACCGCGGCCTGGGTGGAAGAGATGTTGTGAATCAGCGCCTGAACAAACAAGCAATAGAAGTATGCGTATTACATCATTCTCAAAAATTCGTTTCTCGTCGCTGATTGGAAAACGTAAAAGGGCACAGATCTATTTTTTCAGAGAACGACTTATGGGTGTCCCCTTTTTTTGCAGACACATTAATACCATCAAATAATCAGGAATCATCCCGAATTTAAATAAAAAAGGCGCTGTTGTGGACGACCCTATAATCTGGATTATCATCATTGCTTTTTACGCACCACTGCATTTCATGTTGCCGGTGCTGTTTTTATTTATCGTTGGTGATGAGACAGAAACTATGAGAAAGCAGCTGATTCGTAGTGCCTTGATTGATGCAGCCCTGTCTATGGTAGTGGCTTTTGCACTTGCTATCATGCTCGTCAACTATGATCAGATAGCTCTGGCGATGGTTATCCTCATACTATTCATGCTGGTACCTTTCATGCGCATAATAAGGAATCGACGGATTCTAAAATAGAATATAGTTAAAGATCAGAACCGGGTCGGACCTGCCTAACTATCTTTTTATACTGTCATGCCTGCGAAGGCAGGCATCCAGAGTCCTTATAAATAAACGTCATCCCCGAGAAGTTCAGTCTGTCCCAAAGTATTACTTATACAACATCAGACACAACTGCTTTCTGAGCCGGAACTTTTTTTCCTTCAACTTTCAGTTCGTCGCTGTCACGAGAACATTGAATGTTTAATTCAAATTGTTCCGGTGATTCGAATTCCTGTGTAATTATCCAGAACTGAGTAATGTTTTTATCCATATTATTTAGAGAGGCGATGGTATTGCGTATACGCTCACGGTCAAAAAAGGCAAAGGGCTCATCCAGGATAATGAATTGTTTACCCTGCTGTCCAGCCTCGACCAGTGCTCTGGAAATGGCCAGTCGCAGGGCGAGCATGATCTGGCGTTGCGTGCCGCTGGAAAGTTCATCAAGCTCGGCAAAGTCGTTTTTTTCTCTGGAAAATACCCGTAAGCGCAGACTGTCATCGATCTGAACCTGTTTATAACGGTTTTCCGTGAGTTTAGGCATCACAATAGCCGTATACTTGCTTAACACCTTGTTGAACTGGGTATAAATATCGCTGCAGGCACCTTCCGTTAGTTTGAGCGCGGTTTCACGGACCTTAATGCGCTGGCGATGTTCATCCATTGATGGCTGCATATCTTCGATTATTGCCTCCAGTTCGATCTTTTCTTTCTGATGTTTTTGGATGTCCTCAATTTCGAGTTCGAGTTTGCTTATTTTATTGTGTTGTTCGTCAATGAGACTGGTCAGTTTACCGACCTGCGTTGCTATTGATTCACGCAGGCTCACTGCATGACCGGCATTATCATCCAACAGTCCATTAAGTTGGGACTGATGGTCGGCAAAAACTTGTTCTGAGATAAATAAACTGCCCTCGTTTTCAGTAAATTTCTCTAACGCTAATTTCAATGGTTTACTTTCAATATCGCGAAGACCATCGATTGCTTCAGGCAGGGGCTGATCATTAATATGGTCGAGCAGGTTGACCTCTTGTCGAACGCCCTTTAGACGCTCACTGACTTGATTCAGTTCCTGACGGCCCTTACCAATACGTGACTTGACGCGCGATGACATGAAAAGGACCAGTAGCGTTATACACAATGATGCAATCGCGGCATTTTTCAGCGAGCCCTGGTACGTCGCAGACCACATGGGTTGTTGGGCCAGCCAATCAGAAAGCTGAACAGAGATGTTACTGTCCGGTGTCTCTACGAGCAGCCACCAACCAGCACCGAGAATAATGGTGGTTACAATCAGGGCCAGCATTAGTGCCTGAATGCTGCGACGGTATATACGGCGCAGGAAGAGCTGACGTTTAAGTCTTGATTGCTGTTTGTTGAGTGGCACGGTGCCTGCATCGAGTGTATTGCCAGATTCGCCCAGTAAGGCGCCCAGTTCCGCTCGACGGATATCCGCCTGTTGTTGCACTGGTGCAAAAGCCAATAGACGCGATTGAAGCTTCTCGATATATTTTTTCAGTTCGCCACCCGTCCGCAGTTCGGAGTCCATCTCCAGTGCGCTTACCGAGTCATGCATTGTTGTCATCGCGTCGTTGACGGACATTAGGTGTGTTTGCCACTGTTGTAATGAGATATCACGGCCTGCTGCGGACAGTGCATGCCCGGCGTCCTGAATGACCGCCCCCGTTTCACGAATACCGGCTGAGAGCGTCTGTAAGGTATTGGCTTCGTCCTCGTATCTGTCGATCTGTTCAGCACATTGCTTTTTATCGGCTTCGATCAGTGAGAGTTTTTCGGGCGCGACATCCAGCGATTCGATTGCTTTCCGAAGTCGGTTTTGTTCTTCTTCTGTCGCGCTCAGGCTTTCGTTTTCAGCACAGATCTCCATCCTGATTTCATCACTAACGGATTCAAGAGGTGTTGAGCCGGCAATTGCCTTGATGGTATGCGCCTGTGACGCGGATGAGGTGATTTCCACCTGTGCAAGGTATAGTGAGTCAAGGTACTGTTCAAAATCAAAGCCGCAGGCATTAATGACCTGTTCTTCGACCGCCTGGGGGCCGATGGCTAATGGGGTATCATTGCCGGTGACGAAGAGCTCAGCTGAGTGCATACCCTGTTTATCTACCGACCGATTAATGGTGTAGCTATTATTGCCGATTGCGGTAAAAGTCATTTCGACACGACAATTCGTCTCACCCCATTTTAAGGTGCGGGTAATACTGCGATGATCGCTGGTGAATGTTCGACCAAACAGGGCAAAAGCGATGGTTTCGACGATCGCCGTTTTACCTGACTCATTAGGACCGCTAACCGCAATTTTTCCTTTTTCTGGGAGGTTTTCCAGATCCAGCCTGGCATATTTAAGTACGTTAACAGCGTGAATGGAATGAATTATCATGGTTTGTAATCCATGTTCGAAGGTGCAAGTTTGTGCAAGACAAGTTTGACCGCCTGTTGATAGACATCTTGGTCAAAATCAGAATCCGAACCGCGCAGGCGTTTTTCTTCTGCTTTCGCAAATTCCTGAAACACATCAATAGCGCTTTTTCGTGTGAAGCGTTGCCCGGATTTTAACCATGACAAAATGGCCATTTTTTAACTCCTGTTAATTTTTGTAAGCGGCAGAGACAATTAGGGGGGCAAACCACGGTTTTACATCATGGTAACCAGTGTGCTTTCCAAATAGTGGTCTGTCCCGAATGGCACTTACTTTAGCAAAATATTGACGCTGCCGTCATATAAAGGAACAAAGCAATCTATTACAGGGTGAGGCAGAGGAGCAAAAGATCGCCGCGCTACCGCTCGCAATGACCTGAATTACGGCTCATGTAGTGCCATTCTGGCCTGTTCCCGATTGTTATTTGCCAAATAATTTACCTGCCATACCCATCAAGCCGTCAGCACCACCCATACTACTCATTGCAGACTCAATGATAGAACCACCGGAGCTTGCTTTATCAATAAGCTGAGGCAGTATATCGGCAAGGCCATTGCTTGCAGTGCCTTCATCGATATTTAATTTTGAAGCGAATTCAGACACTTTATCTTGACCAAATATATCCATTACCTGGCTACCAGACATCGCTGTATTATCACCGTCACCTAACCATGATGCCACCATGCTGGCAAGATCGCCGTTACCCTGCATTTTTGAAACCAGACTGCCTAGATCAAAATTATCGCCGCCAAGTAATCCGCTTAATGCAGAGGTTATGTCACCCGCCTGCACATCGCTACCTAGTTTACTTTGCAACAGCTGTGCACCTATTTGCATTAAATCCATCACTTTCCCCTGTGTTAATTTATTGATCATGCTGTTATATCTATCTATGCCACTTATGCAGAACCAACGAATAATGCTCTGTATGTATTGGCCAGTTAAGATCAAAACTATATCGCGGGACCAGCACTATTAGCAAATGCCTGCGGCAAAATGTCACAATAGTTCACCATTGGGATCAAAATACAGGGGGCAGAGAGCACCAAAAGAGTACGTGACATACCGACACATACCGCACATACGGCCGACATACAGGCCACATACCGACATACCGCATCGACATACCGAGTCAGACCTGCCTAACTCTCAGAAACTACTGAAGAATGCGCAAAATAATCGTTGCTTTAGCCGCTTAGCGCACTATTTTTTAGCCTGAAACGCCACTTCTAAGCAAGGGCAGGTTATTTATGGTTTTTTTCGACACGCGATCTCGATATCAAAAACCGTGTTTTAAGAACGAATTGCACCTGTATCTCACAGGGGTAGCCAAATTTATCAATGGCTAGCCCGCATTTCTCACCAGGCGGCGCAGCAAACTGATATGACATTGGCTGTATGGCGTAAAGCCAGGATGATCCAAAATACAGTGTGTTATTCAAGCCTGCCTATCACGGTTCAGGCTGGTCTTCGTGTCCGTAAGCTTGCTCTTCACTCAAACCGTAGCTATGGCTACGGTTTTCGCTCCAGAGCGGCGCTTACGAACACGAATCCTGCGCCTGCTCCCGTGATCCTGCTGAGAAATGCGGTCTAGTGCTGGTCTGATCCGGTTCTGGTGGTTCTTCTGATCGGTTCTGCGGTTCTGCGGTCTGTTTCCACACCCTCGGACAACTGCCGGGAGGAGCGCAGGCGCGTCGCCTGCTTACATTGCAGCTGGACGAGAAATCAGGCGGGTACATCATCAAGAAACTCGTCCGCGAGGACTAGAATTCAAGACCACGATTTTTCCTTGATTTTAACCAGGAAACCGCGGACTGTACCAATAAGCGTTGTCAGAACCAGTTGATTTCGATGCCGGCATATACGCGCCGTTCCGCGCCCGGTTCGTAATAGCGGTCGTTTCTGGCATTGATCCGCAGGTTGTCAAGATGTTCGGTGTCGAACAGGTTTTCGATGCCAATGACCAGCTGGGTATCATATTGCATGTTCGAGAGTTTGCGACCCAGGCGCAGGTCGGTGACGGTTTGCGATGTAACCTCGACGGTGTTGGCGTCATCGGCATAGCGGTTGCCAATGTGTTGTGCGGAGAGTCCGGCGAAATAGCCCTGCTTGAATTGGTATCTGGCATCGATAAACGCGGTCCAGTCAGGCAGTCCCGGCAGTTTGTTGTTGCTTGCGTCATCAAAGCGCGCATCCATGTAGGTTAATGCTCCAGCCAGTTGCAGACTTGGCAGGGCTCTTGGCCACCAGCGACCACCCAATTCCAGGCCGTCGCGACGGGTACGATCGGCATTGCGGTAGAAAGTACGCTCATCGCCGGGAGCGGCGCCGGGATCACCATCAACGATAATCTCGTCTTCCACACGTACCGTGAACAGGCTTGCTTCGAGTTGAAAACTATAAAGGTGGCCACGCAGGCCGATTTCGAAGCTGCGACTGGTCTGGGGTTCCAGGCCCGGGCGAAAGCCGCTGCCATCTGGATTGGCGAACTCGGTGAACGTGGGGGCCTCGAAGCTGGTGGCATACTGGCTGAAGGCGCTCCACCGGTTGTCCAGGCTGTGACTGTAACCCAGGCTATAGTGGGTCTCATCATAGTCGCGCTCGCCGGAGTTGTCGATGCCGCCGGGTTGCAGCTGATCGTCGATGGCCAGGCGCAGGCGGTCGTGCCGCACACCGATGACCCAGCGTCCCCGTTGCTTCCCGACTGGTCCGGCCAATTGCAGTCCCAGGCCGGCATTGCGCGCCGATTCGCGTTGATCCAGTGCCAGGTCATTGCTGATGCCGCTGCGACAAATGAACGGTTCAAGGTCGATGTTGCGGCAATAGCGTTGTCGGTCATCCTGCTGGTTTTCCAGGCTGAGTTGCGTGTGCAGAAGGAGTTCGCCCAGTGGGCGCTGGTAATGCAGCGCGCCGCCGATGATCTGCCGATCGTAGTGAATCAGGCTGTCGCCGGGAAAGGGCAGTTGCTGGCGAAAGTCCCGTTCGGTCAGCCAGCCTTGCGCGCGAAGCTGATGGTTGACACCGCCGAAGCGTTGCACCATGCCTAACGAGGCGATGTTCTGATCGACCTGTTTCCCGGCGTCCATGGCCTTGGCGAGCGGGGCGGCCTGGGAGGGATCGCTTTGCCATTCCTCATAAGTCAGTCCGCCGGGGTCTTCGGCCAGCGGATTGTTGAGGTGATTCAGGGTCGCAAACCAGTCGCGATTGCCTTGTCGATGATCGAGCCAGAGGCCGACATTACGCCGTTCCACCGCGCTTTGCTCGCGATAGCCGTCTTGTTCAAGCTGGGTGACGGCGCCACGGTAGGCGAATTGTTCGTGTTGTTGGCTGAATGCGCCATGTACACGGCGCAGGCCAAAGCCGCCAAGCTGTGTCTCGACCCTGGCGAACGGCTTATAGCGCGTTGGATAACTGCGGTAATCGAGCAGGCCGCCGCTACCATTGCCATCCAGCACAGCGTTGGCGCCGCGCAGCACCTCGACCGATTTAATGGAGCTGGGATCGATGGCATCGATCTGCGCCTGGCCGTCCACCGTGGTCAGGGGAAAGCCGTCCAGGCGTACCCGCACGCCGCGGATACCAAACGGCGCGCGTGCACCAAAACCGCGGATCGAGACACGCGGGTTTTGCGCGAAGTTATTGCGGTTTTGCACCAGCACGCCAGGCGCAAGGTTCAACGCATCGCTTGGTTGTAAGGGTGCACGACCATCTCCGATATCGTTATCGTCGATCAGTGTGACCCCGCTCGGTGCATCCTGCCAACGGGTTTCAATCAATGGCGCTGTTATAGTAGCCTTCAGCGGCGTCTGCTCGTCAGTTTCTTGCGCGTTGGTCAGACCGGGCCACATCGCCGTGGCGGCAAACATCATTGTCAAGAAAAGCCGGGGCATCGTGTCGTGATCAGGGATTATTCCTTTTTAATTTCGGCTATTCCCCGCCGGTCACTATTGCTTGCCTAAAGGTTTCATCACATAGACTTTGCCGCTGTCGGTTGAAAAATACAGCCAGCCCTCGGGGCTCTGTGTCAGGGCGCGGATGCGTTCACCCAGCTCAGTCAGTAGACGTTCTTCACCGATAGCTTTGCCATCCTCGCTCAAGGTAACCCGATTAAGGTGGCGCAGTTTGAGCGCGCCGGAAAACAGGTTGCCGCGCCAGGCAGGGAAGGCGTTGCCGGAATAAAGCAGTAAACTCCCCGGGGCAATCGAGGGTGTGTATTGTTTGATGGGTTGTTCCATGCCTTCACGATGCGTGCCTTCACCGACTGACAGCGGGCCCCAGTATTCTTTACCATAGGAAATCACCGGCCAGCCGTAGTTGCGGCCGGGCAGAACCAAATTGATTTCATCGCCACCGCGGGGGCCGTGTTCAATCAACCACAGGCGCTTGCGGGTGTCGTCATAGGCCATGCCCTGCGGGTTGCGGTGACCGTAGCTCCAGATTTCGGGCTGCACATTCTTGCGCTGTATGAAGGGATTGTCCTGCGGGACGCGGCCGTCACGGTATAAGCGCATTACGCTGCCGGCATGATTGGTGAGGTCTTGCGAACTGGGTCGCTCACCGCGGTCGCCAACACCAAAGTAGACATAACCCTTTTCATCAAATGCAATACGACTGCCGAAGTGACGACCAGTGTCGGTGGCCGACCGGGTTTCAAGTAGTTCCTGCCATTGCTCCAGATTATTCGACGTTAACTTTGCACGGGCAAGTACGGTGACACCCTGGTCATCTTTATTGCGCACGAAGGTGAAGTAAATCCAGTCACCGGTTGTGAAATCGGGCGGTACGGCAACATCCAGCAAACCACCCTGGCCTTCGGCCAGTACAGCGGGTGCGCCTTGCACCGGAGCAAGGCTTTTACTTTGGGTATCGAGTAGTTTGATGCTTCCTTCACGCTCCGTGACAAGAAGCCGGGTATTGGAGATAAACGCCATCCCCCAGGGGGTACCCAGTCCGTCGGTCACTTGTTCAAGTACGAAGGTGACTTTTTCGCTTTGTATAAGCTGGGGTGAAGCCGCGTAGCTCGGTAACGAAAGCAGAGTGAGCAGGCATAGTAACAGGGTACAATGTTTCATAGGGCCTCCTTGAGTGTGATCATTATAGACAACACGGGAACCTCAATATTCCTCCATGTCACCCAATAATAGCCAGGTCAGCAAACAGTTACGCTTATATCATAAACAATCGAGCGACGAAGCGGTGCAGGACCCGTGGTCAAGCAACCTACGCAGGGCGTCGCGACGATTTGAAAGAGAAGGGCTGACGCGCGAAGCGTGCAGCCCTTTCAGTTTCAGCATCGTCCCAGTTTCTTTCACACAAACGCTCCAGGGCGAGGTGAAATCGTTCCGGACTGGCTGGAAAATGATGGTTGATTGCCGGGTAATAGGGTGCCTGTAGCATCTATGTCCCTGCCCTGAACCTTGACGCAGCGCCAGTAGATTCGTACATATATTTATCGGAAATCGAGGGGAACCTGGAGCTGTTCAAACGAATCTGACTCTATTAACTCAGAACCCAGGGTGAGCAACGATGCCACAGGAAATTACCAAAGATGTTATAGGGGCTTTCAAGCGACAACTGGAAGACCATCCTGTTTATGAAGCAGTTTCAACCATTCAAGCGTTGCGCTGCTTCATGGAACACCATGTCTACTCCGTGTGGGACTTCATGTCTCTGATAAAATACCTTCAGTCCGTCGTTGCGCCATCAAGCTATCCGTGGTCACCAAAAGGCGATGGACAGGTCAGGCGTTTCATCAATGAGCTCGTCCTTGAGGAGGAGTCTGACGAAACGGATGTTGACGGCGAATACGCCAGTCATTTCGAGCTGTATCAGAAAGCAATGAAAGAAGTCGGCGCTGATGCATTGCCATCCAACCGCTTTGTCGAAATTGTTCTGCAAAAAGGTATCACAAGTGCACTTGAGCTCTCAACGGTACCTGAGCCATCGCGCGTATTCACGTCGACGACGTTCGAGTTTATACGAAGCAATAAGCCTCATCAAGTTGCCGCAGCCCTGTCACTCGGCAGAGAACACATCATTCCGAGCATTTTTCGTTCGATCCTGCAAAAGTCTGGCGTTACCGAAGAAAAAGCGCCGATCTTTCATTTTTATCTTAATCGACATGTCCATCTTGACGAAGATTTCCATGCGCCTTTGTCATTAAGACTGCTCAATGGACTCTGCGCCGGCGATGCGGTCAAGATTGGTGAAGCCATTGAGGCCGCAAATAACGCAGTGCAAGCTCGTCTGGCATTCTGGGATGGCGTGCTGGAAGCGATCAACTCGATTCAGGCAGAGCGGAATCATCCGGTTGACGCGAAGCGGGCCTTGTAACACTTGCATATACGGGTCGGACCAGCACAACGTATCGAATAATAAAAACAATCGTTTAATATAATATCCCTCAAGAGGCTTAGAAGCCTCGTTTTATGGACGAAAACACTGCTTTAAGGAGAATGCATCATGCCACGCGCCATTCGTTATTTTCTCCCGGCCATGGATGGCACATTACTCACCGCTGCCACAACCAAGTTATTTATTGAAGTGCGCCAAAAATCGAAAATGCCGGCTGTTGACCACTGCTTAAACACACCAGGTACAGCGCTTGGTTAATTCAGCTTATTTTCCGCTCTTCACTTTTCAATACCCACAGCAGTCCTGTAATTATTTCACATAGCTGATGTGGAATTCTTCACGCTAAAAATTCAAGTGATCGCATAAGCTAATCCTCAGGATAAACAGCAACTAAATGAGTATAAAGCCATGTACTACACCGATATCAAAGACTATTTGCGTTTAAAAGAACAGAAAGATGATGTTACAGGTGTATGTGTTGTTGTGATCGGGATTGTCCTGGCCGTGATGATCTACCTGGTTCTCATGCTTGGGAAATCCGGGGACAGTATACCTATTTCCTAATTCATGCCCCGTTCGGTATAGAGCTGCGGATATCTGAGGATTGCCTCCGGATTTCCGTTTGAAACTCACCGATTCGCCACCTTTATTGTTCAGATTTATGTGCATTGTTCTGATAGTGATTTCATGAACATGAAAGGCCGAGAGACTTGGATTTGAAAAGAGCGTGAATGCCGTACTCACGATGCGTGTTGCTATTCATAAAATGTTCGTCTTGCCTGCGGAGGCAGGCATCCAGCGTCTTAAGTCAGTGGATCCCGGCTAAAAACATGCCGGGATGACGACTAAGTGGGAAAGCAGTGCCTCCGGCGTCTTTTTTCATTCTAAGTCACTGGATTACAGAATCATCCATGTATTCTGCCCCTCGGGACAGCCTTCGGCTGTTAAATCTGCTCCAGGCTGATTTCATCCGGCTAAAAACATGCTGGAATGACGGTGTTATAGATCATATGTTTTTAAGTCTGCATGTCGATGATATATATGCAAAGTTGCGAAGATCCGCCGATGCGCGACCAATCCTCAGAAATCATCCGCTTCCAGGGTATAGGTATAGGTGCCCTTGCCTTTGCCACCATGCACATAGACCTTGTCCGCGACCTTATGTATCCGTTCCAGTGAAGCATCGAATGCCTTCAGGTATTCCTTTTCGACGCTTTTGATCTCCGGACAGAGCGATTTCAGCGCATCCGCTGCCACAAAGAATGAAATCTCGATCGTGCTGTCGTAACCCCAGAAGCAGACGCGGCTTCTGTTCGCATCGAAACTGCGGCTAATATTCGGAAAGTTCAATCTCATCGTCTGTTACCTGAACGTTGCACCGAAACCATGTTGTCATCCGGATCCATGCTCTTCAGAAATTTGAAAAGGTCACTGTCCGTGGTGAGCACCAGGGTCGTGTTTTCGTCAATGGTCGATATGTAGGACTGCATGGTGCGCGTAAACTCATAGAACGCCATCGCTTCCGGGCTCTGATTGTAAGCTTTGGCATAGATCTCGGTTGCTTTCGCGTCCGCGACGCCGCGGATTTCCTCGACCTGCCGGTAGGCTTCGGACTGGATCTTGTTGAGGTCACGCACCCGGTTGCCGCGGATTCGTGCGGCCTCGCCGTTACCCTCCGACAGAAAACGTTCCGCGATCTGCCGGCGTTCGCTGATCATGCGATCGTAGATCTTCGGTCGCACGCTTTCGTTGTAGTTGATGCGCTTGAAGCGAATATCGAGCAGTTCGATACCAAACACGCGCACCTTCTCGGCCGCCGCAGCGAAGATCTCCTGCTCGACCAGTTTGCGTCCTTTCTGGATCGGCACCAGTGAACCCATATCCAGCTTGCGTTCCGCGTCGGTCAGGAACGTGTCGCGCAGCGGCACGCGGTCCTTCGTTGTGCGGATGATTTCGATCAGCTCGTGCTTGGCGATCGCGTTACGGGTTTCGCTGCCCAGGATATCGTCCAGCCGGGATTGCGCGCTGCGCTCATCACGCAGACGCAGAAAATACTGTAGTGGATCGGTGATACGCCAGCGCGCGAACAAATCGACCGAGATGTAGAGCTTGTCCTTGGTCGGCATGTCTGACGGATTGCCGTCCCACTCCAGAACGCGCTTGTCGATCGGATTGACTTCCTGGATAAAGGGCACCTTTAATTTCAGGCCGGCAGTCGTCACGGGTTCACCGACGGGTTTGCCGAACTGGGTGATAATCATCTGCTCGACTTCGCTCACCGTATAGACCGAACTCATCACAACATACACGCCGATGAGCACGACCACGAGCACTGCTATTTGACTGATCTTCATGGCTTCGTCACCTTTTGTGAGTCGAGATTCAGCAGCGGCAGAATGCTGCGCGCCTGTTCATCGATAATGATCTTCGAGCGTAAACGCGGCATGACATCCTGCAGGGTCTCGATATAGATGCGGCGACGTGTGACTTCCGGGGCCTTGCTGTATTCCGCCAGTAAAGCGCTGAAGCGGGCGACATCGCCTTCCGCTTCGTTGATTCGTTTGAGCCGGTAACCATCGGCCTCGCGGATGCGTTGGTCCTTTTCGCCTTCGGCCAGCGGGATCACCTTGTTGTAATCGCGCCGGGCTTCGTTGATCAGTTTCTCTTTCTCCTGCTGCGCCTGGTTGACCTCGTTGAACGAAGCCTGCACCGGTGCGGGCGGATTGATGTTCTTCAACTGCACCTGGTCGATGCTGATCCCCATCTCGTACTTGGTTGACAGCGCCTGCATCTTGGCCAGCGCTTCCGTTTCGATTTCCTGTCGGCCGATGGTGATTA
Source organism: uncultured Gammaproteobacteria bacterium (assembly GCA_942492025.1). GTDB lineage: Bacteria > Pseudomonadota > Gammaproteobacteria > SZUA-229 > SZUA-229 > JABDQW01. The sequence continues at coordinate 4,376 of CALODJ010000007.1, read as the reverse complement.
CCTCGTCCACGGTGCGATCACCGACGACTTCCCGCATGACGGATTCGGAAACATAACGTAGGGTTTCACTCGGCTCCCGCACCTCGAAGAGGAATCTTACGGGATCCGAGATTCGGTATTGCAGCACCCATTCAACCAGTGCGGCATTCAGGTCACCGGTAACCATCTCCGTTTCCCGCTTACCGTCGCGGGGACTCTGATACGGATCGCTGGAGCCCGGAGTCGTGAAGCCGAATTCCTGCTTCAACTGCCGTTTGACGGGAACGATCGTTGCCGCATCGATGCCCAACGGCAGCTTGAAATGGAGTCCCGGTGGAACTTCTTTGAGATATTTACCGAAACGCTGCACCACGGCGACCGAGTCACTCGGCACCGTGTAATAGGCCGTCCATGCCCCAAGTGCAACCACGGCGATGACGGCAAAGACGATTAATCCGCGTGGCCCGCCACTGGGCAATAACTGCCTGAACCAGTCCCGCACCTGCCGCAGCAGCGCATCGAGATCGGGTGGCCGCTGATTGGCCCCGCCACCCCATGGATTCTGGCCACCGTTACCGTTATGTATTGGCATTGGCATGCCCTCTTTTGTGCTCAATTAAGGTCACTCTCTGTACTTTTGCGTTGCCTTCAACGGTATCCTGGTTCATCTCAAACCTCTTTATTCAAAATCAGACTGGCGGAATTGCCAGTCGAGCTTGCTTGATCGCTGGCAGTGCGCTGGCCTACTTATAGCCACATGCGCCGCCACAACTGACCACATCGGCGATCCTGATCATCAATCAACATCGAAATCTTCAAATGCGTGAAATCGGTCAGGAAGACAATCGGGCCAGGCGACAGCAGGTCGGGATCCAGGCACGATATTGTTCGGCAACTGTCAGATCAAATGGCGGCCACTCAACAGAATTGGCGTCAGCGAGTAAGGCGTTATTTCAAGAAACAAGAACTTTACTCAATGCTGTTCGGCAAGGGGGATTGCATATTTGCAGATCAAACGATGATATCAGTCTCCTCTCTTTGTATGGAGAAAGCAAATCAGCCGTGACATTAGCCGGGCGATCTAGCCCCCTGGTGAGAAATGCGAGCTAGTGCATCCGTTAGTAATCTGCGTTCCAGCACCGGTTTTATACTTGATTCTCGTTAATCCACAAACGCTGCCACCCCGCATGGCCGAGGCGGCGCAAAGTCGCGATGTTCTTCTCATAGATCACGGCGGCATCGGGAAAGGACGCCACTGCACGCGTGATGCTCGATTCACGTAACAGATGCAGCATGGGATAAGGTGAACGGTTGGTATAATTCTCGATATCATCCGCTGCGGCATCGCCGAACTGGTAATCAGGGTGGAAGCTTGCGATTTGAAATTCCTTCGCCAGACCCTGCTTTGAAACAGCAGCTTCGGCGGCAGGCAGAAAATGGCTGTACTCGATAAAGTTTGTCAGTACGCCAGGATGAATTATTAGCGTAGTTTCGCAAACATCGGGGTCCGCATCATGCAAAGCGCGAAGTTCATGAGAGAGGTCTTCCAGCAGTTCCTCAGTGGACTGAGCGCCACTCACGCAATAGCTTATACGCTGATTCACATGAACCGATTTGGCGAAGGGACACAGGTTGAGACCGATAACGGCCCGTTCGAGCCAGGTTCGCGTGGCGGCGACAACCGCATCAGTTTCGGCGGGGTGGAGTTCTGTGTTCATTTATGCGTTTGTCCTTTAAGTAGTGTCATTTGCTTCTATCCCTGCCACGAATCGACGCAAACCCTATCTGGCCTCATTATGCCAAAAACGAACGTTCTATATCGATTATTTACTTTATTAGCAGAACGCCAGGGTTGCTTCGTTAACCGTTGCCGCTGGCAATGCATGCGGACTTTACGCAATTTCCCGTTAAATTACGGGTAAAAAAGCGTCCATATTAGAGACTAACCATTCCCTCTTGCGCTCAACTCATGTATAAGTGCGCCATGAAAATACCCAAACGACTCCAGCCTCTGGTTGATGACGGCCTGGTGGATGAAGTCATCAGCCAGTTGATGAGCGGTAAAGAAGCCGCCGTCTATATCGTGCGCTGCGGCCCCCAGATCCGCTGCGCCAAGGTCTACAAGGAAGCCAACAAGCGCAGCTTCAAACAGGCCGTGCTATACCAGGAAGGCCGTAAAGTGCGTAATAGCCGCCGTGCCCGTGCTATGGAGAAAGGCTCGAAGTTCGGCCGTAACGAGCAGGAGCATACCTGGCAGACTGCAGAAGTGGATGCGCTCTATCGCCTGGATAATGCCGATGTACGCGTCCCCCAACCCTACGGATGCATTGACGGTGTCCTGCTGATGGAGTTGATCACCGATGGCGATGGCAATGTAGCGCCGCGCCTTAGCGATATCTCCCTGTCCGTGGAACAGGCGTTACAACATCATGCCGTCGTCATGCAATACGTGACACGCATGCTCTGTGCCGGACTGGTGCACGGTGATCTGTCAGAATTTAATGTACTGGTAGATGAAAACGGCCCGGTGATTATCGACCTGCCTCAGGCTATAGATGCGGCAGCCAATAACAACGCACAGGGCATGCTGGAACGAGACATTAACAACATAACCAGTTACTACGCTCTACACGCCCCCGAATTGCATGATAGTCAATACGCCAAAGAAATCTGGGCGCTGTACGAAAACGGCGAATTACACCCTGAGGTCGAGTTAACTGGCCAGTTTGAAGAAAACACACAAGCCGCCGATGTGGATGTGGTACTGCAAGTAATCGAAGCAGCCTGGAACGAGGAACAAGAAAACCAGCAACGACTACGTGGAGACGAGGCGCCGACCGTACACGGAAGTTGAGCCGAGAATCATACAGCCCTGCTATAGTATGGCAAAGTATTTTGTCGGCCATTGTGCACCGACAAAACCACGGATAATCCACATCGACTGCATGTAAGTTTTCAATAACACGTGCAGATCAAGACACGGATGAATGAGAAATGATGGCGTCTTTGAGACACCCTGGACACTTCATAGAAATGTACAGCTTTTATTTATTCTTTAATGCCATCTAAAGAGTTGATATGCACTTACTCTAGTCCTTTATGGCGCACTATATAAGAAATCGAAATAATGACAGTATAAGTATTTCGAGTATCTCCATGTGTCAGAGTAGTTTTTCGCCAAGGTCAATGGGTGTCCATGATTGGGTTTAGTAGGTAAATTTAATTGACATTCTAAATAATGCGTATACACTGGTTGCTAGCTAGAAAGAAAGTCTCTTGTTTATCAGCTTCTGTTCGTTGTTTTATTCGTAATTCGCCGTCCTGCAGTTTTTAAGTTCCAGCCAATTTTTCGGCTATTCAAGCCTATTACGGGCGCACATTTTTACTAAATATTCAGGATATTACGATGTCTAATATAACTAGCGGAACCGTCAAATGGTTCAACGAAGCTAAAGGTTTTGGTTTTATCGAGCAGCAGTCTGGTCCAGATGTATTTGCTCATTACAGTGCCATTGCCAGCACTGGCTTCAAGACCTTAGCTGAAGGTCAGCGAGTGGAATTCACGATAACTCAAGGCCAGAAAGGTCCACAAGCGGAAAATATTGTTGCTGTCTAACTAGGCGACAATGATTTACTCTGCTGCGATCGCAACAAATATCGTTAGCAGATTATAAGGGTAAGGCCACAAGGTCTTACCCTTTTTACTACCCGCTGATTTCAATGGTGTCAAAACAAAAAACAAACAAAGACATCCATTGTAACTAAAATAAAGTCAGGTCTTTCATTGTGCACAAATGATTTACAGCATCATGGTTCTTAATGAGCGATGAAAGACCTGTCCCCAAAATTTTTCGAACACCGACTGAGACATAAACGGGTTTTGAACAAGCGCTATCATAACTGGTGATGATAGCGCGCTATTGGTAATGGGCAGCCGGGTCGTCACGCGGGTACGCCGGACCAGAAGGCGGAGCCCTTGGAACGTATAACCGGGTCGGGCCTGCCAAATTCATTGAAACTAATGAAGAATGATGTTTGAAGAACGAATTGCACATGTTTTTTATAAATATAATCTTATTTTACAATGGCTTGTTCTGGCTCGACCCGTTTATGGTAAACAATGCTGGTGAAAATAGCAGCGCCATAGTAACCGATATAGTTATCACTGTTTACCACTTACACGCTTGTGTAGTGCTACTGATGGTGTCTTATAGCGTTATAGTTAATAAGCCAAAGTAGGCGATGACTCCTATGCAAACAGTAAACAATGTGCTCAAATGGTCTTTCCTGGTAAGTGTCATGACCGGCTTGCTGCTGGTGGGGTTAAGCATCTTGTTACCTGGCTATTACGATCGAGATGCTGGCTGTGTTGGTAGGCATCACTGCTTAGCAAACAA